>NZ_CP133842.1:2081943-2775924 GCF_031432995.1 Citricoccus sp. I39-566
GGCGTCCCGGGGGACGAGCGGGTCCCAGCCGGTGACCTCGGTGACCCGGCGCAGCCGGTACCGGACGGTGTTGGCGTGGATGAACAGCTCGCGGGCGGTGCCCTCGAGGGAGTGCCCCAGTTGACAGTAGGTGTCCACGGTCTCCAGCAGGGAGTTGCCGGCGGCCAGCAGCGGTGAGTAGACGCGCTGGACCAGGACGTCGACGGCGGCGCGGTCACCGTGCAGGGCGCGCTCGGGCAGCAGGTCCTGGGCGTGGGAGGGGCGGGGCGCGCGCGGCCACGCGGCCGCGGCGGCGAGCCCGGCCAGGGCCTCCCGCGCGCTGCGGTGGGCATCCACCAGGGACTCCGAGACGGGGCCGTGGACCACCGGGCCCTCACCGAACCAGGGCGTCAGGACCTCGGCCGCGCGGTGCGGTTCGGTCACGCCACCGACCACCAGGACGATGCGTTCGGACTGGACGCCCACCAGCAGGTCGTAGCCGGCGCGGACCGCGGCCCGGCGGGCGCCGGCGAGCCGGGCGGGCAGTTCGTCGGTGGGGGTCGGCCCGGCGATCACCATGATGCCCCGGCCGCTGTTCCATCCGGCGGCCGCGGCCCGGGAGAGGATCTCGTCCGGGGCCTCCCCGCGTAGGACCGCATCCAGCAGCACCGCCTCGTTGCGGCTGTCCCACGCTCCCCGGTTCTCGGCCGCCCGGGCATAGACGTCCGCCAGCGCGAAGGCGATCTCCCGGGAGTACCGCAGCACGGCCTCGCGCACGAGCGTCTGGTCCCGGTCCTGCACGATCTCCGGCACCTGGGTCTCCACCACGTCCACCACGGTGCGGATCAGCTGCAGGGCGCGCTGCAGGCTGATCGACCGAGTCAGCTCGGTGGGTGCCCCGCCGAAGACCTCGCCCAGCAGGGTGGTGATGGAGGTGGAGGGCCGCTCGAACCAGGAGAGGAAGCCCGTGAGTCCGCGTTGGGCGATCAGCCCGAGGGAGGACCGCTCGTCCGGTGTCAGCCGCCGGTACCAGGGCAGCGTGCTGTCCAGCCGCTGCAGGGTCGCCGTGTTCAGCACCCCCAGGTGGGCCCGCAGCCGGCGCAGGGACTCCGCGGAGATCGCGCGGGCGGGCGGGGTGCTGCGGGCCTCGGACATGGTCTCGAGCATAGGCCCCGGACGGGGCTGGTGTGACGCGCGTGACGCGCGGTGTTTGTGGGAACCCCACAACGGGCGACGGCGGCCGGCCAGGTGCGCTGGGCACCTCGCCGACCGCCGTGGGTCACCGCCGGGTCAGGGCCGGCTCAGGAGTCCCCGCCGACGGTGCCCGTGGTTCCGGCGTTGACGTCGTCGATCCGGTACTTCCGGTAGGCCTCGGCCGCGGTGCCGGCCTTGACGGCACCGTCCTTCTCCAGCATCTGCAGCGCCCTGACCACCATCGAGTGGGTGTCGATGTGGAAGTAGCGGCGGGCCGCCGCACGCGTGTCGGCGAAGCCGAACTCGTCCGCGCCGAGGGTGGCGAAGTCGTTCGGGATGAAGGGGCGGATCTGGTCCGGGACCAGGGTCGCGTAGTCGGTCGTGGCCACGATGGGACCCTCGACGCCGTCCAGCTTCTGCGTGATGTACGGCGTGCGGGCGGTGCCGTCCTCGTTCCGCAGGGCCTCGCGCTCGGCGTCCACCGCATCGCGGCGCAGCTCGGTCCAGCTGGTCACCGACCACACGTCCGCGGACACCCCCCACTCCTCGGCGAGGAGCGAGGCGGCGTCGATCACCCAGGGCAGGGACACGCCGGAGCCCATCAGCTGGACCTTCGGCCCGTCGCCCTCGCCCTGGCTGAAGCGGTAGATGCCCTTGAGCAGGCCCTCCACATCCAGGTCCTCCGGCTCCGCCGGGTGGATGATCGGCTCGTTGTAGACGGTGAGGTAGTACATGACGTTGCGGACCTCGTCCCCGCGGTCGTGCTCGCCGTACATGTCCTCCAGGCCCTGGCGCACGATGTGGGCGATCTCGAAGGAGAACGCCGGATCGTAGGTCTTCACCGCCGGGTTGGTGCCCGCCAGGATCGGCGAGTGGCCGTCCATGTGCTGGGTGCCCTCGCCAGCCAGGGTGGTGCGGCCCGCGGTGGCGCCGATCACGAAGCCACGGGCCAGCTGGTCGCCGGCCGCCCAGAAGGCGTCCCCGGTGCGCTGGAAGCCGAACATCGAGTAGAAGATGTACACGGGGATCATCAGCTCGCCGTGCGTGGAGTAGGACGTGCCCACCGCGGTCATGGCCGCGGTGGCCCCGGCCTCGTTGATGCCCACGTGGTAGAGCTGGCCGGAGGTGGACTCCTTGTAGGACAGGAACAGGTCCCGGTCCACGGAGAGGTAGTTCTGGCCCTTGGGGTTGTAGATCTTGGCCGTCGGGAAGAACGAGTCCATGCCGAAGGTGCGGGCCTCGTCCGGGATGATCGGCACGATCCGGTTGCCGATGTTCTTGTCCCGCATCAGGTCCTTGAGCAGGCGCACGAACGCCATGGTCGTGGCGGCCTGCTGCTTGCCGGTGCCCTTGCGGGCGTGCTTGTACGTCGCCTCCGGCGGCATCGGGATCCGGTCGTAGCCGTCGCGGCGTTCCGGCGTGAAGCCGCCGAGCTGCCGGCGGCGCTCCATCATGTACTTGATCTCCGGGGCGTCGGCGCCGGGATGGTAGTACGGCACGTTGTACGGATCGGCCTCGATCTGCTCGTCCGTGATGGGGATGCGGTGGCGGTCGCGGAAACCCTTGACGTCCTCGACCGTGAGCTTCTTCATCTGGTGGGTCGAGTTCTTGGCCTCGAAGTTGTGGCCCAGCCCGTAGCCCTTCACCGTCTGCGCCAGGATGACGGTCGGCTTGCCCCGGTAGTCCATGGCGGCCTTGTAGGCGGCGTAGACCTTGTTGTAGTCGTGGCCGCCGCGCTTGAGGCCCCAGATCTCGTCGTCCGACATGTCGGCGACCATGTCCTTGGTCACGGAGGACCGGCCGAAGAAGTGCTCGCGCACGAAGCCGCCCGATTCGGCCTTGTAGGTCTGGTAGTCGCCGTCCAGGGTCTCGTTCATGATCCGGACGAGCTCGCCCTCGTCGTCCTGGTCCAGCAGCTGGTCCCACTCGCGGCCCCAGAGGAGCTTGATGACGTTCCAGCCGGCGCCGCGGAAGTAGGCCTCCAGCTCCTGGATGATCTTGCCGTTGCCGCGGACCGGGCCGTCGAGGCGCTGCAGGTTGCAGTTGATGACGAAGGTCAGGTTGTCCAGCTTGTCGTTCGCGGCGATGTGCAGGGCACCGCGCGATTCCGGCTCGTCCATCTCGCCGTCACCGAGGAAGGCCCAGACGTGCTGGTCCGAGGTGTCCTTGATGCCGCGGTTGTGCAGGTAGCGGTTGAACTGCGCCTGGTGGATGGCGTTGATCGGGCCCAGGCCCATGGACACCGTGGGGAACTGCCAGAAGTCGCTCTGCATGCGCGGGTGCGGGTAGGACGGCAGGGCATTCGGGGCCTTGGACTTCTCCTGGCGGAAGCCGTCGAGCTGCTCCTCGGTGAGCCGGCCCTCGAGGAAGGCGCGGGCGTAGTTGCCCGGGGAGGAGTGGCCCTGGTAGAAGATCTGGTCGCCGCCACCCGGGTGGTCCTGGCCGCGGAAGAAGTGGTTCAGGCCCACCTCGTAGAGGGTGGCCTGGCCGGCGTAGGAGGAGATGTGCCCGCCCACGCCCACGCCCTCGCGCTGGGCGCGCTGGACGATCATGGCGGCGTTCCACCGCAGGTAGTTGCGGTAGCGGCGCTCGAGCTCCTCGTCACCGGGGTACTCGGGCTCCTGGTCCACCGGGATGGTGTTGACGTAGTCCGTGGTCGTGACCATCGGCACGCCGACGGACTTGGTCCCGGCGCGCTGCAGGAGCTGGCGCATGATGTACTCCGCGCGCTCCGTCCCGCGCGCCTCGACGAGTCCGTCGAAGGACTCGATCCATTCGGCCGTCTCCTGCGGATCCTTGTCGGGCATCTGGTTGGTCAGGCCACTCAGGATGTGGGAGCTCTCTTCAGCTGCGCTCACGGCAACCTCTCTGTCGGCGGACGGTGATCCGCTGGTCTGGCGGGCCCCGCGGTCCGTCCCGGGATCATCCGGGCGGGACGCAAGTGCGGCGGGTCCCCTGCTTCCATCCCCGACTGTATAACCTGTACCGCCTGTCCTGCAGGCCCCGGCGCACTCCATGACGTGCCCCCTGCCCGGCTGGGACACGGTGTCATGGCCCGGAGTGTCCGAGACCACGTAATCTGGTGAGATGATGCCCTTATGGGTAGCTCGCAACAGTCAAGGAGAGATGTGAACCAGCCAGACTCCGCCCCCGCGGTGGGGGGACCGACGGAGACCAGTGACGGGCCGGCCGCGAAGTTGGGCCTTTCGGCAGGTCAACTGGTCCAGGAACTCGGTTTCGACGAGGACATCGACTTCGACTTCCGGAACACCCTCGAGGACGAGCTCGGCACCGAGATCCTCACCGAGGAGGATCAGGAACCAGTGGATGCCGTCATGCTGTGGTGGCGGGAGGCGGACGGGGACGTCGACGACCTGGCCGACGCCCTGATGGATGCGCAGACGTCCCTGGACACCGGGGGAGTGCTGTGGCTGATGACGCCGCGCAACGGCCGTGACGGGCACGTCTCGCCGGCCGATGTCAACGAGTCCGCGCCCACGGCCGGACTGCACGTGACCACCACCGCCGGGGTGTCCGCGGACTGGTCCGCCACCCGACTGGTCGGCAAGCGCAACCTGTGACGCCCGGCCCGGGGGAGCCGCCAGCCCTCCGGGACCAGCACGGCCAGCCGTGGCCCTGGCCGCCGCTGGCACCCGCGCACGACGCCGGCCCGGTCCCGTCCCGCGTCTGGCTCCTGTTCCTGCCGGGGGCCTTCACCCCGGTGTGCATGGCGGAACTGACCTGGGTGGACGACCTCGCCGCGCGGCTGGCCCCGGCCGGCGTCGGGCTCCGGGTCCTCTCCTGCGATTCGGCCGCGGTGCTGCGCACCGTGGCCGAGGACCTCGGGATCAACACGCCGCTGCTCTCCGACTTCTGGCCCCACGGGGCCGCCGCCCGCGCGGTGGGGGAGCTCAACGAGACCACCGGCAGGCCGCACCGGTCGAGCGTGCTCGTGGACGCCGCCGGCACGGTGTTCGCCCGGGTCCGCGCCGAGGCCGGCACTCAGCGGCGACTCGAGGACCATCTGGACTGACCCTCTGTGCTGACCATCTGGGCCCACCATCTCGGCTAGCATGGACGCTTCGGGGCCTATAGCTCAGTTGGTTAGAGCACTTCGTTTACACCGAAGGGGTCGGGGGTTCGAGTCCCTCTGGGCCCACCTCGAGACGACCCCGTCCTGGAGTCGTGACAGGATACGGCCATGGGATTCCTTGATCTGTTCCGCACACCGGCCATGGACGCCGACCTGACGATGCTGACCGAGAAGCAGGCCGGAAGGCTGCGGGAGGTCGGCGCCAAGATCGTCGAGGACCGCCTCGGGCCCGTGACCGTCCACCCACGCCACCTGGAGGGCCCGCGGGGCGAGCGTCTCGAGCTGGAGCCCCTCGCGACGCGGCTCGCCGAGCTGGGGGCGGAGGGCGACGACTTCCTCGGCGTGGTCATGCTGCACTTCACCCTGCTCCTCGACGCCATGACGACGCCCCGGGCGCTGGAGGCCGACGGTTCCGAGCGGGCCCTCGAGCACGCGGTGGTCGGGCTGTATCCACCGGAGGACCTGCCGGCGGGGCCCACGCTGGCCTGGCGTGAGTTCGCCCCCGGGCTCGTCCAGGTGCTGGCCCTGGAGCAGGGCGCCGACGAGCCCGACCACGCCCTCAACCAGGAGAGCCTGGACCGGCTCGGTGGCTGGGACCGGGTGCAGGAGGCCGCCGCCGCCAGCCTGCGTCAGGTGCCGGAGGACCAGGTCACGCGGGACGACGACCTGCTGTTCACGGCGCTGGTCGGCCTCGGGTCGGAGACCGCGCTGCGGGCCGTCGTCGGCGCGGACGTCATTGAGCAGGTGGAGGGCCGGCGGCCCGGGCCGGCCGGATACCTGTTCTCCATCCCGGACCGGGGCGTCTTCGCCTGGTACACCATCGGGGCGGCTGACGAGGCGGTGGAGGCCGCCCAGCAGATGGTCGGGTGGACCATCGAGGGGTACCAGAAGGGGCGCAACGCGATGGACCCGAACCTGTTCTGGGCCAGCGAGGCCGGGATCCAGGCGGTCACCGAGATCGAGGACGGCAGTGTGGCGTTCGACCCCCGGCACCCCGCCTTCGAGACGGCCCGGCACCTGGAGGCCACAGGAGACTAGGAGCCGGTCTCCGCGTGGCTGGCGGGCCATGGCGTAAAATCGTGGGGATGCCCTCAGGAATGCGACGCCCCGCCGCGGCGTTGGATCGGAGAGGACTCACCAAGGGACCGACCGCCCTGACGAAGGGAAACACACCATGGCCATGACCCGGACCATGTTCAAATCGAAGATCCACCGGGCCACCGTGACCCACGCCGACCTGCACTACGTCGGCTCCGTGACGGTGGACCAGGACCTGCTCGACGCCGCGGACATCCTCCCCGGCGAGCTGGTGGCGATCGTCGACGTGACCAACGGGGCGCGGCTCGAGACCTACACCATCGCCGGCGAGCGGGGCTCGGGCGTGCTCGGGATCAACGGCGCCGCCGCGCACCTCGTGGACGTGGGGGACACCGTCATCCTCATCACCTACGCGCAGCTCGAGGACGCCGAGGCCCGGGCCCTCGTGCCGAGCGTGGTGCACGTGGACGCGGACAACCGGATCGTGGACCTCGGCATCGACCCCTCGGAGGCCCTGGCCGCGGACCTGCAGCGCCCGCCCTACGCGGTCGCACGCTAGGTCCGCCGGACCCGACCCCAGCCGCACCGACGGCCGGCCGCCCCATGCGGCCGGCCGTCGTCGTTCTCCCCGGCCGTCCCGCGACCGTTCCGTGAGCAACCCCCGACCGATCCGTGGGAGTGTTCACGGGTTGTTCACCGGTGTGTCCCGGCGTGACGCCGCCGGCCCTCGCGCGACCGAGGAGATGATGGACAATGAAGGCCCAACCCGGCCGGCCCCCGGTCCAGAAGGAGATCCACCCCATGCTGCTTTCCGCGGACGCCCCCCGAGAGAACCTGCGCGAGTTCATCGACAAGCTCCGCGAGGGCGGCTACACGGTGGCCGACAAGCACACGCCGGACCCGGACCTGATCACCCCGGACGGCAAGGCCGTGGAGACCTGGCGCGAGGACTACCCCTACGAGGAGCGGCTCTCCCGCGAGGAGTACGACGTCCAGAAGTACCTGCTGCAGATCGAGCTGCTCAAACTGCAGTACTGGGGCGAGGACACCGGCCAGCGGCACCTCATCCTCTTCGAGGGCCGGGACGCCGCCGGCAAGGGCGGCACCATCAAGCGCTTCACCGAGTACATGAACCCCCGCACCGCCCGCGTGGTGGCGCTCAACAAGCCCTCGGACCGCGAGCAGGGCCAGTGGTACTTCCAGCGCTACATCAACCACTTCCCCACGGAGGGGGAGATCGTGCTGTTCGACCGCTCCTGGTACAACCGCGCCGGGGTGGAACGGGTCATGGGCTTCAGCTCGGACGATCAGTACACCACCTTCATGAACCAGGTCCCCCTGTTCGAGAAGATGCTGGTGGACGAGGGCATCCACCTGACCAAGTTCTGGTTCTCCGTGACCCAGTCCGAGCAGCGCACCCGCTTCGCCATCCGCCAGATCGACCCGGTCCGCCGGTGGAAGCTCTCGCCCATGGACCTGGAGTCCCTGGACCGCTGGGAGGACTACACCGCCGCCAAGGAGGCCATGTTCCTGCACACGGACACGGACCACGCGCCCTGGACCACCATCCGCTCCAATGACAAGAAGCGGGCCCGCCTGAACGCCATCCGGTACTTCCTGTCCCAGTTCGAGTACGACGACAAGGACCACGAGGTGGTCGGCACGCCCGATCCGCTGATCGTCCGCCGAGGCCGGGACGCCGTCGGGGACTGATCCGCCCCCGGAGAGGCGGGCGACGCCGGCCCGGTCCGGTCCCTTAGGCTGGGATCCGGCATCCCGCGGTACAGCACGCCGCGGGGACGGAACGGAAGGAACGGCATGAAGGCTGACATCGGCGTGACGGGACTGGCGGTCATGGGGGCCAATCTGGCCCGGAACTTCGCCCGGAACGGGTACACCGTGGCCCTGCACAACCGCAGCCGGGCCCGCACCGACGCCCTGGTCGCGGACCACGGCAGCGACGGCACCTTCATCCCCACCGAGACCCTGGCCGAGCTGGTGGAGAACCTCGCCGTGCCGCGCCGCGTGCTGATCATGGTCCAGGCCGGGGCGCCCGTGGACAGCGTGATCGAGACGCTCATGCCGCTGCTGGAGCCGGGGGACATCGTGATCGACGCCGGCAACTCGCACTACGAGGACACCCGCCGTCGTGAGGCCGCGCTGGCCGCGCGGGACCTGCACTTCGTGGGCATCGGCGTCTCCGGCGGCGAAGAGGGCGCCCTGAACGGCCCCGCGATCATGCCGGGCGGCCCGGAGGAGTCCTACGCGGCCCTCGGCCCCATGCTGGAGAAGATCTCGGCGCACTACGAGGGGGACCCCTGCTGCGCCTGGATCGGCACGGACGGCGCCGGGCACTTCGTCAAGATGGTCCACAACGGCATCGAGTACGCGGACATGCAGGTCATCGGCGAGGCCTATGACCTGTTGCGCTCCGTGGGCGGGATCGAGCCCGCCGAGCAGGCCGGCATCTTCCGCGACTGGAACACCACGGAGCTGGCCTCCTACCTGATCGAGATCACCGCCGAGGTCCTGGGCCACGCCGACGCCGCCACCGGGAAGCCCCTGGTGGACGTGATCGCGGACGCCGCCGGCCAGAAGGGCACCGGCCGCTGGACCGCCATCTCCGGGCTGGACCTGGGCTCGCCCATCGGGGCCATCGCCGAGTCCGTCTTCGCCCGCTCCCTGTCCAGCCAGCCGTCCATCCGGGCCACCGCCCAGCAGCTGCTGGCCGCGGGCACCGATCCGGTGAACCCCCCGCAGGACGCCGACCGGGAGGCCTTCGTGGAGGACGTGCGCCTGGCGCTCTACGCCTCGAAGCTGGTCTCCTACGCCCAGGGCCTGGACATGCTCACCGCGGCGGCCGCTGAATACGGCTGGTCCCTGGACCTCGGCACCATCGCCTCCCTGTGGCGGGACGGCTGCATCATCCGCGCCGACCTGCTCGACGTCATCATGAGGGCCTACGGCGGCCGGGACACGGACCGCCGCCCGGCGCCGGGCACCACGGCCGAGGGCCAGCCGGCCAACCTGCTGTTCGCGCCCGAGTTCCGCGATGCCATCGCCGCCGCCCTGCCGGCCTGGCGCCGCGTCGTGGCCACGGCGGCGTCGGCCGGGGTGCCCGTGCCGGTGTTCTCCTCGGCGCTGTCCTATTACGACGGGCTGCGCCGCGAGCGCCTGCCCGCCGCCCTGACCCAGGGGCTGCGGGACTACTTCGGCGCCCACACCTACCGCCGGGTGGACCGGGACGGCTCCTTCCACACCCTGTGGTCCGGCGACCGCACCGAGGTCGAGGCCTGACCCCCCCCACCCGCCAGGACCGGACACCACGACGACGGCCGGCACCTTCCAGCGGAAGGTGCCGGCCGTCGTCGTACCGGGGTCTACTGCATCAGATCCACATGGCGGGGTCCACGTACTCCGCCGGGTCCACGGCCGCCTGGTGCTCCCGAGGGGCCCGGGGGCGCCAGGTGGCGGGGATCCCGGTGGCGATGGCGTCGGCAGGGGTGTCCTTGACGACCACCGCATTGGCCCCCACGGAGGACCCCTTCCCGATCTCCACCGGGCCGAGGACCTTCGCCCCGGCGCCGACCACCACGCCGTCGCGCAGCGTGGGGTGACGCTTGACCTGTTCCAGCGAACGGCCGCCGAGGGTGACGCCGTGGTAGAGCATCACGTCGTCGCCGATCTCGGCCGTCTCGCCGATGACCACGCCCATGCCGTGGTCGATGAAGAAGCGCCGGCCGATCGTGGCGCCGGGGTGGATCTCGATCCCGGTCAGCGTGCGGGTGGCCTGGGACAGGATGCGGGCCGGGGTCTTGAGCCTCTCGACCTGCCACATCCGGTGGGTCAGCCGGTGCGCCCAGATGGCGTGCAGCCCCGAATAGACCACCGCCACCTCCACATCGCCGCGCGCGGCCGGGTCATGGGCCCGGGCATTGGCGATGTCTTCCTTCAGTCGGGACAGGAAACCCACAAGAGGCCTTTCGGTAGCTGGGATGGTCCGGCTGATCAGCCGCGGATGTCCTCGAAGAGCACGGTGGAGATGTAGCGCTCACCGAAGTCCGGGACGATGGCCACGATCAGCTTGTCCCGGTTCTCCTCGCGCCCGGCGATCTCGAGGGCGGCGGAGACGATGGCGCCGGCGGAGATGCCGCCGAGGATGCCCTCGCGCGTGCCCATGGTGCGGGCCACGGAGACGGACTCCTCCAGGTCGGCGGTGTAGACCTCGTCATAGATCTCCGTGTCCAGGACGTCCGGGACGAAGTTCGCGCCGAGCCCCTGGATCTTGTGCGGGCCGGGCTTGCCCCCCGAGAGGATGGGGGAGTCGGCGGGCTCCACGGCCACGATCCCGATCCCGGGCTTCTGCTCGCGCAGGTAGCGGCCGGCGCCGGTGATGGTGCCGCCGGTGCCGATGCCGGAGACCAGGATGTCCACGGCGCCCTCGGAGTCGGCCCAGATCTCGGGGCCGGTGGTGTCATAGTGGGCCTGGACGTTGGCCTGGGTGGAGAACTGGCGGGCCCAGATGGCGTTGTCCGAGTCGGCGACGATCTGCTGTGCCTTCTCCAGGGCGCCCCGCATGCCGTCCGCTCCCGGGGTGAGGACGATCTCGGCACCGTAGGCGCGCAGCATCACGCGGCGCTCATTGGACATGGTCTCCGGCATGGTCAGGATGACCTTGTAGCCGCGGGCCGCCCCGACCATGGCCAGCGCGATGCCGGTGTTGCCGGAGGTGCCCTCCACGATGGTGCCCCCGGGCCGCAGCTCACCGGACGCCTCGGCGGCGTCGACGATGGAGCGGCCGATGCGGTCCTTCACCGAGTTCGCCGGGCTGTAGAACTCGACCTTGACGGCGACCTTGCCGGGCAGGGACTCGGTCAGCTGGTTGAGCATGATGAGCGGCGTGTTGCCGATGGCTTCGGTGATGTTGTTCAGAATGGCCACAGCGGTATTCCTTCCGACAGCGAATGGGGGGTGACGTGGGCGGAGCGGTACTGCGGTTCAGCCTAGGACAGGCCGAGCGTCGGTGAGGGCTCCACGAGCCACGAGGAGTAACGCCGGCGCACCGCGGCCAGCTTCGGCGTGATGATCACGTGGCAGTATCCGACGTCCGGGCGGTTCGAGTAGAAGTCCTGGTGGAAGGACTCGGCCGGGTACCAGGCGCCCAGAGGCTCGATGGTGGTGACGATCGGGTCCGGCCAGTTCTCCTGGTTGCGCCGGATGGCGGCACGGAACAGCTCCTCGTCCGCGGCGTCCGCGGCGAACAGGGCCGAGCGGTACTGGGTGCCCACGTCATGGCCCTGGCGGTTCAGGGTGGTGGGGTCGTGGCCCGTGAAGAACAGGTCCAGGACCATGTCCGCGCTGATGACCGACTCGTCGAAGGCCACGCGGACGCCCTCCGCGTGGCCGGTCCGGCCGGTGCACACGGACTCGTAGTCCGGGTCCGGCCAGTCGCTGCCGGTGTACCCGGACTCCACGGCGGTGACGCCCCGGATCCTCCGGTAGACGGCGTCCAGGCACCAGAAGCAGCCGCCGGCCACGGTCAGGACCCGCGGGGACGGCTGCTGGTGCTCTGGGGTGGCTGGGGCGGCGTGCGTGTTCTCAAGATCGCTCACATCCGCCTACAGCACCGCTTCGACCGCGTTCATTCCCGTCTCAGGCAGAATGGCCTCATGAGCGCGCAGACCCAGAGCACCCGGACACCGACCCTGGCCCAGGTCCTGGAGTGCTTCGAGGAGCTGTGGCCGGCCTCGCTGGCCGAGGGCTGGGACGCCACCGGACTGGTGGCCGGCCGCCCCGATCAGCCGGTCGAACGCATCCACTTCGCCGTGGACCCCGTCCAGGACGTGGCGGACGAGGCCGTGGGCGCCGGAGCCCAGCTGCTGGTGACCCACCATCCGCTGCTGCTGCGCGGGGTGCACTCGGTGGCGGCCACCGGGTACAAGGGTCGCATCGTCCACACCCTGATCGAGGGTGGCTGCGCCCTGCTGACCGCGCACACCAACGCCGACTCCGCCGTGGGCGGGGTCTCCGACGTCCTCGCCGACATCCTCGGCCTGCAGGACGTGGTCCCGCTGGCCCCCGTCCGGGACGGCCTGCCGGAGGAGGGGCTCGGCCGGGTGGGCACCCTGGAGCAGTCCATGCCCCTGTCCGAGTTCGCCGCCCGCGTGTACGGCGCGGTGCCCGCCGTGGCCGGCGGGGTGCGCGTGGCGGGGGACCGGGACGGGATCGTGCACCGGGTGGCCGTGTGCGGCGGGGCGGGGGACGGCCTGTTCGACGAGGTTCGGGCCGCCGCCGCGGACGTCTACGTCACCGCGGACCTGCGCCACCACCCCGCCTCCGAGCTCCGGGAAGCCGCCCGGTTGACCGGCGGCCGCCCCTACCTCGTGGAGGTCTCCCACTTCGGCAGCGAATGGCTGTGGCTGCCCGCCGCGGCCCAGGCGCTGGACACCCTGCTCGCCGAGAGCGGCTTCGACGTGGAGATCGCCGTGAGCGGGCAGAACACCGACCCCTGGGACTTCGTCCTGACCCCCGGCAGCTGAGGAGCCCGCCATGAGTAACCCCACAGCATCACCCGCCGACCAGCTCCGGCTCCTGGACCTGCAGCAGCTGGACACGGCGCTGGACCGGGCCCGGCACCGCATGCAGCAGCTGCGCCAGGACCCCCAGTACGCGGCCCTGCAGCGGACGCTCGCCGACCGGCAGGCCACCGCAGAGCAGACGGCCGCCGCGCTCCAGGACGCCCGCGAGGCGGTCCGGCGGGCCGAGACCCGCGTGGCCGAGGTGCAGGCACACCGGGACCGCAACCAGAAACGCCTCGACGCCGGCCAGGGCTCGGCCAAGGACCTCGAGAACATGATGCACGAGCTGGCCACCCTGAAGTCGCTGCAGGACGAGCACGAGGGCACCGAGCTGGAGGCCATGGAGGCCGCTGAACAGGCCGAGGGCGTCGATGCCACGGCCCAGCGGGATCTCGCCGCGGCACGGGCCGCCGCCCAGGAACGGGGCGCCGCCGTGAAGCAGGAGGCCTCCGGCGTCGCCGCCGAGGGCAACGACCTCACCGGGCAGCGCAAGGCGCTGGCCGCCACCCTGCCGGCGGACCTAGTGGCCCACTACGACAGGATCCGGGAGCGCAGCGGCGGGATCGGGGCGGCCCGGCTGGTCGGCAACACCTCCGAGGCCTCCGGCATGCCGATCAGCCCCGCCGACCTGGCCCAGATCGAACAGACACCCGTGGAGACGCTGGCCTACTGCCCCGATTCGGGAGCCATCCTGGTCCGTGCCGAACAGGCCTAGACTCGACCGGTCCCGCACCACGCCCGCTCCATCCCGCTTCACCCACACCGTCCGCACCGTCCACAGGAGATCTCCGCGTGCCCCAGCAGTCCACCCCCTCCACCGGCCGTCTCCTCTATGTCGAGGCCGACGGCGGTTCCCGCGGCAATCCCGGTGTGGCCGGCTACGGTGCGCTGGTGCGCGACCCTGAGACCGGAGCGGTCCTGGACATCGAGGCCCAGCCGCTGGGCCGCGCCTCGAACAACGTGGCGGAGTACTCGGGCATGATCGCCGGACTGCGGATGGCCCGGCAGATCGACCCGGACGCCGCCGTGCACGTGCGGTTGGACTCCAAGCTGGTGGTGGAGCAGATGAGCGGGCGCTGGAAGATCAAGCATGCGGACATGCAGAAGCTGGCCGCCGAGGCCCGCGGCATCCTTCCCGCCGGCCAGGTCACCTATGAGTGGATCCCGCGCGCGAAGAACAAGGACGCCGACCTGCTCTCCAACGAGGCCATGGACGCCGGTGCTGCGGGCACCGAGTGGGTCAAGGCGAGATCGGGCCTCAAGGTGACCGGGAGCGCGCCAGCGTCCGCCCCCTCACCCGCGTCCGCCCCCTCACCCGCGTCCGCCCACGACGCCGGCCCGCCCGCCCCGGCGGAGCGGGTGCCGGAACCCGCAGCGGACGGTGCCCCGGCCGGCGTCGTGCTCCCGCGGCGTGCGGGGCGACTGCACCACGTGGAGATCTGGGTGGAGGACCTCGAGGCAGCACGGTCCAGCCTGGGCTGGCTGTTC
The DNA here is from genome assembly GCF_031432995.1 of Citricoccus sp. I39-566. GTDB lineage: Bacteria > Actinomycetota > Actinomycetes > Actinomycetales > Micrococcaceae > Citricoccus > Citricoccus nitrophenolicus_A. The sequence goes on from NZ_CP133842.1 coordinate 2,096,314, forward strand.
CAGGAGCTCGGTTACGTCGTGAGCGGCGAATGGTCCGAAGGGACCAGCTACCAGGGGGCGGGGGAATACCTCGTCTTGGAATCGGGCCCGCAGGTCGGTGCCGGCGGTCACGACCGGCTTCGGCCGGGACTGAACCACGTGGCGTTCCATGCCGGCTCACGGACGGAGGTCGATGCCCTGACCGACGCCGCCCAGAGCCGTGGCTTCACCCTGCTGTTCGCGGACCGGCATCCCTTCGCCGGTGGGCGGAGCCACTACGCGGCCTACCTGGAGGCGCCGAACGGCTTCGAGGTCGAACTCGTCGCCGACCCGGCCTAGTCCTCGCCGTACCCGGACGCGCACCCGCTTGCCGGCAGGTCGAAAGCGACCGCCGCGGAACGGATGGCCGCATAGTTCTCGGCGGAGGGCGCCACGAGTGCCCTGTCGTGTCATCACCGAGGGAACACCATGCTCATCACGCACCGCCGCCGGATCGCCGGCGTGATGGCCCTCCTGGCCATCACCATCACCCTGGCAGGGCCCGTATCCGCCAGCACTGCCCCCGCAGCCGACGCCGCGACCACCACGGCCTGCGCCACCCCGGACTTCACCGACGTCCCCAGCCGGGCGAGCTTCTACGAGCCCATCACCTGGCTGCGCTGCGAACAGATCAGCACCGGCTACTCCAACGGGTCCTACGCCCCGCATCAGCAGATCACCCGCGGGGAGACCGCCCAGCTGCTCTACCGTTTCTCCGGCGAAGCGCACAGCGCCGGCACCCGCATCGACTTCACCGACGTTCCCGCCTCCCGCTCCGCCTTCACCGCGGTCTCCTGGATGCAGGCCAAGGGCTACTCCACCGGCTACGCCAACGGCACCTTCGGCATCGACCGGCCCATCACGCGCGGCGAACTGTCCGCCTTCCTCTACCGCATGTCCGGCCAGGGGGTCACCGCCCCCACCACGTCACCGTTCCCGGACCTGAGTACTCGAGACCACTTCTACACCCCGGCCACCTGGTTCCACGCCACCGGAATGGTCTCCGGCTACGCCGACGGCACCTTCCGCCCCCACCGTGCCGTCACCCGCGGGGAATCCGCCCAGTTCCTCTACGCCCTCGAGACCCGGGTGAACGGCACTCCGCCGACCTACACGGTCCCGGTCCGCCAGGCCTCCGGACCCGTCAACGCCACCGGTGGCACGGGCGGCGCCTACCGGGACGCCCAGGCCGTCCCCTTCAGCAACGGCACCACCAGCTCCCAGTACCACCTGTACGCCGGGCACCTCAACGCGTCCACGCCGCACGGCATCATGATCCACCTGCACGGCGACGGCGGCTTCGAGTACAGGCAACCCCAGTGGTCCACCGTCCCGGCCTACGAGAAGCTGGCCGAGCAGCACGGATTGATGCTCGTCGTCCCCAGCACGCCGGACCGGGCCACCGACACCTGGTGGCGGAAGGACACCTCCGGTCAATACGCCGCCGACCTGCTGAAGGACCTGGGCCGGAAGTACAACCTGGACTTGAACCAGGTGTACTGGACCGGCTACTCCGGAGGAGCCGACACGGTCGCCCGGCACATGATGAACTCCCACTCCGCCGGGTGGACCGGTGGGGCGGCCGTGCTGGTGGCCGGTGGCGGGATCTACGGACAGCAGGCACCGCTCCGCCCGATCTCCAGCACCCTGATGAGGAACTACGAGATGCACTGGGTGGTCGGGGCCGACGACACCCCATCCCGTGGCGGGGCCTCCGGAGACTTCGACGCCGTTCACGCCGCCCGCCTCGGTGCTGCCTTCTACTCGGGCCTGGGCATGGACACCTCCCTGACCATCAAGCCGGGCCTGGATCACTGGGAGATCGCCCCCTCAGGGCCGGCCAGGCTCGCCGAGGTGCTCGCCTCCCGCTGAACGGGGGAACCAGTCACGTTTCGGCAGAAGGCGACCCGGGCTCAGGCTCATCGACCGATCCCGCCGACTCCCGCCCACCAGTGGTCAGGCTCCTCCGACGGTGGTGTGCTCGTCCGGAAGGGTGATCTGCAGACTCGACGGCTTCGCTCCGGTTCCCGGCACGAGGTCCACGGACCAGTCGTGGGTGCCCTCGGCGGAACCGGCGGCCGCGATCACCTCCGCGGCGGACTCGGGTGATGTCACGACCCGGGGGCCGGCCAACAGCAGTTCACGGGCCACCAGGCCACGGGTGTACTTGGCGAAATGGGAGACGACCTTGCGCTCACCCTTACGGATCTGGAAGACGTCCACGGTGGCCGTGGTCGCTGCGGGGGCCTTCCACTGCGCCGCATAGCCACCCGAGCGGCCGTCGATGATGACACCGGTGTGCTCGGCGTGGGCATCCAGCGCAGGGGTGAGCCGCGGCTTCCACCAGCTGGACATGCGGCCCAGCCCGGGCAGGGAGCTGGTCACGGACAGGCGGTGGTTCGGGATGTGGTCACCCAGGGAGAGCACCCCGAACAGGCCGGAGAAGACGAGGACCTTCTCGCGGGCCCGCCGGCGGGCGGTCTCCGGAAGCGAGGCATAGTCGAGGGCGTCGTAGAGCACCCCGGTGAACACCTGGTGGACCGGGGCAGCAGGCGACTCCATGAGCACCAGGTTGGCGTCGATGTCCGCCCGCACGGTCTCGCCGACGCCCAGCACCTTGGCGGCATCCGGTGCGGAGGAGACAGCGGCGAGGATGCCCATGGCCGTGGTCCGCTCACCGGCCAGCGTGGGCAGGACGAGGGAGGCGAGGTCCAGGGGTGTGCCGGAACGGGGAGCGGTCTTGCCCTCGGAGGGCGGCAACAGGATGAGCACCGAAACAGCCTAGCCAGTGCCCGGCCCTCTCGCGTCCGCGTAGACTGGTGCGCCGGGACAGGCTGGCGGACGGCCGCAGGGCGCCGGTGACGGCGCCGTGAGGAACGTCCGGGCTCCACAGGGCAGGATGGTGGGTAACGCCCACTCGGGGTAACCCGCAGGACAGTGCCACAGAAAGCAGACCGCCTGGTCCGCGACGGTGTCCGCACCGCCGCGGCCCCGGTGAGGGTGAAAGGGTGGTGTAAGAGACCACCAGCGGTCCGGGTGACCGGATCGGCTCGGTAAACCCCATCCGGAGCAAGGCCGAACAGGATGTGTTCGAGGGCTGCCCGCCCGAGCATCCGGGTTGGCCGCTCGAGCCCGTCGGCAACGGCGGGCCTAGATGGATGGCCGTCGCTGGGAGGCGGGTGACCGCCCCCGGTACAGAACCCGGCGTACAAGCCAGCCTGTCCCACTCCACGTACGACGAATCCCCCGCCGGCCCGAGGGCCCGACGGGGGATTCGTCGCGGAGGGAGCACCCTTCTCCTACTCCTTGCGTCGGCGCCCGAAGCGCCCACGCTGCTGTTCTGGATCCGCTTTCGGCGTGGTGGCAGTCGCCTGCTTCGCCGTCAGGGTGTCGGCATCCGCCTCCCGACGGCGCTCCCGGAACCCGGTGGTCCGGGACAGCCGGTAGTCGATGCGGTGGTCGACCTGCTCACCGAAGGCGTCGTCGAAGTCCTCGGAGAGCCGCTCGCTGATCTGCTGGTACCGGAGCCGGCGTTCGCGCGCGTCGATCGCGTCCTGGTCCCTCTTCAGCGCCTTGACGATGGCGAAACACATGGCCAGCAGGATGAGGCTGAAGGGCAGTGCCGTCGCGATGGACGCGGCCTGCAGCGCACCCAGTCCGCCAGCCAGCAGCAGGCCGATGGCGAGAGCGCCCTCCAACATGGCGAATAGCACGCGGGACCAGATCGGCGGGTTCGGGTGGCCGCCGGAGGCCAGCATGTCCACCACCAGGGAGCCCGAATCCGAGGAGGTGATGAAGAAGATCGCGATCAGGAAGATGGCGATCACGGACAGCACGCCCCCGAGGGGCAGCCCGCCGAGGACATCGAACAGGGCCGCTTCCACGCCGAACTCGTCAGCGCCCTCGGGCACGATCGGATCATCTGAGAACAGCTGCCGCCACAGTCCGGTTCCACCCATGATGGAGAACCAGATGATGCCGACGACGGTGGGCACGAGCAGCACGCCGGCGATGAACTGGCGGACGGTGCGGCCCCGGGAGATGCGGGCGATGAACACGCCCACGAAGGGTGCCCAGGAGACCCACCAGCCCCAGTAGAAGATGGTCCAGCTCGCGCCCCAGGCCGCACCGGCCTCGCCGGTGTAGGCGCCGACGTCGAAGGTCATGTTCAGGACCTCGGCCAGGTAGACCCCGAAGGACTGGACGAGATTCTGGAACAGGAAGAGCGTGGGCCCCAGCAGGAGCACGGAGATCATCAGGACGGCGGCCATCGAGAGGTTGATATTGGACAGCCACTTGATGCCCCGGCCCACCCCGGAGACCACGGACGTGGTGGCCAGCAGCGTGATGACGATGATCAGGACGATCAGCAGCCACTGGTCAGGGGCCTCCACGACACCCATTGCCGCCAGGCCGGCTCCGATCTGCTGGACGCCGAGCCCGAGCGAGGTGGCGATGCCGAAGATCGTGCCGAAGATGGCCAGGATGTCGATGATGTCGCCCATCCAGCCCTTGACTCGATCACCCAGGATCGGTTCGAGTGCCCAGCGGATGGACACGGGGCGCCCGCGGCGGTGGATGGCGTAGGCCACGGCCAGCCCGATGACGGCGTAGATGGCCCACGGGTGCAGCCCCCAGTGCACGAAGGTCTGCGCCATGCCCAACATCGCCACGGCATGCTCCTGACCGGGGATGATGGAGGTCACGCCGTCAGCACCGGTCTCGGTGCCGGGCCAGCCGGGCTTCGGCGTGGTGGTGGCATAGCCCAGGGGCTCGCCGACCCCGTAGAAGACCAGGCCGATGCCCATACCGGCCGCGAACAGCATGGCGAACCAGGACAGCACTCCGAATTCCGGTTTCTCCCCATCACGGCCGAGGGTGATCCTGCCGAACTTGGAGAAACAGATGACGAGAGCCACCACGATGAAGATGCCGATGGCCAACATGTAGAACCAGCCGAGGTTCGTGGTGATCCAGCCCTGGATGTTCGTCAGGACCTCGCCGGTGGGGCCGGGGAGGGTGATCGCGAGGACGGCTACGGCGGCCACGATGATCAGCGACGGCCAGAAGACGGCCGGTGCGATGGTCCCGGCACGGAGTCGGACACCCTGGAGCCTGAGCTTCTCGGTGATCTCGTCGTCGGAGTCGTTCTCCTGGATCCGGGCGGAGAGGGGAATGTGTTCCACCTGGTCGCCCGTGCTTGCCGGTGCCGTGGCGCCCGCCGGCGGGGACGCCTCCTCGGCGGTCAGCGAAGGGTCGTGGTCCGAGTTAGACATACCGTGCCTCACATGGTCAGGAGAAGGTGGCCGCCCCAGGTGCGAGGGGCGGTGAACTCATGGGTGGGTTCCGAGTCACCCTTCAGGAAGGTGGTGCATTGAGTCAAACAAGAAATGACAAGGCTGTCAGTACCTGCCTGCCGCCGAACGTGCCGCAGACCACCAGGACGAATCCGTCGCATGGCGGCACCGGGACCGCATCAGGCCACGGATTCACTAGACTGGGCTCCGCCGTGGCCGCCACAGGGGACGGTACGGACACAAGGGAAGGACCTACCGTGGCAGACAAGACCAACGGAACCGCGCAGGACCAGCACGCCACCTGGAACCACCGGGAGGAGCTGGCCGAGCGGATGGTTCCGCTGATCGGCTCGTTGTACCGGGACAACAACGTGATCACGAGCATCTACGGCCGCCAGCTCGTCCACAAGGGCGTCATCGACATCATCAAGGCGCACCGCTATGCGCGCCAGATCGACGAGGCCGTGCTGCCCGTCGAGGAGACCTACCCCATGGTCCAGGCCCTCGCGGGCATGAACCTGGGCGCCGCCTCGATCGACCTGGGCCGGCTGGCCGCCGCCTACCGCTCCGCCGGCGGCGACCTGCAGGAGTTCCTCAACACCGAGCTGGCCGACGTGGCCGGTCGCGGCGGAGACGGCGTCAAGGCCCCCCGAGACGTGGTCCTGTACGGCTTCGGCCGCATCGGACGCCTGCTGGCCCGCATCATCCTCTCCCACGAGGGCGGTGGGTCCTCGCTGCGGCTGCGCGCGATCGTGGTCCGCAAGAACTCCGAGAACGACCTGGTCAAGCGCGCCTCGCTGCTGCGCCGCGACTCCATCCACGGCCCCTTCGAGGGCACCATCACCGTGGATGAGGAGCACAACACGATCACCGCCAACGGGACGGTCATCCAGGTCATCTACTCCAACGACCCGGCCACCGTGGACTACACCTCCTTCGGCATCCAGGACGCGATCGTGGTGGACAACACCGGCCGCTGGCGGGACGAGGACGGCCTCGGCCAGCACCTGCAGGCCACGGGTGCCTCCAAGGTCCTGCTGACCGCGCCGGGTAAGGGCAACATCAAGAACATCGTGTTCGGCGTCAACACGGGCGACATCACCGACGAGGACACCATCCTCTCGGCCGCCTCCTGCACCACGAACGGCATCACCCCGGTGCTGAAGGTCCTGAATGACGAGTACGGCATCGACTACGGCCACGTGGAGACCGTGCACGCCTACACCAACGACCAGAACCTCACGGACAACTTCCACAAGGGCTCCCGCCGCGGCCGCGCCGCCGGCCTGAACATGGTCCTCACGGAGACCGGTGCGGCCAAGGCCGTGGCCAAGGCCCTGCCGGAGCTGGCGGGCAAGCTCTCCGGCAACGCCATCCGCGTGCCCACCCCGGACGTCTCCATGGCCATCCTCAACCTGGCCCTGCAGCAGGAGACCACCGTGGAGGAGCTCAACGCCCGGCTTCGGGAGGAGTCCCTGACCGGTCAGCTGCGCAACCAGATCGACTACATCAACTCCCCGGAGATCGTCTCCTCGGACTTCGTCGGCTCCAACCGGGCCGGGATCGTGGACGGGCTGGCCACCATCGTCAACGGCGGCAAGAATGCGGTGCTCTACGTCTGGTATGACAACGAGTTCGGCTACTCCTGCCAGGTCGTCCGCGTCATCGAGGAGATGGCCGGGGACGCGGTCCCGGCCTTCCCGAAGGGCTGAGCCGGGCCCGGACACCGGGACCACCCAGACCACGACGTCGGGGGGGGGGGGGGGGGGGGGGGGGGGGGGGGGGGGGGGGGGGGGGGGGGGGGGGGGGGGGGGGGGGCCGACGTCGTTCCGGCTGTTCTAGGGGTTCTCCCCGGCGTGCGCCTCATCATGGCCGAAGGGATCGGCGTCCACGCCGGGCAGCCAGGTGTTGCCGGGCACGGTCCAGCCCTCGCGGCGCAGCGACTTCTTCCACCGGCGAGTCCACTTGCCGTTGAGTCGGTTGACGTAGAGGTAGCCGTCGAGGTGGTCGAACTCGTGCTGCATGATGCGGGCGAACCACCCGGTGGCCTCGAAGTCGATGGGCGCGCCGTCCACGTCGATGCCGGTCAACCGCACGTGGTCGGAGCGCTTGAGTGGGAAGCTGTACCCGGGGACGGACAGGCACCCCTCGGACTCCTCGTCCGGGTCGGGGTCCTCCTGGGAGGTCCTGCCGATCCGGGTCAGCACCGGATTGATGACGTGGCCGCGGGGCGGGGCGTCGCCGGAGTCCTCGAACGTCCAGGTGAAGATGCGCAGCCCCACGCCCACCTGAGGGGCCGCCAGTCCCACGCCGCGGGCCGCGTCCTGCGTCTCGGACATGTCCGCCACGAGGGTCCGGATCTGATCGGTGATCTCCGTGACATCGGCCGCCCGGCGGTGCAGGACGGGCTCCCCGTGGATGGTGATCGGACGGACAGTCATGGCGGTGTGGACTCCTTCGCTGCGGTGGCGTCACGCTGCGGACGCCGGAGCTGATTCTAGCGAACGGCCAGGTAGGCCAGGGCTGCCACGGTCTGAGCCCTCGTGGCGATCTCCAGGGTGGGATCGATGGCCGGGGCGAAGGAGGGGGAGTGATTGGCCGGGATGGCCGAGGACACGGTCCCGGCCGCCACCGCCTCGCGGTAGGTCTCCGAGGGCACCGAACCGACGAACCAGTAGGCGTACGGGATCCCGAACGCGTCGGGCAGCCTGCTGAAGTCCTCCGAGGCGGTGGCCGGCGTGGCCTCGAAGAGCGCCCCGCTTCCGAAATGTTCCCGCAGGGCGCGGGTGACCGTGTCGTTCGTGGTCTCGTCATTGCCGGTCAGCGGGAACTGGTCGTAGTACTCGAAGACCGGATCCTGCGGGGAACCGGCCGCCGCGCACTCGCCCCGGACAATCCGCTCGATCGAGGTGATGATGCTCTCGCGCACGGTGGTGTCGTAGGTGCGCAGGTTCACCAGCAGCTCGGCGCGGTCCGGGATGATGTTGGACTTCGAGCCGGCGTTGGAGGCACCCACGGTCACCACGGCGAACTGCCCGGGCTCGGTCTCACGGGACACGATGGTCTGCAGGCGCAACACGATGGAGGCGGCCAGGACCACCGGGTCCACGGCGGTGTGCGGCATCGATCCGTGGGCGCCGCGGCCGTACACCGTGATCCTCAGCGAGTCACCGGCGGAGAGCACGGGACCGGCGGCGGTGCCGATGGTGCCGGCCTCGGCGGGCATGACGTGCTGGGCCAGGGCCACGTCGGGCCGGGGAATCCGGTCCACGAGGCCGTCATCGAGCATCGCCTGGGCGCCGGCGGCGTTCTCCTCGGCCGGCTGGAACACCGCGATGTAGGTGCCGGACCACGCGTCCCGATGCCCGGCCAGCAGCCGGACCGCCCCGAGCAGGGCGACCAGGTGCAGATCATGCCCGCAGGCGTGCATCACGCCCTCCACGGTGGAGGCGTACTCCAGGGCGGTGGCCTCGGTGACGGGCAGGGCGTCGATGTCCGCCCGGGCCAGGACGGTGGGGCCCGCCCCGTTCTCCAGCACGGTCACGACGCCGGTCCCGCCGATCCGCTGCACGTCCAGTCCCAGCCCGGTGAGCTCGGCCTCGATGCGCTCGGCGGTCCCATGCTCGGCCAGGCTCAGCTCCGGATGGCGATGGAAGTGGCGGTAGAGCCCGCGCTGCCACTCCAGCTGACCCGCCACGGCGTCCAGCAGTCCGGCCCCGGTCATCAGAGGTCCACGACCTCGAACTCCAGCAGCGCCGCCCCCGTAGCGACGGGCTTCCGCTGCTCGCCGTCCCCACCGTCCGGGCCGCCGTGGGCAGCTGCGGCGCGGTTCTCCCGCCAGTCCTGGAAGTCCGCCTCGGTGGCCCACTGGGTGACCACGAAGTAGCGGTCCTCCCCGGCGGTGGGGCGCAGTAGCTGGAAGCCCTCAAAGCCGGGGGAGCCGTCCACGGAGTGCTTGCGGGCGGCGAAGCGCGCCTCCAGCTCCGGGCCGGAGCCCTCGGGGACGCTGATCGCATTGATCTTCACGACGCTCATGTCAGGGGGACCTTTCGGCGGGCGGACGGTTCCGATGGGGCCATCCTAGGCCAGCCGGGAGGGGCTGAAACGGCGTCGGCCCGGTCCTGGGTCCAGGACCGGGCCGACGCGGTGGGGTGAGTAACGGGGCTTGAACCCGCGACCTTCTGGACCACAACCAGACGCTCTACCAGCTGAGCTATACCCACCATGCTCGGTCGGCGTACCGACCGTGACAGCGCGTTCTATCCTACACGGTTTCCGCCGGGCCTCGAACCACGCGCACCGGGCGTCAGTGTCCGGGGGACGTGACGGTCTGCAGACCGGCGGCGATCCGCTGGGCGGCCTTCGAGTCCGGGCCGGGAGCGGGCACCAGGACGGCCTCGCGGTAGTAGCGCAGCTCGTTGATCGAGTCGACGATGTCCCCGAGGGCGCGGTGGCCCCCCGTCTTGGCCGGGGCCTGGAAGTAGGCCTTGGGGTACCAGCGGCGGGCGAGCTCCTTGAGCGTGGAGACGTCCACGATCCGGTAGTGCAGGTGGTCCGTGATGGCGGGCAGGTCCCGGGTGAGGAACAGCTTGTCCTGGCCCACCGAGTTGCCGGCCAGCACCGCCTTGCCCGGGGTGGGGCAGTGCTCGGTGATGTACGCGAGGCAGGCCTCGGACGCCTCGGCGAGCGAGACGCCGTCGCCCAGCCGGTCCAGCAACCCGGAGGAGGAGTGCATGTCCCGCACGAAGGGGACCATCTGCTCCAGCGCCGCCTGCGGGGGTCTGATGACGACGTCCACACCCTCACCGAGCACGTTGAGTTCGGCGTCCGTCACCAGCACGGCGATCTCCACCAGCGCGTCCGCGACGGGGTCCAGCCCGGTCATCTCACAATCGATCCACACGAGGTTCTCTGCTGTAGCTGCCACGCCTCCCACAGTAGCCTGAGCGCCGGTGGTAGTTTGTGGGATGCCCGCGGCGGGCTACGGGTCAGCCGCCCACAGCACGGAAGGATCCCGCCTGCGATGAGCGTGCCCAGCACCCGGACGGAACCCGTGTCCGCCACCTGGACCGTCTCCGTCTGGGTTCCCGCCGTGATCGGCTTCATCGGTTCCCTCGCGGTGACGGCCGGCTCGCTGTCCGTGGGCTGGCTCGCCTCGGTCTCCCCGATCAACCGCTGGGCCTGGCTCATTCCCTGGCGCACCACCGAGACCGGGGTCATCACCGGCACCGTGGTGCTGACGCTGGGCTGCTGGCTGATGTTCTGGGGGTGGCTGCGCCTGGGCACGGTGCTGCGGCCCTTCGGGCCGGGTTCCCTGCGGATCGTCAACCTCACGACGGCGGCCTGGATCCTGCCGCTGCTGGCCTGCCTGCCGATCTTCTCCCGGGACATCTTCGCCTACCTCGGCCAGGGCCGGCTCATGCTCGCGGGCCAGGACCCCTACGAGGACGGCATCTCCACGCTCTCCAACTGGTTCCAGCTGGGCGCGGACACCACCTGGGCCCAGACCGAGACCCCCTACGGGCCGATGTTCCTGTGGATCGAGCAGCTCGTCATGGCGGTGGCCGGACCGGACGACCCGGACCTGGCCATCTTCCTGTTCCGCCTCGTGGCCGTGGCCGGCGTGGTGCTCATCATGGTGTACGTCCCGAAGCTGGCCGCACTCCTGGGCACCGACGGGGCCCGCGCCCAGTGGATCACGGCGGCCAACCCGCTGTTCCTCATCAGCTTCGTGGCCTCCGGTCACAACGACGCCCTCATGGCCGGGCTGGCGGTCGCCGGCGTCTGGTACGCGGCCACCGGACGCGGGCTGGCGGGGGTCCTGCTCGTCACGGCCTCGTTGGGCATCAAGCCGATCACCATGGTGCTGCTGCCCTTCATCGGCCTGCTCTGGGCCGGCCGCGGGGCCAGCTGGGCCCGGCGCTTCGGCTACTGGGTGCTCACCGCGGGGATCGCCGGGGGCGTCATGGTGGTGGTCGGGCTGCTCAACGAGTTCGGCTTCGGCTGGCTGACGGTCATGCTCGGGACTGGGACGGGGTCTGTGCCGTGGTCGCCGGTCGGGATCCTCGCGGAGGCCACCAAGGTGATCCTCGACTCCCTCGGCCTCGCCAACCACTGGGTGCTCGACGGGTTCAAGACGGCCGGCCGGTTGTTGTCCGTGCTCATCGTCATCTGGCTGATGTTCCGTGGCCGTCACGAGCACCTGATGCAGCGGATGACGTGGGCCTTCACGGCCCTGGTGGTGCTCACCCCGATCATCCAGCCCTGGTATCTGCTGTGGCTGCTGCCGTTCTTCGCCGTGATCGGCATCCGCAGCGACTGGCAGCTGAAGTGGGTCGTGTTCACGGTGGCCTTCTTCGTCGCCTTCGGGGCCGCCGACCAGCTGTTCGTGTGGCAGTTCCTGGGCATCGGGGACCAGCTGGCCCACCTGTCCACCTTCCTGTCTTGGGCCTGCATGCTGTGGATCCTGCTGCTGGATCCGTGGACGAGCTCCATCCTGAAGGAGGAGTGGCACGTGCGTCCCGCCCTGCGCCGCACCGCCGAGCGCCTGCGCGGACGGCGTCACCGGAAGCCGCCGGTGGCGTCGGAGCTCACGGAGCGTTCGGAGCCGTCGGAGCCGACCTCCTCGTGACGGAACAGAGAAGTGCTGCGCCCGGACGGCTGGAGGGACTGCGCCGCCGCCTGGGTGAGTCGCCGATCACCCGCCGGCTGGTGGGCGGCCCGGACCACCAGCCGGCCCCCAGCCTGTGGCAGGGGCTCATCGGCTCAGTGCTGATCATGGTCGGCTCGTGGGGCGTCGGCTGGCTGGCGATGACCCCGACGTCCCTCTTCGCCCGGACCACCGTGCTCAACCCGCTGCGCGTGGAACCGGTGGGCGTGGTGGCCTGCGCCATCCTGCTGGTGCTGGGCTCCCTGTTGCTGGTGCGGGCCTGGCTGCGGCTGGGGCAGCGGCTCGAGGGACGGTGGGACGCCGCCGGCCCCACCGTCACCCGCGCCACGTGGCTGTGGGCAGCCCCGCTGATGCTCGCCTTCCCCGTGTTCTCCCGGGATGTCTACTCCTACCTCAGCCAGGGGCGGCTCCTGCATGCCGGACTGAACCCGTACGAGGACTGGATCTCCGAGCTGCCGGGGTGGTTCATGCAGGGCGCCGACTCGATCTGGGCCGAGTCTCCCTCTCCCTACGGCCCGCTGTTCCTCCTGATGTCCCGGGCCGTCTGGTTCGTGACGGGGGGAAGCCCCGAGCCGTCCTTCCTGCTGTTCCGTGCGGTGTCCGTGGCGGGATTGGCCCTGTGCCTGTGGGCGGTGCCCCGGCTGGCGCGTCGCTTCGGGACCGAGCCCGGATGGTCAGTGTGGATCTCGGTGGCCAATCCGCTGTTCGCGCTCTACATGATCGCCGGCGTCCACAACGACTCGCTCATGGTGGGGCTGCTGCTGGCCGGATTCGTCCTGATCGGGCCCGGCTCCAGCCGGTGGCGGAACCTCGCCGGACTGGTCCTGGTCTGCCTGTCCATCGCCATCAAGCCGCTGACCGTCATCGCCCTGCCGTTCGCCGGCCTGCTCATGCTGCGGGACCGGCCCGGCTGGGGGGCCCGGCTGAACGTCTGGGCGCTGTGCCTCGCGGTGGCCGCCGCAGTGCTGGTGGGCACGGGTGGCCTGACGGGACTGTGGTTCGGCTGGATCCCGGCCATGCTGAGCCAGGGCGATGCGGCCTTCCCGTACGCCCCCTTCGGGCTGCTGGGCCTCGGGATCGGTTGGCTCGTGGACTGGCTGACCGGGGCCGGGGTGCGGCCCGTGGCCGACGTCGTCTACACCCTCGGCAAGGTGGCCGCCGTCGGGTTCACTGCCTGGCTGGCCCTGACCCGACGGCCGGTGCACCCCGTCCTGGCCACCGGGCTGGCCCTGCTCGCCGCCGTCCTGCTGGCTCCGATCATCCAACCCTGGTACCTGCTCTGGGTCCTGCCGCTGTTCGCGGTGATCCGGCGCTGGGGCGGGTGGCCCGTGTGGACGCTGTACCTTCTCGTCATGGTGCTCGTGGTCATCGGCGTGGTGGACCAGCTGTCCGTGGCCCAGTGGATCTCCCTGTTCTGGGTGCGGGTCACCACGGCGGCCGTCGGCCTCACCTATATGGTGTTCATTGTCTTCCTGGACCCCAAGACGTCCACCCTGTTCCCCCTTGCCCCCCGGTGGCGGTCCCGCCGACACCCCAGAAGCACCACCCCCCAGGAGTTGCCGTGAACCAGACCGGACCCGCCGCCCCGACAGCAGGCCCGGACCGCCGGCTGCTGCTCGTGCTCGTGGGGGCCACCCTGCTGGCCGCCGTGATCGCCCTGCTGTCCAAGCAGTGGTGCCGCATCAACGGCTGGGAGGCACCCGGGGTGCACATCCATATGTGCTACTCGGACTTCGGGCAGCTCTTCGGCACCCGCGGACTGGCCGAGGGCTACTTCCCCTTCTACACGCCCCTGCCGGAGGACCAGTGGATGGAGTACCCCGCACTGCTGGCGGTGGTGGCCGGGGTGAGCGCCTGGTTCGTCCCGGAGGGGGGCACCCTGCTGGAGCGCACCGTCACCTACTTCGACGTCAATGCCGTCGGCGCCCTGATCTGCTGGCTCATCCTGGTGGTGGCCACGGCCTACACCGCGCGAGGCCGGTCCAAGGACGCCCTCATGGTGGCCGTGGCCCCGGGGATCATCCTGACCTCCTTCCTCAACTGGGACCTGTGGGCCGTCATGCTGGCCGCCCTCGGGCTGCTGCTGTGGTCCCGCAGCCACCCCGTCCTGGCCGGGCTGGTCCTGGGCCTCGGGGCCGCCATGAAGCTGTACCCGCTGTTCTTCTTCGGCGCCATCCTGGTGCTGTGCTGGCGGGCCGGACGGCTCGGGGTGTTCTTCAAGTCCCTGGCGGCGGGCGTGGTGGCCTGGCTGGCCGTGAACCTCCCCTTCATGCTCACCGCCTTCGACCAGTGGAGCCGGTTCTACACGTTCTCGGGCGACCGCGAGGTGTCCTTCTCCTCCCTGTGGCTGGCCTTCACCTGGACCGGCTGGTCCGGAGAGGCGTTCTCGCTGATCTCCAACGGCCTCTTCGCGCTGTGCTGCCTGGGGATCGCGTATCTGGGCCTGTCCTCGCGGCACCGTCCCCGGATGGCGCAGCTGTGCCTGCTGATCGTGGCGGCGTTCATCCTGCTGGGGAAGGTCTACTCCCCGCAGTTCGTGATGTGGCTGATCCCCCTGGTGGTGCTGGCCCGGCCGGACTGGCGGCAGTTCTGGATCTGGCAGGCCGTGGAGGTCTACCACTGGGGCGGCGTGTGGATGGAGTCCGCCCGGATCACCTCGGAGGGCGAGTTCGGCGGCGGGGCGCTGTGGATCCCCCTCTGGTACGGCTCCGGGATCGTGCTGCACATGGCCGCCGTGATCTGGATCTGCGTGTCCGTCATCCGGGACATCCGCCATCCCGAACGGGATCTGGTTCCCCGCCCCGATCCCTCGGCGGGAGTGGTGGCCGCCGAACCCGACCGGTTCCTGCTGCCTCCGGCCGGGAGAGGCCCCGTCCGGATCGGGTGACGTCACCTCGCGGGAGTGCTCCCCACCATCGTCCATGACCGTCAACAGTCATCATGCGGTGATCCGGGTGTCGCGTCGGGTTCCGGGCACGACACCCGGATCACCGGATGATGGGATGCCAGTCCGACGCAGGCCCCGAGCTCTGACATCACCCACACGGCGCTCGAGACTCCTGAAGCGGCACCCCGTTCTCCGTGAGCAAACGGGCGAAGGCCGGAGGGTCCGTGAGGTCGCTGTCGATCCACCGCACGACGTCATAGCCGAGTCGGGCCAGCATCAACTCCCTCTTCTTCTCGCGCTCGAGGGCGTCGGCACCGCCGTTCGGTCCGGACAGATCGGCCCCGTACTTCCATAGACCGTCGAATTCGCCGAGCAGGGCTCTCGACCGCACTGTCGTGCGTTTCCACTGGAAGTCGGCTCTGGCCACCTCATGGCCGTTGGCGTCCACGACCCGGTACTGGAGTTCGGGGACCTCGAACCCCAGCTGGTGGATGAGTGCCCTGCTCATGGACTCCTTGGGGGACTCGGATCGGGGATCGGCGAAGGACATCGCGTGACGGGCTCGGAGAAGCCCGGCCCGGGGGAGGGGCAGGTCCTCGACCAGGGCGGCGGTGGCGGCGAACGCCTCGGGATGGTGGCGGAGCAGGTGGTCGGCGATGGCCACGGTGCCGACCAGGGACTCGGTACTGAAGACGCTGGCACACGCCCACTCGATGGTGTCCGCCAGCACGTGACCGACGAACCGTCCATCGCCGAGGTGCACCGGAATCACCTCGAACTCGGGTCGGGCATCCTGGTATGTCGGCGGAATGTTCCAGAGCGCCTTCGTGACGGGAAGGGCGGGCAGCGTGCCGCGGGCCAGCCGGACGCCTTCGCCTCGCAAGGAGGCGGCCAGTCGTGAAGCCGCTGGCGCGTTGAGATACGGACTGCGCGACGTTGAACGGCCGGATCCCCCTCGTGAGGTGGCGCGGGTGTGGATGACGTCCGGGATGTCCTCACCGGGCAGGCTATGGAGGACGGCGGCCGTTCGATGGGAGAACACTACCTCTCGGTTGCGGGACCTGGCGTGGGCGACGACGGCCAGCAGATGGCGGTCCCAGGGTGGGGAACGGAGCCAGGTCTCCAGGCCGCAGTAGATTCCGCGGGCCAATCGCACGAGTTGACCGTTCCGAGCCCGGTGGGCCAGGACTTCACTTCGCCACGGATCACCCTGGGAAGACAGGAGCATCGGCTCGGCGCCGGAGGGCTCGGGAGCGGAGAACGCGGTCTCGGGGGAGAGGGGGACAAGTCGGGACACGCTCCCATGCTCGACCGGTGCCCGTTGGTGGGGGATCCCAGTCCGAGCCCGGTGTGGACGAGGCAGCGAAAGCGGTCCACTGTGGAGTAGGGGGGGCGGTTCCGACGACGGCCAGAGGCCTCAGCCTGAACACACGCCCGGACCGGTGCGGCAATAGGCCGCGGAGCGCTGGTTCGTCATGCGGTTCTCCGGGGGTCGCGTCGGGTTCTGCGCGCGACACCCGGATTTCAGCATGACCCGTCAGTAGGTCCGTCAGGGGGTGCGACGAGGCGTGCCACGAGGGCACGTCACTCACTCCGGCCTGCTCGCCTGGTCCTCCGACACCCTGCGGGCACGCAGCACGAGTTCCAGTTCGAACCGCACCTGGGGGTCATCGAGCCCCTCCCCGAACAGCTCCTTGAGCCGGGCCACCCGGTAGCCCACGGTCTGGGCGTGGATGCCGAGCTCCCGGGCCACCGGGAGGCGCTGGCCCCAGTGCAGGAGCCACAGCAGCAGGGTCTCCTCCAGCACGCGGCGCTTGGCGGGGCCGAGGGTCTCCAGCGGGGCCAGCCGGCGGGCGGCGAGATCCGCCATGACCTGCGGTTCGGACCCCAGGACGAGCAGCGCGAGGTGGTCCGAGGCGAACGCTGGCTGGCCTGCCTCCGGCTCGTCCAGCTGGGCGGCCACGAGCTGGGCCACTCGGTGGGAGTGCGGCACCCCGTCCCACGCGACGGGCGGGCCCAGCACGGCCCCGGTGCCGGCGAACACCTCCTGCAGTCGGGACCGGAGCCGTTCGGCCTGGGACACGGCCACGATGGCGGTCGCCTCGGACTCCCGCTCGACCACGATCCCGGAGGTGCCCAGCCGGCTGCGGACGCCTGCCGCCGCGGCGAGGGGGAGCACCACCGCCGCCATCTGCTGGGGCAGGTGCCAGTCGGCTCCCGAGGCCAGGCGGCGCACCTCCGGCAGTTCGACGCCTCCACCCACGAGGGCCGCCACGAGATCGGCGCGGCGCAGCTCCAGGGCGCCGGCGTGGGCCGACTGCTCCACCGCATAGGCCTGCACGCTCACGGCGGACAGCTCGTCGATGTAGGCGAGGATCGTCTCGCCGAGGTCCACCACCACCTCCATGGCCATCCCCTGGCGGGCGCACGCCTCGGACAGTCCGCGGAAGGTGATCCGGGCGCTGGTCCGGTAGGCGGCGAGCAGCGCGTCCATGCTCCGGCCCTGGCGGAACTCCCCGGCACCGAGGGCCGAGACCAACTGACGGGACTCCTCGTTCAGGGCCGGGTCGGCCGTCCCCGGCAGGGAGAGCAACTGCTCCAGCGCGCCCTGGACGCCCAGGAAGAGCACCTCGCTGAACCGCTCGGTCCGGGCGATCTGGTAGGCCGGGATCTGGTTCGGCACGGCATCGATGATCTGCTCGACGACGGCCGGCACCGCCGGTGCCAACAGCTCGGCCAGCTCCGGGGGCAGCGACTGCCACGGTGGTCCCGGGACGTCCTGCGCGCCGGCCTCCCCGGGACCGCGGGAACGCTGGGCCCCGGAGGTGTCTCCCACCGTCGGGGCCGGAGGGCCGCCGGCCAGGGGATGGGGCGAGGGATTGTCTTGGGGGGACAAGTTCATGGTGACAATCGTATCCGAGCGGTGCAGAAATTAGCCCTGCAGGCGAATACGCTGGACGAATGGCCGGTCGTTCCCTGTTGTCCCTGTTCTCCTCAGTCCTCTCCACCCCGCGTTCTCCCCAGGACTTCCTCGCCCTGCTGGACCCGGTGCACTCCTCCCGGCAGCTCCGCGGGATCGTGACGAGGGTCGAGCGGCCCGCCCCCGGGACGGCCACGATCTCCTTCCGCGCCGGCTCCGGGTGGAGGGCCCACGAGGCCGGCCAGTGGGCCCGCATCGGGGTGGACGTTGACGGCGTGCGCCAGTGGCGCTCGTACTCCCTCTCCGCCGCTGCGGGGGCCGACCCGGAGATCACCGTCTCGGACATCGGCACGGTCTCCGGCACCCTGGTCCGGGAGACCGAGCCCGGCGACGTGCTGTTCCTGGCCAGGCCCGAGGGTGACTTCACCCTTCCCGAGCATCCCCGGCCGCTGCTGATGCTCACCGCCGGGTCCGGCATCACCCCGGTGATGTCCATGATCCGCACGCTGGTCGCGCGCCGTCCTGACGCGGACGTGGTCCTGGTCCACTCGGTGCGCACCCGTGCGGACTCCGCCTTCCGCGAGGAGCTGGAGGAGCTGGCCCAGCAGTTCCCCGGCCTGCGGGTCCACCACCACCTCACCGCCGAGTCGGGGCGGCTCGATCTCACGGGATCGGCGGCCATGGACGGGCTGTGCCCCGACTGGCGGGAGCGGGCCGCCTACGCCTGCGGCCCCACCGGCTTCCTGGACGACGCCGAGGGCCTCTGGTCACGCGAGGTCGGCCCCGGGGCCGAGGGGCTGAGGATCGAGCGGTTCCAGGCCGACCTGACGGCCGGCGTCGCCGGGGCCGGCGGCGTGGCGATCTTCGAGAACTCGGACCTGGAGGTCCAGGCTGCCGGTGACCTGCCCCTGCTCGAGGTGGCCGAGGACGCCGGCGTGGCGGCCCCCAGCGGCTGCCGGATGGGCATCTGCCACGCCTGCCTGGTGCCCTTGCGGTCCGGCCAGGTCACCGACCTCAGGACCGGCGAGGTGCACGGCGACCCCGGCGAGCTCATCCAGACCTGTGTCAGCGCCGCCGCCGGGCCGGTGAGCCTCGCGTTGTAGCCCCACAGACTCAACAGACTCAACAGACTCCACAGACGTTCCGCCTCCCACCCCCAAGGAGCAGCATGACCCTGACGACCAAGATCGCCGCATCCCGCAAGGCCGCCAAGACCGGCAAGACCATCGACGGACCGGACACTGTCAGCTGGGCCCCCGGCCGGGGCAAGGGCCCCTCCGGGGAACCGCAGCGCGCGGTGCCGGACCAGGCGGAGTCGGCGGGCCGGCGTCGTGCCCCGGTCTCCGGTGCCCCCGCCGCCGGTGCCGCGCGCGCCGGCGCCCTGGCCGCCACCGGCAGCCCCACCGTGCGCCCGCCGGCGGCGGCGCACCTGTCCGATGCCCAGGTGGCCGAACTCGGCCGGGAGCTCGACGCCGTCCGGGACGCTGTCCTGGCGAAGCGCGGGGCTCAGGATGCGGCCTACATCCGCAAGGTCATCCGCGTCCAGCGCGGGCTGGAGTTCGCCGGCCGCACCTGCCTGCTCGGGGCGAACAACAAACTGGCCTGGGTGGCCGGGACCGCCATGCTGACGGTCGCGAAGATCATCGAGAACATGGAGATCGGGCACAACGTGCTGCACGGCCAGTGGGACTGGATGCGGGACCCGGACATCCACTCGACCACGTGGGAGTGGGACTTCGTCACCCCGTCCAAGTCCTGGCAGAACACCCACAACGACATGCACCACCGCTGGACCAACGTCATCGGCAAGGACCGGGACGTCGGCTACAACGTGCTGCGCATGGACCGGGACCAGCCCTGGGAGCCCAAGCACATCCTCAACCCGGTCATCAACGCCGGCCTGGCTCCCGTCTTCGAATGGGGCATCGCGCTCTACGACCTGGAACTGGACCGGGTCAAGACCGGGGAGAAGTCCAAGGCCGAGCTGGCCCGGGACCTCAAGGTCGTCGGCGCCAAGGCCGCCCGGCAGTTCGCCAAGGACTACGCCGCCACGCCGTTCGCCGCCCAGCTGCTGACCGGATCCGGGCTCGCGGCCCTGCTGGCGACCGGCACCGCCAACGGGCTGCGGAACATCTGGGCGCACGCCGTGATCTTCTGCGGCCACTTCCCGGAGGGCGCGGAGACGTTCACCGAGGAGATGGTCGAGGGCGAGACCCGGGGCGACTGGTACGTCCGGCAGATGATCGGCTCCGCCAACATCTCCGGGTCCAAGGCCATGCACTTCATGACCGGCAACCTCTCGCACCAGGTGGAGCACCACCTGTTCCCGGACCTGCCGTCCAACCGCTACGCCGAGGTGGCCGTGCAGGTCCGCGAGATCTGCGAGCGCTACGGCCTGCCCTACAACATCGGGCCCCTGCACCGGCAGATCGGCTCCACCTGGGGCAAGATCTTCCGCCTGGCCCTGCCCAACCGGGACTGAGCCGGGACTGAGCCGGTGCCAGTCCGGGCTAGGGAACGTAGTCCGCGCAGACCGGGTCCACCGGCCGGTCACGGTGCAGCACCCAGATGCCGTGGTCGTCCTGCGTGACGGTCTCGTAGCCGAGCCGCTCGGCGCGCGCCAGGGCCTCGTCCGGGGTGAGCGGGTCCCAGCCGCCGAGCTCCTCCACCGTCGTGTCGATGATCATCCAGGTGGCCAGGTCGTCGCCCATGTCCCCGTGTAGGCCCACGTAGGTGCGGTCCACCAGGTGCGGCACGGCGTTGTCCGCGGCCTCCACGCAGACGCCGTCCGGGATGGACTCCACCGCCCGGTTCAGCGCGTGGGCCCACTCGGTCATCTGCCAGTTCTGACCGGTCACCGTCCGGTGCAACGGGAAGACCTGCGGGAAGAACGCGGTGCCGGCCACGCCCGCGGCCAGGAACACGGCCGTGAAGACGGTGAACACGCGCGCCTGCGGTGCACGACGCCGGCCCGCGGCCACGGTGTCCGGCTCGCCGTGGCGCGGTGCCTCCTCGGCGGCCCGGCGCCGTCCGCGCCAGGCGACGATCCGTCCCAGGGCCTCGAGGGCGGCCATCAGGAAGAGGACGCCGAGGATGGCGTCGTACTGGTAGACGGGGCTCCACACATTGAGCCGGTCGTTGAAGAGCCGGGAGAGCAGGATGGGGGCGCCGATGAGCGCGTAGGGGGAGAGGAACGGCAGCAGCCACAGCAGCACGAAGTGCAGCAGCCACAGGCCGATCTTCAGCGGGTGGTCGAAGAGGACGGCCGCCGCGGCGAAGGGCTCGGTGACCATGAACTGCAGCGAGGAGCCCAAGTCAGGGCCCAGCGCCGTGAACTGCCAGTAGCCGAACTCGCCCTCGGGTGAGAAGTGCGGGATCACCACGGAGGTGGCGAACCAGTACCCCAGCACCCCGGCCACGGCGGAGAGCACCGCAGGCGCCCAGGCCCGTTTGATCGCGAAGACCAGGGCGATGGCCAGCACGGTGACCCCCATGTCCTCGCGCACGGTCAGCAGGCTCAGGGACAGGCCGAATCCCAGCCAGTATCGCCGGGCGTCGATGGCCCAGATGACCCAGGCCATGATCGGCACGCCGAGGGTGATCTCGTGCAGGTCCCAGTTGACCATGGCCTGGAACGGCCACCACAGCAGCAGGCCCGCGGTCGCCAGCAGCGCCGGCAGGTGCCCGCAGCGGCGCCGGGCGAAGAGGTAGACGGGGATGGCACAGGAGACCAGGAGCAGGGCCATGGCGATCCCCAGCATCCGTGGGTCGTCCCAGATCCAGTACAGGGGGGCCAGCAGCACGAGGATCGGGTGGAAGTGGTCCCCGAGGATGTTGAAGTCCACGCCCTTGATCGGGACGATCGGCTCTCGGAAGAGGGCGTACTGGCGCACGGCCTGGTCGAAGATGCCCAGGTCGTAGCCCTTGGCCTCGAAGTTCCGGAACCGCAGGAACGAGTGGACGAGGTAGAGCGCCGCCGCGGCGGCCATGACCGCCCCGAGCTGGAGCCACTGCCGGCGTGTGGTGCGTGGCGCCGTGTCCACGGCCCCGTCCCGCCGGGCCGGCTGCCGGCCGATGACCCAGCGGGGCGGAGGGCCGGGCGCGCGGGCGGAGGTGGCGCCGGGGGAGGCGTCAGGGGCGGGGGTCCGGGGCACAGGCCACCTTCTGGTTCGGGACGGGGACATCCCCACCATCGTAATGACCGGAGGCGGGCGCCCCCGGCCGACCCGCGTGGGACCGGGCGGGGGCATCCGGCGGGCGCGCCGCCGTCGGGGGCTACTCGACCAGCTTGCCCTGGAGGGAGACCTCCTTGAACAGCGCGGAGATCTCCGCGGGCACCTCCGGGATCTCCTCGCGGACGACGCCGGCGGTGGGGGACCAGACGAGGTTGACCTGCAGCTGCGGATCCATCTCCGGGTAGTCGCTGCGGTTGTGGCAGCCGCGGGTCTCACGGCGTTCGAGGGCGGCCTCCAGGGTGGCCCGGGCGGCCTGGGCGGAGGCCTTGAGGTCGAAGGCGTGCTGCAGGTCCTGGTAGCCGGCGATGTCCGGGTGGATGCCCACGTGCTCCATGCGTGCCTCGATCTGGGCCAGCTCCCGCAGCCCGGCGTTCAGGCCCTCCTCGCTGCGGACCACGCCGGCATGTTCGGTCATGGTGTCGCGCAGGGCCCGTTGGAGGGCGCGGACATTCTCGGGGCCGTCCGCGGCGAGTAGTCCGTCAACCTCGGCGCGGGCCTGGGCCAAGGCGTCGGCGGAGCGGCGCTGGGAGTCCAGTCCGGCGGAGTGGACGACGGCAGCCCTCCCCACGATGCGGCCGAAGACCAGCAGCTCGATCAGCGAGTTGCCGCCGAGCCGGTTGGCGCCGTGCAGGCCGGAGGAGGCCTCGCCGATGGCGTAGAGGCCCTCCACCTCCGTGCTGTGGTCCTCGGGGCAGACCCAGACCCCGCCCATGGAGTAGTGCGCGGTGGGGGCGATCTCGATGGGGTCCCGGGTGACGTCCAGCATCTGCAGTTCCATCATGGTCTGGTAGACGCGGGGCAGCCGCGTCATGATGGTCTCGCGCGGCAGGTGGGAGATGTCCAGCCAGACCCCGCCGTTCGGCGTCCCACGGCCCTCCTGGATCTCGGTGTAGCCCGCCAGAGCCACCCGGTCGCGGGTGGAGAGTTCCATCCGCTCCGGGTCGTACCTGGACATGTAGCGCTCCCCGAGGGCGTTGCGCAGGATGCCGCCCTCGCCGCGGGCGGCCTCGGAGATGAGGGTCCCGGCGGAGGACTCCGGCTCGATGATGCCGGAGGGGTGGAACTGGACCAGCTCCGGGTCCCGCAGCCGGGCCCCGGCCTCCACGGCCAGCCGGAACGAGTCCCCGGTGTTCTCGTCACGGCGGGAGGAGGTGCGGCGCCAGATGCGGTTGTGCCCGCCGGCGGCCAAGATCACGGAGTCGGCGTGGATGCGGTAGCGGGTGCCGGTGTTGAGGTTGAAGCCGTACGCGCCGAAGACCACGTTGTCCTGCACCAGCAGCCGGGTGATGTAGACGGAGTCGAGGATCGGCACGTCGAGCTGCTCGGCCCGGTTGACCAGGGTGCGCTGGATCTCCAGACCGGTGTAGTCGCCGGCGAAGGCGGTGCGGCGGAAGGTGTGGGCGCCGAAGAAGCGCTGGGAGATCCGGCCGTCCTCCTCCCGTGCGAAGGCCATGCCGTAGCGATCCAGGTCGGCGATGCCCTCGGCGGCGTTGCGCGCCACGATCTCCACCGTGTGGGGGTTGGCCAGCAGGTAACTCTCCTGGAGGGTGTCCGCGGCGTGCTGCTGCCAGGTGTCCTCGGCGTCCATGGTGCCGAGGGCGGCGTTGATGCCGCCGGCCGCGAGGGAGGTGTGCGCGTCCTGCCGCGGCCGCTTGCCCACGGCGAGGACGTCCACACCCTGTTCGGCCACCTCGATGGCGGCGCGGAGGCCGGAGCCGCCGGTGCCGATCACCAGCACGGTGGTCGAGATCAGGCGTTCCGTGGCTGCTGTGGAGACTGCTGTTCGTGTCATGGGAGTCAGCGTAGGAAGATCCGTCTTCATTACTCCAATGAATAGTTTGAGTGGAGACGATACGCTTTGGCTATGACCATGAACCTGGAGCAGCTGCGGGGCTTCGTGGAGGTGGCCCGGGTGGGGCATTTCACCCGGGCCGCGAAGGCGCTGCACCTCACCCAGCCCTCCCTGAGCCGGCAGATCGCCGGCCTGGAACACGATCTCGGCTCCGAGCTCTTCCACCGGGCCCGCGGCCACATCACGCTGACCGCCGCGGGGGAGGCGCTGTGGCCCGTGGCCCGGCGGATGCTGGCCGACGCGGAGGATATCCGCCGGCAGATGGCCGAGCTGACGGACCTGAGGCGGGGACGGGTCCGCCTCGGTGCCACGCCCACCCTGTGCGTGAGCCTGGTGGCCGATGCGCTCGCCGCCTTCCACGCCGACCACCCGGGGATCGAGCTGCACCTGACGGAGCGCGGATCGCGCGGACTCATCGAGGAGCTGGCCGCCGGCGCCCTGGACCTCGCGCTGGTGATCACCTCGCAGGCCCGCCCGGCGCCCGCCCCGAGCCTGGCCCACAGCCCCCTGCTCAGTGAGGAGCTCGTGGTGGTCGGCGGCGGCAACTCACCGTTCGGTGGCCGGGACGCGCTGACGCTGGCCGAACTCGCGCGGATGCCGCAGATCGTCTTCCCCTCCAGCTACGACCTCCGCGCCACCCTGGACGAGGCGTTCCGGGCCGCGGGCCTCACCCCGAGAGTGGTGCTCGAGGGCGCCGAGATGGACGCGGTGCTGCGGTTCGTGGAGCTGAAGATGGGGGTGGCCCTGGTGCCGGCCATGGTGCTCAAGGACCGCCCCGGACTGAGTTCCGTGCGCCTCGTGCAGCCCCGGCTGACCCGGACCATCAGCCTGGCCCGGCGGCAGGACGTGAGCCCCACCCGGGCCGCGGCCGCCCTGCAACGCGTGCTGCTGTCCACGGCGGATGCGCTCGCGGACGGCGGGGACGGGCTGGTCTCGCGGGTGTCCCCCGAGTGCCCCAGGAGGGAGTCGAACCCCCGACCAAGAGATTAGAAGGCTCCTGCTCTATCCACTGAGCTACTGGGGCTGGGCGGGTCCATTCTACCGGGGGCCCGCTCCTGCACAGGACACCGCATCCCGGTGCGTTGTCCACGGCCGGGCGGTGCGGCGCTGGTGCGCCCCGGCGGCGGGCGGTGTGCTGGTGGGGCAGGAGGAGATCCTCCTGCCGCCGGAGGGAAGAGGCCCGACGGCGGCCCCCGCCGGCCGCGGCCGGCTCACCGAAAGGCACCACCATGAGTGAACACATCACGGTCCGCGGCTTCGTGGCCACCGATCCCACCACCCGCACCACCCCGTCCGGGCTGGCCGTGGGCAACTTCCGCCTGGCCTCGACCGACCGGAGGTTCGACCGCGAGCAGCAGGCCTGGGTGGACGGGGCGACCAACTGGTTCACGGTCAACATGTTCCGTCAACTCTCCACGAACGTGGCGGCCTCGCTGTCCAAGGGCCAGCCGGTGCTCGTCACCGGGCGGCTCAAGGTCCGGCAGTGGCAGAACGAGGAGCGGTCCGGGACCTCGGTGGAGATCGAGGCCGAGACCATCGGCCACGACCTGACCCTGGGCACGGCCTTCTTCAACCGGGCCGTCGGGCGGACGGCGCCCGCCGAGGGGACGCCGGGCGGCGAGGCCGTCTCCGAGGAGCCGGAGGGGACCGTGGACCGGGAGACCGGGGAGCTCCTCGGCGGGTCCGGGCCCGACGCGGTCGAGGGCTTCGCCGACGCTGGCCACCACGCCGATGAGGGCGCCGTTCACGGGGCCGATCGCGAGGAGGAGGCGGAGACCCTGAGCGCCGCCTGAGCCCCTCCCGCGGCGGACGGTGGCCGCCGGCCGGGCCCGATGCGGGCAATCCGGCGGCCACCGACTAGCCTTGGGGGCATGGCGGAATACATTTACAGCATGGTCAAGGCCCGCAAGAAGGTGGGCGACAAGCTGATCCTGGATGACGTGACGATGGCCTTCCTCCCGGGGGCCAAGATCGGCATGGTGGGCCCCAACGGCGCGGGCAAGTCCACGATCCTGAAGATCATGGCGGGACTGGACACGCCCTCGAACGGCGAGGCCCGGCTCGCCCCGGACTACAGCGTCGGCATCCTGATGCAGGAGCCGGCGCTGAACGAGGAGAAGACCGTCCTGGGCAACGTCCAGGAGGGCGTGGGCCAGATCTACGGGAAGATCCAGCGGTACAACGAGATCTCCGAGCAGATGGCGGACCCGGACGCGGACTTCGACGCCCTGATGGAGGAGATGGGCAAGCTCCAGGAGGAGATCGACGCCGCCGACGCGTGGGACATCGACTCCCAGCTCGAGCAGGCCATGGACGCCCTGCGCTGCCCCCCGCCGGAGGCGGACGTCTCCGTGCTCTCCGGTGGTGAGCGCCGCCGCGTGGCCCTGTGCAAGCTGCTGCTGCAGAAGCCCGACCTGCTGCTGCTGGACGAGCCGACCAACCACCTGGACGCCGAGTCCGTGCTGTGGCTCGAGCAGCACCTGGCCGCCTACCACGGCGCCGTCCTGGCGGTCACCCACGACCGGTACTTCCTGGACCACGTGGCCGAGTGGATCTGCGAGGTGGACCGCGGACGCCTGTACCCCTACGAGGGCAACTACTCCACCTACCTGGAGAAGAAGCGCGCCCGCCTGGAGATCCAGGGCAAGAAGGACGCCAAGATGGCCAAGCGGCTGTCCGAGGAGCTCGACTGGGTGCGCTCCAACAGCAAGGGGCGCCAGGCCAAGTCCAAGGCCCGCCTCGCGCGCTACGAGGAGATGGCCACCGAGGCCGAGAAGACCCGCAAGCTGGACCTGGAGGAGCTCCAGATCCCGCCGGGCCCGCGGCTCGGCAACCAGGTCATCGAGGCGAAGAACTTGCAGAAGGGCTTCGGCGACCGCGTGCTGATCGACGGGCTGTCCTTCTCGCTGCCGCCCAACGGCATCGTCGGGATCATCGGGCCCAACGGCGTCGGCAAGACCACCCTGTTCAAGACCATCGTGGGGTACGAGCCCCTCGATGGTGGCGAGCTGAAGATCGGCGACTCGGTCAAGATCTCCTACGTGGACCAGTCCCGCGGCGGGATCGACCCGGAGAAGTCGTTGTGGGAGGTCGTCTCGGACGGCCTGGACTACATCAAGGTCGGGCAGGTCGAGATGCCGTCCCGCGCCTACGTCTCCGCGTTCGGCTTCAAGGGCCCGGACCAGCAGAAGAAGGCCGGCGTCCTCTCCGGTGGCGAGCGCAACCGCCTGAACCTGGCGCTGACCCTCAAGGAGGGCGGCAACCTGCTGCTGCTCGATGAGCCCACCAACGACCTCGACGTCGAGACGCTCACCTCGCTGGAGAACGCGCTGCTCGAGTTCCCCGGCTGCGCCGTGGTCATCTCGCACGACCGGTGGTTCCTGGACCGCGTGGCCACCCACATGCTCGCCTACGAGGGCACGGAGGAGGACCCCGCGAACTGGTACTGGTTCGAGGGCAACTTCGAGTCCTACGAGGCCAACAAGGTCGAGCGGCTCGGCCCGGAGGCGGCACGTCCGCACCGCGTCACCCACCGCAAGCTCACGCGCGACTGACCGCGGCCGACTGCGTCTGACGGCGCTCCCCGAGGACGCCCGGCTCACATGGTGGCGAGCCGGGCGTTCTCCAGCGTGTCCCCGTAGTGGGCACGCACGTCCATCTTGCGCTCCAGGTCGGCGATCACGGCCGGCGCGAAGTCCTCGCCGTAGAGCCGCTGGCAGGAGCCGAGTCCGCCCGGGGAGAACACGTTGATCTCCATCAGCTTGTCGCCCACGATGTCCAGGCCGACCAGGAACATGCCGTCGGCCACCAGCTTGGGCCGGACGACCTCCACCAGGTGCAGCATCTCCTCGGTGAGCGTGACGGCCTCGGCGTCTCCGCCGGCTGACATGTTCGAGCGCACGTCATTGGACTGGTTCCGCCGGCGGAAGGCCGCCGTCTGCCCGTTCACGGTCAGCGGCCGGCCGTTCATCAGCAGGATCCGCACATCCCCGTTCGCCGCCTCCGGCAGGTACTCCTGGGCCACCACATAGCCGTCCCGGCCGATGGCCTCGATGATCTGGGTCAGGTTGGGTGACTCCTTGCGGTCCACCAGGAACACCCCGGACCCGCCGGAGCCCTGCAGCGGCTTGAGGACGGCCCGGCCCCCCATCTCGTCGATGAAGCCGGAGATCATCGCCTCGTCGCGGGAGATCAGGGTCCGTGGCCGCACCGCCTCGGGGAAGTGCTGGAAGTAGGCCTTGGACAGGGCGTTGGCCAGGGTGTGCGGGTCGTTGACCACGAGGACGCCGGTGTTGGCGATCAGCTGGCCGAAGGCCACGGACGCGGTGGGCGCCCAGGGACGGTCGACCGCGTCGTCGGCGGGATCGTTGCGCAGCATCACCACGTCGAAGTCGTTCACGGCGACCTGCTGCTCGGACACGGGCCGCTGGACGTCCTCGAGGTAGCGGTCCAGGGATCGGTAGTTCTTGTCCGCGCCGCCGCGGGCCAGCACGGACAGCGTGCCATCCGGCTCGTAGGCGAAGTCGCCGGTGCCCGTCAGCCAGACCTCGTGGCCCGCCCGGGTGGCGGCCAGGGCCAGGCGGGTGGTGGTGTAGTAGGAGGTCTCGGTCGAGACGTCGTTGACCACGAATCCGATTTTCACACGGTGCTCCGTCCGTCGGGGTGGGGGGCGTTCTGGGGTGGTGTCGCCTTCAGGCGCTGACGAATTCCCGGGGATCGTCCAGGGCGGCCGCTCGACCCAGGCGCGCGGAGGCGTCCTCGTCCGCCAGCCAGCGGGGGGTGAGGCGCGCCGGCTCGAGGACGCCGCGGGCCTGGAGGTCGCTGACGAGGGGCAGGTCCTTGAGGGAGAACTTGCCCAGCAGCAGGGCGTCGAGGGTGCCGCCGTGGCGCAGGTGGTCCAGCAGGTCGAGCATGCCGCGCAGGTAGACGGCGTCCTTGGTCAGTCCGCCGGCCCGGAACGCGCGCATGGTGGTGGTGAAGGCCGAGGACGCCGGGACACCCTCGGCCACGAGCGCCTCGTGGGCGTCGGTGAAGGTGGCCCCGGTGACCATCCGGTGCACCGTCACCACCCGGGACGCCAACTGCCGCAGCCGGAACGCCGTGAGGCCGCCGCTGGCCACCTCGGCCAGGACGGCCAAGCCCTCCTGCGTCTCGTCGTAGCCCGCCAGCCCCGAGCCCAGGACCTTGATGGGCTGGATGGAGCCGTTGACGTGGGTGACCAGGTGGGTGCCCACCTCGTGGTGCAGCAGCGCCTCGGCCCGGACCTTCTGGACCTTGGACCGGGGGCCGATCAGCAGGGAGTCCCCGGAGACCATGACCCCGGAGACGTCATCGCGGATCTCGGCATGGACCTCGATGTCCGGGTCCTGTTCCCGGTAGTGCCCGATCTCCGCCTGGGCCCGGGCGAGGAAGGCCCGCGCGTCCAGGCTGCCGGTCGACGTCGACTCCGTGTCCGTCACCGTCTCCAGGATCTGCTCGGCCGAGCCGCGCAGGCCCGGGGTGATCGCCCCGTACAGCTCGATGCTCAACGGCATGAAGTCCTCGGTGTCCCGGGCCGCCAGCATGTCGATCTGCAGGGACAGCTCGCGGTGCTTGGTGCGCAGCAGCGTCCCCAGGACCGTGTCCTCCACGAGGTGGATCGGGATGTCCTGCAGGGCCTGCTTGAGCACCTCCGGGTCGTCCTCGAGCTCCCGGTAGGCGAACTCGGGCAGCTCCCCGGAGGAGAGGTACTCGCTGCGCGCCTGCTCCACATTCACCGGCGTGACATCCAGGAGGAACCGCAGGGAGCCGGACAGCAGGGCCAGCTCGTGATCGATGGCGCGGTCCCGGGTGGAGAGCCCGGCGATCGGCGGTCCGTCCCCGGCACGGTCACGGCTCCTCGCGCTCATGGTGTGGGCACCTCGACCTCCTCCAGCGCGGCTGTCACGGCGGGCACCGTCCGGGCCAGGGCCGCGGCCAGCTGACCCAGGTGCTCATCGTCCACGGCTCCGGTCCACTCGTCCATGAAGGTCTTCTTGAACTCCAGCGCGAGCACGCAGGCGGTGTCCGGGAACAGCCGGTGGGTCCAGCGGCTCTCATTCTGGCCCCAGAACCTCACGTTCTCGCGGACGTCCAGCCGTTCACCCGTGGCGGGGATGACCTCGGCGGACAGCGACCGGGTGAAGGCCTCGACCACGGGATCCCAGGGCTCGCGGTCGAGTGGTCCGGTGCCGATGTTGACGTCCGGGTTGTCCTCGGCCGGCGCGGGGTCGGCCTCGGGCCCGTCCCGCCGGTGGTTGTAGCTGTGCAGGTCGAACACCACGAAGGGACCGCGCTCGGACATCACGGACAGGCGCCGCTCGAGCTCGGCGTACCAGGCGTCGTGCACCTGCCGGCTGCGCTCGGCGACCTCCTCCGGCAGCCGCCCGCCCGCCCAGACGTCCAGGCCCCAGCTGTCGTCCGGCTCGAGGTACACGGAGGTGTCCCGCGGGCGGTTGAGGTCGACCTCGAAGCGGGACCGGTGCATGACCATCCCGGACGCGAGCCCGGCGCCGAGCCGCTCGGTGTGCGGGTCCTCCTCGCGCCAGCGGGCGGCCTCGTCCAGGATCATCAGGTCCCGGACCTCCGGGCGCAGGTCATGACCGGCATGGACGGCGGTGAAGATGACCCGGCCGTCCCAGGGACCGACCACCGAGAGGAGGCCGTCGCCGGCGTCGTCGTGACCTGCGGCGGGACCGGTGGGCTGGGTGGGATCGTTCATCCCTTCAACGTAGACCACCTGCTCCTGACCGCAAGCGGTGCACAGGGACTACTTGGCCGGCCTCCAGGCAGTCTTCAGGTACAGGTCCTGCACGGCGCCCTTGACCTTGTTCTGGAAATCGTGGGGGACGCGGAGCATGCCCTCCTGTGCCACGGAGGCCACCAGCTCTCCCGTGCGGGAGTAGATCCGACCGTTGCTCAGCCCCCGGGCCCCCTGGGCCGAGGGGCTGGACTGGACGTACAGCAACCACTCGTCCACCCGCGCCGGCCGATGCCACCACATGGCGTGGTCCAGGGAGGCCACGGACATCCCGGGCCGGACCCAGGCGAGCCCGTGGCGGCGCAGGACCGGCTCCAGCAGGGTGTAGTCGGAGGCATAGGCCAGCGCGGCCCGGTGGAGGTTCTCGTCCCCGTCCAGGGTGGAGAACGTCTTCATCCACACCATGTTGGTGGCCACCTGGCGCCGGTCCGGCGCGGTCTCCAGGGGCGGGTCCACATGTCGGATGTCGAACGGACGGGCCCAGGACCACTCCTGGGCCATGGGGTGTCCGAGGTGTCCGAGGCGCTCGGAGGTCCGGGGCAGTGACTCGGGATCCGGCACGCCGGTCGGCATGGGGGACTGGTGGTCGAGCCCCTCCGAGGGTTCCTGGAAGGAGCAGATCAGGGACAGGATGGTCTTGCCCTCCTGCCGTGCCTGGACGCGACGCACGGAGAAGGACCGTCCGTCCCGCAGGTCCTCCACGGCGAACGTGATCGGCACCAGGGCGTCACCGGGCCGGATGAAGTACCCGTGCATGGAGTGGATCAGGCGCCCGGGGTCCACGGTGGACATGGCCGCGATCAGGGACTGCGCCATCACCTGGCCGCCGAACACCCGGCCCCGGGCCTGCGCTGGGGTGGTGCCCGTCAGCAGCCGTTCACCGGTGGCCGGGTCCTCATCCGCCTCGACGAGGGACAGCACGCCCCGCAGGACGTCGGTGGGATCCTCCGGGAATCCGGTGCGGCCCTTGCGGATCTTGCCTGTACCCATGAACGTCCCTCCGCTTCACGCCGACCGCACCGATACCGGCCGGTAACTCTCCGTCAGGAGTCTACTCCGCCGGAGTCCCGGGCGGCCCGGGGACCCGGCGGCTGCCCCGGCGGGTCCCCGGCCGGAGGATCCGGATGGGACAATGGGGATCATGTCACCGAGCCCCTCCGATCCGACCCGATCTGCCGACCCCAGCCCCGCGGCCGCCCCGTCCGTGGTGCTGGAGGACCTCGAGGCGGTCGCGGACCTGGAGCGGTTCGCCACCCGGGCCAAGGCGATGTCGGACACGGGCGTGCGCCTCCAGGTGACCGGTACCGTCCTGGCGTGCTGGGTCTCGGTCATTCAGCCGCGCGGGCTGGGGGACCAGGTGCCCGTGGTGCTGGGGCTGCGGACGGTGCGGCTGCTGGAGGGCCGGCAGGACGGGCTGGACAGCGTCTACGCCCTGTCCTCCGTGCTGGAGCGGCTGGCCCGCATGACCTCCACCGGGTCCGCCTCCCTCACCCTGCCGCCTGTCACCGAGCACGCCCCCTGGACGGCCGTGACGCCGCCTCGCTCCGGATGGGCCCCGGTGGCCACGGTGGAGGACGGCGAGCTGCAGTCCGTGGCCCGGGACGGCATCCGCGAACTCGGCGATGCCCTGCCCCAGGACCCAGGCGCGTCCATGGTGGCCCAGGCCCGGGCCGCCGTGTGGGGACGACTACTCGGGGGCGCCGGCCCCTCCGGCGAGGGCTTCCTGCCCGCCGGGGCGGCCTTCGCCGCCCACGGCCTCGGCTTCCTCACCCCGCAGGGCACGACGGCGGTCCACACCTCCGGCCCGTGGGTGCGCCTGTCCGGGCCGGCCGGCTTTGTGCTCTGCCGGCGTCCGATGATGCTCTGACCGGGCCCTCAGCTGGAGTTGACCATGGAGTGGGCAGCCCGCTCCAGGTAGTCCCACAGGGTGTCCTCCAGCAGCGGGGGCAGCTGCAGGGAGTCCACGGCCGTGCGCATGTGCCGCAGCCAGGTGTCCCGCGCGGCGAAGTCGACAGTGTAGGGCACGTGGCGCATCCGTAGCCGGGGGTGCCCGCGCTGCTCGCTGTAGGTCTTCGGACCACCCCAGTACTGCTCCAGGAACATCCGCAGCCGCTCCTCGGCCGGACCGAGGTCGTCCTCCGGATACATGGCGCGGAACTCGGGATCGCCCGCCACGCCCTCGTAGAACACCCGGGCCAATTTCACGAAGGTCTCGTGCCCGCCGACCTGGTCGTAGAAGGTGGCGTTCTCCGGGTGGGTCGGCTGGGCCGGAGGGGTGGCCTGGGGCGGGGGCCGGTGTCCCGAGGACGCGGTGGGACGGTCCTCCAGGCCGGTCACGCGGCTCGGGGCCTTGCCCTGGCGGGGCTTCAGCACCGCGATGGGGGCGCCCAGGCGGCTGCCGAACTCCGGCAGGTTCCGGTTCCCGGGGCGGCGCACCTGTTGGGGCCGGATGGCCACCGGGAAGGAGACCGAGCGGGCGATGAAGCACTGCTCGTGGGCCGTCGCGTGCAGCGCGTCCGCCGCATCGCGCTGGTCCTCGTCGGCGAGCCAGACCTCCGGGTCCAGTGTGGCGGAGGTGACCCGGCCGCCGTCGTGGTCTAGCGTCAGCACGCACTCGGCGCGCACCGACGCGCCGGTGACCACCACCCCGGCCTGCGTGGCTGCCTGCAGGTAGGACAGCAGGTGGCACTCGGCCAGGGCGGCCAGCAGCAGCTGCTCGGGGTTCCAGCGGGACTCGGCGCCGTGGAAGGCGCGGGCGGCGGAACCGGCGAACTCACCGGGGCCCTCGGCACGTACCACGAGGTCGCGGTCGTAGTCCTTGTACCCGGAGGTCCCGGTGCCCCGGTTTCCGGTCCATTCGGCGTGTAGGGAGAAGGAGTGGTCCACGGACTCCACGGTACCCGCCGGCACGGTGCTGGCCGGACCGGAGCCGTCACCCTAGACTCGGATGACATCGGGAGGTTCCATGCCACACATCCACATCTTGACGGTCTCCGACCGGGCCCACGCGGGTCACGCGCCGGATACCGCCGGGCCCCGAGCCCTCGAGCTCGCGGCCGAGCACCTGCCGGGATGGACGGCGGACGGGGCCATCGTGCCGGATGGCGTCGAGGCGGTGCGGTCCGGGGTCCTCGCGGCGCGGGACCGGGACGCGGACGTGGTGCTGACGCTGGGCGGCACGGGAACGTCCCCGCGGGACCTGACCCCCGAGGCCATGGACGGCCTGATCGGCATGGAGCTTCCGGGCATCGCCGAGCTGCTGCGCCGAGAGGGCACCGCGCAGACGCCGACGGCCGCCCTGGGCCGCGGCCGGGCCGGCGTCGTGGGTCGCCCGGCGTCCGGCGCGGGCAACGGTGCCGGGACCGGCGCGGTGCCCGCCGGCCGGGCGACCGTGGTGGTGAATCTGCCCGGCTCCGTGCGCGCCACGGACCAGGGGATCCCGCTGATCGCCCCGATCCTGGGCCACCTGGTCGAACAACTCGCCGGAGGCGGTGACCATGCACGCCACTGAACTGCACGCCACCGGACGGGGGGGCGGCGCCGTGCTGTCCGGCCTCAGCGACCAGCCGCTGGACGCGATAGCCGTGGAGGAGTCCGTGAGGTCCCCCCGGTGCGGTGCGGCCCTGACGTTCACGGGGGTCGTGCGCAACCATGACCCCGAGGCCACCGGCACGGTGACCTCGCTGGAGTACACCGCCCATCCGGACGCCGGGACCCTCCTCGCCGGGATCGTGCACCGCCACGCCCGGGGCCCCGAGGATCCGGCCGGTGAGGTGCGGGTCGCCGCGGTGCACCGGATCGGAGACCTCGACGTCGGCGACCTGGCCCTCGTGGTCTCGGTCGCCTCCGCGCACCGCGCCGCAGCCTTCGAGGTCTGCCGGGCGGTGGTCGAGAACATCAAGACCGAGGTGCCCATCTGGAAGAAGCAGCGCACGGCGGCCGGGACGTCCCACTGGGTGGGGCTGCCATGACGTCCGTGGGCGTCACCCTGACCACGCGGACCGCCACGGGGGTCGGCGCCGTGCCGGCCGGGGCGGGAGCGGATCCGTCCGACGGCCCCGAGGCGCGCCGGTTCCTGCCCACCCGGGCCGAGCTGGACGCCTCCGGGAGGGGCCGGCACCTGACGGACACCTTCGGCCGGGTCCACCGGGACCTGCGGGTGTCCCTGACGGACAAGTGCTCGCTGCGCTGCACCTATTGCATGCCGGAGGACGCCGGCCCATTCCTGCCCAAGGACGAGCTCCTGTCTGGCGCCGAGATCGAGCGGCTCGTGCGGATCGCGGTGGACCACGGCATCACCGGGGTCCGGCTGACCGGCGGGGAGCCCCTGCTGCGCGCCGACCTGGAGGACATCGTGGCCCGGGTGGCAGCGATCGAGCGGCCCGGCGGCGGCACGCTGCCGGTGGCGATGACCACCAACGGCATCACCCTGGACCGCCGGCTGCCCGCCCTGCAGGCCGCCGGCCTGGCCCGCGTGAACATCTCCCTGGACACGCTCCAGCCGGAGAAGTTCCGGCAGCTGACCCGCCGGGACCGGCACGCGGACGTCCTGGCCGGGATCGCCGCCGCACGGGACTCCGGGCTGCGCCCCCTCAAGCTCAACGCCGTGGCCATGCGCGGGGTGAACGACGACGAGCTGGGGGACCTGGTGGCCTTCGCCGTCTCCCAGGACGCCCAGATGCGGTTCATCGAGCAGATGCCCCTGGACGCCGGCCACACCTGGAAGCGGGACCACCTGGTCTCGGGTGAGGAGATCCTCGAACGTCTCTCCGCGCGCTTCGAGCTGGCGGAGGTGCCGGGCCGCGGCTCCTCGCCGGCGGCTTTGTACACGGTCGACGGCGGCCCCCACACCGTGGGCGTCATCGCCTCGGTCTCGAAGCCCTTCTGCGGCGACTGCGACCGGCTGCGGCTGACCGCCGACGGCCAGATGCGCAATTGCCTCTTCGCCCGCGAGGAGACGGACCTGCGGACCCTGCTCGCCGATTCCGCCACGGACGCTGACCTGGCCGCCGCCATGCGGCTCTCCGTCACCGCGAAGAAGGCCGGCCACGGCATCGACGACCCGGACTTCGTCCAGCCAGGCCGTGGCATGAATGCGATCGGGGGCTGACGACCGGCTCGCTCTGGCCGAAACCACTACCGCCGGGTAACTTCTTCACATGAGGAGAGCACAGACACCCGGGTTCCGTTGGTCCGGGACGCGCGTCCTGATCACCGGCGGCGGCTCCGGCATCGGCCGGCTCATGGCGCTGGAGGCAGCACGGCGCGGAGCCGAGGTCATCGTCTGGGACCTCTCGGAACCGGCAGGCCGGGGCACCGCGGACGCGATCACGGAGCGTGGCGGTACGGCGCGTGCCTACGGGGTGGACGTGACGGACTGGCAGGCCGTCGGCCGGACGGCCGAGGAGACCGGCCCCGTGGATGTGGTCATCAACAACGCCGGGGTGGTCTCCGGTGCCCGGCTGCTGGACATCCCGGCGGAGTCCATCGAACGGACCGTCAACGTGAACATCCTGGCCCTGTACTGGGTCACCCGTGCCTTCCTCGGCGGCATGATAGCGCGCGGACACGGTAGCGTCGTCACCATCGCCAGCGCGGCGGGGCTGACCGGCGTGGCCCGACAGACGGACTACTCGGCCAGCAAGTGGGCCGCGATCGGGTTCACCGAGTCCCTGCGCAACGAGCTGCGTGCCGACGGCCACCCGGTCAACACCCTGGTGGTCTGCCCCTTCTACATCGACACCGGGATGTTCGCCGGCGTGCGGTCCCGGTTCCCGCGACTGCTGCCCATCCTGGATCCGGACGAGGTGACCCTGAAGGTGATCGACGCGATCGAGGCCGGCCGCCGGCAACTCGTCCTGCCGCCCCTGGTCCGGGCCGTGCCGGTCCTGCGTGCCCTGCCGGTCGCCGCCTTCGACCGGATCCTGGACGTCCTGGGCGTGAACCAGACCATGGACCACTTCACCGGGCGGCCCGGCGGCGCTCAGCCGCCGGCGAAGGGCGGCAGCACGTCCACGAGGGAGTCCTCGCCGACCGGGTGATCGTCGTCCGTGGCACGCACGCCGTCCACGAGGAGCGAGCAGCGGGTGATGACCTGCTCCGCGCTCACCCCGTGGCCGGCCACCAGTGCGGCCCGCAGCTCACCGGCGGTCGAGGCCGTCAGCTCCAGCGCGGTGGCGCCCAGGATGTCGGCGGCGCCGGCGAAGAGTCGGACGCGGGTCATGGGCGGTCTCCTTCGACGGGGCGGTCTTCGGAGTGGACTTCAGCATGGCCCTCAGGGCGGTAGCCCAGCGCCAGGTCCTGGACGCGCGCCGAGAGACGGTCCACGAGCCCGGCGATCGCCGCAGGCGACTCCCGGCCCCCGGCCAGGGAGCGACCCACGGCGATGCCGATCAGGTAGGTGGTGGTCGGCGCACCGGGGCGGATGACCCCGCGGGCCACATCCCGGGCCACGTCCAGCAGCGGACCGGGCACGACCACGGACGCCGGCAGGTCCAGGTCCCGGGCCACGGCGTGCAGCCACGAGCCGAGGCCGGGGATGTCAGGCGTGTCAGGGATGTCGGGGACACCGGAATCACCGGGGGCCGCGCCTCCGGGTCGCGCCCGTTCAAGGTCCTCCGGCGTGTCCAGGTCCGCCCAGATCCCCGGCTGATCAGCGGGCTCGGGCACCTGCGTCAGGGACAGTCCGGCAACCCGGTCCCGCACCCGGCCGGATCGGGCCCCCGAACCACGGCGCAGGGCGGCGGTCCGGAACAGGGCGGTGAGGTGCTGCCGGCGGCCGCCGTCATCCACGGCCACGAGGCCGTCCTGCCCCGGGCGCAGTCCGCCGGCCGCCCGCACGAGCCGGGCGACGGCAACCGCCGGGTCGGCCAGGTCGCACGGCAGCACAAGGACGAGTCCGGCCGTGACCTGCTCCAACGCCGCGTCCAGGGCCGGGACCGGCCCGGAACGCGGCGGGTCCTCGCGCACGAAGACCACGTCCGCGGCGGACGAGGGGGCACGCTGCGAGGCGGCGCCGGGGTCGTCGCCGGCCACCACCAGCTCGGTGGCGCCGGCGGAGCGCACGGCGGCCAGGGTCCGGCCCAGGAGGGTCTGGCCGTCCGACAGCACCAGGGAGGCCTTGTCCCGGCCCATCCGGCTCGAGGCGCCGCCGGCCAGGATGATGGCGGCGAGCGACTCAGCCATGGTCTCGCGCGCCCTCGAGGTCTGCTGCGCCCTCCCGGCGCCAGGTCCCGGAGCGTCCGCCGGTCTTCACCAGCAGTCGCACCCCGGTGAGCTCCACGGAGCGGTCCAGGCCCTTGACCATGTCCACCAGGGCCAGCCCCGCCACGGAGGCCGCGGTCATGGCCTCCATCTCCACCCCGGTGCGGTCCGCCGTGCGGGTGGTGGCCACGATGCGGATGCGGTCCCCGGCGACCTCGAAGTCCACCGTGGCGCCGTGCACGCCGATCACGTGCGCCAGCGGCAGCAACTCCGCACAGCGCTTGGCCGCCTGGATGCCGGCGATCCGGGCCACGGCCCAGACATCGCCCTTGGGCACGGTCCCACCGGTCAGCGCGTCCAGCACCGGCGGGGCCACGAGGACGGTGGCCTCGGCCGTGGCGCTGCGGATCGTCGGGGACTTCGCGGTGACGTCCACCATCCGCGCGGATCCGTCTCCGGCCAGGTGGGTGAATCCGTCGCCGCTGCTCGTCGTGCTCTCAGTGCTCATCAGGCCTCCAGGGGTCGGTAGTGGACGGTGTCCCCGGGGGACACCTCGTCGGTGTGCGCGGGGACGCGGACCAGGCCGGTGGCCCGCGCCAGGCGACCGGCCAGGTGCGAGCCGGAGCCCCGCTCGGTGGCCTGGGCCACGCGCAGCGGCTCGCCGGGCCCGGAGACCACGCGGG
This sequence comes from Citricoccus sp. I39-566, assembly GCF_031432995.1. GTDB lineage: Bacteria > Actinomycetota > Actinomycetes > Actinomycetales > Micrococcaceae > Citricoccus > Citricoccus nitrophenolicus_A. The sequence continues at coordinate 2,134,857 of NZ_CP133842.1, forward strand.
CCGGGACATACTGTTCGCGGCGGGGCGGGGAGCGCCAGCCCTCCACCGTGGTGGCCGGGTACCACCTCGGCGTGGTGGCGGCGCGGCCCTGCATGCCGAGCAGCCCCGCCTCCACGAAGACCAGGTAGGACACCCAGGCGCTCACCGGGTTGCCCGGCAGGGACCACACGGGCCGGCCATCGGGCAGCAGCCCGAAGCCCTGCGGCTTGCCGGGCTGGACCGAGACCCGCTCGAAGCGGACGGCCGGTTCCAGCGGGACTCCGCGGCCGGCGTCGTGCTCCGCGGCCGCACCGGTCCCGTCCGCTGCCTCCAGGGGCACGCCTCCGCCGGACTCCGGGGCCAGCACCAGGCGGGCCACGTCATGGGCGCCCACGCTGGCGCCGCCCGTGAGGATCACGGCGTCCGAGCTGTCCGCGGTCCGGGCCAGCACGGCCCGGAGCTCGGCCGGATCGTCCGAGACACGGGTCCGGTGGACCACCTCGCCGCCGGAGGCGCGCACGAGGGCCGCGAGCATCAGGCTGTTGGAGTCCGGGATCTGGCCGCGCCTCACGGGCTGGCCCGGGGCCACCAGCTCGGAGCCGGTGGCCACCACCACCACGCGCGGCACGCGCCGGGTGGAGACCCGCGAGATCCCGGCCGCCGCCAGGGCCGCCAGTCGCTGGGGCGCCAACGGCTGGCCGGCGGTGGCGACGACCTGGCCGGCGCGGACGTCCTCGCCGCGTCGGCGGATGTGGCTGCCCGGCCTGGCCGGGGACACCAGTCCCACGGACGCGGGGGTGGCGGTTCCGGCCGTCGGGGCGGACGGGTCCCAGCCCGCGGTGTCCTCCACGGGCACGACGGCGTCCGCGTCGCCGGGCAGGGGCGCCCCGGTCATGATGGCGGCGGCCTGGCCCGGGGCGAGCGCGGGGTCGGCCCCGGTGCCGGCCGGCAGTTCCCCCACGACGGCGAGCCGGACGGGGGACGGCGCCGTGGCGTCCCGGGTGTCCGCCGAGCGGACCGCGTAGCCGTCCATGGCGGAGTTGTCCCACGGGGGCAGGTCCAGGGTCGCGACCGCGTCGGCGGCGAGGGTGCGGCCGTGGGCCTCGGCCAGGGGCAGGTCCTCGGCGGGCAGGAGCGGGACCAGCCCGAGGACGCGCCGGCGGTGCTCCTCCACGCTGCGGTAACGGAACTCAGCCACGGTGCGCTCCGGCGGCGGGGGCGCCCGGGGCGGCGCGCGGGGTGGGCAGCGTGGTGGGCAGGCCGCCGTCCAGATAGCCGGCCACCGGCCAGCCCAGCTCCGCGAGGTGTCGGGCAGCGGTGAGGCTGCGGGGCCCGGAGGCGCAGAAGGGCAGCAGCCGGGCGCCGGAGGACCGCACGGCCGCCAGGGGGTGGTCCGCGGGCAGCGGGACGGACGGGCCGGTCCGCAGGCGCAGCAGCTGGTCCAGCGGCAGTCGCAGGGTTCCCGCCGGGCCGGGACGCTCCCGGGACTCCTCGGGCCGTCGGACATCGAGCCAGGCCGCCTGGGGATCCACCTGCCCGGGGCCGATCGGAGCGGGACCGCCGCCCGGCCGGGGGAGGCGAGCGGCCGACGTCGTGCCCTGGTCCGTCCCGAGGGGCCGGGCGGACCCGGCGGTCACGGCGGACGGGGCAGCGAGGGGGATCTCGGTGGTGGTGCCGGCGAGCCCGTCGATCAGCAGCAGGCGGCCCAGCAGCGGGGTCCCGGTCCCCAGGATGAGCTTGACGGCCTCGAGGGCCATGAAGGACCCGGTGATCCCGACGACGGCCCCCAGCACCCCGGCCTCGGCGCAACCGGGTGCGGCGTGGGTCGTGGCGCTGTCCTCGAAGAGGTCGGTGAGCACCGTGGCGGGCAGTCCCGAGGTCTCCGGTGGGGCGGACCAGAAGACCGTGACCTGGGCGTTCCACTGCATGAGCGCGCCATAGACCACGGGCAGGCCGAGGGCGGTGGCGGCGCGGTGGACGATGAACCGGGTGGTGAATGAGTCGCTTCCGTCCAGGATGACGTCCGCGCCGGCGAGCAGCTCGTGGGCATTGGCATCGCCCAGGCGCACGGGATGCGGGACCACCGTGGTCTCGGGGGAGAGTCGTTGGGCGGCGGCCACCGCGCCGTCGGTCTTGAGCCGGCCCAGGGTGTCCACCCCGTGCAGCGTCTGGCGGTTGAGGTTGCTCAGCTCCACCGTGTCGTCGTCGATGACGTGCACCGTGCCGATCCCGGCCGCGGCCAGGTACTGGATCACGGGGGAGCCGAGGCCACCGGCTCCCACCACGGCCACGGTGGCCCGGGCGAGCAGCTCCTGGCCGGAGTCGCCGATCTGGGGCAGGGTCCGCTGGCGCACAGTGCGGTCGGCGGCCAGTCGAGGGGTGGACATGGTTCCAGCCTAGTCGGGGATGGGACGCGGGCGGCGTGGTGGGGGTGGCCGGGATGCGGGAGTCGGCCCGAGCGGCGATGATGGATCCATGAGCAGGAGCGAATCGCGGGTCCGCGTGGTCCGGGTCAGGGGCGGGGACCGTGAGGCGCGGGCGGACGTGCTCGCCGCCGAGGAACCGCTGGAGATCCGGGTCAACGGGCGCCGGCTGGCCGTGACCATGCGCACCCCCACGGAGGACTTCTCCCTGGCCGTCGGCTTCCTGCTCAGCGAGGGCCTGATCGGCGCCGCGGACGAGGTGCACTCGGTGCGGTACTGCGGGCGGGACTTCGGCCCCGGCGCCGAGGAGACGGACAACACCGTGGACGTGGTGCTGCGCCCGGGGGTGGCCGCCCCGGCCCCGGAGATGGAGCGCCAGGTGCTCATGACGAGTGCGTGCGGGCTGTGCGGGCGCACCAGCATCGAGACCGTGCGCACCCAGTCCCGATTCCCGGTGGACGCCGACCCGCTGCGCGTCACGGAGTCCTTCGTGCTGTCCATGCCCGAGACCCTGCGGGAGCGCCAGAAGGTCTTCGACCGCACCGGCGGGCTGCACGCGGCCGGGCTGTTCGACACGGTGAGCGGGGAGCTGGTGGCGGTGCGGGAGGACGTGGGCCGCCACAACGCCGTGGACAAGGTCCTGGGCTGGGCCCTGCTGCAGGGCATGCTGCCCCTGGCCGGGCACGCCCTGATGGTCTCCGGCCGGGCCAGCTTCGAGCTGACCCAGAAGGCGATGATGGCGGGGGTGCCGATGCTGGCCTCGGTCTCCGCGCCGTCGTCGCTGGCGGTGGACCTCGCCCGGGACGCGGGCATGACGCTGGCGGGCTTCGTCCGCGGCGACCGGTTCGTCATCTACGCCGGCGAGCACCGCATCCTCTCCGACTCCTCCTCGACACACAGGTCGTAGGCACACAGTGACCTGACCCCGGGACTGGGGTGGGGGTCAGGTCACTGTGTGCCTGGGGGAGGGACGAGGGGTGCGGCTACCGGGAGGCGTCGGCCTTCCGGGCCGCGAGGGCGCGGACCATCTCGTCGCGGGACTCGGCCACGGTACGGGACAGGGCCGGCTGCTGCGCGCGGCTGCGCTCGACCAGGGCGTCGGCCGCCTCGATCGTCGCGGCGGACACCTGGGCACCCGGGAACAGCCCGATCGCGGCGGACTCCGCCATCTCGTGCGAGCGCGAGGCCCACAGCTGCTCGACGCCGGCGAAGTACTTGTCGGCGAACGGGGCCAGCAGCGCCGGATCGTGCACGCGGTTGAAGCCGAGCAGCACGTTGCGCTGGGTCATGTTGGACAGCGAGCCGGACACCACCTGGTCCCAGGCGGTCCGCTTGGCCTCGGCGGTGGCGACGGCGGCCCGGGCCTGGGATGCGGCCAGCGCACCGGTGGCGGTGGCGTCGGCCGCCTCGGCCGCGGCAATCTCGGCCTCGGACGCGCGGCCGCCGGCCACCAGCCCGGTGAGCATCTCCCACTTCAGGTCCGTGTTCAGGTCCAGGCCGTCGAGCACCTCGGTGCCGGCGTGCAGTCCGGCCAGGGTGTCCAGCTGCCCGGCGGTGCGGGCGTGCAGGGCGAAGGCCTTGACGAACTGCAGCTGGTTGTCCGAGCCGGACTCGGCGGCGCGGGCCAGTTCCAGCAGCCTCTCCGCGGCCTCTTCGCGCAGCCCGGCGGCGTGCTCCGGGGCGGCGTACTGGGACAGGGTGGTCGTCAGCTGGCGCAGCAGGGTCTGCACCACGGAGGAGTCGCGCTCGTGGCCGATGTTCGCCAGCAGCAGGTCCACGAACCAGCCGGCGGTGGCCTCGGCGTCCCGCACGGTGTCCCAGGCGGCACCCCACAGCAGGGTGCGGGGCAGGGACTCGGCCACGTCCTTCAGGTGGGTGGCCACGTAGGACCAGGAGGCCGCGTCGAGCCGGATCTTGGCGTAGGCCAGGTCATCGTCGTTCGGCAGGATGACATCGGGGCGCGGTCTCCCCACCGCCTCGGTCACCTCGGTCACCTCACCGGCCACGTCCAGCTCGAAGCGGTCGGTGCGCACCAGCTTGCCCGACGGGTCGGCGGAGTAGAAGCCCACTGCCATGCGGTGCGGGCGCAGGATGCCGTCCCCGGGCTGTGCCTCTGCCGGCGCGGACTGGCGTAGGCGCAGGGAGGTGACGGCGCCGTCGTCGGCCTCCTCGCCGTCCACCTCCACGGCGATGGTGTTCACGCCCGAGGTCTCCAGCCACAGCCGGGTCCATTCGGACAGGTCGCGTCCGGAGGAGGCCTCCAGCTGGCGCATCAGGTCCGGCAGCTCGGTGTTGGACCAGGCGTGCCGGTCGAAGTAGGCCCGCACCCCGGCCATGAAGTTCTCCTGGCCCACCCAGGCCACCAGCTGGCGCAGCACGGAGGCGCCCTTGGCGTAGGTGATGCCGTCGAAGTTCACCAGCACGTCGTCCAGGTCCCGGATCTCGGCCTTGATGGGGTGCGTGGTGGAGAGCTGGTCCTGCCGGTAGGCCCAGTTCTTCTCCATCGAGGAGAACGTGGTCCAGGCCCCCGTGTACCGGGTGTTCTCGGCGGCGGAGAGCGTGGACATGAACTCGGCGAAGGACTCGTTGAGCCACAGGTCGTTCCACCACTTCATGGTCACCAGGTCGCCGAACCACATGTGGGCCAGCTCGTGCAGGATGGTGATGGCGCGGCGCTCGACCATGGCCTCGGGCACGGTGGAGCGGAAGACGTAGCTCTCCAGGAAGGTCACGGCGCCGGCGTTCTCCATGGCCCCGGCGTTGAACTCCGGGACGAAGAGCTGGTCGTACTTGGCGAAGGGGTACGGGGTGCCGAACTGGGCCTCGTAGAACTCGAAGCCCTGGCGGGTCAGCTCGAAGATGTTCTCGGCGTCCAGGTACTCGAACAGGGAGGCGCGGCAGTAGGCGCCCAGCGGGATCGTCCGGCCGTCGGAGCTGGTCAGCTCGGAGTGGGTGGACTTGTATGGTCCGGCGATCAGCGCGGTGATGTAGGAGGAGATGACCGGGGTCGGCTCGAAGACCCAGGTGGACGTGCCGGCCTGGGCGGCGGGCACCGGCTGCGGCGTGGGGGAGTTGGAGACCACGGCCCAGTGGTCCGGGGCCGTCACGGTGAAGGCGAAGGCGGCCTTGAGGTCCGGCTGCTCGAACACGGCGAACATGCGGCGGGAGTCCGGGACCTCGAACTGCGAGTACAGGTAGGTCTCGCCGTCCACGGGGTCCACGAAGCGGTGCAGGCCCTCGCCGGTGTTCATGTAGTCGGCTGCACCGTCCACCACGAGGACGTTCTCGGCGGCCAGGGGGCCGATCGCGATCCGCGTGCCGTCGAAGGCCCCGGTATCCAGCACCTCGCCGTTGAGGGTCACGGACGGGGCCTGGGTGGAGACGAAGTCGATGAAGGTTGCGGTCCCGACCGATTCGGGGCTCGCGGAGAAGGTGACCGTGGTGGCCGAGCGGAAGGTCTCGCCCCCGCCGGTCAGGTCCAGGGTGACCTCGTAGGAGCGGACGGACAGGGCCGCGGCGCGCGCGGCGGCCTCGGTACGGGTGATGTTCAGAGTGGGCACGGGGCCTCCGGTTGTGAAACGAATGCTGGATAACTGGTCCAGGGGATATTGTGCCACCGGCCACACCGTCTCCGGTAGTGCGCGGCACCCGCCGGTAGGCTGGACGCTGGTCCCGACCGTAGCCCACCGGGTCCCACCGGGCCGACCGACCCTGAACCAACGCCGCCGACACCAGGAGCAGAACCATGCGCGTGCACATCGCCACCGACCACGCCGGCCTCGAGCTGAGCGCCCACCTGATCGAGCACCTGGGCGCGGCCGGATACGAGATGGTGGACCACGGCCCGCAGTCCTACGACGCGCAGGACGACTACCCGGCCTTCTGCATCAACGCCGCCGCGGCCGTGGTGGTGGACCAGCAGTCCGGCGTGGACGCACTCGGGATCGTGCTCGGCGGCTCCGGCAACGGCGAGCAGATCGCCGCCAACAAGGTGCGCGGCATCCGCGCCGCCCTGGCCTGGAACCTGGACACCGCCCGGCTGGCGCGCGAGCACAACGACGCCAACGTCATCGCCGTCGGCGGCCGGCAGCACTCCCTGACCGAGGCCACCGAGATCATCGAGGCCTTCCTGGCCACCCCGTTCTCCGGCGAGGAGCGCCACGTGCGGCGCATCGGCAAGATCGCCCACTTCGAGCAGACCCGCGAAGTCCTCGACTGAGCGGGACGGCACGGGAGCGCACTGAAATGCCTGAGGGCCATTCGATCCACCGCCTCGCCCGCCAGTTCACCGACGTCTTCGCCGGCCAGCGGCTGCGCGTGAGCTCCCCGCAGGGCCGCTTCGAGGCGGGGGCGCGGCTGCTGGACAGCCAGGTGCTCCGCGGCGCCCGAGCGCACGGCAAGCACCTCTTCCTCGACTTCGGCGACCCTGGGGCGACCGACGGGGACGCCCGGCGGGTGCTGCGCGTCCACCTCGGCCTGTACGGCGCCTTCAGCTTCGGCGGGGACGAGACCTTCCGCGGGGCCTCCAGCATCGGCGCGCCCCGGCGGATGGGGGAGACGGACACCTTCGAGGCGCCTCCGGACGCCCCTGAGCACGACGACGGCCCGGCCCTCGCGTACGCCGGCCCGCCGGAACCGGTGGGACAGGTGCGCGTTCGATTGGTCTCCGACCACGGCTGGGCGGACCTGCGCGGCCCGAGCGCCTGCGAGGTGATCACGCCCGCGGAGGCGGCCGCCGTCGTCGACCGCCTCGGACCGGACCCCCTCGGGCCCGAGCCCGGGCCGGAGCGGTTCCTCGAGCGGGTGTCCGGCCGGGGCGTGGCGCTCGGGCAGTTGTTGATGGACCAGGCCGTGCTGGCCGGCGCCGGGAACATCTACCGGGCCGAGTCCCTGTTCCGGCAGGGCCTGGATCCGTGGCTGCCGGGCAAGCGTCTCGGCCGGCCGGCCGGTGCGGCCCTGTGGGAGGACCTTGTGGAGTTGATGCAGGACGGCGTGCGGCGGGGCCGGATCATCACCACCCGTCCCGAGCATCGCGGCGCCCTGACCGAGGAGGGCGAACCCGCCCCGCTGTGGCCGGACAACGCCTACTACGTGTACCAGCGGGACGGCCTGGACTGCCGCGTGTGCGGGGCCGAGGTACGCCGGGCCACGATGCAGGGGCGCTCGCTGTTCTGGTGCCCCCGGTGCCAGTCGTGAGGCCGACCGCCTGAGACCGTGCCGAGCGACGCCTCAGTCCGGTGGTGCGTGACGGGCCGCGATGTCCTCGGCGCGGTCCCGGATCCGCCGTCGCAGCTCCTCCGGTGAGAGCACCTCGAGGCCCGGGACCTGAAGGAGCTGGGCGAGGGCGATGTCCGGGTCCTCCATGGGCAGGATCACCTCGAGGCGGTCACCGGCCGGGACCGCGTGGTCCAGGGCGTCCGCCGTGGTCGGCCCGGGGACCTCGGCACGCAGCCGGCCCGCGGCCGCGGAGGGCAGGGTCAGGCGCACCTCGACCCGGTAGACCGAGGCCTCGAACGCCGCGCGGCTCTGCTGCCAGTACTCGGCGAGGGAGAAACCGTTCGGCCGCCACGACTGCTCCTCGTGGATCCGGGCCGAGAGGATGCGCGAGAGCCGGTACGTCCTGGGCCGGCGCCGGTGTGCGGCCACGAGGTACCAGAGGTCCGTCTTGAGGACGAGGCCGAGGGGATCCACCACTCGGAACCTGCCGGGCTCGCCGTAGCCGATGGTCAGCCGCCGTCCGGTCCAGACGGCCCGCGAGACGGTGGCCAGGGCCGGGGGATCCTCCCGGGGGGGCGAACCACCGCCCATGGTCCGCCAAGAACCGCTCCGCCGACCGCTCCACGGCCTCCCCGATGACCAGGGACTGCAGCTCGAAGCTGGTCATGCCGGTCACGGGGGAGGACCACCCCTCGACCAGTCCGACCCCGCCGTCCGGCCCGGTGCGGGTCCACACGGGAACGCCCATCCCGTGGAGCGCGGCCAGGTCCCGCTGGATCGTGCGGGTGGAGACGTGGTGGCGGTCGGCCAGGTGCCGGACCGTGGTCCAGGGGCTGCGGGACAGCTCCATCATCACCGCCAGCAGGCGTGTGGTGCGCATGGGGAGGAATCTACCGATTGACGACAGGGGCTGTCGTCATCACCGGTGACACTGGACCGCGGAAGAGACACACCGCGACAGACCCAGAGCATCGGGAGAGACGGATGAACCACAGGACGCAGGACCTCACCGGACGCATCGCGCTCGTGGCCGGGGCGACCCGCGGCGCCGGGCGCGCGATCGCCCGCGAGCTGGGCCGGGCGGGGGCCGTGGTCCACTGCACGGGACGCTCCACGGCCGGCCGGCCCTCGGACTCCGGACGGTCCGAGACGATCGAGGGCACCGCCGAGCTCATCACCGCATCTGGCGGTACCGCCCACCCGGTGGTGGTGGATCATCTGGACCCCGGGGCCGTGCGGGACCTCGTGGACCGCATCGAGGAGGAGCAGGGACGCCTGGACATCCTCGTGAACGACATCGGGGGCGAGGCCTACGTCCAGTTCGGCCTCCCCCTCTGGGAGTACGACCTCGACGCCGGGCTGCGGCTGTTCGACACGGGACTGAAGACCCACCTGCTGACCAGCCACGCGGCGCTGGGACTGCTGGCCCGGAACCCCGGCGGGCTCGTGGTGGAGGTCATCGACGGAACCCGGGCCTACAACGTCTCCCACTACCGGGAGACGGTCTTCCTCGACCTCACCAAGACCGCCGTGGACCGGTTGGCGTTCGCGGAGGGCCATGAACTGGCGGACCACGGCGGGACCGCCGTGTCCGTGACCCCCGGCTGGCTGCGCTCGGAGATGATGCTCGAGGCCTTCGGGGTCACCGAGGAGACGTGGCGCGAGGCATCCGAGGCCAACCGCGGCCGGGCAGACGCCGTGCCGCCCTACGAGTTCGTCATCTCCGAGACCCCCGCGATGCTGGCCCGAGGCATCAGCGCGCTCGCGGCCGACCCCGGTCGGGCGGCCTGGAACACGCGCTCCGTGAGCTCCTTCGAGCTGGCCCGGCACGACGACCTGCGGGACCAGGACGGTTCCCGGCCGGATGCCTGGTCCTTCCTGCGGGCGATGGAGCAGGCCCCGGCCGGGGACCTCGAGGTGGGGGACTACCGGTGAGTTGCCCGCGGGCGGCGAAGACCGGTCACTGGCCGGCCCCGGTGTAGAACCCGAACGTCGCGTCCGCCTTGCGGGCCGCCGTCTCGGGGTCCGTCCCGGCGGACACCTGCGCCGCGGCCCATCCGTCGGCGGCACCGCGGTAGAAGGCCTTGCCCTCCTCGGTGACGGCCCAGGCCTCCGCCTCCCCGGGTGAGAGGGACCCCTCCGTGGCGCCCAGGTGCAGGCCCAGGCCGAGCAGTCCGCCGTCCCATCCCACGCCGGTGGCGCCGGGGCCGAAGGTGTCCCACATCTCTGCGGGAACCGCTGCGGCGGGGGCCACGTGCTCCAGCGAGAACCTCGTGTCCTCACCCTCGGCGGTGAGGCGGATGGTCACCCAGGTGACCCCGCCGCCGAACTCCCAGGTGACGCGGTATCCGGCCGTGCCGTCGGCCGGTGGGGTGCACTCGAGCACCGTGCCGCCGGCGTTGCCCTCGAACTGGTAGCGGCCGCCGAGCCGGAGGTCTCCGCTGATCGGCAGGAACCAGCGGACGATCCGTTCGGCCGTGGTGACGGCCTCCCACACATCGTCGAGTCCGGCGGGATAGGTCTGCTCCAGGGTCTGGACATGCGAGGGCTCGCCGTCCCGGTCCTGGAGGGCCACGCTTCGGGTGACCGCGGCCAGTTGCTTCTGTACATCCACCATGTCAGTCCTCCTTCGGAAGGGGTGTTGCTGTGGTCGGGAGAGGGGGTGATGGGGCGGCACGCTCGGCGGCGAGCCGGCGCTGGCGCCTGCCCCGGGCCAGTTCCGTGCCCAGGGCGTCGAGCTTCGGCGTGAAGAACCGTTCGAAGGGGCTGAGCCACTCGCTCGCCTGCCGCGGCCCCCGGGGGTCCACAGCGTAGAGCCGGCGCGTGCCTTCGGGGCGGACCGTGGCGAAGCCCTGCTCGCGCAGGACCCTCAGGTGCTGTGAGACCGCCGGCTGGCTGATGCCGAACTCGGCCTGGACCACGGAGCCCACCTCGCCGGCGCTCAGCTCGCCGTCGGCGAGCAGCTCCAGGATGCGGCGCCGTACCGGGTCACCGAGGACGTCGAGAGCGTGCATGGACCGATCCTTTCACCTCAACTTATATAAGGCAAGGCTTTATGAACACTCGGAGAAGCGTGCCGCGTTAACGCCGCAAGCCCCGGGTGGACCCGGGGCTTGCGGTGCGGTGATGGTGTGGAGGGGATGACGGGAATCGAACCCGCGTAGCCAGTTTGGAAGACTGGGGCTCTACCATTGAGCTACATCCCCACGGCGTCCGGGAGGTTGGTGTGGCCTGGACCCAGGCCGTCCCGCGATCCTCGTTCGCAGCGTGGACGATCCTATCAAGCGGTTCGACCGGGTCGCAAAAGGCCGCACGACCGGCGCGGCGCGACGGCGTGCCGGAGGTGCGGCGAGGCTTGAATGTGGACTGAATGCGGAGTATGGCGTGTCCAGTGCGTACACTGGTCTCTGGCCAGAAATGGCCAGGGCCGTCTGCGGGGTGTAGCTCAGCTTGGTAGAGCGCGCGCTTTGGGAGCGTGAGGCCGCAGGTTCAAATCCTGTCACCCCGACGTCATGGTCTCCCCCTCCTTCCGGGGGAGGCCTGATTCACCGGATGCCCGGCGGCCGGGCCCATCCGCGCCCATATACACGAGACGATCAATCCACACAGGAGTCCCACGTGGTCAAGAGCACCGCAGAAAACCTCAGCCCGACCCGGGTCAAGCTGGACGTCGAGGTCCCCTTCGAGGACCTCAAGCCGCGCCTGGACCAGGCCTACAAGTCCGTGGCCAACCAGATCCAGGTCCCCGGCTTCCGCAAGGGCAAGGTTCCTGCGCGCATCATCGACCAGCGCATCGGCCGCGGCTACGTGGTGGAGACGGCCGTCAACGAGGGCCTGAACGACTTCTACCAGGAGGCCCTGGCGCAGACCGAGACCACGCCGATGTCCCGTCCCGAGGTCGAGGTCACCTCGATGCCTGGCGTCGACGGTCAGGACGAGGGGCCCCTGACGTTCAGCGTCGAGCTGGACATCCGCCCTGAGGTGGAACTGCCCGACTACAAGGGACTCAAGGTCACCGTGGAGCCCGCGGCCGCCTCTGAGGAGGACGAGCAGAAGGCCCTGGACGAGCTGCGCTCCCGCTTCGGCACCCTCAAGACCGTGGAGCGCCCCGCCACGAAGGACGACTTCGTCACGCTGACCCTGACCGCCACCATCGGTGACGAGCAGGTCGACCACGCCGAGGACCTGTCCTACCAGGTCGGCGCAGGGACCATGCTGGACGGCATGGACGAGGCCCTGGAGGGCCTGTCGGCCGGCGAGGACGCCGTCTTCGAGACCACGCTCGCCGGCGGCGAGCACTCCGGCGAGAAGGCCACCGTCAAGGTGGTCCTCGGCGCCGTCAAGGAGCGTGAGCTTCCCGAGGCCGACGACGACTTCGCCCAGCTGGCCTCCGAGTTCGACACGATCGACGAGCTCAAGGCCGATCTGAAGGAGAAGGCCTCCGAGGGTGCCGTCACCGGCCAGGGCATCGAGGCCCGTGACAAGGTCCTCGAGGAGCTCGTGAAGCTGGTCGAGGTCCCGGTTCCCGATTCGGTGGTGGCCGAGCAGATCGAGCAGCACTTCACCGGGCAGGGCCACGCCGAGGGCGATGAGCACGACACCCCGGAGCACCGCACCGAGGTCGAGGAGAACGCCCGCGAGGCCTTCCGCAACGAGATCATCCTCGACAAGGTCGCCGACGCCGAAGAGGTCGGCGTGGACCAGGGCGAGCTGATCGAGTACATCATCTCCACCTCCCAGCAGTACGGCATGGACCCGAACCAGTTCGCACAGATGCTGGACCAGGCCGGCCAGGTCCCGATGATCATGGGCGAGGTGCGCCGCCGCAAGGCCCTCGCCAAGGTCCTCGAGTACGCCGTGGTCACGGACACGGACGGCAACGCCGTGGACCTGACCGCGTTCGTCACCCCGGGCGGCGAAGACGGCGCTGACTCGGCCGACTCCGCTGATTCGGCCGACTCCGCCGACTCCGCTGATTCGGCTGACTCCGCCGATTCTGCGGATTCCGCCCCGTCAGCCGATTCCCCGGCCGAGGCCACCGAGGAGGCCCCGGCGAAGAAGGCCCCCGCGAAGAAGGCCCCCGCGAAGAAGGCTCCGGCCAAGACCACCGCCGCGAAGTCCGCTGCCGCGAAGAAGGCCGAGGCCGACGTCGAGGACATCGAGAAGGCTCCGGCCAAGAAGGCGCCGGCCAAGCGCACCACCGCCGCGAAGTCGGCTGCCGCGAAGAAGGCCGAGGCCGACGTCGAGGACACCGAGAAGGCTCCGGCGAAGAAGGCCCCGGCCAAGAAGGCTCCGGCCAAGCGCACCACCACCGCGAAGACCGCCGAGGAGCCGGCCGACTCGGCCGAGTGATCCCGGCTGGACACTGACGCCAGACCGGACGCCCGGGCCGCACCATGGACCATCCGTGGTGCGGTCCGGGCGTTCTGCTGTCCGGCGGAAGGGCCGGTCCGCTGGCAGCGCATCCATCCACGCCAACAGCGAACAGCCGGGCCAGAAGGGACACAGCCCGGTCCGAGGACAGTAGTCTCGATCCAAGATCACTGCCCGCCGTGCACCAACAGGTGCCACCGGTGCATGAGAAGTCCATCTGAAGGAAGGCAGGGCGTCATGTCCGCATCGTCCACTGCTCCCCGTATGGCGTCGGTTGATCCGGCAGCCCGCGAGGACTACATCTACAACCGTCTGCTCAAGGAACGCATCATCTGGCTGGGTTCCGAGGTCATGGATGAGAACGCCAACGCCATCTGCTCGCAGATGCTCCTGCTCTCCGCCGAGGACCCGGACAAGGACATCTACCTCTACATCAACTCCCCGGGTGGATCCATCACCGCGGGCATGGCGATCTACGACACCATGAAGTACATCCCGAACGACGTGGTGACCGTGGCCACTGGCATGGCGGCCTCCATGGGCCAGTTCCTGCTCTCCTCGGGCACCCCGGGCAAGCGCTACGCGACCCCGCACGCCCGCATCCTGATGCACCAGCCCTCGGGCGGCATCGGCGGCACCGAGTCGGACATCCGCATCCAGGCCCAGCTGATCCTGCACATGAAGCAGGTCATGGCCGAGCTGACCGCGGAGCAGACCGGCCAGACCGTGGACACCATCCTCAAGGACAACGAGCGGGACAAGTGGTTCACCGCGCAGGAGGGCCTGGAGTACGGGTTCTTCGACCACATCGCCGAACGTGCCGGCTCCGTGTCCGGCGGCGGGGGCGTGGACGCCAACGCCTGATCCGGCTCCGGCCGGACGGCCCGCCCGTTCACCCCACCGAACACCCCTTTCGCCCAGGAGAGACCAGACATGAATCACTTCACCACCGGGATGCCTGCCGCAATGCCTTCCGGCTCCGGTCAGCCGGCGCCGAGCAACCGCTACATCCTGCCCCAGTTCGAGGAGCGCACGCCCTACGGCTTCAAGCGCCAGGACCCCTACGCCAAGCTGTTCGAGGACCGCATCGTGTTCCTCGGCGCCCAGGTGGACGACGCCTCGGCCGATGACATCATGGCCCAGCTGCTCGTGCTCGAGTCCATGGACTCGGAGCGGGACATCACCCTGTACATCAACTCCCCGGGCGGTTCGTTCACCGCCATGACGGCGATCTACGACACGATGCAGTTCGTCCGCCCGGAGATCCAGACCGTGTGCCTGGGCCAGGCGGCCTCCGCCGCCGCGGTCCTGCTGGCCGCCGGTGCCCCCGGCAAGCGGCTGGCCCTGCCGAACGCCCGCGTGCTGATCCACCAGCCCTCCATGGGCGGAGACCGCGGCACCGCCACGGATCTGCAGATCCATGCCGAGGAGCTGCTCCGCATCCGCACCTGGATGGAGGAGACGCTGGCCGGCCACACCAACAAGACGGCCGAGCAGGTCCGCGTGGACATCGACCGCGACAAGTTCCTCTCCGCCGCCGGCGCCAAGGAGTACGGCCTGGTGGACGAGGTCCTGGACTCACGGAAGATCTCCCGCCCGCAGCTCTCCAGCTGAGCGGGCGTCCCGGCCCGTCCGGATCCCGACGGCGGCACGCGCCTGAAGCATGACAGGTCATGCCGGGCGCGGGCCGCCGTTGCGGTCCAGCGCCTTATCGTGTCCACCCCCTAAGCTGGGATGGCAGTACCCCGGGCAGCTACGTCTGGCCGCCCGACCCCTATCGAGGAGATACCCGCATGGCCCGCATCGGTGAGAGCGCCGACCTGCTGAAGTGCTCGTTCTGTGGAAAGAGCCAGAAGCAGGTCCGGAAACTGATTGCCGGTCCCGGCGTCTACATCTGCGACGAGTGCATCGAGCTGTGCAACGAGATCATCGAGGAGGAGCTCTCCGAGGTCGCCGAGACCGCCGAGATCGAGCTGCCCAAGCCGAAGGAGATCTACGACTTCCTGGAGGAGTACGTGATCGGGCAGTCGGAGGCCAAGCGCTCCCTGGCCGTCGCGGTCTACAACCACTACAAGCGCATCCGCTCGGGGCAGCAGCCGGCCCAGTCCAAGAGCGAGTCCTTCGCGGACCGCTCGGGCGAGGAGGCGGACGAGCTGGCGGACGTGGAGGTCGGCAAGTCCAACATCCTGCTCGTGGGCCCCACCGGTTCCGGCAAGACCTACCTCGCACAGACCCTGGCCCGGAAGCTCAACGTCCCCTTCGCCGTGGCGGACGCCACCTCCCTGACGGAGGCCGGCTACGTGGGCGAGGACGTGGAGAACATCCTGCTCAAGCTCATCCAGTCCGCCGACTATGACGTGAAGAAGGCCGAGCAGGGCATCATCTACATCGACGAGATCGACAAGATCTCGCGCAAGTCCGAGAACCCCTCGATCACCCGTGACGTCTCCGGCGAGGGAGTCCAGCAGGCCCTGCTGAAGATCCTGGAGGGCACCACCGCTGCCGTTCCGCCGCAGGGCGGACGCAAGCACCCGCATCAGGAGTTCCTCCAGATCGACACCTCGAACGTGCTGTTCATCGTGGCGGGGGCCTTCGCCGGCCTGGACGAGATCATCTCCTCGCGGGCCGGATCCAAGGGCATCGGCTTCGGGGCGCCGCTGAACACGATCGGCAAGCGGGACGTCTCCTACTCGGACGTGCGGCCGGAGGACCTGCTGAAGTTCGGCCTGATCCCGGAGTTCATCGGCCGCCTGCCGGTCATCACCACGGTGGACAACCTGGACCACGAGCAGCTGGTCAACATCCTCACGACGCCGAAGAACGCGCTCGTGAAGCAGTACCAGAAGATGTTCCTCATGGACGGCGTCGAGCTGCAGTTCGAGGACGATGCCCTGGACGCGATGGTCGAGCAGGCCGAGGAGCGCGGGACCGGCGCGCGCGGCCTGCGCTCCATCATGGAGGCGGTCCTCAAGCCGGTCATGTTCGACCTGCCCTCCCGCGAGGACATCGCCACCGTGGTCATCACCGGTGACGTGGTCCGGGACGGTGCCGAGGCCACGCTGATCTCCCGCGAGGTGCAGCGCAAGCGCCGCACCAAGTCCGCCTGAACCCATCCGACCCGAGCGGCTCACGCCGCTCATCGACGCCACCCCTGGAGGCACCTGTGACCGAGACCGCTGGCATCCCCACGCCCACGGAGAACGAGACCGTGGACTTCTGGTTCGACTCCGTCTGCCCGTTCGCCTGGATCACCTCACGGTGGATGCTGGAGGTGGAGAAGGTCCGCCCCATCACCGTGAACTGGCACATCATGTCCCTGTCCGTCCTGAACGAGGACAAGGACCTGGACGAGGGCTACCGGTCCCTGCTGGAACGCGCGTGGTTGCCCGCCCGGGCCGCCACCCAGGTGTGGGAACGGCACGGCAACGGTGCGGTGGGCCGGTACTACACCGCCGTCGGCACCCGGATCCACACCGAGGGCCAGCGGGACTTCGAGGCCGCCGTCCGCGGCGCCCTGGACGAGTTGGGCCTCGAGACCGAGGAGATCCTCGAGGCAGCCCGGACGGACGCGCTGGACGGCACGCTGCGTGCCTCGCACGAGGAGGGCATCGCGAAGGTGGGGGACGAGGTCGGCACCCCCGTGGTGGCCTTCAACGGGACCGCGTTCTTCGGTCCGGTCATGACGCGCATCCCGCGCGGTGAGGAGGCGGGCCGGATCTTCGACGCCGCCGTCACGCTGGCCGGTTTCCCCTACTTCTACGAGATCAAGCGCTCCCGCACCACGGACCCCCAGTTCGACTGAGCGAGGCGCCCCCCTGAAGCCTCACCGCCCGGCGGCGATCCGCCCCGCCGCGGCGATCATCGGGATCTGGAGCGGCAGGCGCGCCAGCGTGATCGCCCGGGTCCTCGGTGAGGCGTTCCGGGCACGGTAGGCGTGGTAGAAGTTCCCCGGCCACACGGCCAGGAAGAGCAGCTGCGCGGCCCGGCCACCCGCGCGTCGGCTCCCCGGGACGGCGAGCAGGCCGGCCACCGCCAGCTCGGCCACGCCGGACCCGTACGTCCAGGCGCGGGCCGGTCCCGGCAGCGCGCGGGGGATGAGCCCGTCGAAGGGCCGGGGCGCGGCGAGATGCAGCACGCCCATGCCGGCGAGGACGGTGGCCATCACCATGGGTCGGGTCATGCCCTCAACCTACACGCCCGTCTGCCGGCACAGCCGCCAGACGTTGTGGGGCCCCACCCGCTCGAACCCGAGGGTGACCAGGGTGCGGATCAGGGCCAGACCCCGGCCCGACTCGGTCAGGTGCTGCTGGGCGGCGTCCATGATCTCCGCGTCGAGGGCCCGCGGTGCCTCCGGCCACACCTCGGGCGTGGCGGCGTCGTACTCCACGATGGTCGCCTGCAACTCGGAGTCGCCGGCGTCCAGCTCCACCCCCAGCTCGAGGGGGCCGGGGTCGGCCACGCCATGCTGGATGGTGTTGCTGACCGTCTCGATGACGGCGAGGTCGAAGGCCATCCGGTCGGGGAAGGGCACGTGCTCGGCGCGGGCCCAGAGGTGCCCGAGCTGATCGAGCACCGCCTCCACGGTCTCGGGCTCGGCGGGCAGGCGGAGGGTGATCGCTGGCATCGGTTCAGCCTCCGGGGAAGGCCGACGCGGCGTCGGGGTAGGGTGTCAGGACGCGGTCCATGCTGGTCAGCTGCAGCACCATCAGCACCTGCGGCGGCACGTTGGCGATGCGTAGGTCCCCGCTGGCCTGCCGGGCCATCTTCAGGCAGCTGATGAGGGCGCCCAGCCCCGAGGAGTCCATGAACTCCGTCTGACCGAGGTCCACCACGATCTGCCGGGATCCGGCACCGATCTCGCTGCTGATGACGTCCTTGAGCTTCGGCGCGGCGACCATGTTGAGCCGGCCCTCACTCCTCACCTCCGTAAAGGTGTCGTGTCTGTCCACGGTGAACTGCATGGGGGTCCTTTCCTCAGGATTCGGGCTGTCGGCGGACGACCACGGCCGTGACGTCGTCGTGTTCGGGATCGTCCTTGGCCAATCGAGCCAGGTCGTCGGCGATCCCTTGGGCGGTGGTGTTGGCGAGGACGATCTCGGACATGGCCGCCTGGGTGTCCTCGAGGTCGCCCACGGCGTCCAGGACGCCGTCGGACACCAGGATCAGGGACTCTCCCGGGAACAGGTCGGCCCGCAGCGCCTCCCACTGGTCCTCGAACCAGAGACCCACCGGGGGCCCTCCGGGCTCCAGCCGCCGGGTGCTTCCGTCGGCGGAGACGATGGCCGCGATGCCGTGTCCGGCGTCCACATAGGACAGCCGCCCGCTGGCGGGGTTCATCCGGATGGTGAAGACGGTCGAGTACGAACCGGAGCTCTCCAGGGCGCTGGACAGGGCCGCGGCGGCGTGGTTGAAGGCGTTGGTCAGGCCCGGCATCATGGCCACGGAGCGGAAGGTGGCCCGGACCGAGGCCGCGATCATGGCAGCGCCCATGCCCTTGCCCATGGCGTCGGCCAGGGTCAGGTGGAGTTGGCCTGACTCCACGTACCAGTCGTAGAGGTCCCCACCGACCAGCCGGGAGGGCTGAAAGGCCGCCGCCACGTCATAGCCCGGCAGGTCCGGCGGCGCGTTGGGGAGCAGCCCGCGCTGGACCTCCACGGCCCGCTCGCGCTCGGTCTGCTCCGGCGCGGAGTCCGTGGTGCGGGGCCGGCGGAACAGGGCGGCGACCCGGGCCCGGAGCTCGCGCGTGCTGAACGGCTTGGTCAGGTAGTCGTCCGCGCCCGCCTCCAGACCGGCCAGCTTGTCCGTCTCGGTGGACCGCGCGGAGATCATCACCACGTAGGCGTTGGAGTGCTCGCGCACCTGGCGGCAGACCTCGAGGCCGTTCATGCCGGGCAGCTGGACGTCCAGGGTCACCAGTTCGGGTTCGACACTCTGGACGAGCTCGACGGCCAGGGAACCCGTGGGGGCCTCGGTCACGGTGAAGCCCTCCTTGTTCAGGGTGTGGACCAGCAGACTGCGGATGTCCTCGTCGTCCTCGACCACGAGGGCATGACGGGTGGTGGTGGGTGGCGCCATGTGAAAACCAACTCCCATGAGAAGGTGCGGAGACCGTGTGGTGGAGGACGGGGTACCGGGGGGACAGTGCGCCAGCCTTCCTGTACGTGTCCTATCGGTACGGCGCGCCGGACTTTTCACCCCGCCGACGGAACCCGTCCGGGATGCACGAGGGCCGCCCGGAACCGTTCGGTACCGGGCGGCCCTGTACAGGCGCGCTGGTCGCGCGTTGGAGGCCGTGGCGGCTGCGGCGTCAGCCGGCGGTCGCCTCCGAGGTCTCCGGCGCGGCGAGGACCACCTCGGAGACCAGCACGTCGGTCTCGCCCGCGGGGGACCCCGCCACCAGGGCCAGGTCGCGGACGTTGCCGGCGGCCTTCAGGTCGGCCAGCCCGCCCCGCAGGGAACCCAGGCGGTTCTCCGGGGCGGTCACGACGGCGGAGAGCACCGCGGTGCGCTGCTTCACCTTGGCCTCGGACTTGGCCTTGCGGATCCCGCCCAGGGCCAGGGCCACGGCGGCCAGGACGTCTGCGGTGGCCCCGGCAGAGGCCGCCTCGATGCCGACGATCTGGTCCGGCTGTCCCGGCCACTCGGCGCGGTGCACGGATCCGGTCCGCCACCAGCCCCAGACCTCCTCGGTGGCGAAGGGCTGGAAGGGGGCCAGCAGGCGCAGCAGGGCGTCCAGGGTGGTGGCGAGGCTCGCCCGCACGGAATCCTGCTCGGCGTCACCGTGCCCGCCGTAGGCGCGGTCCTTGATCAGCTCGACGTAGTCATCCGTGAACTGCCAGAAGAAGGATTCCGTCAGGTCGAGGGCACGGGCGTAGTCATAGGACTCGAAGGCCCGGGAGGCCTGCCGGATGGAGTCGTAGAGACGGACCATGAGGGCGCGGTCCAGGGGGTTGGTGATGACGGCGGCGTCCTCGGCGGTCCGGACCACGTGCTCCACGGAGGCGCCGAGGTTCAGCGCGAACTTCGAGGCGTTGAGCAGCTTGATGGCCAGCCGCCGGCCGATCTTCATCTGGGCGACCTCGTAGGCGGTGTCCGCGCCGAGCTTGGCGGAGGCGGCCCAGTAGCGGACCGCGTCCGAGCCGTACTCGTCGAGCACCTCGGTGGGGACCACCACGTTGCCCTTGGACTTGGACATCTTCTTGCGGTCCGGGTCCAGGATCCAGCCGGACAACGCGGTGTGGTTCCACGGCACCGTGTCCTGGAGCGACTCGGCGCGGACCACGGTGGAGAAGAGCCAGGTCCGGATGATGTCGTGGCCCTGGGGCCGCAGGTCGAACGGGAAGACAGAGGCGAAGAAGTCCTCGTCCCGGCTCCACCGACCGGCGATCTGCGGGGTCAGGGAGGACGTGGCCCAGGTGTCCAGCACGTCCGGGTCTCCGGTGAAGCCGCCGGGCACGTCCCGCTGGGAGTCCTCGTAGCCCGGGGCGGTCTCGGCCACCGGGTCCACCGGCAGCCGGTCCTCGGCCGGCAGGATCGGGCGGTCGTAGTCCGGCTCGCCGTCGTCGTCCAGGGGGTACCAGACCGGGATCGGCACGCCGAAGAACCGTTGGCGGGAGACGAGCCAGTCGCCGTTGAGGCCCTGGACCCAGTTCTCGTACCGGGACCGCATGAACTCGGGATGCCAGGAGAGCTGGCGCCCGCGGGCCACGAGCTTCTCGCGCCGCTCCGGGTCTCGCCCGCCGTTGCGGATGTACCACTGACGGGAGGAGATGACCTCGAGGGGCTTGTCCCCCTTCTCGAAGAAGTTCACCGGGTGGGTGATCTTCTTCGGCTCCCCGTCCAGCAGCCCGGCCACGCCGAGGGACGCGACGACGGCCTCCTTGGCGGAGAACACGGTCTTCCCGGCCAGCTGGGTGTACTCGGTGCGGCCGGACTCGGTGGTGATCCACTCGGGCGTCTCGGCGTGGAAGCGTCCGTCCCGGCCGACCACGGTGCGGGTGGGCAGCTCCAGCTCGCGCCACCAGGTGACGTCCGTCAGGTCGCCGAAGGTGCAGACCATGGCGATGCCCGAACCCTTGTCCGGCTTGGCCAGGGGATGGGCCCGGACCTCGACCTCGACCCCGAACAGGGGAGAGGTCACGGTGGTGCCGAACAATCCCCGGTACCGCTCGTCGTCGGGGTGGGCCACCAGGGCGGAACAGGCCGGCAGCAATTCCGGACGGGTGGTCTCGATGAAGACCTTCTCACCGGCCGGGGTGAGGAAGGGGATCCGGTAGTACGCGCCGGGGACCTCGCGGTCCTCCAGCTCGGCCTGGGCCACGGCGGTGCGGAAGGTGACGTCCCACAGGGTCGGTGCCTCGGCCATGTAGGCATCCCCGGAGGACAGGTTGCGCAGGAAAGCCCGCTGGGAGACCGCGCGGGAGGTGTCGTCGATGGTCCGGTAGGTCAGGGACCAGTCCACGGACAGCCCCAGCCGGGTGAAGAGGTCCTCGAAGACCTTCTCGTCCTGGACGGCCAGTTCCTCGCAGAGCTCGATGAAGTTCTTGCGGGACACCACGTCCCAGTCGCGCTGGTTCTTAGCGGGCTGCTCCGGCGGGCGGTAGCCCTCGATGTACGGCCTGGTCGGGTCGCACCGCACCCCGTAGTAGTTCTGCACCCGGCGCTCGGTGGGCAGGCCGTTGTCATCCCAGCCCATCGGGTAGAACACGTTCTTGCCCATCATGCGCTGGTACCGGGCCAGCACGTCGGTCTGCGTGTAGGAGAACATGTGCCCCACGTGCAGGGACCCGGAGGCGGTCGGCGGCGGGGTGTCGATCGAGTAGACCGCCTCCCGCGTGGTGTCCGGGTCGAAGGCGTAGGTGCCGTCCTCACGCCAGACGGCGGAGAGCTTGTCCTCCAGCCCCTCGAGGCCGGGACGGTCCGGAACGGTGACGGAGGGGGCGGTGGACGGAGAAGGAGCGGGCGTGTCTGTGCCCGGGGTCTGTTCAGCCATGGTCTCGATTCTCCCACGGTCCCCGGATGGCCCCGAACCCGCACGGACTACGGTGGGGAGATGACACCCGATCCCGGAGAGCCGTACGCCAAGGACACTGAGAACACCCCCGAACAGCTCGACCTGCTCCGTGCCGGACTCGCCCCGCAGCTCACGGCGGGGGCCCTGACCACGGACCCGGACGTGGTGTCCTCCCACGCCCGGGACGAGGCCCCCTTCGCCGCCGTCGGCACGGCCCTGGCCCTCGTGCGGGCCCGCACCGTGCAGGACGTGCAGGCCACGATGCGCTTTGCCTCCGAGCACCGGATCCCCGTGGTGCCGCAGGGCGCCCGCTCGGGGATCTCCGGCGGCGCGAACGCGGTGGACGGGTGTCTGCTGCTCTCGGTGGAGAGGATGGACCGGATCCTCCAGATCGACCCGGCCGAACAGACCGTGACCGTGGAACCCGGGATCATCAACCAGGACCTCAAGGACGCGCTGGCCCCCCACGGGCTGTCCTACCCACCGGATCCGGGGTCCGTGGCACTGTCCTCGATCGGCGGCAACCTCGCCACGAACGCCGGCGGGCTGTGCTGCGTGAAGTACGGCGTCACCCGGGACTACGTGCGCCAGGTCGCTGTGGTCCTGGCCGACGGCACCCTGACGCGGCTGGGCAGCACCACCGCCAAGGGCGTGGCCGGCCTGGACCTCTGCGGACTGTTCGTGGGCTCCGAGGGGACGCTGGGGATCATCGTGGAGGCCACCCTGCGGCTGGTTCCGCGCCTGCCGCCGCCCCTGACGGCCGTGGCCACCTTCCCGCACGCCCGCGCGGCGGCCCAGACGGTCGCCGAGTTCATGGGCGGCGGGGCGAGGCCCTCCATGATGGAGTCCCTGGACCGGGCCTCCATCGACCTGCTGAACCGGTTCGGGGACTTCGGCCTGGACAGCCAGGCGGGGGCCCTGCTGCTGATGCAGTCGGACGGGGACGGCACGGCCGCCGAGGCCGCCCGCGAGGTCGCCGCCTTCGCCGCCGTGGCGGAACGGCTCGGGGCCCTGGACGTGGCCTTCAGCGAGGACCCCGAGGACAGCGACGCCCTGGTGGCGGCCCGGCGCCTGGCCCAGCCGGCGTTCGAGAGGTACTCCCGCGACCACGGCGGGGGACAGCTGCTGGACGACGTCTGCCTGCCCCGCACCGCCATCCCCGAGTTCTACGACCGGCTCGACGCCCTCCGGGCACGCACCGGCCTGATGATCGCCGTGGTGGCCCACGCCGGTGACGGCAACGTCCACCCCTCCGTCTTCTTCGACACCGCGGACGAAGCCTCCGTGCGCCGGGCCCACGAGGCCTTCGACGAGATCATGGCGGTCGGCCTGGAACTCGGCGGGACCATCACCGGCGAGCACGGGGTCGGTTCCCTCAAGAGCGCGTGGCTCGCCCGGGAACTGGACGAGGGCAGCCGCCGGCTGCACCGCTGCGTGAAGGACGCCATCGACCCGCTCGGCATCCTGAACCCCGGCAAGCAGTTCGCGGCGCTGTGACGCTGCTGACTAGGGTGGTGACATGACCGCTCAACCTCACCGCGCCGCCGTCGTGACCGGAGCCTCGTCCGGCATCGGCCGCGCCACCGCCGCCCAACTCGCCGCCGAGGGCTGGACCGTGTACGCCATCGCCCGCCGGGCCGAGCGCCTCGAGTCCCTCGCCGCGGACGTCCCTGCCGGGACCGGCCGGATCGTGCCGCTGCCCGCCGACGTCACCGACCGCGAGCAGGTGGACCGGGCCGTGCGGGCGGTCGAGGACGGCGGGGGAGCGGACACCCTGCTGTGCATCGCCGGCGGCGCCCTGGGCACGGACCGGGTGGCCGAGGGACAGCCCGGGGACTGGGACTGGATGTACCGGGTCAACGTCGCCGGGACGCTGAACACCACGCAGGGCTTCCTGCCGATGCTGCGGGCCACCGGCCGCGGCACCGTCCTGGTCCTGACCTCGACGGCGGCCCTGGCCAGCTACGAGGGCGGCGCCGGCTACAACGCGGCCAAGATGGCCCAGCACGGGCTCGTCGGGGCGCTGCGCCTCGAGGAGGCCGACCACAACGTCCGGGTCGTCGAGGTGCTGCCGGGGATGGTGCACACCGAGGAGTTCACCCGCAACCGGCTCGGAGGCGACCAGGAGGCGGCGGACCGGGTCTACGCGGGTGTGGAGTCCCCGCTCACGGCCGAGGACGTGGCGGACGTGTGCACCTACGCCGTCAGCGTGCCGCACCACGTCAACCTGGACCAGGTCGTGCTGCGTCCCGTGGCCCAGGCCGCCCAGTTCAAGGTCATCAGGAAACAGGAGGACTGACGATGCACATCACCCCGAGACTGCGCCGGGCACTCGGCATGGGACTGGCCACGGGGGCCGCCTCGGCGATTCCCCTCTGGCGGATCCCGCGCGCACCGCTGGTGCTGTGGACCGGCGGCCTGGCCGCCGTGGCCGCGGCCGGCGGATCGGCACTGGCGATGGACCGGATGCGGCGCGAGGAGGAGGTGCAGGGCACGGCCGGGCCGGCCAAGCCGCTGGCCCGGCGCATCGCGGCGCCGGCCCTGATCGGCACGGTGGCCGGTGGCGTCGCCGCCGGAGCCATGTGGTTCACGGCGGTCTCGGACCGCTGGGCGGAGGCCTTCGTCGCCAGGCTGGGCGCCCGCCATCCCCGGGCGACCTACGCCGTGGCCGCCGGGGTGCTCACCGGGGCGCTGGAGTACGCCGACTCATCGCAGCAGAAGCCGTCCGCGCCGCCGTCCACCCCCGCCGGGGAAAAGGCGTAGAATCGGCCCCAGCATCTCGAATACCCACCAGCGTCGACCCGGCCATCACCGGTGAGCTTCCGGAAGAACGGACCCGCAGCCAGCCCGAGGCCGGCCAGCGGAACCCAGTAGAACCGGACGGGTCAGCCCGTCACAGCTGTCACGAGCGGCCGTCTCCGCCTCCCGGCACCACCGGGGAAGGGGACGGCAAGCAGGGTGGTACCGCGCCGCCGTCGTCCCCGGCCTCCCAGGAGTCCCGGCCGGCCCAGGCGTCCTTGCAACCAGAGCAGACCAGCACCACCGTCGACCTCACGCAAGGATGGACCGCCGCCGTGTACCCCCTCGTCAGTTCCGATCCGGACGCCACCGCCTCCGGCACCCCCGCCTCCCCGCGCTTCCCACAGATCGAGGAGCGCATCCTGCAGTACTGGGAGGCGGACGGCACCTTCCAGGCCTCCATCGAGGCGCGCCCGGCGGAGAACCAGGACGGCACGCCCAACGAGTTCGTGTTCTATGACGGCCCGCCCTTCGCCAACGGCCTGCCGCACTACGGCCACCTGCTCACCGGCTATGTCAAGGATCTCGTGGCCCGCTACCAGACCCAGCAGGGCCGCCGCGTGGAGCGCCGCTTCGGCTGGGACACCCACGGGCTGCCCGCCGAGCTCGAGGCCATGAAGCAGCTGGGGATGACGGACAAGGCCCAGATCGAGGCCATGGGCATCGACCGGTTCAACGACGCCTGCCGCGCCTCAGTGCTCAAGTACACGGATCAATGGCGCGACTACGTCAACCGGCAGGCCCGCTGGGTCGACTTCGAGAACGACTACAAGACCCTGAACCCCGAGTTCATGGAATCCGTGCTGTGGGCCTTCAAGTCCCTGCACTCCAAGGACCTGACCTACCGCGGGTTCCGGGTGCTGCCCTACTGCTGGCAGGACGAGACGCCGCTGTCCAACCACGAGCTGCGCATGGACGATGACGTCTACAAGTCCCGCCAGGACCCCTCGGTGACGGTGGCCTTCCCCGTCACGGGCGCCACCGCGGAGGCGGTCGAGCCGGAGCTGGCCGCCGAACTCACCGGCGTGCGGGTCCTCGCCTGGACCACCACCCCCTGGACCCTGCCGACCAACCAGGCCCTCGTCGTCGGGCCGGAGTTTACGTACGCCGTGGTCCCTGCCGGGCCGGACGCGGCCGAGGAGGTCGCCGGCCACCGGTACCTGCTGGCGGCGGACCTGCTCGGCGCGCACGCCGGTCAGCTGGGATATCCCGACGCCGGCGCCATCACCGAGGCGGTCACGGCCACCTACGCGGGCGCGCGGCTGGGCGGACTCACCTACGAGCCGCTGTTCACCTATTTCATGGACGCCGCGGAGTACGGGACCGAGAACGCCTGGCAGGTGCTGGTGGACGACTACGTCACCACCGAGGACGGCACCGGCGTGGTGCACCAGGCCCCCGCCTACGGCGAGGACGACCAGCGGGTCTGCGAGGCGAACGGCATCCCGGTGATCCTCTCCGTGGACTCCGGCGCGCGGTTCCTGCCCCTGTTCGCCGACGAGTCCCGCGGCGACGGCGTGCTCCAGGACATCGCCGGCGTCCAGGTCTTCGAGGCCAACCGGACGATCATCCGGGCCCTGCGGGCCGCGGGCAAGCTGGTCAAGGAGGCCTCCTACGAGCACTCCTACCCGCACTGCTGGCGCTGCCGCACCCCGCTGATCTACCGGGCGATCACGTCCTGGTACGTCTCCGTGAGCTCCTTCAAGGACCGCATGGTCGAGCTGAACGAGGACATCACCTGGATCCCGGACAACGTCAAGCACGGCCAGTTCGGCAAGTGGCTGCAGAACGCTCGGGACTGGTCGATCTCCCGCAACCGGTACTGGGGCTCGCCCATCCCGGTGTGGGAGTCGGACCATCCGGACTTCCCACACCAGGAGGTCTACGGCTCCCTGGCCGAGATCGAGGAGGCCTTCGGCCGGCTGCCGCGCAACGCGGCCGGAGAGGTGGACCTGCACCGGCCCTGGATCGACGACCTCACCCGCCCGCACCCGGACCCGGAGGCCGCCGCCGCCGGTGCGGTGATGCGGCGCGTGGAGGACGTGTTGGACGTCTGGTTCGACTCCGGCTCCATGCCGTATGCCCAGGTGCACTACCCCTTCGAGAACCGCGACTGGTTCGACGGAGGGCACCACCCCGCCGACTTCATCGTGGAGTACATCGGCCAGACGCGCGGCTGGTTCTACACCATGCACGTGCTGTCCACCGCCCTGTTCGACCGGCCGGCGTTCTCCAACGTGATCAGCCACGGGATCGTTCTCGGCTCGGACGGACAGAAGATGTCCAAGTCCCTGAAGAACTACCCGGACGTCTCCGAGGTGCTGGACCGGGACGGCTCGGACGCCATGCGCTGGTTCCTGATGGCCTCGCCGATCCTGCGCGGCGGCAACCTGGTGGTCACCGAGGAGGGGATCCGCGAGGGCACCCGCCAGGTGCTGCTGCCGGCCTGGAACGTGTGGCACTTCTTCAGCCTGTACGCGAACTCCGCCGTGGACGGCGGGGCCCGGCCCGAGGGCTACCGCGCCCAGACCCGGTACGAGTCCACGGACCCCCTGGACCAGTACCTGCTGGCCGCCACCGGGCGGATGCTGCGCGAGGTCAAGGCCGGCATGGACGCCTACGAAGTCTCCGACGCCACGGACGCCCTGCGCGCCTACACGGACACCCTGACCAACTGGTACGTGCGGCGCTCCCGTCAGCGCTTCTTCGACGAGGACACCCAGGCCCTGGACGTGCTCTTCACCTGCCTGGAGGCGTTCTGCCGCGCGGCTGCGCCCCTGATGCCGCTCGTGGCCGAGGAGATCTGGCGCGGGCTGACCGGAGGGCGCTCCGTGCACCTGACCGACTACCCGGATCCGGTCCCGTTCTTCTCCGGCTTCGGCTCCGGCGCTGAGGGCGAGTCGGCCTCCGAGGCGATGGTGGAGCGGATGGATGCCGTGCGCCGTATCGCCTCCGCCGGATCCTCCCTGCGCAAGGGGGCCCGGCGGCGGGTGCGCCTGCCGCTGACGTCCCTGACCGTGGTGGTGCCGGACGCCGCCGGGCTGGCCGGGGCCTACACGGACATCCTCAAGGACGAGCTGAACCTGAAGGACGTGCAGCTGCTGGACGCCGCGGAGGTCTCCGCCGCGGACTTCGGCATCAGCCAGTCCCTGTCCGTCAACGCCCGGGCGGCCGGGCCGAGGCTCGGCAAGCAGGTCCAGGTGGCCCTCAAGGGCGCCAAGTCCGGCGACTGGTCGCAGGCCGAGGACGGCACGGTGGTGGCCGGTGGCATCGCGCTGGAGGCGGGGGAGTACTCCCTCGAGACCACGGTGGGCGCCGCCGGCCCGGAGGACGGGGACGACGGCGGCCCCGCGGCCGCATCCCGTGCCGTCACCGTGGTGCCCGGCGGCTTCCTCGTGCTGGATACAGAGGTGCCGGCCGAACTGGCCGCCGAGGGCACCGCGCGGGACGTGATCCGCGCCGTGCAGGCGGCCCGCAAGGATGCCGGGCTGGAGGTCTCGGACCGGGTGCGGACCGTGATCACCGGACCGGCCGCCGTCGTGCAGTCCGTGGACGGGCACCGGGACCTCGTCTCGAACGAGACCCTCACCGTGGACCTGGTGCTGGAGGACTCCGGCGCCGAGGACCCGCGCCAGGACCCGGCGGACGACGCGACCAAGACCGTGCAGGTCACGGTGGAGAAGGTCACTGTGGAGAAGGTGGAGGCATGACCCTGTTGCCCGAGACCCCTGAGACGGTCGACGCCGTCTACCGGGACCTGCTCGCGCGGGCCCCGGAGAACAAGATGGAACCGCGCATGGGCCCGATGTTCCGGGCCATGGAACTGCTCGGTGAGCCGCAGCGCGCGGCCCCGGTCATCCACCTGACCGGGACCAACGGCAAGACCTCCACCGCCCGGATCATCGAGTCGGTGCTGCGCGCCTACGGGCTGCGCACGGGACGGTACACCTCGCCGCACCTGAGCTCGGTGACCGAGCGGATCAGCATCGACGGCGCCCCCGTGGCCGATGAGACCTTCGTGCGGATCTGGAACGAGATCCTGCCCGTGGTGCAGGTGGTGGACGCCGAGCTGGAGGCGGCCGGCGAGGTCCGGCTGACCTACTTCGAGGCCGTGACCGTGCTCGGCTTCGCCGTCTTCGCGGACGAGCCCGTGGAGGTGGTGGTGCTCGAGGTCGGCCTCGGCGGGATCACAGACGCCACCAACGTGGCCGACGCTGCCGTGTCCGTGGTGACGCCGATCTCGCTGGACCACAGCGACCTGCTGGGGGACACCGAGGCGGAGATCGCGCAGGAGAAGGCCGGGATCATCAAGCCCGGCGGCTTCCTCGTCTCCGCGGCCCAGGATCCGGACGCCGCCCAGGTGCTGCTGGACGCTGCCCGCGCCGCCGGAGCCGGATTCCGGTTCGAGGGCGTGGACTTCGGGGTGGAGTCCCGTTCGGTGGCCGTCGGCGGCCAGCAGGTCTCCGTGCAGGGCATCGCCGGGCGCTATCCGGAGCTGACCCTGCCGCTGCACGGCGGGCACCAGGCCGAGAACCTGGCCGTGGCGATCGCCGCGCTCGAGGCGTTCTTCGGCGGCGAGAAGCCCCTGGAGTTCGACCTGCTGCAGCAGGGCGTGGCGCAGGTCTCGGCGCCGGGCCGGCTGGAGGTGCTGCGCAAGGCCCCGACGATCGTGGTGGACGCCGCGCACAATCCCGCGGGGATCAAGGCCACGGCCGGCGCGCTGCAGGAGGCCTTCGGGCTGGAGAAACTGGTCCTGGTGGTCGGGATCCTGGCCGAGAAGGACGCCCTGTCCATGCTGACGGAGCTCTACCGGGAGTTCGGGGACGAGGTGGAGGACCTCTGCCTGACGCAGTCCGACTCGCCGCGGGCCATCCCCGCCGGCGAACTGGGACAGCTGGCCCTGGACGCCGGCTGGCCGGAGGAGGACCTGTACGCCACCGAGTCCCTCCCCGACGCGATCGAGTGGGCCGTGGGCCGCGCCGAGGCGGCGGACGCCGGTGGCACCGACGCCTCCGGGCTGGGCGGCGGCGTGCTGATCACCGGCTCCATCACGCTGGTGGCCGAGGCCCGCGAGCTGCTGGGCGCCCCCGCCGGCGGTTCCGAGGGGCCCGGGACGCCCGAGGTCGTGGCCGTGCCCACGGCCGTGGACGTGTTCGACGACTTCGGCCTCGAGCTGGGCGACGGATTGGATGAGGACGATGAGGAGTTCGAGGACATCTTCGACGAGGGCGGGGACGATGAGCGCTGACGAGACGAACGGTCCGGACGTCGTCGGCCGGAACCCGAGCGACCGAGGTTCGAGCGGGCAGGAGGACTGGCGGCCGGCGCGCGAGTCCAAGGCCCAGCGGGCCTGGACACCCGGCCAGCCGAAGAAGGCCCGCTCCATCCGGGCCACCTTCACCTCCTCCGTGCTCGTGATGGAGGCGTTCGTGTTGGTGTTCTTCGGCCTGGCCATGTTCGGCGTGAACCGAGGCACGCCGATGGCGCCGTGGGCCCTGGGGATCTCCCTGGCCCTGGCCGCCGTCGCCGTCCTGGACTGCGCGCTGGTCCGGAAGCCGGTGGGCCTCTGGATCGGCTGGATCATCCAGATCCTGCTGGTGGCGTCGGCGTTCATCGAGTACACGATGGCGATCGTGGGCGTCGGCTTCGGACTCGCCTGGTGGTACGCCGTGACCAAGGGCGCCCAGATCGACCGGGAGAACGTCCAGCGCGCCGGGGCAGAGGCCCGCTGGCGCGAGGAGCACCCGGACGCCGTGTGACACCGGCCGGCCTGACCCTGTGCGGCCCGTTAGGGTGGGACGCGGAGTCCGCGCCGGCGGACTGATCTGACCGACTGACTGAGCATCCGACCAAGGAGCATCCGTGACCACCACCGCTGAAGAGACCCTCGTCCTGATCAAGCCCGATGGCGTGGCCCGCAACCTGACCGGGCAGATCCTGGCCCGGATCGAGGCCAAGGGGTACACCATCACCGACCTGACCATGCTCGTGCCGGGCCGCGACCTGCTGGTGCAGCACTACGCCGAGCACGAGGGCAAGCCCTTCTTCGAGCCCCTGGTGGAGTTCATGGGCTCCGGCCCGGTGGTGGCCGCCCGCGTGCAGGGCCACCGCGTGATCGAGGGCTTCCGCTCGCTGGCGGGGGCCACCGAGCCCACCACCGCCGCACCGGGCACCATCCGCGGCGACCTCGGCCGCGACTGGGGTGAGTCCGTGCAGAAGAACCTGGTCCACGGCTCCGACTCGGCCGAGTCCGCCAGCCGCGAGCTCGGTCTCTGGTTCGCCTGAGTCGCTGGTTCGCCTGAGCCGCTGTCGCGTTGAGCGGGGCCGCGGAGAAGGTGTCATCCGATTCCACTCATTCCAGCGGGCCATCCCCGCCCCAGGTGAGTGGAATCGGATGACATTCCGTTTGAGGGGGTCAACCGGTGCGCCGGGGAACCCCGTGACGGACCAACAGGTGCTCGAACCGTTGGAGATTGCGGACATCCGACCACATCCATCGCAGGACGCCGGCGCCGGTGCGGCGGATGGCGTCCTCCCGTTCCTTCTCCCGGACGAGGACGTCCTGCCAGGAGTCGCCGGGCTTCCGCAACGCTGAGGAGTACTTGGTCTTCCCATCGAACTCGCCGGCCAGCCCGATCTGGTCCCACCAGTGGTCGACCCGGGCGATCCAGCGGTCCCCGTCGTAGAGGTCCTTCTGGGGTTCGGGCACTATGAACCCCAACTCGTGGACTGCTGCCCGGCTCAGTGATTCGCCCGGCGACTCCGCCCGACCGTCTGCGAAGGACCACGCGGCGTCGAGCCGTCGGCGGTCGGCCTGCGTGGTGATCAGCGGTTCGACGAGATCGGGGAACGTGTTGGCCCATGCACCGTGACGTCGCTTGACGGCATCCGCCGGGGTCGATGAGACGAGCAGCGGTTCGCGGATGAGCACGTCGCTCAGGGCGTGGTGGAGGGGTGCGGTGAGGACCGTGCCCACGTCAGTTCCCTCGGAGAGCCGCACGACGACCTGCTCCGCCTCGTACGGGGCCGGACGCCGGGTCCATCGACGCCGTACTCCGGGGAGGACGGGTAGGGACCCGGTGAACTCCTGCCCCGCCGACTCCAGATGCCGGAGGTAGACCTGCATCCGTTCGGTGCCGTCCCGATAGAGCTTCGGCGGGCGGACCAGACCGGCCCGGCCGGCAGAACCCGCCTGGACCTCCAGATGGGCGGGGACATCGGCGGCCGGAAGCCCCTGGAGCAACAGTGCGGTGAGGCCGATGAAGACGATGGGGTCCTGGCGGGAGAGGCTATGGGCCACGGCGGATAACAGATAGCGGTCCCACGGGGCCTGCCGGAACCAGTGTTCGCTGCGGCAGTAGACGCCGGGGCTGAGGCGGAGGGCGTCGCCCCGTTCCACAGCCCGCCGCCACGTGCTCGCGGAACGGCGGTTCTCGGGGTCGCGGCACGAGATCAGCAGGGGATCTTGGCCCGTCGTGTTCGGTTCGGTGCTGCCCACCCGGTCATCGTGCCTGAGGCCGGGGTCACCGGGGGGAGCGTGGCGCCGGTGTGGTGGACAGCGCGGTCCCGGGAGTGCGCTGTGGAGGAGAGAGCCCGAGGCGCCGCAGATTCGGAGTGGTCGGGCGGCCCGGAGACCTCTAGCCTCGTCGCATGACCACCGACGACACTCCGTACTTCCTGGCCGGTCCGTACACCGAGATCGCCTTCCTCGATGCGCCGGAGGTCCCCACCGTGGTGGGCACCTTCACCGACTACCCGATGGCGAACATGGCCGAGGCCTTCGACTCCACCTTCACCGCGCTGTTCCCGGTCCTCGGCGAGCAGGGCATCCGGCCGGTCGGCCCGGGCTTCTCACTGCACACCCGGATGCCCGCGGACACCGTGGACATGGAGGTCGGCATCCCGGTGGACCGGGTCCTGCAGGACAGCGTCACGTCCGGTTCCGGAGTCACGCTGCGGCCCTCCCGGCTGCCGGCGGGGCGCGTGGCGATCGTGTCCCACCTGGGGTCCTATGACGGGCTCGGCGAGGCCTGGGGGACCTTCATGCAGGGCGTCGCCGATGCCGGTCACTCACCGGCCCTGCCGTTCTGGGAGATCTACGTGACGGAGCCGAGCCCGGAGGCCGACCCGGCGTCCATGCGCACCGACCTCGTCACCCTGCTCGGCTGACCGACCGGACCAGCAGAGCAGGGTCAGCCGAAGGTCGGTCAGAAGAAGGCGTTCGAGAAGCGCAGCAGGATCGAGGCCAGCACGCCCACGTAGAGCAGCACGATGATCGGCCAGCTCCACTCCGCGGCGTACTTGCGCACCCCGCCGGTCGCGGGGATGACCCCGTGCTGGAGGTTGCGGGACGTGAGCAGGACGAACATCGGGATCATCCCGGCCCAGACGACCATGCAGTACAGGCACAGGATGTTGATGTCGTACACCGCCTGGCTCCACAGCCACACGATGAAGACGAAGCCCGCCAGCACCCCCACGTTCATGCCGATCCAGTACCAGCGGGAGAAACGCGCGCGGGCGAACAGGGCCATCGCGATGGTGAGGACGATCGGGAACGCCACCATGCCGATGAACTGGTTGGGGAAGTTGAACAGCTGGGACTGCCAGGTCTTCATCACCTCGCCACAGGACACCCAGGGGTTCAGGTCGCAACTGGTGATGTGGTTCGGGTCGTTCCACAGCATCACCCGCTCCATGACCAGCATCAGCGTGCCGTACAGCCCGATCAGCCCGGTGACCAGGAGCATCCACGCCGTGCCGAGAGGCCGGGCATACCAACTCAGGTGGCGTTCGGTCTCGGCGGCGGGAATGGGAGTGGCGTCGGCGCCGGCACCGACCATCGCGGGGGAGTTCACCGTCCCATCGTAGGACCTCCCCTGGGGGTCCACAGGCGTGTGAGACAATGAACATCGACTCGCCGGTGGCCACACCATCGGCAGAGTCCATCGGACGGCCACCGGGCCGACGGCAGGTACTGAGGCAGTGTGAGGAAACTGCCCGGCCAGAGTGATGCGGACCCCGCGCCCCTGGCCGTGCGACAGCCGCCGTGGGCACGCGAGACACCGCGTGAGACCGGGAGGGGCGCCGATGGTTCCGGGCACGTGCCCCGCATCCAGCGGAGACCGCGTTCACGGTTCAACTCAGACTTTTGGAGTCCGTCGACGGCGGCACCCCGAGGACCGCTGGACGGGTCGGGGGAAACGCCACCGGGAACGGACCTGGCCGCTCCGCGGACACGAGTGTGGCGTGATCGTGGTGCAGGAGGTGCTGTTCATGACAGCCAACGAACAGATCGAACAGAACGAACGCGGCGAACAGAACGCGGACGGCGTCACGGAGGCCGCTGCAGCAACCGTCCAGGAGGCGACGGCGGCCCCGGCAGAGCAGCCGGTCGCCGAGAGGCCCGAGGAGCCCGAGGCGGTTGAGCCGGCGACGGCCGAGACCGAGACCGAGGCAGAGGCCGAAACGGAGGACGAAACCGAGGCCGAGGCCGCCGATCCCTTCGCCCTCCCGCATGACCCGTTGGCCCTGATCTTCCAGGCCCCGGACCTGTCCGCGCTCCCGCCGGCCACGCGCCCGTCCCGCAGCAGCCGCCCGGAGCGTACCGACCGTAACGACCGCACGGACCGTACCGACGCCGCGGATGATGACGGCGGCGACGATCAGCAGGACGGCCAGGGCGAGGACGATGACCAGCAGTCCGGGTCCCGCTCCTCCCGTCGACGCCGCCGGAGCCGGGGCCGCTCCGGGGGCCAGGATCAGGACCGCAACAACGACGACGGCGCGGACCAGTCCCAGCGCGGCACCGG
The DNA here is from genome assembly GCF_031432995.1 of Citricoccus sp. I39-566. GTDB lineage: Bacteria > Actinomycetota > Actinomycetes > Actinomycetales > Micrococcaceae > Citricoccus > Citricoccus nitrophenolicus_A. Next base: position 2,169,473 of record NZ_CP133842.1, read on the forward strand.
CTCCCGGGACCAGGACGGTGCGGCGGACCCCGACGACGGCGAGGGGGAGGGCGGCGGCACGCGACGCCGCCGCAAGCGCCGCCGCGGTGAGGTGGACATGGAGATGGAGGGCGGTGCCGGGGACGACCCGGAGAACACGGTCACCCGGGTCCGGGCGCCGCGCCAGACCGGCTCGACCGGCCCCGAGGCCGTGACCTCCCTCAAGGGGTCCACGCGCCTGGAGGCCAAGCGCCAGCGCCGCCGCGATTCCCGCTCCGGGGGGCGCCAGCGCCGCCATGTCATCACCGAGGCCGAGTTCCTCGCCCGCCGCGAGTCGGTGGACCGCAAGATGCTGGTGCGCCAGCGCGAGCACCGTATCCAGATCGCCGTGATGGAGGACGGGGTGCTCGCCGAGCACTTCGTGTCCAACACCACCCAGGACTCGCTGATCGGCAACGTCTACGTCGGCAAGGTGCAGAACGTACTGCCCTCCATGGAGGCCGCCTTCGTGGACATCGGCCGCGGCCGCAACGCGGTGCTGTACGCCGGCGAGGTCAACTGGGACGCGGCCAGCCTCGAGGGCAAGTCCCGCAAGATCGAGAACGCGTTGAAGTCCGGTGACTCCGTGCTGGTGCAGGTCACCAAGGACCCGGTGGGTCACAAGGGCGCCCGGCTGACGAGCCAGATCTCCCTGCCGGGCCGCTACCTGGTGTACGTGCCGGGCGGCTCGATGACCGGCATCTCCCGCAAGCTGCCGGACGTGGAGCGCTCCCGGCTGAAGAAGATCCTGAAGGACCACCTCCCGGAGAACGCCGGCGTGATCGTGCGGACCGCCGCCGAGGGCACCTCGGAGCAGGAGCTGATGCATGACATCAACCGGCTGCGGGCCCAGTGGGAGGGCATCGAGGCCCAGTCCTCGTCCACCAAGACCCTGGCCCCCGAACTGCTCTACTCGGAGCCGGACCTGACCATCAAGGTGGTCCGTGACGTCTTCAACGAGGACTTCTCCGGCATGGTCGTCCAGGGCGAGGAGGTCTGGGACAACATCGAGGCCTACGTCACCTACGTGGCCCCGGACCTGCTGCCTCGACTGGAGCAGTGGAAGTCCGAGGAGCACGGCGGGGAGGACCTCTTCGCCTCGAACCGCATCGACGAGCAGCTGCAGAAGGCGCTGGACCGCAAGGTGTTCCTGCCCTCCGGCGGCTCACTGGTGATCGACCGGACCGAGGCCATGACCGTGGTGGACGTCAACACCGGCAAGTTCACCGGTTCGGGCGGCAACCTCGAGGAGACGGTCACCAAGAACAACCTCGAGGCCGCCGAGGAGATCGTCCGCCAGCTGCGGCTGCGGGACATCGGCGGCATCATCGTCATCGACTTCATCGACATGGTGCTGGAGTCCAACCGCGATCTCGTGCTGCGCCGGATGGTCGAATGCCTCGGCCGGGACCGCACCAAGCACCAGGTCGCCGAGGTCACCTCGCTCGGCCTGGTCCAGATGACGCGCAAGCGGATGGGCACCGGGCTGGTGGAGATCTTCTCGGAGACCTGCGAGCACTGCAACGGCCGCGGCATCATCGTCCACGACATGCCCGTGGAGCACCGCCGCGCCCACACGGCGCACGGCGAGCAGCGCGCCCCGTCCGGTTCCAGCCAGGGTGGCGGGACCGGCGGTTCAGACGGCAACGCCCACGACGGCGGCCGGAAGTCCTCCCGCAGTGAGCGTCGCCGCCGCAGCCGGGAACGCCAGGCGGAGCGGGAGCGGCAGGAGCCGGAGGCGCCGGTCGAGCGCCAGCTCAGCCCCGAGGAGGAGGCCGAGCGCAAGGCCCGCGCCGAGGCCGCCCGGGCGGCCTTCGCCAACATGGCGGCCGCCGCGGCCAGCGCGCACGAGGACAAGCACGAGGACAAGCACGAGGACAAGCAGGGCGAGCGGCAGGACCGGAAGCCGGACGAGCAGCAGGAGCAGCAGCAGGACCGCCAGCAGGCGGAGCCGCGCGGGGACCGCGGCGGTGCCGCGGAGGCCACCGAGCGCGAGGCCTCGACCCTGACGATCGGCGGCGAGTCCGTGGAGATGCCGCGGGGCCGCCGCGCGTCCCGCCGCGCTGAGTCCGCGCCGGACCTGTCCTCCCTGGAGAGTGCCCTGGACGAGAAGACCCCGCACGACCAGCAGGGCACGTCCGAGGCCCAGCCGGCCGAGGAGGGGGCGTCGGGTCCGGGCCGCCGCGCCTCCGGGCGATCCCGCGGCCGCCGTGGCCGACCCGCGGAGGAGCCGGACCAGTCCGAGCAGCCTGCGCCGACCGAGCAGCAGACCCCGGCCGCCGCGCCGACCACAGCGCCGGCAGCGCGACCGGCGCGCCGCCGTCGTGCCGCCTCCTCGGACGGCACCTCCGGTGACATCCGGACGGTGGAGACTCCCGCCGCCGGTGCCGAGGCCGGCCAGGGCCACCGCTTCAGCGCCTCGGCCACGGGCGCTGCCCAGGACAAGGCTCCGAAGCCCAGCGCGGCACCGGCGCCGATGATGCTCGGGGTCGGGGTCAAGGCCGAGGACATCGCCCGCCCGGAGTGAGCGTGTCATTTGGCCGCAGGGGGGACCGGCGGGTAGGATAGTTACTCGGTGCTGCGCTGCCGTCGTTTTCTGTCTGCCCCTTCACTGGGTGTTGGAAAGCCCGCCGGTACGCCTCGAGCCATTGCCCCCGCTGTCCGGGACCGTCCGCTGTTGCCGGCCGGACACCGCTGGTTTGGGCAGGTGCGGGCAGCAGCAAACAGATTCGTCAACGTCGAGAGAAGTGAGTCCCAAGTGGTGTACGCGATTGTCCGCGCTGGCGGCCGCCAGGAAAAGGTCTCCGTGGGAGACCTCGTTACCCTTGACCGCGTCGCCGCTGAGGCCGGAAGCTCCCTGGAGCTGTCCGCCGTCATGCTGGTGGATGGGGACAAGGTGACCACCGGTGCCGATGACCTGGCCAAGGTCAAGGTCACCGCCGAGGTCCTTGACCATTCCCGTGGCAAGAAGATCGTCATCCAGAAGTACAAGAACAAGACCGGCTACAAGAAGCGCCAGGGCCACCGTTCCGAGCTGACCACCGTCAAGGTCACCTCGATCGCCTGATCAGCCTCTTCCACCGAACACACATCAAAGGATTGCACCATGGCACACAAGAAGGCCGGTAGTTCCTCCAAGAACGGCCGCGATTCGAACCCGCAGTTCCTGGGCGTCAAGCGTTTCGGCGGCCAGGCCGTCAGCGCCGGCGAGATCCTGGTCCGCCAGCGCGGCACCAAGTTCCACCCGGGCTCCAACGTGGGCATCGGCAAGGACGACACGCTGTTCGCCCTGTCCGCCGGTGCCGTCGAGTTCGGCAACCGTCGCGGCCGCAAGGTCGTGAACATCGTTCCTGCCGCTGCTGAGTGATCTCTCGGCTGACGGCGGTGGGGGAGTGATCCCCCGCTAGTTCATCGCTCCGGCGGGGGTGGGCCACTGACGGCCCGCCTCCGCCGAAGTCGTTAAGGCGCAACACTGGTCACCACCACACGGGTGGTGCGGCAGAGGTTTCAAAGAGAGGCGGCCATGGCGGCATTCGTGGACCGGGTGGTCCTGCACGTGTCCGGAGGCCACGGAGGCCACGGCGTGGCGTCCGTGAAGCGGGAGAAGTTCAAGCCCCTGGGCGGACCCGACGGCGGCAACGGCGGCGACGGCGGCGACGTCACCCTGGTGGTGGACAGCCAGACCACCACACTGCTCTCCTACCACCATGCCCCCCACCGGCACGCCGGCAACGGCGGGCCCGGGATGGGCGATTTCCGCAACGGGGGCCTGGGCGAGTCCCTGACCCTGAGCGTCCCGGACGGCACCGTGGTCAAGGACCAGGAGGGCAACATCCTGGCCGACCTCGTGGGCCACGGCGCCAGCTACGTGGCGGCCCAGGGCGGCCAGGGCGGGCTCGGCAACGCCGCGCTGGCCTCGGCCAAGCGCAAGGCCCCCGGCTTCGCCCTGCTCGGCATCCCCGGGGAGGAACGGGACATCGTCCTGGAGCTGAAGTCCGTGGCGGACATCGCCCTGGTGGGCTTCCCCTCGGCCGGCAAGTCCTCCCTGATCGCCTCGATCTCCGCGGCCCGTCCCAAGATCGCCGACTACCCTTTCACCACCCTGGTCCCGAACCTCGGCGTGGTGCAGGCCGGGGAGACCCGGTACACCGTGGCCGACGTCCCCGGCCTGATCCCCGGCGCCTCCGAGGGCAAGGGACTGGGCCTGGAGTTCCTGCGCCACGTGGAGCGCTGCGCGGCGCTGGTGCACGTGCTGGACTGTGGCTCCCTCGAGTCGGATCGGGATCCGCTCTCCGACTTCGCCGCGATCGAGGCCGAGCTGGCCGCCTATGCGGTGGAGCCCACCTTCGCCCAGGGCGGCCAGGGCGTGGTGCCACTCAACGAGCGGCCCCGGCTGGTGGCGCTGAACAAGACGGACCTGCCGGACGGCCAGGACATGGCGGACATGGTGCGGGAGTCCCTGGAGCAGCGGGGACTGCGCGTCTTCGAGATCTCCGCGGTGTCCCACAAGGGTCTCGATCCGCTGAAGTTCGCCATGGCCGATCTGGTGCGCCAGGCCCGAGAACGGATGCCGGAGCCGGAGCAGGTTGCCGAGCCCGAGGTCGTCCGGCCGCGGTCGGTCCGCTCCCGCAAGGGCGGTCGCGGCGAGTTCGAGATCCGCCGCGAGGAGCGCAACCTCGAGCCCCTGTTCCGGGTCCGCGGCGCCAAGCCCGAACGCTGGGTGGCCCAGACCGACTTCACCATCGACGAGGCCGTGGGCTACCTGGCGGACCGGCTCAACCGACTCGGCGTGGAGGACGAGCTGTTCAAGCAGGGCGCCAAGCCCGGCGACGCCGTGGTCATCGGGGCCGATGACAACGGCGTGGTCTTCGACTGGGAGCCCACCATGGCCGCCGGCGCCGAACTGCTCGGTGGCCCGCGCGGGGCGGACATCCGCATGGAGGAGCAGCACCGTCCCACCCGCGAGGACAAGCGCCGCGACTACGAGGAGCGCAAGGCCGCCCGCGCCGCCACCCAGGCGGAGCTGGAGTCAGAGCGCCGCACGGGCGTGTGGGCCGTGGACCAGGAGATCAACCGCCTGGCCGGGATCGAGGACGAGTCCGACGCGGACGCGGAGTCCGGTTCCGGGTCCCATGGCTGATCACGTCCCCAACCCGGTGACGGGCCGGGACACCCTCCACCGGGCACGCCGCCTCGTGGTGAAGATCGGCTCGTCCTCCCTGACCACGCCCACGGGGGTCAACGGGCGGGCCATCGACTCCCTGGTGGACACCCTGGCCGCCGTCCGCGCCCGCGGCACCGAGGTCGTCCTCGTGTCCTCCGGTACCATCGCCGCGGGCATCCACCCCCTCGGGCTGGGCAAACGCCCGCGGGACCTGGCCACGCAACAGGCCGCGGCCGCCGTCGGGCAGGGCAAGCTGTTGGCCCGGTACACGGCCTCCTTCGCGCGGCACGGACTCGAGGTGGCCCAGGTGCTGCTGACGGCCGAGGACCTGATCCGCCGCACCCAGTACACGAACGCCCACCGCGCGCTGAACCGCCTGCTGGCGCTGGACGTGGTGCCGATCGTCAACGAGAACGACACCGTGACCACGGCGGAGATCCGCTTCGGGGACAACGACCGGCTCTCCGCGCTGGTGGCCAACCTGCTGCGCGCTGACGCCCTGCTGCTGCTCACGGACGTGGACGCGCTCTACACGGCGCCGCCCTCGCGGTCCGGATCGAGGCGCATCCGGCACGTGGCATCCAGGTCGGACCTCGACGAGGTGCTGATCGGGCGCACCGGTCCGGCCGGCGTCGGGACCGGGGGCATGGTCACCAAGGTGGACGCCGCGGGGATCGCCACGGGCTCGGGCATCCACGCCCTCGTCACCTCCGCCGGCCAGGCGGAGGCCGCCCTGGCGGGGGAGGACGTGGGCACCTGGTTCCAGGCCTCCGGCCGACGCCAGTCCGCCCGGGGCATCTGGCTCGGGTTGCTCGCCGAGGTGCAGGGCCGCGTGGTGATCGACGACGGCGCGGTCACCGCCGTGGTGACGAACAAGCGCTCCCTGCTGCCGGCCGGGATCACCGGCGTCCAGGGCCGCTTCGACGCGGGCGACCCGATCGAGCTGGCCGACCCCCGCGGCACCGTGGTGGCCCGCGGGTTTGTGAATTACTCCTCGACCGAGCTGCCGGGGATGCTGGGCCGCCGGACGGCCCAGCTGCTGGAGGAGTTCGGACCGGAGTACCAGCGCCCCGTGGTGCACACGGATGACTGTGTGCGGCTTCCCCTCAGGTCACGGCGGCCGTAGCGGGGCCTGCGCGGGCTAGACTGCGCCCATGTCCACCACCGCTGAAAACACTGCCGCATCCAGCGCGTCCGGGGTCCCCGCCGAGGTCCGGGACGCCATCCTGACGGTGTCCGAGCGCGCCCGCAAGGCCCGTGGCGAGCTGGCCACCGCGCGCCGGTCCCGTAAGGACGAGACCCTCCAGGGCATGGCCGACGCCCTGGTGGAGAACGCGCCGGCCATCCTGAGCGCCAACCGGCAGGATGTGGAAGAGGGCCGGGCCAAGGGCACCTCGGAGGCCATGCTGGACCGGCTCCGCCTAGACGAGCAGCGCATCGGCGCCCTGGCCGCCGCCCTCCAGGAGCTCGTGGCGCTGCCGGACCCCGTGGGCAACGTGGTCCGCGGACGGGACCTGCCCAACGGGCTGCACATGACCCAGCTGCGGGTCCCCCTCGGCGTGGTCGGCGCCATCTACGAGGCCCGGCCGAACGTGACGGTGGACATCGCCGGACTGGCGCTGAAGTCCGGCAATGCGGTGATCCTGCGTGGCGGTTCCGCGGCGCGGCACACCAACACCGTGCTGATCCAGATCCTGCGCGAGCAGGCCCTGGCCCACGGCTTCGACGCGGACATCATCCAGGGGATCGACGAGCACGGCCGGGACGGGGCCACTGCCCTGATGTCCACGCGCGGCTCCGTGGACGTGCTGGTGCCCCGCGGCGGGCGTGAGCTGATCCAGTCCGTGGTGACCAACGCCCAGGTACCCGTGATCGAGACCGGCGAGGGCAACGTGCACCTGTTCATCGATGCCTCGGCCCCCGTGAGGATGGCGGTGGACATCGCGCTGAACGCCAAGACCCAGCGGGTCTCCGTGTGCAACTCGGCCGAGACCCTGCTGATCCACTCGGAGGCCGAGGAGGCCGGCCGCGAGGTGCTGCGGGCGCTCTCCCGGGCCGGGGTGTTCCTGCACGTGGACGAGAGGGCGCGCGGCTGGCTGTCCGCGGCGGCCGCGGACTCCGCCCAGACCGCCACGGACGAGGACTGGGGCACCGAGTACCTCGCCCTGGAGATGGCCGTGAAGACCGTGGGCTCGCTGGACGAGGCCATGGACCACATCCGCCGATGGTCCACCGGGCACACCGAGGCGATCGTGACCAACGACCTGGCCAACGCCGACCGCTTCGTGGCCGAGATCGACTCGGCCGCCGTGATCGTCAACGCCTCGACGCGGTTCACCGACGGCGGGCAGCTGGGCCTCGGCGCCGAGGTGGGCATCTCCACGCAGAAGATGCACGCGCGCGGGCCGATGGGACTGGAGGAACTCACCACCACCAAGTGGGTCCTGCGCGGCCAGGGGCAGATCCGCCCCTGAGCGGCACGCTGCGGGGAACGTACTAGGATGGTCCGCAGACATCACCGTGATACGAGGCCGGGGCGCCGGCCGCCACAAGGGAGAACCACCAGATGCAGAACCTCACCGCTGCCCTGACCGTTGCCGCCGAAGAGGCGCACGTGGTCAACGAACTCATCGCCCCGGCCTGGGTCTTCGGCGTGGGTGCCTTCGTCCTCCTGCTGTTGCTGCTGGCCGCCACCATGTCCCTGAAGTCGGTCAGCAAGCGCCACCCCGCTCCCGCCACCGACGTCGACGTGCACGGCGCTGCCGGCCGCGGCGGCCAGCGTTCCGGCCACTGATCACCGAGACATCGCACCGCACCGTGACCCAACGTCGCTTCCGCCTGGGGATCATGGGCGGCACCTTCGATCCGATCCACCACGGCCACCTGGTCGCCGCCTCCGAGGTGGCCTCCGAGCTGGACCTGGACGAGGTCGTCTTCGTACCCACCGGCCAGCCGTGGCAGAAGGACGCCCAGAAGGTCTCGCCGGCCGAGCACCGCTACCTGATGACGGTGGTGGCCACGGCCTCGAACCCGCGCTTCACGGTGTCCCGGGTGGACATCGACCGGCCCGGCCCGACCTACACGGCGGACACCCTGCGCGACCTGCGGACGCTGCGGCCCGAGGCGGACCTGTTCTTCATCACCGGGGCGGACGCCCTGGAGCAGATCATGACCTGGAAGGACGTGCACCGATTGTGGGACATGGCCCAGTTCGTGGGCGTGACGCGCCCCGGCCATGAGCTCGTGGAGGTCGGCCCGGAGACCGGCGTCAAGCTGATGGAGATCCCCGCCATGGCGATCTCCTCGACCGACTGCCGGGACCGGGTGCAGGACGGCAAGCCGGTCTGGTACCTGGTGCCGGACGGCGTGGTCCAGTACATCGCCAAGCACAACCTCTACCTGCCCTCCGCCCACCGTCCCGGCGGCGGCCCGAGCGGCGCGCCGGATCCCGGCCGGTCCTCCGTCCGGGTCACCTCGGAGTCCACCGCATGAGCGGGAACCGCCCGCAGGGTCCCGGGCCGCGCCTGGGCACGCCCCAGATCAAGACCGGGCCGCGCCGTCCGGCGGAGGAGCCGGAGGCCGAGTCCTCCCTGCCGACGCGCCGGTCGCTGCGCCAGCATCGCCGCGCCGACAGCGCGGCGGGTGCCCCCGCAGGGGAGATCTCCAAGGCCACCATCCTCGAGCTGCCGGCCACCATCATCAGCCCCTCGGATGTGGGGCCCCTGACCGGTCAGTTGCCGAGGGTCATCTACTCGATCCGGGACGACGCGGGCGGGGGTTACGCCATCAAGTCCCCGGAGCCGCGGGAAGCCGCGGAGCCGGTGGAGGCTGCCGGTCAGCCGGCAGGCGTGCGGGTGGACCACGACGGCGTGCCCGTGGGTGCGGACGGCCACCCGCTGACCCGCCGGGAGCTGCGCGAGTGGCGGCGCCGTCAGGAGCCGGCCCCGGCCGGCTCGCCCGAGCCCGCCGGGGAGGCCGCTCCGACCGGCCAGCAGCACCAGTCCCGGCGCGCGGAGGCCCCGGCCGGCTCGCCGGGTACCGCCGCGGAACCGCCCACGCGCGCCTCCCTGGCGGCGGAGGGGGCGGCGCTGGCCGCCAGGATCGAGGCGTCCGGCGGGGGAGACCCTGCCGCCGTGGACCCCCTGCTGCTGCGGGAGCAGGAGCTGCTCGCCGAGCGCGCCCGGCAACTGAACACCGGGCTCATCACCCGGGTCCCCGCGGCATCCCTGGCACCAGCACCGGCCGCCCCTGTTGCTCCCGCTGAGCCCTCCACTCCAGGACCCCGATCTCCGGCCGCTGCCCAGGAGCCCGTCCAGGCGGACTCCGCCCACGGCCTGGACTCCCTGGGGGCGTCCGCCTGGTCCTCCCGGGAGCGGAACCTGATGCTGGCGGCGGGAATCGTGATCCTCGCCCTGTTGATTGCGCTCGTTCTCGCCCTCGTGCTCTGATGAGACCCCACCCACCCCACCACGACCCTTCTGCCCTGAGGTGCATATGACCGTTCCCGAGACCACCCTGAACGCCCTGAAACTGGCAGGCCAGGCCGCCGCCGACAAGCAGGCCACGGACATCGTGGCGGTGGACGTGGCACAGCAGATGGGGCTGACGGACGCCTTCCTGCTGGCCTCCGCCGGTTCCGAACGCCAGGTGGTCTCCGTGGTGGACGAGATCGAGGACGCGCTGACCCAGCAGCTGGGCCTGGACGTCCTGCGCCGCGAGGGCAAGGCCGGGGGACGGTGGGTGCTACTGGACTACGGACACCTCGTGGTGCACGTCCAGCATGAGGAGGAGCGGGTGTTCTACGCCCTCGACCGGCTGTGGAAGGACTCACCGCTGATCGACCTGGGCCTGACGGACGGGGTGGCCGCCGACGAGGGCGGCTCCACCGTGGACCCGGACGCCGGCCCGCGGGACTGGACCCCGGACTCGGCCCAGGACTGAACCGCGCGCCCGCGCGACGGGTCGCCACCGTGGGCTCCACCACAGTGGCCCGCTCGATTTGCGAGGGGCGGGAGGTGCTGTGTATATTTATGGAGTTGCTTCGGACGGAGACGGAAACCGCAAGGGTTCCTTGACGGCCGAGGCGGACGCCAATCTGGGGGTATGGCGCAGTTGGTAGCGCGTCTCCATGGCATGGAGAAGGTCAGGGGTTCGAATCCCCTTACCTCCACCAGATGAAAGGCCCTCCTTCCGCGGAAGGGGGGCCTTTATGCTGTCCCGCCTGTCAACCGAGGCCGCTCCTCCCAACGATTAGCGTGGTGGACATGGAATCACCGATCCAGCAGTACCTCGAGCAGCTGCTCGCCGAGGTCCAGCACCTGGGCGCCGGAGCGCCGTATGACGTCCACCCGGCCGGGCGCGAGCCCCGGCCCGAGGATTTCGGGATCTGCCTGGCCACGGTCGACGGCCGGGTCTACTCCGTCGGGGTCGCGGATCAGGAGTTCTCGATCCAGTCGATCTCCAAGCCCTTCAGCTACGGCCTGGCCCTGGCCGACTACGGCTTCGAGGCCGTGGACGAGAAGGTGGACGTGGAGCCCTCCGGGGATCCGTTCAACCAGATCTCCCTGGCCCCGGTCACCGGCCGGCCGCCGAACGCCATGGTCAACGCGGGTGCACTGGCCGTGGCCGGGATGATCCGCGGCGCCGGTGGCAAGTCCGGGGTGCGCCGGATCGTGGACACCTACTCGCGCTTCGCGGGCCGGGACCTGACCAGCAGCCGGTCCGTGTTCGACGTGGAGATCCGACAGAGCGACCGCAACCATTCGCTCGCCTACCTGCTCAGCTCCGTGGGAATCATCGAGAACGACCCGACGCGCGCCCTGGAGGTCTATCTGCGGCAGTGCGCGGTGCAGGTGAGCTGCCGGGACCTCGCCCTGATGGCGGCCACGCTGGCCAACGGCGGCACCCAGCCACTGACCGGTGAGCAGGTGTTCGAGATCGACGTCGTGGAGCGGGTGCTGTCCGTCATGATGACCTCCGGGATGTACGACGACGCCGGCGCCTGGGTCAGCAGCGTCGGCATGCCGGCGAAATCCGGTGTGGGCGGCGGCACCCTCGCCGTGCTGCCCGGCCAGGCCGGTCTGGCTGTCTTCTCGCCTCCCCTGGACGGGCACGGCAACAGCGTGCGGGGCCTGGAGACCTGCCGGCGGCTGTCCACGGACATGGAGATGCACTTCGTGCGCTCGGCACGCAACGGCCGTTCGGCCGTGCGGATCACGCGGGAGATCTCCGAGCTGCCCTCCCGGGTGCGGCGCACCGAGGAGGAGGCCGAGGTGCTGGAGCGCCACGGCCACCGGGCCCGGATCGTCGAGGTGACGGGGGATCTCTTCTTCGCGGGCACGGAGTCCCTGGTGCGGGCCGTCAGCGAGCTGGAGGACACCGTCGACTTCGTGGTCCTGGACCTCCGGCAGGTTTACGACGCCGGCCGGCTCGCCCGGCAGATGATCACCGCCCTGCAACGTCAGCTGGCCGCGGCCGGCCGGGAACTCGTCCTCGTCACCGGTGAGGAGGCGCCCTCCCTGACGGTGACGGACGACGCCGGCCCGGAGAGTTCCGCACCGGCGGTCTACCAGGGCCTCGGTGAGGCCGTCGAGCACTGCGAGGACGCCCTCCTGGACCGCTACGGCACCCCGGCGGCGGCCCCCGAGCGGGTCCCCGTCACCGATTCGCCCGCGCTGGCGCTGTTGGCCGGGCCCGAGCGTGAACGGCTCGCCGAGCTGATGGAGCACCGCGTCCACGCGGACGGGGACGTCATCCGGCGCGTGGGACAGCGCTTCGGCGGCATCCACTTCATCGTGGCGGGCCGGATCAACACCATCGCCACCGATCCCGGGGGCGAGCGGGTCCGGCTCAACACGCTGGGACCGGGCATGACCTTCGGTGAGCTCGCCCTGGGCACCTCGGACCGGCAGGAGACCACCGAGAAGGCCGTTGGTGACGTGGAGCTGATGGTCCTGACCCCGGAGGCGATCGAGGCGCTGGAGGCGGAGGACCCCGGCCTGGCGCTGCAACTGTGGCGCGCCCTGACCCGGGACGCGTACACCCTGGTGGACCGCTACCTGCGGGAGGCGGCCGTCCGGCTGACGTACTGACCCGCTCTGACCGGCCCGGCGACCGGCGCTCCACTATAGTCAGGAGCACCGTCCGACGCGGTGGAGGCTGTGAAGGTTGAAGGGAGAGCAGTGGAATTTCTCGAGTTCCTGGTGAACCGGGCAGACGACCTGCTCGAGATGGGCATCGCGCACGCCGTGATCGTCGGGGCGGCCGTGCTCATCGCCACCGTCCTGGGCGTGGCCCTGGGCGTGCTGACCTACCGCACGGAGCGCCCCCGGGAGTTCGTGCTGGCGATCACCGGGACCTTCCTCACCATCCCCTCCTTCGCCCTGTTCATCCTGCTGCTGAGCCCGCTCGGCCTCGGCTGGCCCCCCGTGCTCTTCGCGCTCGTGATGTACGGGCTGCTGCCGGTGGTGCGCAACACCATCACGGGGCTGCGGGGCGTGGATCCCTCGGTCATCGAGTCCGCCCAGGGCATGGGGCTCAACCGGCGGCAGCGGCTGCTGCGGATCGAGCTGCCACTGGCCTGGCCCGTGGTCATCACCGGGGTGCGGGTCACCACGTTGGTGCTGCTGGGCATCGCCGCCATCGGTGCCGTCGTCAACGGCCCCGGCTTCGGGGAGTTCATCTTCACCGGCCTGGCCCGGGTGGGCACTCCCGTGGCCGTGAACATGGTGCTGGCCGGCACCCTCGGCGTGATGGTGCTCGCCGTGCTCTTCGACCTGATCTTCTACGCCGTCCAGCGGCTCACGACTTCGCGAGGTATCCGATGACCCAGCCGATCACCGCCCCCGAGCAGACCGCCCCGGAGTCCGAGGTCATGATCCGCCTCGAGAACCTGACGAAGCGCTTCCCCGGGACCCGGCGCAATGCCGTGGACGGGCTGTCCCTGGACATCCACGCCGGGGAGATCGTCGTGCTCGTGGGCCCCTCGGGCTGCGGCAAGACCACCACCATGAAGATGATCAACCGGATCATCGAGCCGACCTCCGGGCGGATCGTGCTCAACGGGGAGGACGTCACCACCACGAACCCGGATCAGCTGCGGCGGCGGATCGGGTACGTCATCCAGCAGACCGGCCTGTTCCCTCACCTCACCATCGGTGAGAACGTCTCCACGGTGCCGAAGCTGCTGGGGTGGGACGCGGCACGGACCCGGAACCGGGTGGACGAGCTGCTGCGCCTGGTCAACATGGATCCCGAGGAGTACCGGGACCGCTTCCCCAAGCAGCTCTCGGGCGGGCAGCAGCAGCGCGTGGGCGTGGCCCGCGCCCTGGGCGGCGATCCCCAGGTCATGCTCATGGACGAACCCTTCGGGGCCATCGACCCGATCACCCGCGAACGCCTCCAGAACGAGTTCCTCCGGCTGCAGTCGGAGGTGCGCAAGACGATCGTGTTCGTCACCCATGACATCGACGAGGCCATCAAGATGGGCGACCGGATCGCGATCCTGCAGGAGGGGTCCGCGATCGCCCAGTACGACACCCCGGAACGGATCCTCACTGCCCCGGCCAACGACTTCGTGCGGGACTTCATCGGCGGCGGGGCCTCGCTCAAGCGCCTGAGTCTGAGCCGCGTCCGGGACATCGAGCTGGCACCGTGGCCCACGGTGTCCGCCGCGGACTCCGTGGAGCAGGCCCACCGGGTGTTGCGGGAATCGGACCACAGCGCGGTGCTCGCCCTGGACCCGGAGGGGCGCCCGGCGCGGTGGATCGGCGCCGACGACCTGCGCCGTGGCACCGGCTCCTCCCTGGAGGGGCTCGGCACCGTGCCGCAGGCCATGGTCCAGACGCGCGCCACCCTGAGCGACGCCCTCAACGAGCTGATCTCCGCCCGCTACGCCGTCACCGTGGTGGTGGACGAGGACGGCCGCTACCAGGGCGTGGTGGACATCGACCAGATCAACGAGTCCATCCGCTCGATGCGAGCCTCCGCCGTGGCGGAGGCACGCACCAGCTTCGCGGAGGAGGAGGCACGGCCATGAGCACCGGCACCGCCGAGGTCAGGGACGCAGACGTCCTCACCCAGACCCCGCCAGCGGCCCGCCGCCGCGGCTGGCAGGGCTACCTGACGATGCCGCTCATCCTGCTGGCGGTGCTCGTGGCGCTCTACGTCTATGTCAGCGGCCAGGACCTCGACTCGATCGAGGCGCGGTCCCTGAACGCCGGTGCGCTGCTGTCCGCCACGGGGGAGCACGTGGCCCTGGCGGGCGTGTCCACGGTCATCACGCTCGTGATCGCCGTGCCGCTGGGGATCCTGCTCACCCGGCCGTTCACCCGACGGATCCGCCCCTACCTCATCACCCTGCTGACGCTCGGCCAGGCGGTGCCCACGATCTCCGTGCTGGTGCTGCTGGCCGTGATGTTCCTGTTCCTGGGCTTCAACGCCGCGATCGTCGGCCTGGTGCTGTACGCGATCATCCCGGTGCTGCTGAACACCATGGTCGGCCTGGAGCAGGTGGACGAGAACGTCCTGGAGGCCGGCCGCGGCATGGGCCTGTCCAGGATGCAGGTCCTGCGCCGCCTCGAGCTGCCGCTGGCCGTGCCCGTCATCCTGGCCGGCGTCCGGACCGCCCTGGTGATCAACGTGGGCACGGCCACCCTGGCGGCCTACATCAACGGCGGCGGACTGGGCGAGATCATCATGGCCGGGCTGACCACCAACCGGGTGCTGGTCCAGGTGGTGGGCGCCGTCCTGACCTCCGTCCTGGCCCTGCTGATCGACTATCTCGCCGGCCTGGCCGAGGTCGCCCTGCAGCCCAGGGGCCTGAAGCCCACGCGGCGCTGAGGGACCGGCACTATCACCTGACTTGACCGCACCGACACACCGCACCGAGAAGAGGACGGACATGAACACCGTACAGAACCCCCAGCCTCCCCAGCCGCCCCAGCATCGTGCCGCCCCCGCGAGGAGGCGGACCCTGGCCGGGATCGGACTGGCGGCCGTGACCGCCCTGACCCTCACCGCCTGCGGCGGCGGGGAGGGCGGTGGCGGGGAGGGCCCCAACGCCGGCATGCTCGAGGGCGCGCAGCTCACGGCCGGCTCCAAGGAGTTCACGGAATCCGTGGTCCTGAGCCAGATCACGTCCCTGGCACTGGAGGACGCGGGGGCCAGCATCGAGGACCAGACGGGCATCTCCGGCAGCGCCACCGTGCGTGAGGCGCTGGAGACGGACGAGATCGACTTCTACTGGGACTACACCGGCACCGGCTGGGTCAACATCCTCGGCAACACCACCGAGGAGGTCCCGGATGACCTCTTCGCGGCGGTGAGCGAGGCCGACGCCGAGAACGGCATCGCCTGGCTGGAGCCGGCCCCCTTCGAGAACACCTACCGGATCGCCGTCAAGCAGGACTTCGCCGACGAGAACGGGCTGGTGACCCAGTCGGACGCCGCCGCGTTCATCAACGAGAACCCGGACCGGGCGCGCGTCTGCGCCGCGAGCGAGTTCATCAACCGCGACGACGGCCTGCCCGGCCTCGAGGAGGCCTACGGCTTCGAGTTCTCCGAGGTGGTGGAGCTGGAGCTGAACCTCATCTACACCCAGGTGGGCGACTCCTGTGAGTTCGGCGAGGTCTTCTCCACCGATGCGCGGATCGCCTCGAACGACATGGTCATCCTCGAGGACGACGAGGAGTTCTTCGTGGAGTACCAGGGCGCCCTGACGCTGCGGCAGGAGACCCTGGACGAGTATCCGGCGATCGAGGAGATCATGGCCCCGATCTCGGAGAAGCTCACGAACGAGACCATGATGGAACTCAACGGCAAGGTGGACACGGACGGCGAGAACCCGCGGGACGTGGCCGAGGAGTGGCTCCAGGACCAGGGCCTCATCGGCTGACATCAGGGGAGGTCCGGCTGGCACCGGATTCTCATCGGCCGGTTCGGCGGGGCTCAGGCCTCGGCGAACCGGCCGACGGTCTCCTGGGCGTTGACACCGGGCAGGGCCGCGGTGAGCAGGCGCAGGTAGGCCAGCTCCTCCCGGGTGCGCACCGGCGGGGTCAACGCCCCTGCCTCGGCCGCCAGCTCGCCGTCGCTGACGGTCTGGCCGAAGTGCTCGGTCAGCACGTCGTTCATCCCGGTCCCCTCGCCGAACTGCTCCTTGCGCCGCCACAGCACCTCGTCCGGCAGCCACCCGTCGAAGGCCTTCCGCAGCAGCCATTTGGCGGGGCGGTCCCGGCCCACCAGCTTCCACTCCGGCGGCAGCGCCATGGCCAGTTCCACCATGTCCAGGTCGAGGAACGGCAGCCGAGGCTCCACGCCGAGGGCGCCGGCGACGCGGTCCACGCGCTGCAGTCCACCGATGTGCATGCCCTGCAGGGTCTCGATCAGCTCCGCCTGCAGTTCGGAGGCGTCCTCGTGCCGGCCGAAGTGGCTGTATCCGGCGAAGAGCTCGTCCGCACCCTCGCCCACCAGGACGATCTTGGCGTGCAGGGCGGCCAGTCTCGAGACGAAGTAGTTCGGGACCGCCGAGTGGACGAGCTTCGGGTCGAAGGACTCCAGCCCGGCGATCACGCGCGGCACGGCGTCGAGGGCGTCGTCGGCCGTGTAGACGAGTTCGTGGTGCTCCGTGCCGCAGTGCTCGGCCACGAGCCGCGCGGCGGCAAGGTCACCGCTGCCCTCCAGCCCCACCGCGAACGTCTTGAGCGCCTGCCCCTCGCCGTGGTGACGGGCGGCGATCGCCGTGATGATGCTCGAGTCCACGCCGCCGGAGAGCAGCACCCCAGGGGAGTGGCGGCCCGCCAGGCTGCGGTCGACGGCCCGGATCAGCGTCTCCCGGAGGGCGTCGAACACCCACGCCGGCGGTTCGTCGTCCTCCGCCCGGCTCTGCAGCAGGACGGGGGCGGTGCCGGGGAAGCGGCGGATGGGGGCCAGGCCGCCGTCCGGCGTCCAGCAGTGCCCTGGCGGGAAGGGGCGCACGGCGGGCCGCTGGTCCTCGTCGAAGGCCTTGAGCTCGGAGGCGAAGACCACCGTGCCGCCGTCGTGCACCCAGTACAGGGGGGCCAGGCCGAGGACGTCCCGGGCCGCCGCGAACCGGCCGTCGGCGGCTGCGACCACGAGCGCGAAAGGCCCCCACAGGTGTTCGAACCCCTGGGCGCCGAGCTGCTCCACGAGGACGAGGGCGGCCTCCAGGTCCGAGTCGGTGTGGAACCGGTCGGCACCGAACCGCTCCCGGATCCGCCGGTGGTTGTGGAGCATGCCGTCGCCGACCACCCAGAGCTCTCCAGCGCGGCCTCCGGACAGCGGCTGATCGCCCGAGACCGGGTCCACGATGGACAGGTACCTGCTGCCCAGCCAGGAGGGGCCCAGCTCCCGGGACCCGGAGCCGTCCGGGCCCCGGTGGGCCAGTCGGTCCAGCATCCGCTGGCCCCGGCCGGGATCGAAGGGACCGTGGGCTGCGACGATGCCTGACATGGAGAACCACCCCTGTGACGAGAACTCTTTTGTCCAGTCCACCTTAGTCCTGTGTCAGCACCACGAGCCGCTGGGTGGCCCTGGTCATCGCCACGTAGCGGTCCACCGTCCCGGTGATCCCCGCGCCGAACTGCCGCGGGTCCACCAGCACCACGAGGTCGAACTCGAGTCCCTTGGCCAGGGCCGGGGTGAGGGACCGGACGCGGTCACGTGCCGCGGCCGGTGGCGTGTATCCCGGAGCCCCGATGACGACGGCGGCTCCCTCACCGGTCGGGTTCTCCTCCAGCCAGGTGCACACCACCCCGTCCAGCTCGGACACCGAGCCGTACCGGACCGGCACCCCGGAGTCCCGGATGGACGTCGGCACGTTGGCGTCCGGCAGCACCCGCCGGATCACCTGGGCGGCCTCGGTCATGACCTCCCGCGGCGTGCGGTAGTTCACCGTCAGGGTGGCGATCTCCACGTGGCGGTGTCCGGCCCGGTCGAGCCGCTCGGCCCAGGTCTCGGTGAAGCCCCGGCGGGCCTGGGCGCGATCGCCCACGATCGTGAAACTGCCGGAAGGACACCGGGCCAGGAGCATCCGCCATTCGGCGTCGGTGAGCTCCTGGGCCTCGTCCACCACGATGTGACCGAATGGCCCGGCCAGGGGATCCCGCACCTCGGGGTCCTCGGTGCCCTGATCCGCCAGTCTGTCCCGGATGTCCGCCGTCCGCAGGGACGTCATCTCCAGCAGGTCCGAGTCGTCCGCGGCCACCAGGTCGTCGATGACCCGGTCCATCACGGCCGCCTCGTCCGCCCGGGCCCTCTCACGCCGGCGCCGCCGCCGGGCGGCCCCGGGGTCGCCGATCCGCCGGCGGGCCGCGTCCAGGATCGGCAGGTCCGCGGCCGTCCACGCCTGGGGTGCGTCCCGCTGCAGGGCGCGGACCTCGTCCGGGCTCAGGTCGGGGGCGCAGCGCCGGAGGTAGGCGGGGACCGTGAAGAGGTCGCCCACGATCTCCTCGGCGCGCACCAGCGGCCAGGACCGGTCGAAGGCCTCCCGCAGTTCGGCATTCGCCTCGAGGGCACCCGTCAGGGTCTCCGTGCCGGGAACGTCGTCCATCCCGTGCCGCTCGAGGAGGATCTCCAGCAGCGCCGACCACACCTCCTCGCGCGCCTCGTGGTGCGGTGTGGAGGCGTCCCGGGAGGCGAAGGCCTCAGCCCAGTCGACGGCGGAGAGCCAGACCTCCGCCCACGGTGTGGTCACGAGCAGGCCTTCCGCCGGTGGTTCCTCGTACAGCCCGACGGCCGGCTCCACGGCGTCCACGAGATCCCGCCGGGCCTTGAGCGCGGCCACGGCCTCGTCCGCCTCCGCAGGCACCGTGCCGCCCTCCGGGACCAATCCCAGCACCGTGGACGTGAGCACCCCGTCCTCCCCGAGTGAGGGCAGCACGTCCGCCACGTAGGCGAGGTACGGCTCATGTGGTCCCACGAACAGGATGCCGCCGCTGCCCTGCCGCAGCCTCTCGTCGGCGTAGAGCAGCTGGGCGGTCCGGTGCAGGGCGACCACCGTCTTGCCCGTGCCGGGGCCGCCGTCGACCACCAGGGCACCGCGCGAACCGGCGCGGATGATGGCGTCCTGGTCCGCCTGGATGGTGCCGAGCACGTCCCGCATGCGGGACGTGCGGTGGGCGCCGAGGCTGGCGATGAAGGCCGACTGGTCGTCCAGCGCGGCGCGCCGGCCGGCGTCGGACAGTCCCTCCGGGGTGAAGACCTCGTCCCAGTAGTCGGTGATGACGCCGCGCGTCCAGCGGTAGCGACGGCGGCTGGCCAGGCCCGCGGGGTGGGCGTGGGTGGCGCCGAAGAACGGTTCGGCGGCGGGGGAGCGCCAGTCGACGAGCAGGCGCCGGCCCGCACCGTCGGTCAGGCCCATGCGGCCGATGTACACGGTCTCGCCGGACACGCCCTCGCCCGGCGGGGCGGTGACCATCCGGCCCAGGGTCAGGTCCACGCCGAACCGTTCCAGCAACCGCAGGCGGGCGGTCAGGCGGCGGATGTCGGCATCGCGTTCGAGCGCGTATTCACCCGCTCCGCGCGGTCGACGGCGCAGCTCGGCCAGGCGGTGGGTGTCCTCGGCCAGCCGCTCGCGTAGCGTTGCGGCGAGGACGGCGAAGTGCGCCTGGTCGTCGGCGATCAGGTGCGACTCGGCCTTGGACGCCAGGCGGCCCGGCAGGGCGAACACGGGGGGACGGGTGGGCGGTGCTGCGGGCTTCACGGGGTGCTCCCTCTCGAATCGACCCGCTGATTCTGGCAGGGCCCGGGGGCCTTGCGGCAAGACCCCCGGTGGGGCATAGTCTGAGAGTGCGGAGGGGATATGGATCGAGTCGACCTTCATCGGGTGTGCTCTGAGGCCGCCCTCCAGTTCCCGGCCGTGACGGTGGAGCAGCCCTTCGGCCCGGACAGTGACGTCTACAAGGTGAAGGGCCGCATGTTCATGTTCCTGGCGGAGCTGGACGGCGAAGCCATCGTGAACCTCAAGGCCGATCCGGAGGACTCGGGCGCCCTGCGCCAGGCCTACCCGGAGATCACGCCGGGCTATCACATGAACAAGAGACACTGGATCACCGTCACCGGTGGAAAGAACCTCACCGCGGCACTCCTGCGCGAGCTCGTGATCGACTCCTACCGGCTCGTGGTGGAGAAACTGCCGCGGCACCGACGGCCGGTGGACCCGGAGACCTTCGGCTCAGCGTGAGGTCCGGCCCCAGGCCAGCAGGGCTGCGCCCGCGGCCACCGTCAGGCCCGCCATCACCAGTCCCGCCAAGCCGGACCATCCGACCTCGCCCACGGCCCCGAGGAAGACGGTGCCCATGACCACGGCGGCCAGGGGATTGACCACGCTGATCCCGCCCAGCACGGTGGCCGGCCGCGCGGTCTTCGCCACGGAACGCAGGTGCCAGAGGCCGGCGACGGCAGCCACCCCCAGGCTCAGGAGCAGGGCACCGTGGGCGGCAGAGGTCCGTCCCGCGGTGCCGATCAGCGTGTAGCTCGCCACATGGAGCCCCGTGGCCACGGTGCCCCACAGCAGCCCCGTGGCGGTCACACGGGCCACGGTCCCGGCCTGGGCGAACGCCAGCATCGCATTGAGGAGGGTCAGGATCAGCAGCAGTCCGGCCAGCCGGGTCAGTTCCGCCTCCGGGGCCGGGTAGGGCTGCACCAGTGCGAGCGGACCGAGCAGCAGGGACCCGAGGTTGAGGGCGCCGAGGGCCAGTGCGCCGAGGGACGCGTCGGCGGGGAGGAGCGAAGGGGCGGGCAGGGCCGGGGCGGGCTGCATGGTTCCCACGCTAGGCGCCGGGCACCGCGCGCACATCACCCGAGGGGATGACTCCGCCTCACCCTTTCGGGCCATTCGCCCTCACCCGTCCGCCGGCCGCCCGCCCAGGACCTGCCAGACTGGTGGTCGTGCATTCACCAGGGGCCGCTGGCCTGCGGCGGATCGTCGCGTGGATGGAACGGCACCAGGTCCCGCTGTACCTGGCCGCCCTGCTGGCCGGGGCCGGCGTCGGGCTCGGTGTCCCGACGGTGGCGGTGCCCGCGGGCCAGGCCATCACCCCCGTGCTGGGACTGCTGCTCTACGCCACGTTCCTGGCCGTCCCCTTCGCGCAGCTGGGTGGCGCCCTGCGGGAGCGGCGATTCCTGGCCGCGGTGCTGCTGGTCAACTTCGTGCTGGTGCCGATCGTGGCCTTCGGCCTCTCCCGCCTCGTGGCGCAGGACCGGGTGCTCCTGGTCGGGGTGCTGTTCGTGCTGCTGACCCCCTGTGTGGACTACGTCATCGTGTTCACGCGGCTGGCCGGGGGCGCGGCGGACCGGTTGCTGGCCGCCACCCCGCTGCTGATGCTCCTGCAGCTGCTCCTGCTTCCGGTGTTCCTGCGGCTGATGGCGGGGGAACAGTTCGCCCACGCGGTCGAGCTGAGGCCCTTCGTGGAGGCCTTCGGGTGGCTCATCGCCCTGCCCGCCCTGGCCGCCTGGCTGACCCAGCTGGCCGCCGCGCGGTGGCGGACGGGCCGCCTGCTGCAGCAGGTCGGGGCGGTGGCCATGGTGCCGCTGATGATGTCCACCCTCGCGGTGGTGGTGGCCTCCCAGGTGCACGACGTCGGCGCGCACCTGGGCGGCCTGGTCGCCGTGGTGCCGGTGTTCGTGGCGTTCGCCGTGGTCATGCTCGGCCTCGGGGCGGCGGCCGGGCGCGTGGCCGGGTTGGCGGTCCGAGACCGCCGGGCGGTGGTCTTCAGCGGGGTGACCCGGAACTCGCTGGTGGTGCTGCCGCTCGTGCTCGTCCTGCCGGCGGGGTTCGAGCTCGCCCCGCTCGTGGTGGTGACCCAGACGATGGTCGAACTGGTGGTGCTGGTGGCCCTGGTACGGGTGCTGACTACACGTGCAGGCGCTTGGCGAGCTCGTGGCGGACGGACGCCCCGCGGGCCAGCTGGATGAGAGCAAGGGCCACGAGGCTGAGGCCGCCGCAGATCGCGGAGGGCACCGGGTGGGTGACCCAGCCGAGGAGCAGGAAGCCCAGCGGCGTCAGGCCCAGCAGCACCGTCAGTCCGCTGTAGACGACGTGTTCGCCCTCCTCGATGCGCATCACACGGACCGTGATCAGCAGGGCGACGATCGAGGAGGCACAGAGGATGGGGACCACATAGGTCAGGGACCATCCGGGCCACCCGCCGAGATAGTCCCAGTACACGCAGACCAGGCTGACCAGCACCACGAGGGACGCCGTGCTCTTGGCGATGTTGCGCCGCTGGCGCACGGCCATGAGCACCACCAGCCACATGGCGCTCACGCCCAGCCACACCGAGCGCAGGACCCCCAGCCCGTCCAGGTCCCGCCCGAACAGCAGCTGGGCCGTGAACGAGGCCAGGATCAGCGCGATGGACACGAGGAACAGCGCTCTGAGCACGCGCCGCCGGGAGAAGACCAGCGGGACGGCCGCCAGGGGACTCGGGGTCTCCGCGCCCGCGTCCCGGCCCCCGCCTCCGGCCCGAGCGCCGCCCGAGGCACCGGCCGGGGCAGCGACCGGCGCGGCACACAGCGGGCACCGGGACCACACGCCCTCGATCGACACGGAGCACTCCTCGCAGCGCCTCACGGATGCACCCCGCCGGGGTCGACCTCCGCGAGTTCCTCCTCCGTCACCCGCGCCGCGGCCACGGCCACGTCCACCCCGTGGCCGGTGAGTACCCGGGCGAACTCGCGGATGTGCCCGGTCTCGGTGAAGGGCGAGGAGAAGCTCACGGTGAGCAGCCCGGCGTGGGAGACCACGCAGAACTGCGGGCGGGCCGCCGAGACATGCAGGAACATCCGGCCGACGTGCTCCTCGGCCGGCGCGGGCAGGGACACTCGGCCCATGTTGGAGATCGCGACGGTCAGGCCCCGGTTGGTGGCGCGGTTCACCAAACCCAGCATCAGGTCCTTGAGGGGCCGCGGCAGCACCCGCAGCACGGGCATCCGCTCGAACCGGATGAACCGCCGCAGCTTCGCCTCGAGCGCCTCCGGGGTGGCCTTCGGCCGGAACTGGGCCTCCAGCTGGCGGGCGACGGAGCCGATGCTGTCCGCCTCCTCGCCCCCGCCCTCGCCGTAGGTGTGCTCCACCCGCACCGTGGCGAAGAAGTTGCGCGCCGAGGTGGAGGGGAAGAACTGGCGCAGGTTCACCGGGACGGACACCGCGAGCGTCCGGTGGCGTCCCAGGCCGCCCGAGGAGCGGCGGATGGACTCGAAGAACAACGCGGTCAGGTACAGGGTCAGGGAGACCCCCTCGGCCCGGGCCAGTGCCAGCACGTCCTGCGCGGGAACCGTGAGTTCGACGGCCCGCGTGCGGTGATCGGGGGTGCGGGTCCCGCGGACCCGGTAGACCGTCGTCGCCCGCTGGTCGGCGGGCGCCGGGTGCCGCCGGTTCTGTGCCGAGGGCTCCGGCGGGCCGGGCTCCCTGACCGTGCCGGCCGCCGGGACGGTCAGGGCCGCCGGCGCGGCCTGCCGACGGAAGTACTCGGCGAAGCTGTCGCCTGTCAGCCCGCGCGCCGGCTCGGGGTCCAGCGGGCGCGGCTCGTGCGGCTGGTCCGGGTGCCGCAGGCGGTGGTAGGCGGTGACCAGGTCCGTGAGGAACCACAGGGCGCCGGTGCCGTCGGAGAGGGCGTGGAACACCTCCAGGTTGATCCGCCGGAGGTGGTGCGTCACGCGGAACAGCAGGGTGCGCCGATCCGCGCGGTAGATCGGCGCGCAGGTGTGCAGCTCCTCCCCGGTGACGTGGGGACGGAGGTCACTGTCCTGCAGGTAGTACCAGAACACGCCGCGGCGCAGCACCGCGTGGTACAGCGGGTAGCTCTCGTACGTGGTGTCCAGAGCCTGCTGCAGCAGGACGGGATCCACCTCGTGGTCCGTCTCGGCGCTGAGCCGGAACACCTTCGGATCCGCATCGGTCCGGGCCGCCAGGAAGATGTTGGAGGCGTTGTCCAGCCGCACCCAGGTCCGCCCGGTCACGTGGGGCCCCCGTTGAGGGAGCCGTCCAGGAAGTCGTCGATGACCTCGTAGGCCTCCCGCAGCGAGCGGGAGAACCGGGGCAGGGCGATGAACCCGTGCAGCGCGGACTCCACCCGGTGGATGCGCACCTGGTTGCCGGCCGCGCGCAGGGCCCGGCCGTACTCCTCGCCCTCGTCGCGCAGCAGGTCGAGCTCCGCGGTGATCACGAGACTCTCCGGCTGCCCGGACAGGTCCGTGGCCATCAGGGGGGCCACGAGCGGGTTCCGGCGCTGGACCGGGTCGGGCACGTAGAGCTCGAAGTAGTCCTGGACCTCGGTGTTGGTGAGCCGGTAGTCCTCGCCGTGGTGGCGGACCGAGGCGAAGGGGGAGGTCAGCGGGTCGTGGTCCCAGTGCGTCACCGGGTACAGCAGGATCTGCCGGCCGGCCGTGCGCAAGCCCTGATCCCGGAGCATGAGGGAGACGGCGGCGGCCAGGTTGGCCCCGGCGGAATCGCCCACCAGGACCACGTTCCCGGCCGAGCCGATGCCGGCCCGGTGCGGTTCCTGAAGCAGGAGCCGGGCGACGCCGAAGCAGTCCTCGAGCCCCGCCGGGAACGGATGCTCCGGCGCCAGGCGGTAGTCCACGGAGGCCACCACGCAGCCGGTGAGATCGGCCATCGTGGCACACGCCGGGGTGTAGCTCTCGATGTCCCCCGTGACCCAGCCGCCGCCGTGGAAGAACAGCAGGACGTCGTCCCGCCGCTTCTGCCTCGGCTGGAAGACCCGCACCGGCACCAGTCGCCCGGCCACCTCGGCCACCGTCTGCCGGTAGGCGGTCCGGTACCGCGGACCGGACAGCGCGGCCAGTCGCTGCTGCACCCGCCGGACCTTCCCGTAGTCCTCCCGCATGTTGACCCGCGGCGCGGCGAACAGGCCCAGCACGGCCCGGGACAGCCGGTTCACGGTCGGACGGCGAGGGCCGGGGCGGACGGTTCCATGCGCCCACCCTAACGGGGGCACCCCGATCACAGCGGCAGGCGGGCCTTCACCGTGAACCCGCCGTCCGGCGTCGGGCCCGCGGTGACGGTGCCACCGAGCGCGCTGACGCGCTCGGTCAGGCCCTTCAGCCCCAGCCCGGCGCCCGGGGCGGGCACCGCCAGCGTGCGGGTGGCCGGGCCGTTCACCACCCGGACGCCGATCAGGTCCCCCATGGAGACCTGCACGCGGATCGCGGCGCCGGGGGCGTGGCGCAGCGCGTTGCTCACCGCCTCCTGGACGGTCCGGTAGGCGGTGAGCCCGGTGGCGGGGGGTACGACGGCGGACCAGTCGCCCGCCGCGCTCGGCCCACCGATGACGGTGGTCGGGTCACCCGTGGTCGCCTCAGCGTCCACCGGGCCGGCCACTCCGCCCTGGGGCAGCAGCTCCGGGTCGATCTCCAGGTCCACGCGAGCCCCGGAGGCACGGGCGTTGGCCACGAGGGCCGGGATGTCCGCGATGGTCGGCTGGGGTGCCGTCTCGGCGGCGTCGTCACCGCGCAGCACGGCCAGCAGTCCGCGCATCTCGGTCAGCGCCCGCCGGGAGGAGCCGGCGATCGAGTCGAACTCGCCGCGCGTGGGCTCGTCCATCCCGGGCAACCGGTAGGGCGCCGTGGTGGCCTGGACGGAGATGACGGACAGGGAATGGGCCACCACGTCATGCAGCTCCTGGGCGATCCGGTTGCGCTGCTGCAGCTCGCGCCGCTTGGTCTCCTCCTCGGCCGTGAGCTGCCGTTCCTGGACGAGCTGCCGGCGGCTGCTGGTCAGCTGCCGCACCGCACTGCCGATGGAGAGGGCGGCGGCGGTGAGGGAGGCGACCACGATCACGTTTCCGAAGGCCCCATCCCCGTGATCCGGCGCGACCAGCGTGATTCCCAGGACGGAGACCATGGTGCCGGCGAGCCAGGCCGCCGCGCCCATCCGCCATCCGGCGGTGGCGGCCAGGAGCAGCACGAGGAACACATACCAGATCAGGCTCGTGACCGGCCACGGCCAGGGGCCGGACAACGGGTCCACGGTCAGGGAGGAGAGCAGGGCCCCGACGGCACCCAGCAGGATGCCGAGGCGCGGCCGATGGACGGCCACGGGCAGTGCGGCGGCGAGGAGCATCGAGGCGACCATGGCCGCCAGGACGTGCGCCTCGTGGACGGCCGCCAGGACCGGCCAGCCGATGGACAACTGCGCCACGGCCCCGAATCCCGTGAGGAGGTACAGCCAGCCGGTGGAGGAGAAGCTGACCGGGGTCTGGGCCAGGGGTCCGCTCTGGGTGGCCCGCATGGTGCTCACGCTACCGGGGCTGCGGGGGAGGTGGGCCGCCAGCCGGCCACCGTGGGACCGGACTCGCCAGCGGCACCCAGCGCGGCCGCCGTCGTGGTGGCGTCCAGCAGGGCGATCCCGCGCATGACCAGCGGCAGCGTGAGGGTGAAGAGGACCCCGAGGACGAGGTAGACGAGGGATTCCACCAGGTAGCTGCTGGCGAGGCCATCGGCGACGGCGCCGTACGTCAGGGCCTCCAGCATCCCCCCGACCAGCGGGAACTCGTTCTCACCCCGGGGGATGTAGTGACCCCAGAGGACGTACGTGAGTCCGCCGAGGGCCACGGCGGCCCAGGTGACGGACAGGACGAAGGTGACGATGCGCATCGGAAAAGCGATCAGGGTCTCGAACAGCAGGTCCAGCCATCGGCGCGGATCCGTGGCGCAGCGCAGGAGACCGTGACCGGCGGAGCCGCGCTCGCGGTACGCGGGCTGGTCCATCCGGCCGCCCCACAGCCGGACGCGGCTGCGGGAGAGCTCGGCGAAGCCGCCGGCGATCAGCAGGACGATCGGCAGGAGCCAGACGCCGATCCAGAGGACGGCGGTGCCCAGGGCGAGCGTGAAGAGGGGGACGAGCAGGATGAAGGCGAAGAGGGAGATGAAGAATCCGGGCAGGACGTAGGCGAAGTCGCGGCCGAGGTGCGTGAGGGTGCGTTTCATGATGTCGAAGGTAGGGTGCGGTCCGCGTGCGGTCGTCACCCGGGCAGGTGATCCTGTGGGTGGCGCAGGGATACGTGGGAGGGACGGCGATAGGCTGGCCCGGTGACCGACACCACCGATGAACCCTTCTCCGAGGCCCGCCCCATCCGGATCCTGATCGTGGACGACCAGGCGATGGTGCGTCAGGGGTTCGGTGCGCTCCTGGATGCCCAGGAGGACATGAGCGTGGTCGGGAGCGCGGCCGACGGCTCCGAGGTGGTGGACCTCGTGCGGAAGGCCCGGCCGGACGTGGTGCTCATGGACATCCGCATGCCGAGGGTCAACGGCCTGGACGCCACCCGATCGATCTTCGCCATGCCCGGTGACCAGCATCCGCGCGTGATCATGCTGACCACCTTCGACGCGGACGAGTACGTCTTCGCCGCCCTGCAGGCCGGTGCCAGCGGATTCCTGCTCAAGGACGCCACCGCCGAGGACCTGGCCGGCGCCGTGCGGGTGGTCGCCGGGGGAGAGGCGCTGCTGGCCCCGTCCATCACCCAGAAGCTCATCGCCGACTACGTCTCCCGCCCCGCCGTCCGGACGCCGGACATCACCGTGCTGGGGCCACTGACCGACCGCGAGCTGGACGTGATGCGGCTCGTGGCCACCGGCCGCTCCAACGCCGAGCTCGCCGCCGAACTGTTCCTGTCCGAGCAGACGATCAAGACCCACGTGTCCCGGATCCTGGCCAAGCTCGGTCTGCGGGACCGGACGCAGATCGTGGTCACCGCCTACGAGTCCGGGCTGGTCAGCGCCGGGTCCTGAGGGCCGTTCCACGGATGGGGGACCCGAATCCTTATCGCGTCCGCGGGGGTCCTCAGTCATGGGCCATGGAGCAGGCAGCGGGACAGGTTGGCCAGTCGGCCCAGGCCGGGACCAGCTCGCCGCCGGCCGGAAGCCGCCGTGGCCGAGGCGCGCCTGGAGCGGTGCCTCAGGGAGTACCGGCCGGCGGTCCACCTGGCGCGCCTGGCACTGGCCAGCGTCTTGGACCGGCCGAGGATCCCGCAGGCTATCCTCGACTCACACGCCGGACCGTCACGAGGAGGGGCATGACCACGCTGGTGCTCCTCCACGGCCGCGGCCAGCACACCCCCAGGGACTTCCCCGTGGACCGCGTCCCCGCCTTCGCGGCGGACATCCGCGGTCGCTGGCTGCAGGCGTTGAACACGGGACTGGCGGCGGCCGGCCTGGATCGTGTGCCGGCTGAGGCCCCGGTGGTGTTCCCCTTCTACGGCAATGCCTTCCGCGATGCCGTGGATGCGCGCGAGTCAGACGGCCCCGGGCCCGACCTGGCGCTCTGGACCACCGGCCACCCGATGCCGGATGACGTCCAGGCCGTCTGTGAGGTCAAGGCCGACCTGCTCGACGACGTCGTCACGCACCTGCCGCCCCGGCGACCCTTCGCAGACGGCGAGCCCACGGCGCGCGGTGTCCCGGCCGGCGTCGGGCGTCCGTGGTGGACCCTGGACGAGCTGCTGAGGGTCCCGTGGCTGCGGGACGTCCTGCAGCACCTGGCCCGGCAGGCTGGTGTCTCGGCCCGCGTGATCGAGAGCCAGTTCACGGACGTGGCCTACTACCTGGGCTGCGCCGAGGTGCGGGAAATGGTGCTGGACCTCGTCGAGGAGGCGCTGGCCGGGGTGCCACGGAGAGAGCCGCTGGTGATCATCGCCCACAGCCTGGGCAGCGTGGTGGCCTACGATCTGCTGACCCGCCGGGAACCCGATCGACCGGTCTCCCTGCTGGTCACCACCGGCAGCCCCCTGGGTCTGCCGGCCGTGCAGAAACACCTGCTGGGCCACGGGGGAGTGTCGCCGGCGCCGGTCCCCGCCTCCGTTCCGGTCGCGGCCGGATCCTGGCACAACGGCTACGACGCCCGGGACGTCGTCGCCATCCTGAACCCGCTGGCCCCCTACCTGGCCGAGGCCGTGCCCGGACAGGTCCGTGACCTCAGGATCGACACCGGACAGGAGCCGCACGCGGTCGTCGGCTATCTCGAGAACCCCGGCATGGCGCGGGCGGTCGGCGAGCACCTGATCACGACGAACGCCTCATGACGTCGCGGCCCATCCTGCGGACGCACGGTGCATACACCCGCCGCTCCGGCGAACTGCTCTTCGGTGGTTCACCGTGGGGACTGGCGCGGCTCTCGGCGCCGGCCCGTTCCTGGGCGCGAGGCGTCCTACGGCCCGGGGCCGGGCCGGCGCTCCCCGGGGATGAGATCGAACAGGCCACGGCACGGTTGCTGGTGGACCGCGGACTGGCGTTACCCGTGCTGCCACCCCGTCCCCCGCGTCCGGAGGAGATTGAGGCCGTGGTGCCGGTCTACGGCTCGCCGGCTCCGCTGGGCCGGCTCCTGGCCGCCCTGGCCGCGGCTGGGCCGGCCCGTCGCCTCCGGGTCACCGTGGTGGATGACGGCTCCGCCGAGCCCGAGGCGCGCGAGATCGCGCGCGTCTGCGCGGAGCACGACGCCCGGTTGATCGTGCTCCCGGAGAACCGCGGACCGGGAGGCGCGCGCAACGCCGGGCTGGCCGCCACCACCGCCGAGCTGGTGGCCCTCCTGGATGCGGACACCCTGCCGACGCGGGACTGGCTGGACCGGCTGGTGCCGCACTTCGAGGACCCGGGCGTGGCCGCCGTCGCCCCCCGGGTACGCGGCACGGTCACCGGGGCGGGACCCGGCAGCGTGCTGGAGCGCTTCGAGGCCCGGCGGGGTGGACTGGACCTCGGCCCCCATGCCCGCCGCGTGGCCCCCGGCGGGCAGGTCGGCTACGTCCCCACGGCCGCCCTGGTGGTCCGTCGTGCGGCGCTGCCGGATCCGCCGTTCGAACCCGGACTGCGGGTGGGAGAGGACGTGGACCTGGTGTGGCGGCTGGTGGATTCCGGGTGGACGGTCCGCTACGTGCCGGACGCGGAGGTCCACCACGAGGTCCGGTCCGGGGTGGCGGCCTGGGCCCGCCGCCACGCCGCCTATGGCTCCTCGGCCGTCCCGCTGGACCGGCGGTACCCCGGGCGGCTGGCGCCCGCCGCCCTGGGCTGGCCCGGCCTGACGATGCTGGCCGGAGCCGCGGTGGCGGCCGGGGGCGGCCGGATGGGCCGTGCCGTGGGCTCCGTGACGGCGGCACTCGGCCTGGGCCTGCAGGTCGGCGTCTCGGTGCAACGGTTCCGGAAGCGCGGGCTGCCGGCCTCCGCCGGGGTGGAGATCGCCGTGCTGGGTCTGCGCTCCGAGGCCACCGCGATCGGCCACGCGCTGCGCCGCGAGTGGTGGCCCCTCGGTGCCGCGGCCGTGGTCCTGTCCTTCGCCCCGGTGCCGCGGGTGCGCGCGGTGGCCCGCGCCGCCGTCGTGCTCGGGATGCTGCCCACCGTGCCGGACACCCTGCGGGCCGCCCGGCACGGTTGGCAGCACCGGCAGGGTGCCGGCACCCCGGCGGACGACGCCGGCGCCCCCCTGGACCCGGCGCGTCACCTCGCGCTGCGGCTCGGCGCGGACGCCGCGTACGGGACCGGGGTGATCCGGGTCGCCGTGCGCTCCCGGCACCTCGCGGTGCTCCTGCCGCGGTGGCGTGGGCGCTGATCAGCAGTCGTCCAGGGGCGTGGCCGCCACCAGGCCGAACTCGGAGCGCTCGTCCAGCAGCAGCGGGATCAGCGGCCGGCTCGGCTGGGCCATGGACACGAAGGCCCCGTCGGCGTTCTCCTCCCAGGCCACGTCCTGGAGCTCCAGCGTCGAGGCCAGCTCCTCAAGCTGGGCCCCCGTCAGCTGGTAGCCGCACATGGGATCCGGCTCAGCGCCCTCCGGCGTGGTCGGGACCATGTTGTCCTGGCCCTCGAAGTACACGACGCCGGACTGCGAGGCGCCGGCCTCGGTGGCCCGCTGGGCCGCAGCCTCAGACTGCCGCGCCAGGCGGGTGCGGTTCTCCGAGATCATGGCCAGCGAGCCGACGGAACTGGCGTACTGCACCGAGACCCGGCGGCGGTTGGTCAGCAGCGGATCGTTCTCCTCCTCGGCGGTCACCGGTCCGGAGGCCGCTTCGGTCAACTGCCCCGTGACGTGCTTGAGGCCGGCGTAATTGCGCAGGATCCGGGCCTGGCCGTCCCCGGCGACCTGCTGGAACGGCACGCCGTCCTTGATCAGGAGCCCGTAGATCCCGCTGGTCATGCCGTTGGCCTCGATCTGGGCTCCCGTGTAGTCGTTGACCATCCGCTCGGAGAGTCGGTGGATGGTCTCGTCCACGTTCCTGTTCCGCGGCCAGAGCACCAGGGCCGCCGTGTCGTAGTACTCCCGGGGTCCGTACTCGTGCAGGTCGTTGAGGACATCGGGGTTCCAGTCCCGGATCACCGTCGCCAGGGCCTGGGCCTCCGGGGTCTCGAGGGCCATGAAGTCCCGGTTCACGTCCGTGCCGTCGGCGTTGCCGCGCGTATCGGCCACCCAGCCGTCAGGGTTCGTGTAGATGAACCCCACGGTGGTCTGCCTCAGGAGGCGGTTCCACGCGGGGTCGCTGGTGGTGCTCATGTCCCGGGCCAACTGGAGGCAACCCTCCCGTCCGGAGGGCTCATTGCCGTGGATGGAGCAGTTGAAGAGGATGAACGAGCCCTCGGCGATGTCCTCCGGGGACTTCGGTGCCGGAGAGCCGATCGTCATCAGATTGATCGGCCGGCCCTCACCGGAGGTTCCCACCTCGTGGAGCGCGACGCGTTCGCTGGAGGCCTCCAGGTCCTCCAGGAAGGCCTGCGCCTGCTCGACCGTGGTCCAGTTCGCCCCGTTGCTGGCCTCGAACGGGGTCTGCAGGCCTTTCGACGGTGCCTCGGTCAACGACTGCTCGAGTGCCTGCGAGTCGACGGCCGCCGTGCTGACGGCTGCCTGGTGGGCTGCTGTTCTGTCCGGGTTGTCTGCCGTGGCCGCCGTCGGTCCGGCGACCAGCGCGGTGCCGACCATGGCCACCGCGCACGCCATTGATCCCAGAGTTCTCCGCTTTCCCATGGGTGTTCCCCTCCGCATTGTTGAGGCAGCACCTTCGGGACCCGTCGTCCTGGGGCGCGGCCTGTGGACGGAGCCCAGTAGATGTGACGTATTCCACAACAGTCAAGGCCTGAGTGGCGGTTCGCGGCGCCGGGGGAAGAGCGCGGGGAGAGTGCGGGGCGGGTGCCGGGAGGAGGGCGACTGGAGGTCAGCCCGGCAGGCGGTCGAAGGCGGTGAGGGCGCGCTCCACGAGCGTGTCGAACAGCTCGGCCCCCTCCGCGGCGCTGGCCCCGGTCGGGTCCCCGAGCACGCCGTTCGGGCTGACGCCCCGGACGCCATGGGTGCGCAACTCGGGCAGCAGGACTGTCAGTGGCGCGGTGTTGCCCGGGGCGGCCCGGTCCAGGCGGACGCGGGAGGGGTCCAGGTGCAACATGAGCGAGGTCTCGGTCCGCCCGGCGTGGGCGTCCATGCCGGGCAGTCCGAGAGGGTGGGGCAGCAGCGTGCGTCCCTCCGCC
This sequence comes from Citricoccus sp. I39-566, assembly GCF_031432995.1. Lineage (GTDB taxonomy): Bacteria > Actinomycetota > Actinomycetes > Actinomycetales > Micrococcaceae > Citricoccus > Citricoccus nitrophenolicus_A. The sequence goes on from NZ_CP133842.1 coordinate 2,202,129, forward strand.
GTGCACAGCGCGGCGGCGGAGCGAAGGGCGTCGACGTTGCCGCCGTGGCCGTTGATCACCATGACGGCCGCGAAGGTCGGGGTGGAGCTGCGGACGAGTTCGATGAGGATGTGGTGCAGGGCGTCGGCCCCGATGGACAGGGTGCCGGGGAAGCCGGCATGTTCACCGCTCGCCCCGAAAGGGAGGGTCGGGGCGAGCGCCGCGTGGTCCCGCTCCGCGGCGACGGCCGCGGCGATGGCCGCGGCGACGGCAGCGTCCGTATCCAGGGGCAGGTGGGGCCCGTGCTGTTCGAGGGCGCCGACCGGGACCACCAGGATCGGTGCCCGCCCGCCGAAGGACTCGGGACGGACCTCCGGCCAGGTGGTATCGACGAGTCTCATGGTGATCTCCCGTCCGGCAGCGCGATCCGCTGGGCGAGCGTCGCGGCGCTGCCGTGTTCCAATCCCTCGAGATCCGTCATCGCCTCGAAGGCCGTGTCGATAAGGGTCGGCAGGTCCGCCGAGGGGTGGGGGATCCATTCGCGGTAGGCTGCCACGGCCGCTGACAGGGCGATCTCACCGATCAGCTCGGGCAGGAAGGACGAGCCGGGCATGCCCAGCCTCCGTCCGGCGAACTCGGCGATCACCTCGCGCCAGAGTTGGAACTTGAGCAGTGACCGGGCGATGAGTTCCGGTTCGGACAGGATGAGCCCCAGGCGGGCGCGGTGCTGCTCGACCGCCTCGGCGGGTACGCGGTTGAACTCGACGACGGCGCGCCGCAGCGCCGCCATGAGCGGCTGCTGGTCCGGGACGAGGGCCAGGGTGGAGCGCAGGCGGTCGACCTCCTGGGCGAAATCGCCCCAGGGCAGATCTGACTTGGTGGGGAAGTAGCGGAAGAAGGTGCGGCGGGAGACTCCCGCGGCTTCCGCGATCTGCTGCACCGAGACGTTCTCATAGCCCCTACGGCCGAACAGGTCCATGCCGATGGCCTCGAGCTCATCATGGGTGGTGGCCCGAGGCCGGCCCAGTGGGCGGTCCGGCTCGGCCGGGTGATCCAACCCCGTCATGGCCCCTCCTGTCACGTGTTCTTCCACCCTGCGGAAGCCTGATGGTCCGACGGTGTCCGCCGATTCCCGACCTTCCCAGATTCTCCACCTTCGCGCGGGAAATCCATTGCATTGGCACCGGGTGTCATTTATGGTCCCTACAGGTGAGTGATACAACTCACAGTCTCCAGCACCATTCTCCCGGGAGGAACCATGGACCAGTCCACTGCCCATTCCACCAGCACCGAAGTCACGGCGGACGACCTCGTCGAGGACGTCTCAATCGACGGCATGTGCGGGGTCTACTGACCGTGACGACCACCACGTCCACGCCGGCGGTCACGGGATCGGGGCTCGTCCTCGATCCCGGGACGGCCTGGCAGCTGAACCCCCGCGTCGCCGTCCGCCCCGAGCCCTTCGGTGCGCTGCTGTATCACTTCGGCACCCGCCGCCTGAGCTTCCTCAAGGACACCCGGCTCGTGGAGCTGGTCACCGCGCTGGCCGACTTCCCGAGTGTGGATTCCACCTTCGCGGCCCTCGGCGTCGAGGACGGGGCACGCCCCGGATACGTGTCCGCCCTGCAACGACTGGCCGAGACGGACATGCTGCTGCCGGCCCCCCGCCACGCCTGAACCCCTGGAGTTTGCTGTGACCCTTGCCCCCGAGCGCCGTCCGAGCCTCATCGACCACTTCGAACGCGGACTGGATTCCCCGATCTGCCTGACCTGGGAGCTGACGTACGCCTGCAACCTGAGCTGTTCGCACTGCCTCTCGGCCTCGGGACGCCGAGACCCCAACGAGCTGAGCACCGAGCAGTGCAAGGAGATCATCGATGAGCTGCAGCGGATGCAGGTCTTCTACGTGAACATCGGCGGTGGCGAGCCGACCGTCCGCTCCGACTTCTGGGAGATCGTCGAGTATGCCACCAGCCACGATGTGGGCGTGAAGTTCTCCACCAACGGCGTGCGCATCGACGCCGCTGCCGCCCAGCGGATCGCGGACAACGGGTACATCGACGTGCAGATCTCCTTGGACGGGGCCACCGCCGAGGTCAACGACGCCCTACGGGGCCAGGGCTCCTTCGACCTGGCCGTGAGGGCCATGGAGAACCTCCGTGATGCCGGGGTGGAGGGCTTCAAGATCTCCGTGGTCATGACTCGGCACAACATCCCGCAGCTGGACGAGTTCAAGGCCCTCGCGGACCGGTACGGAGCCACGCTGCGGATCACCCGCCTGCGTCCCTCCGGCCGTGCGGTGGATGTGTGGGATGACCTCCACCCGCGTCCGGAGCAGCAGCGGGAGCTCTACGACTGGCTGGTGGCCCACGGTGAGGGGGTGCTGACCGGGGACTCGTTCTTCCACCTCTCGGCCTACGGGCAGACCCTTCCGGGGCTGAACCTGTGCGGTGCCGGCCGGGTGGTGTGCCTGATCGACCCGGTGGGCGACGTCTACGCCTGCCCGTTCGCGATCCACGACGAGTTCAAGGCCGGCAACACGGTGACCGACGGCGGGTTCGCTAGCGTCTGGCGGGGTGCGGAACTGTTCACCGAGCTGCGCGAGCCCCAGACCGGCGGGGCGTGCTCCGGATGCCAGTTCCTGGATTCCTGCCGCGGGGGGTGCATGGCGGCGAAGTTCTTCACCGGGCTGCCCCTGGACGGTCCGGATCCCGAGTGCGTGCGCGGCCTGGGGGAGGACCTCCTCCAGGGCCGGGAGGAGGACCACAGCAAGCCCCGGCCCAGCGTCGACCGCTCCCACCGGACCTCCCCGCCCCGGCCCCGGGCCAAGTCCCGCCCCGTCGCGGTGACGATCGGCATGGGCGCCCCCGCCCGGCCCCCGGTCAGCGCCTGCGAGATCGACCCCCTGGCCGGATTCGTGCCCCCGGGCGCCTCCGCGGCCTCGTCGTCCTGACCGAATCCCTCTCCGCCGTCCCACCACATCCGCATCACGTCCATCTTCACTCACCGTCAAGCCATCTCACAGCAATCAGAACATGGAGTCAGATCAGCATGGGTGCACGTCTCGAAGGCAAGGTCGCGTTCATCTCCGGCGGCGCGCGCGGGCAGGGCAGAAGCCACGCTGTGCGTCTCGCGGAGGAGGGCGCCGACATCATCACGTTCGACATCTGCCAGGATGTCGAACACGTTCCCTATGCGGGCCCCTCCGCCGAGGACCTGGCGGAGACGGTCCGTCAGGTCGAGGCGCTCGACCGGCGCATCATCGCCAAGCAGGCCGATGTCCGGGACTTCGATGCCCTGAAGGCCCTCGCGGAGGAGGGCATGGCGGAGTTCGGCCGCATCGACATCGTCTCGGCCAACGCGGGAATCTCGGGGGAGATGGCTGAGGCCGACGTCCTATCCGAGGGCGGGTGGCAGTCGATGATCGACATCAACCTCACCGGCGTCTGGCACACGGTCAAGGCCGCCATCCCGCACCTCAAGGCCGGAGGCAACGGCGGCTCGATCGTCCTCACCAGCTCGCTGGCGGGTCTCAAGGGCATGGGCAACATCGCCCACTACGTCTCAGCCAAGCATGGCCTCGTCGGACTGATGCGGACCCTGGCCATCGAGCTGGCTCCTTACAGCATCCGGGTCAATTCCATCCACCCGACCCAGGTGGACACGCCCATGATCATGAACGAGGCCACCAAGAGGCTCTTCCGGCCCGACCTGGAGAATCCCACGGATGAGGACTTCGCCGCGACCTCACAGGCCATGAATTCCCTGCCGATCCCATGGGTCGAGCCGGTGGACATCTCCAACGCCGTGCTCTTTCTGTCCTCTGATGAGGGTCGCTACATCACCGGAGTCCCGCTGCCCGTCGACGCCGGCGCCGGCCTCAAATCCGTCGTCTTCTGACGCCATCCCCCCGAAGAACAGCACGCAACTCTACAGAGGAGTCACATCATGGCAGGACGCATGGACGGCAAGGTTGTCTTCATCACGGGCGCAGCCCGGGGACAGGGGCGGAGCCACGCCGTCCGACTGGCTGAGGAGGGCGCGGACATCATCGCGGTCGATCTCTGTGCACCCGTGGAGAGCCTTGACGGCTTCTACGACCTGCCGGGAGAGGATGAGCTCCAGGAGACCGCGAGACTCGTGGAAGCCTTGGACCGGCGGATCGTCACCCGGGTGGCGGACGTGCGCGATCTCGACGCGCTGAAGTCGGCGGTCCATGACGGTGTGGCCGAACTCGGTGCCGTCAACGCCATCGTGGCCAACGCGGGGATCTTCACGTTCGGGACGGACACGCACCAGGTCAGTGAGACGTCGTGGAAGGACATCCAGGACATCAATCTCACGGGGGTGTGGCACACCTACGCCGCTGCAGCCGAACACCTGATCAAGGCCGGCGCAGGGGGGTCCGTCATCATCATCTCCTCTCTCGCAGGATTCAAGGGCTTGGCGAACGTCGCGGCGTACACGACCGCGAAGCACGGGATCGTCGGGTTGATGAAGGTTCTGGCGAACGAGCTGGGACCCCACGGAATCCGGGTCAACACCATCCACCCGAACTCGATTGACACGCCGATGGTCAAGAACAAGAGAACGTACGGGCTCTTCCGGCCGGACCTGGACGAACCGACGGCCTCTGACGCCGAGCCCGCCTTCGCCGGGCTGAACCCCTTCGGCAAGGCCTGGATCGAGCCCGTCCACGTGTCCAACGCAGTGCTCTGGCTTGCCTCCGATGAGTCGTACTACGTCTCGGGTGGCCAGATACCGGTCGATGGAGGCGCGGCCGTCCAGTAGGACACCCGATGAGGACTGCAACGAGGAATGCAACGAGGACTGCACCAAGGGGAAGAATGGACGACCAGACCACCGTCACGCGGAACGCGGGCCACCTGACCAGGGTCCGCGGCAGCGTGGGTCACCGCGTGGTCGGCCGGGAACGCGAACTCGATCTGGTCCTCGCCGCGGTGGCGGCCGGACGAGACATCCTGCTGGAGGGCCCCCCGGGGACGTCCAAGTCCACGATCCTGCGGGCCATCGCGGAGGAGTGGGGCATCCCGTTCGTCCTGGTGGAGGGCAACGCGGACCTCACCCCGTCGAAGCTCCTCGGAGGGCATGACCCCGCCCGTGTCCTGCGGGAGGGCTACCGGGATGAGAACTTCGTGGACGGCCCGCTGGTGCGGGCCATGCGGGAGGGCGGCTTCCTCTACATGGAGGAGTTCAACCGGGCGCCGGATGACACGCTCAACACGCTGCTGACGGCCATGGCGGAGCGGCAGGTCACCATCCCGCGGATCGGCACCATCACGGCCCAGCCGACCTTCCGCATCATCGGCTCGATGAACCCCTACGACCACGTGGGGACCACGCGGTTGTCCACGTCCGTGCACGACCGGTTCAACCGGCTCGTCGTCGGGTACCAGGGTGCGGAGGCCGAGCGTCGGATCGTGGCGTTGCGCACCGGCCTGGGGCCCGACGGCGGCCAGGACGTCCCGACGGACCTTGCCTCCGCGTTGGTCACGGACGCCGTCGCGCTGACCCGGGCCACCCGCGAGCGCGAGGACACCCGGCAGGGCAGCTCGGTGCGAGGTGCGATCGACCTGGCCCTGGTGGCCGCGCAGCTGCTCGCCCTGCACGGTGTTGACTCCCCGGGAGAGGGGCGGGTGACGGCGCAGGTGAACACCCGGCGCCGTTACGCGGAGGCAGTCCTGGAGTCCGCCTTGGTGGCCCTCTCCGGACGGATCCACGTGGATGAGGCCGCCGGGACCACTCCGGAGCGCGTACTGCGGGAGATCTGGGAGGACCACTTCATCCTGCACCCGGCCGCCGCGGATCCGGGTTGAAGGCAGATCGAGGCGGAATCGCTGATCGTGCGCCGCAGCCAGAAGGCGAGTGGCCGCCGTCGCCGGCCGAAGGTGCTCGAAGAGCACCCGACCGTCTTCCTGCCGGCCGCCGCGGAGAGCGGCGGGCAGGTGCTCGTGGCCCGCGGGCCGGGGAGAGACCGCGAGGGGGCGCGGGCCCGGGGGAGCGCGGCACCGGGCGAGACCGGGGAGGACAGCCAGGTCATCGACCTGGAGGACCTAGACGGACCGGCCGACGTCGAGGCGCTGCGCCGGGCCCGGGAGATCGCCGCGGCCCTGTCGATCCCGCAACCGCCGCGGAGGGCCGCCGCACGGCGCGGGCTCGGGGACCTGGAGCGGCTCCCCTTCGCAGGAGACGCCGAGGACATCGACCTGGAGGCCACGGTGGAGAACCTCGTGGCCAAACCGGTACCGGAGGCCTCGGACATCGTGGTCCGCGAGCGGATCAGGCAACGCCGGGCGATGGTGCTGATCCTCGACGTCTCCGGGTCCATGCGGGGCGAGCGGGTCCGGTCGGCTGCTGCGGCAGTGGGTGCCGTGGTGGGGGAGTTCGCCCGGGACGACGTGGCCGTCATCGCGTTCTGGTCCGATGCCGCGATCCTCGCACCCATGGGCCGCGCCGGGGCTCCGGCCGAGATCCTCGAGACGCTCGTGCGCATCCCGGCCCGGGGGCTGACCAACGTGGAGCATCCCCTGCGCCTGGCCCGCGACGAACTCGCCCAGGTCCCCTCGACCGAGGGACGGGTGCTGCTGCTCTCCGACTGCGTGCACAATGCCGGTCCGGATCCGCGGACGGTGGCCCCCGCCCTACCCCGGCTGGACATCCTCCTCGACACCTCGGGGGAGAAGGACCTCGAGATGGGCCGTGCCCTGGCCCGGCTCGGCCGAGGTCGGCTGGAGACGGTGCAGACGTTCCGGGACCTACCCGGTGCCCTGACCCGGATCCTCAGTCCGTGACGAGCGACCAAGACCAAGATGACCGACAGAAAGGATGGCATCGCCATGACAAACCCGTGGTTCGAGAGTGTGGCAGAGGCCCAGCGCCGGGCGAAGAGACGCCTGCCGAAGTCCGTGTACATGGCCCTGGTGGCCGGCTCGGAGCGTGGCATGACCGTGCAGAACAACATCGACGCCTTCTCGGAGCTGGGCTTCGCCCCGAAGATCACCGGCAATCCCCTGGCCCAGGACACCACCACCACGATCATGGGCGTGCCGGTGGAGCTGCCGGTCATGATCTCCCCGACCGGCGTGCAGGCGGTGCACCCGGACGGGGAGATCGCCGTGGCCCGAGCGGCGAACAACCGGGGCGCGGCGATGGGGCTGGGGGCCTATTCCTCCAAGGCCATGGAGGACGTCATGCCGGAGAACCCGGGCCGGACGTTCTTCCAGCTCTACTGGTCCGGCGGCCGTGACCAGATGCTGGCCCTGGCCCAGCGCGCCAAGGAGGCGGGCACGGCGGGGCTGATCATCTCCCTGGACTGGACCAACGGCTACGGCCGGGACTGGGGCAGCCCCGAGATCCCGCAGGCGATGAACCTCAAGACCATCCTGAAGTACGTCCCGGAGATCGTCCTGGGACGCAAGTTCGACTACGCCATGGACTGGGCCAAGACCCTCTCGCCGCCGGAGCTGTCCGTGCCGAACGCCGTGCCGAAGGGAGAGCCCGCACCGGGGTTCTTCGAGGCCATGGGGTGGTGGCGCCAGACGGAGATCCCGACCTGGGAGGACATCGCCTGGTTGCGCCGGCAGTGGGACGGGCCCTTCATGGTCAAGGGCATCACCCGCGTGGACGACGCCAAGGCCGCCCGGGACGCCGGGGTCACCGCCATCTCCGTCTCCAACCACGGCGGCAACAACCTGGACACGACGCCGGCCACCATCCGGCTGCTGCCGGCCGTCGCCGAGGCGGTGGGAGACGACGTCGAGGTCTACCTCGACGGCGGCATCCGCCGCGGCTCCCACGTCTACAAGGCCCTCGCCCTGGGCGCCCGGGGCGTACTGATCGGCCGGGCCTACCTGTGGGGCATGAGCGCCAACGGCCAGTCCGGCGTGGAGAACGTCCTGGACATCATGAAGGACGGGCTCAAGGCCGCCATGATGGGCAACGGCCACGCCACCCTGGACCAGATCAGCGCCGACGACCTCCTCATCCCCCCGGGATTCGCCATCACCGCCGGCGGCGACCACGGACACGTGTGGGGTGCCCCGTCCCTGGGCTCGGCGGTGGCCGAGGGAGTGGGCAGCGGGCTCGGCCCGGCGAGCAGCCCGCGGCTGAGCGAGTAGTCAAGGGCGGCGTGCCCGCTACCGATTCACCAGGTTCACCCCAGAGATCACCCCAGAACGGAGCACCATCATGTCGAACGAACTTCAGGGCAAGGTCGCCTTCATCACCGGCGGCGCCCGCGGCCAGGGGCGGGCGCACGCCGTCAAACTGGCCGGCATGGGCGCGGACATCGTCGCCGTGGACCTCGCCGGACCCGTCGGGGACTTCCTGCCCTACCCGCCGGCGACGTCCGATGACCTTGCCGAGACCGTCCGGCTGGTCGAGGAGCTCGACCGCCGCATCCTGGCCGTGGAGGCCGATGTCCGTGACAAGGACGCCCTGAAGGCTGCCGCGGACCGCGCCGTGACAGACCTGGGCAGCCTGGACATCGTGGTGGCCAATGCCGGCATCTGCGAGCCGGCCCGATGGCAGGACATCACGGACGAGTCATGGCAGGCCACCATTGACATCAACCTGACCGGCGTGTGGAACACCATCACCGCCACGGCCCAGCGCATGATCGCCGCGGGTCGTGGCGGGGCGATCGTCATCACCTCGAGCTACGCCGGCAAGAAGGTCCAGCCGATGATGATCCACTACACCGCGTCCAAGCACGCCCTGGTGGGCCTGACACGCGGCTTCGCCGTGGAACTGGGGCCGCACGATATCCGGGTGAACTCCGTCCATCCCGGCGGTGTGGCGACGCCGATGGGTGGCGGAGGGATGACGGACCAGATCGCGTCCTCCACCGCGGAGAACCCCAAGGTCAACCAGATGGGCCAGGCCTTCATGGAGCCGGCCTGGATGGAGCCGGAGGCGATCGCCAACGCCGTGGCCTTCCTGGTCTCGCCGGCCGCTGAAGCCATCACCTCGGAGCACCTCAGCGTGGACAAGGGCATGCAGTACTTCTAGGAGGTGCGACCGGCCCGGTCAGCCGACCGTCGCCGGCGCCAGCGCGTGCCCGAGGACCCCGGGCAGGGCCGGTTCTCCGGCCCCGGTAGCGTAAGGACCATGAAAGCCACCTTCATGTACGGCGCCGGCGATGTCCGGGTCGAGACCGTCCCGGACCCGACCATCCTCGAACCCACGGACGCGATCATCCGGACCGTGCGGTCCTGTGTCTGCGGCTCGGACCTGCACCCGTACCACTCGATGAAGTCCTCGGACCACGGCAGCCCCATGGGGCACGAGGTGATCGGCGTGGTGGAGGAGACGGGTTCCGCGGTCAACTCATTGCGCCGGGGCGAGCTGGTGGTCTCCTCGTTCACCTTCCAGGACAACACCTGTGTCCACTGCCGTGAGGGCTTCCACGTCTCCTGCCTGCACGGCGGCTTCTTCGGCGGCCACGGCATCGGCCTGCAGGCCGAGTACGTCCGGGTCCCGCAGGCGGACGGAACCCTGGTGACCGTGCCGGACACCGACGGGACGGGCAACGGCTCGGAGGAGCTGCTGGCCGGACTGCTCTCCCTCTCAGACGTCTACCTGACCGGACTCCATGCGGCCACCATGGGCCAGGTGGGTCCCGGGACGACGGTGACCGTCATCGGCGACGGCGCCGTCGGACTCTCAGCGGTCCTGGCCTCCCGCCAACGCGGGGCCGAGCGCATCATCCTCATGGGCCGGCACACCGCCCGCACGGACCTGGGCCGCGAGTTCGGCGCCTCAGACGTCGTGGCCGAGCGTGGCGAGGACGGCATCAACGCCGTGCGCGAGCTGACCGGTGGGGCGGGGACGCACGTGGTCCTGGAGGCCGTGGGCCACCGCCCGGCCTTCGAGCAGGCCGTGGGCGTGATCCGTCCCGGCGGTACCATCTCCCGCGTGGGAGTCCCACAGTTCAAGGAGGCGCCGCTGGGCGGCCCGCTGTTCCTGCACAACATCACCCTGACCGGGGGCACGGCACCGGTGCGCCGCTACCTGGACGGCGCGATCCCGCAGGTGCTCTCGGGAGAGATCTCCCCGGGCCGGGTCTTCGACGTCTCGATGTCCCTGGCCGAGGCGCCGGCCGCCTACGCCGCCATGGACGCCCGCGAGGCCCTCAAGGTGATGCTGGTGCCGTAGGTTCCCCAGGGCTGGAACCGGATCAGCCCCGCATCTTCGGCGCCACGCCGCGGCCGGCGTTGCCCTGGGCGACGATGGCGACCTGCAGGACTGCGGCCACCAGCGCGGCCACCCCGAACGCCACGAAGATCGAGCCGGCGCCGTAGCCGCCGTTGAGCAGGAATCCGGCCACCAGCGGGGCGGTCACGGCGCCGAGCCGGCCGACGCCGAGGGCCCAGCCCAGGGCGGTGCCGCGCAGGTGGGCCGGATAGTGGTTGGCCACGGCGGCGATGATCAGGCACTGGGTGCCGTGGGTCCCCACTCCGGCCACCATGAGGATGACGTAGACCATCCACACGGGCGGGGAGAACAGCAGGCACAGCAGCGCCACGCCGGCCAGCCCCGCGGCCACGACGCCGGAACGGATGGCCCCGAACCGGTCGCCCGCCCACGCGGTGATGATCGAGCCGAGGACGGCGCCGATGTTCAGGGACAGGGCGAATGTCAGGGCGGACCCGAGGTCGTATCCCTGGGCCTCCATGGCGCGCGGCAGCCAGGTCCCGAGGCCGTACCAGGCGAACAGCGTGGCCAGCGTGGTGAGGGCGAACATGGCCGAGGCCAACAGGTAGGGCGTGCGGAGCAGCTGGGAGAAGCCGCCGGCCTTCGAACCCTTCGAACCCTTCGACGCCGCTGACGGCTCGCCTGACGGCTCCTCGGACGGTTCCGTCTCGGACGGCAGGGTCTCCGGCAGGTAGCGGAAGCCGAGGGGGACCAGGACCACGAGGGCCACGGCCGCCACCAGGAACATGGAGGGCCAGCCGAAGGTCGGGATCATGGGAATCCCGAGCAGGGCCGCGAGGGAGCCGCCGATCGGGACACCGGACATCATCAGCGTGGCGATGGAGGACCGCCAGCGCATCGGCACCAGTTCCGCCACTATGGCGTTCGCAGAGGGCACCAGCCCGCCCAGCCCGATGCCGGCCACCAGGCGGAACGCCCCGAAGACCCAGGCCTGCGGGGCGAACGCGCAGAGCAGGGTGAAGACCGAGAAGGTGATGGAGCAGGCCAGGATGGTGCGCCGCCGGCCGAGCGCATCCGAGATGCGTCCGGCCATGAGGGCGCCGATCATCATGCCGACGAAGGCCATGGAGCCCAGGACGCCCAGGGAGGCGTCGTCCAGTCCCCAGTCGGTGTCCTCCTTCAGGGAGGTCTGGACGGTGCCGAAGACGATCAGGTCATAGCCGTCGAAGACCACCAGCAGCCAGCACACCACGACGGCCATGATGGCCTGCCGCCGGCTGATCGGTCGGGGTCCGTGGCCTCGCGGACGGAGGTCCGGCGGCGGGGAGGTGCTCTGCGTCATAGGACCACTGTGAACTGCGGCACGGCCGGGACGTGAAATCATTCTGGTGTGCAGAAGAACGTGCCTCTGCGGCAGCCTCCGAGATATCCCGTCGAGTCGGTGGACCACGCGCTCGCCCTGATGGAGATGGTCCGGGACTACGGCCGGGTCCGCCTGAGCGTGGCCGCGCGGCTGCTCGGGGTCTCCGGGTCCACGGCGCACCGGCTCATGGCCATGCTGGTCTACCGCGGCTACGCGGTGCAGGACGCCTCCCGCAGGTACGTCCCGGGGCCGGCCCTGGGGGTGGCCCCGGCCGGCGTCCCCTGGACAGCCGGGCTCCGGCACCGCGCCGCCCCGCACCTGGAGATGCTGGCCGGCCGGGTGGGGGAGACGGCCAACCTCATGGTCCGCGCGGGCACGGAGGTGCGCTTCCTGATCTCGGTGGAGGGTGGACACGAGCTCCCCGTGGGCAGCCGCCAGGGCGTGGCCTTGCCCGCCGCGCGCGCCTCGGGTGGCAAGGCGCTGTTGGCCGCCCTGGCGCCGGGGGACGTGGAACGGCTGTACCGCCAGCACGCCGAACTCGTGGGCAGTCCCTTCGACGCCCGCGAGCACGTCGGGCTGGCGATCGAGCTGGAGGCGGTGCGCGCCCGCGGCGTGGCGCTCAATGACGAGATCACCGAGCAGGGCATCGGGGCCGTCGGCACCGCGGTGCGGGACGGCTCCGGGGCGGCGGTGGCCGGCCTGACGGTCTCCGTGCCCCGGGACCGGTTCCGAGCGGTGCTCGACGACGGCCTGGTCGCCGAGCTGCTCCGGTCCCGGGCCGAGCTGGAGACCGACCTGCGCGGGTTTGTGGCCGCGGACTGGTGACCGGCGCCCCGCTGCCGCGTCTCAGGCTTGGCGCGGTACCAGCGCGAGCACGCGGGCGGGGCTGCCCGTGCCCCCGACGATCGGCAGCGGTGCCACGATGAGGACGGCCCCGCGCGTCGGGAGCAGGGCGAGGCTCTGCAGCGAGGTGACGCCGTACTTGTCCGAGCCCATCAGGTGGTAGTGCACGGGAAAGGCGGGATCGAGCGCAGCGGCGTTGCCGGCGTCGATGCCCACGGTCTCCACGCCGAGGCCCGTGATGCCCGTGCCGGCCAGCCACGCGGCGCAGGCGGCGGAGACGCCCGGGGTGTGGGAGCCGTTCTCGTCGGTGTTGAGGAACTGCTCCTGGTCCTGGGCGTACTGGTCCCAGCCGGTGCGGTAGAGCACCCAGCCGCCCTCGGGCAGCGGCCCGTGCTCGGCCTCCCACGCCGTGACGTGCTCGATCTCCAGCAGGAAGGCCGGATCGGCCGCCGCCTCCGCGGAGAAGTCCAGCACCACGGCAGGGCCGATCAGCCGCTGCACCGGGATCTGCGAGACGTCGTCCCCGTCCCGGCCGGAGATCCAGTGGATCGGTGCATCGAGGTGGGTGCCGATGTGTTCCCCGGTGTGGATGTTGGCGTGCTTCCAGTAGGGGCCCGGCGCGTCGTACTCGCTGACCGTCTCCAGCGAGAAGTCGATGAGGTTGGCGAACGGCTCCGGCAGCCGCAGGGCGGGGGTCTGGCTGCTGAGCGGGTTGGTCAGGTCGACGACCTCCACCTCGCCCGTGGCCAGTGCGGTGAGCAGGCCCTCCAGGGAGGCGGTGGTGCCGGCGGAGTCATCGGTCATGGCGGCTTCCTTCATGTTCAGTCCCTCGGGTGGTCAGGACATACCATCACGACGGGGGACCGCGTCAGACCAATGGAGGCAACATGACCGCAACCGTGGCAGAGATCGTCGGGCAGACGTTGGCCGGCCTGGGCGCCGGGCACGTGTTTGGCGTGGTCGGCTCGGGCAACTTCGTGGTCACCAACGCGCTGCGCCGCGCCGGCGTCCCGTTCACGGCGGCCCGCCATGAAGGGGGAGCGGCCACCATGGCCGATGCCTACGCCCGGATGTCCGGCACCGTGGGCATCGTCTCCACCCACCAGGGCTGCGGCTTCACGAATGCCGTCACCGGGGTGGCCGAGGCCGCGAAGTCGAGGACCCCGATGATCGTGCTGACCGCGGATGTGGCCGCCTCCGCCGTGCGCTCCAACTTCCGCATCGACCAGGACGCGCTGGCCCGGTCGGTGGGGGCCGTGGCCGAGCGCGTACACTCCCCGGCCTCGGCCGTAGCGGACGTGGTCCGCGCCTACCGGACCGCCGTGAACGAGCGCCGCACCGTGGTGCTGTCCCTCCCCACGGACCTCCAGGCCGCGCCGGCCCCGCAGCCGGTCGGACCCACACCGGCGCACGACGCCGGCCCCCTCACCCCTGCGGTGCCGGTCCGGCCGGGTGCCGCCTCGGTCACCCGCCTGGCCGAGCTGATCCGGGGCGCTCAGCGCCCCGTGTTCGTGGCCGGCCGCGGCGGACGGGGCGCCGGGCCGGACCTCGCCGCCCTCGCGGAGGCGGGCGGGGCGCTCGTGGCGACCTCCGCCGTCGCGCACGGGTTGTTCGAGGGCGACCCCTTCAACCTGGGGATCTCCGGCGGATTCTCCTCACCGCTGGTGGCCGAGACCATCCGCGGGGCGGACCTGATCGTGGGCTGGGGCTGCACCCTGAACGGGTGGACCATGCAGCAGGGCCGGCTGATCGGCCCGCAGGCCACGGTGGTGCAGGTGGACCTGGAGGACGCGTCCCTCGGGGCGAACCGCCCCATCGACCTGGGCGTGCTGGGGGACTGCGGCGAGACCGCCCGGGCCGTGCTGCAGGAGCTTCGGGGCAGCGGGGCCGGCCTGGCGGCGATGGCCGGTTCAGGGCAGACCGGCGGCGGCCACCGTTCGGCCGGCTACCGCACCCCGGAGATGGCCGGGCGACTGGCCGCCGAGGCACGGTGGAACGACGTGCCCACCGAGGACCTCTCCGGCAACGGGCTGATCGACCCGCGGGTGCTGTCCAGGGAACTCGACGCGATCCTGCCGCAGGAGCGCGTGGTGGCCGTGGACTCGGGCAACTTCATGGGCTACCCGAGTGCCTATCTGCGGGTGCCCGACGAGAACGGGTTCTGCCTCACCCAGGCGTTCCAGTCGATCGGCCTGGGGCTCGCGACGGCGATCGGTGCCGCCACGGCCCAGCCGCACCGGCTGCCGGTGCTGGGCACGGGGGACGGCGGGTTCCTCATGGCCGTGGCCGAACTGGAGACGGCGGTGCGGCTCGGGCTGCCCCTGGTGGTGATCGTCTACAACGACGCCGCCTACGGTGCCGAGGTCCACCACTTCGAGGCGGAGGAGTTCGACTACGAGCCCGTCACGTTCCCCGTCACGGACCTCGCCGCCCTGGCCCGCGGCTTCGGTGCGGAGGGGGTGGTGGTCCGCTCGGTGGCGGACCTGGACGCCGTGCGCTCCCGGGTGGACGAACTGCTGGACCGGTGGAGGGCGGGGCGTCCATCGGTGCCGCTGGTCATCGACGCCCGCATCGCCTCCGACGGCGGCTCCTGGTGGCTCGCCGAGGCGTTCGCGGGGCACTGAGCGTGCCGGCCGGCAGGCCTCGTCAGTTGAGGTCGCCGTTGGCCACCCGGACGTGCCCGGGGATCAGGAGCAGGTCGATCAGGCAGAGCAGGATCACGAGCCCTCCGAAGACGAACCCGATGCCCCAGGAGGCGCTGGCCGTCCCGGTGACCGTCAGGATGAGGTAGACGGCACCGGCCCGGTAGTGCCCCAGATACCACTTGTGGGCTCCCAGCAGCCCGAGCAGCAGGCACAGCAGGTACGTGAGCAGCAGGTTCCTCGGTGCGTGGGCCACGGGCCCACCCTAATCCTCCCTAGAACAACTGCCGCAGATTGGTCTTGGCGAGGTCGAACAGCTCGTCGCCGCGTCCCGAGAGCACGGTGCGCAGCGAGTACAGGGCGAAACCCTTGGCCTGCTCGAGCTGGATGGCCGGCGGGATGGTGAGTTCCTGCGGGTCGGTGACCACGTCCACGAGTGCCGGGCCGTCGTGGGCGAACGCCTCGGTCAGGGCCGCATCCACGTCCCGCGAGTCCTCCACCCGGATCCCCTTGATGCCCATCGCCTGCGCGAGAGTGGCGAAGTTCGGGTTCTCGAGGCTGGTGGCGAAGGGCAGCTGTCCGGCGGCCTTCATCTCCAGCTCCACGAAGTTCAGCGACGAGTTGTTGAACACCACCATCTTGGCCGGCAGGTCCATCTGCACCAGGGTGATCAGGTCCCCCAGCAGCATGGTCAGCCCGCCGTCGCCGGACAACGTGACCGTCTGCCGGCCGCGGTCCTGGGCCAGCACCCCGATCGCCTGGGGGACCGCGTTCGCCATGGAACCGTGGGAGAACGAGCCGAGCAGCCGGCGTCGTCCGTTCATCTCGAGATACCGGGCGGCATAGACCACGGGAGAGCCGACGTCCGGCACGAACACCGCGTCCTGCGCGGCGAGCGCGCTGATCCGGCGTGCCAGGTACTGGGGGTGCACGGCGGCACCCTTGCGCGACGGGGTCGCGAGGTCGTCCAGCGTCTCCCGGGTCTTGGCGTAGTGCTTCCGCGCGTCCCTGAGGTGCTTGTCCTTCTTCTGGCGCAGCAACGGCACCAGGGCGGCGGCCGTCTCCCGCACCCCGCCCACCAGCGCGAGGTCCACGGGGTGTCGCCGGCCGATGTGCTCTCCGCGCAGGTCCACCTGGATCACCGTGGCATCGTCCGGGTAGAACTGCGGGTACGGGAAGTCGGTGCCCAGCATGAGGATGGCGTCCGCCTCGCACATGGCCTTGTACCCGCTGGCGAAGCCGAGCAGGCCGGTCATCCCGACGTCGTGGGGATTGTCATACTCGAGGTGTTCCTTGCCGCGCAGGGCGTGCACCACCGGCGCGCTGAGCGTCTCGGCGAGCTGCATCACCTCGGCGTGGGCCCCGGCGGTGCCGGCGCCGCCCAGGATGGTCACGCTCCGGGCCGCGTTGAGCGCCGCGGCCGCCTCCTGGAGCTGGTCCGGCAGGGGCACGACGGCGGAGCGCGTCCTGCGCACGATCGTGCGCCGTTCGCTCTGGGCGGCGGCCGAGGCGACGTCGCCCGGGATGACCAGGACCGCCACGCCGCGCTGCTCGATCGCGGTGCGCATCGCCACCTCCAGCAGTCGCGGCATCTGCTTCGGGTCGGCCACGTACTCCACGTAGACGGAGCACTCGCGGAACAGCTCCTGCGGGTGGGTCTCCTGGAAGTAGGTGGTGCCGATCTCCTCCGTGGGGATGTGCGCGGCGATCGCCAGCACGGGGACCCGGCTGCGGTTGGCGTCATAGAGCCCGTTGATCAGGTGCAGGTTGCCGGGTCCGCAGCTGCCGGCGCAGACGGCGAGCTCGCCGGTCATCTCCGCCTCCGCCCCGGCCGCGAACGCCGCGGTCTCCTCGTGGCGCACATGCACCCACTCGATCTCGGGGTGGGTGCGCAGGGATTCCGTGACGGCATTGAGGGAATCCCCCGGGACGCCGTAGATGCGCTGCACGCCGTTGAGGGACAGCGTCTGGATGAGGTTCTCGGCAACGGTGACCATGCCTCTACCGTAGGCACAGTCACCGCGCCGGAACCATAGTGGGGAGCGTCCCCGTGATGGGACGGTGGGGACATGACTCTTCAAGACACCCCCGCGAACGACCACACCGTCGACGCCATCGTGATCGGCCTCGGACCCGGCGGGGAGGAGGTGGCCTCCCGGCTGGCGCGCGGCGGATGGTCGGTCCTGGCCGTGGAGACTCATCTGGTGGGCGGAGAGTGCCCCTACTACGGCTGCATCCCGTCCAAGATGATGCTGCACGAGTCCCGGAGGCCGGGCGCCTCCTGGCCGCGGGTGGCCCGGCGCATCCGCGAGGAGGCCACCGACGACTGGGACGACGCGGTGGCCGTGGAACGGCTGACCGGCACGGGCGCCAGGTTCGTGCGCGGGCGCGCGGAGGTCTCCGGCGGCCCGGGGGGTGCCCCGGCTCCGGACGGAACCGGGGTGACCGTCACCCCGGACGACGGCGGCCCGCCCCAGGCCTGGACCGCCCGACGGGCGGTGGTGCTGAACACGGGATCCGAGGCGGTGCGGATCCCGGTGCCCGGCCTGCCCGAGGCCGTGGCGTGGACGCACCGGGACGTCGTCACGGCGGAGGAGCTGCCCGCGTCCCTGGCGGTGGTGGGCGGCGGACCGCTGGGGTGCGAACTGGCCCAGGCCCTGGCCGGCTTCGGGGTCCGCGTCACGATGCTCATCCGCGGCGACAGGCTGCTCCCGGGCGAGACCGAGGAGGCCGGCCAGCTGGTGGCCGGCCGGTTCCGGGACGACGGGATCGAGGTGCGGACCGGCACGGAGATCACGGGGGTGGTGTCCGGTGAGGTGTCCCGCTACGAGGCGAACCACGGGCTGCCGACGCCGGCCGGTCCCGTGGACCTGGAACTGTCCACGGGGGATCGGATCACCGTGGACCGGGTGCTGCTGGCCACCGGACGGTCGCCGCGGGACGACGTGCGGGTGGACGACTGGTGCCGCGTCCTGGACGGGGCGGGGGAACCGGTGGCGGGCCGCTTCGCCGTCGGTGACATGACCGGCGCCGGGCCCTTCACGCACACCTCCATGGCCCAGGCGGCGGTGGTGGCGGGCCAGCTGCTGGGCCAGGGCGACGCCCGTCCCTTCCCGCGGGACGCCGTGCCCCGGGTGACCTACACCGATCCGGAGGTGGCCGCCGTCGGGCTCTCCGAGCGCGCGGCGCGGGACGGCGCAGGTGACGGCGCACGGGACGGCGCCGGGGAGGCGACCGCGGGCCGGGACACGGTGCGGGTCGCGCGGGTGGACCTCGCGTCCTCCAGCCGCGGCTGGATCGACGAGGTCTCCGGGCACCTCACCCTCGTGGCACGGGGTGGTGGGCCGGAGGGTGTACCGGTCGGCGAGGCGGGAGGTGGGGAGTGCACCGCGCAGGTGCTTGTCGGCGCCAGCGTGGTGGGCCCCCAGGCCGGGGAGATCCTCGGTGCCCTGACCGTGGCGGTGCACGCCCGGGTCCCGGTGGCCGAGCTGGCGCGGATCCCGTGGGCGTACCCCACCCTGCACCGGGCCATCGGGGACGCCCTCGGGCAGCTGGGCACGGAGGCCTGAGGACCGCTCGGGCGCCGTGCCTCAGCGCATCGCGTCCGGGCGGCGCGGCTGCAGCTGCAGCCCCGGCTTCCGCTGGTGCACGGTGAGGTAGACGAGTCCGTCCGCCCCGGCGGTGAAGGAGCGCAGGGTGCCCCGGGGCATCCAGAGCAGGTCGCCGGGCCTCAGAGGGAGGTCGCCGTCCTCGGTGCCCAGGGTGCCCGAGCCGTCGAGGACGTGGATGAGGACGTCGAGGCCGGGGCCATGGTGGGTCTGGATCCCGTCCCCGGCCGGCAGGGCGATGACGTTCGAATCGAGGTCCCGGACCGGCTCCTCCAGTCTCCAGGCGGCACCCGGCGCGGCCGGCCCGGAGCCCGCGATCAGCTCCCGGGTGTTGACGAGCCGGTGGGGAGTGGGCATGGGGGCCTCCTGGGGTGGTCTGTGCTGGTGCTGGTGCTGGCCTGTACTGGTTCGGGTGCTGCCCCTGAGGGTAGTCCGGGTCCCGACACGCCGCCCCGACCCGGTGACACGCCGTGGATCCGCGGCCCGGGAATCTGTGCACAACCGTGGGCGCGGACATCCACACCCTGTGGACGTTTCCTGCGGCGCAACCGACGATCGCCGTGTTTCCGCCGTTCCGGGCGAACGGTTCACCACGTGTTCATCCACACGCCCTGTGGATGGACTGGGGGAAACTAATGACAAACATGTAAGACAGGATCTTGTGGTTGTTCCCTACCGTCACCACTAGATGTAGTATTGATGTCAGTAGTTCGGATCGCGGCGCTTGGGTGTGCCGATGGTGCCGGACTGGCTCGGATCCACTGCTTCGGGACCTGCTGGGCAGGCCGGCAGTGCCCTTCGGGGCCACGACTCGAGAACAACAGACCACAGACCAGATATGCCCGCCGGACCGGCTTCCCCGGAGGCGGTCACCGAGGACAGGGGAGAGACCATGACCGTCACCGTTTACTCCAAGCCGGCGTGCGTGCAGTGCAACGCCACCTACCGTGCGCTGGACAAGAAGGGCATCGCCTACGAGACCGTGGACATGTCCCAGGACGTCGACGCCCTCGAGCGCGTGCGCGCCCTGGGGTACATGCAGGCCCCGGTCGTGATGGCCGGTGCCGAGCACTGGTCCGGCTTCCGCCCGGACAAGATCGAGGAGCTGGCCACCGCCGCAGCCTCGGTGGCCTGAGGTACCCGAGGTCATCATGACGAGCGTGGTCAGTGAGCGCAGGCCAGTGGATGCTGCGGGGCCCGGAGCCCCGCAGCACACGGCCGCCCGACTGATCTACTTCTCCTCGGCCTCCGGCTACACGCACCGGTTCGTCTCCAAGCTGGGCTACCCGGAGCAGGAGACGGCGCGGCTGCCGCTGATCACCAAGGAGCCGACCCTCCTGGCCACGGAACCCTTCGTCCTCGCCCTGCCCACCTATGGCGGGGGAGACGGCCGGGGGGCCGTCCCGAAGCAGGTCATCAAATTCCTCAACGTCGAGTCGAACCGGACGCTGATCCGGGGCGTCATCGCGGCGGGGAACACGAACTTCCACGAGGCCTACTGCCTCGCCGGGGACATCGTCGCACGCAAGTGCGCAGTGCCCCTGATGTACAGATTCGAACTCATGGGCACGCCGGAGGACGTCACGGCGGTGCGCGAAGGATTGGAAAGGTTTTGGGGATGACAGTCACCGATCAGGACATGAACCGCTCGGCCAAGGAGCTGCCGGCGGCGTGGCAGAACCTCGGCTACCACGAGCTGAACGCCATGCTGAACCTCTACGGCGCGGACGGCAAGATCCAGTTCGAGGCCGACCGTGCCGCCGCGCGCCAGTACTTCCTGGAGCACGTCAACAACAACACGGTCTTCTTCCATGACCTGGACGAGAAGCTGACCTACCTCGTGGAGCATGACTACTACGAGGCCGAGACACTCCAGCAGTACTCTGCCGAGTTCCGGACGTCCCTGTGGGACCACGCCTACCAGCTCAAGTTCCGGTTCCCGACCTTCCTCGGCGCGTTCAAGTTCTACACCTCCTACGCGCTGAAGACCTTCGACGGCAAGCGCTACCTGGAGCGCTACGAGGACCGCGTCTGCATGGTCGCCCTGCACCTGGCCCAGGGCGACGAGCAGCTGGCCCTCGAGCTCGTCGAGGAGATGGTCGGTGGCCGTTTCCAGCCCGCCACCCCCACCTTCCTCAACGCCGGCAAGGCCCAGCGCGGCGAGCTCGTCTCCTGCTTCCTGCTGCGCATCGAGGACAACATGGAGTCGATCGCGCGCAGCATCAACTCCTCCCTGCAGCTGTCCAAGCGCGGCGGCGGCGTGGCCCTGTCCCTGACCAACATCCGCGAGCACGGCGCCCCGATCAAGCAGATCGAGAACCAGTCCTCCGGTGTCATCCCCGTGATGAAGCTGCTGGAGGACTCCTTCTCCTACGCCAACCAGCTGGGTGCCCGCCAGGGGGCCGGCGCCGTCTACCTGCACGCCCACCACCCGGACATCTACCGGTTCCTGGACACCAAGCGGGAGAACGCGGACGAGAAGGTCCGCATCAAGACCCTGTCCCTGGGCGTCGTCATCCCGGACATCACCTTCGAGCTGGCCAAGACGAACGAGGACATGTACCTCTTCAGCCCGTATGACGTGCAGCGCGTCTACGGCAAGCCGTTCACCGAGATCTCGGTGACGGAGAAGTACTACGAGATGGTCGACGACGCGCGGATCAAGAAGACCAAGATCAACGCCCGCGAGTTCTTCCAGACCCTCGCTGAGATCCAGTTCGAGTCCGGCTACCCGTACATCGTGTTCGAGGACACCGTGAACCGGGCCAACCCGATCAAGGGCCGGATCACCATGTCCAACCTGTGCTCCGAGATCCTCCAGGTCTCCGAGGCCTCCGAGTTCAACGAAGACCTGTCCTACGAGACCGTCGGCAAGGACATCTCCTGCAACCTCGGTTCCATGAACATCGCCAAGACCATGGACTCGCCGGACTTCGGCAAGTCCATCGAGACCGCCATCCGGGCGCTCACCGCGGTGTCCACCATGTCCGAGATCACCTCGGTGCCCTCGATCGTCAAGGGCAACAACACCTCCCACGCCATCGGCCTGGGCCAGATGAACCTGCACGGCTACCTGGCCCGCGAGCGGGTCCACTACGGCTCGGAGGAGGGCATCGACTTCACGAACATGTACTTCTACACCGTGCTGTTCCACGCGCTGCGGGCCTCCAACCGCATCTCGATCCAGACCGGTGAGCGGTTCGGGGGCTTCGAGGATTCGGCGTACGCCTCCGGCGCGTTCTTCGACAAGTACACCGAGCAGGTCTGGGAGCCGGCCACGCCGAAGGTCGCCGAGCTGTTCGCGGGGTCCAACGTGTCCATCCCCACGCAGGCCGACTGGCGGGAGCTGAAGGCCTCCGTGATGGAGCACGGCATCTTCAACCAGAACCTGCAGGCCGTGCCGCCGACCGGCTCGATCTCCTACATCAACAACTCGACCTCCTCGATCCACCCGGTCGCCTCGAAGATCGAGATCCGCAAGGAGGGCAAGCTGGGGCGCGTCTACTACCCGGCCCCCTACCTGACGAACGAGAACCTCGAGTACTACGACGACGCGTACGAGATCGGCTACGAGAAGGTCATCGACACCTACGCGGCAGCCACCCAGCACGTGGACCAGGGCCTGTCCCTGACCCTGTTCTTCAAGGACACGGCCACCACCCGTGACCTGAACCGGGCCCAGATCTACGCCTGGCGCAAGGGCATCAAGACCATCTACTACATCCGTCTGCGCCAGCTCGCGCTGGAGGGCACTGAGGTAGAGGGTTGCGTCAGCTGCATGCTCTGACGCCCCGCCCCACTGATTCACCCACAGCACTGCACCCCTTGAAGTGAGGACTTAACCCCGATGATGGCCGACGCTGTCAAGACCCTCGAGACCGTCGAGGCAATCAACTGGAACCGCATCCAGGACGAGAAGGATGTGGAGGTCTGGAACCGCCTGACCTCCAACTTCTGGCTGCCGGAGAAGGTGCCGCTGTCCAATGACATCCAGTCCTGGGCCACGCTGACCGAGGACGAGAAGACGCTGACCATGCGCGTGTTCACGGGCCTGACCCTGCTGGACACCATCCAGGGCACCGTGGGCGCCGTCTCGCTCATCCCGGACTCGCTGACCACCCACGAGGAGGCGGTGTACACCAACATCGCCTTCATGGAGTCGGTGCACGCCAAGAGCTACTCCTCGATCTTCTCCACGCTGTCCAACACCAAGCAGATCGACGACGCCTTCCGCTGGTCCCGTGAGAACACGAACCTGCAGAAGAAGGCCCAGATCATCCTGGACTACTACCACGGGGACGATCCGCTGAAGAAGAAGGTGGCCTCCACCATCCTGGAGTCCTTCCTCTTCTACTCGGGCTTCTACCTGCCGATGTACTGGTCCTCCCGCGCCAAGCTGACGAACACCGCGGACCTGATCCGGCTGATCATCCGCGACGAGGCCGTGCACGGCTACTACATCGGCTACAAGTTCCAGCGGGGCGTGGAGACCCAGACTGCTGAGCGTCAGCAGGAACTCAAGGACTACACCTTTGAGTTGCTGTTCGAGCTGTACGAGAACGAGGTCCAGTACACCCATGACCTCTACGACTCCGTCGGCCTGGCCGAGGACGTCAAGAAGTTCCTCCACTACAACGCCAACAAGGCCCTGATGAATCTCGGCTACGAGGGGATGTTCCCGTCCACCGTGACGGACGTGAACCCGGCCATCCTCTCGGCCCTGTCCCCGAACGCGGACGAGAACCACGACTTCTTCTCCGGCTCGGGCTCGTCCTACGTGATCGGCAAGGCCGAGAACACCGAGGACGAGGACTGGGACTTCTGACGGCGCAGCAATACTGACCGCCGCCCGCCGGCGGCTCGCATAGGGACACCGGATCCACCCCGTGGGGTGGGTCCGGTGTCCCTTTGCGTCAGCCATCGCCTGAGGTCACTTCAGGGCCTACGCCGATATGAACTCTGTGTGAAAGCCGAGTCTCAGGGGACCAAAGTAATTACAACTCCATAAAGGCTTGATAACCTTGCCAGGGCGTGGAGGGGAGATTCCACGTCGGCTTCCACCGCTGTGCACCACTTGAGGGAAAAACTGATATGTCGCGGACGCTCCACCCTGCCCTGAGGACCGGCGCAGCCACTGCCCTGGCCCTCGCCCTGACCGCCACCACGGTCCTGCCCGCCACGGCCATGCCCGTGGTGCCGGACACCGCTGGCATCCCGGTGGCCTCCACCACCGCCGAGCATCCCGCCGGCGAGCCGGCCGCGGACCCGGCCGTCGCCACGGGTCAGGAGGCCTCCGAGGTCAAGGGGGCACAGGAGGAATCCCTGAGTCTGGGTGGTATCGACGCCGAGGCCCTTCCCGAGGTTCTCCCCGACGCGCAGGACCTGCCGGAAGCGCCCGAGGCGGACCAGGAGCCCGAGGCGGAGCAGAAGCAGGCCCCCACTGAGGAGGCCGAAGGAGTCGAAGGGACTGACGAGGCCGAAGAGGCTGACGCCGCGCTGATGTCCCTGACGGAGCCGGCCGGCGCATCCGCCGTCACCGCGCAGAAGCCCGCGGACAGCGCATCCCAGCCCTCCGACGTCGTGATCCAGGACCTGCAGGAGAAGGCCCAGGCCGACCCCGCCACCCTCGACGCCCCCGCGGCCGAGGAGGCCGAGGAGCTGACCGACACCGTCATGGACAACGCGCTCTCCGCCACGCAGGACGTGGAGGTTGAGAAGATCGCCACCCTGACGCAGCCGGTGGAGACCATGGACTTCATCGTGGCCGGTGTCACGTGGGACATCGAGGACGCCGGTCAGGTCACCGAGGTCTCCCTCCGCGTGCGGGAGAACGCCGAGTGGACCGACTGGAACAGCATGGAGATCCACTCGGGCGACGAGATGCCGAACGCCGACCGCGTGGGCACCGAGCCGCTCATCTCCAGCGGCGCCGACGCCATCCAGGTCCGCGTCACCACCGTGGACGGCGAGAACCCGTCTGGGCTCAAGCTGGACCTGATCGACCCGGGAACGGCGGACACCGACGGCAAGCTCGAGCCGGCCTCGCCGGCGTCCCCGGCCCTGCAGCAGATCGAGGGTCAGGCCGGGCTGTCCACTCCGGAGCCCACGGAGGCGGCCGCGGCCTCCACGAGCAGCGCGCCCGCCGGCGCGGAGTTCGTCCCCGCCGTCCACGCGCAGCAGGGCCTGATCACGGGTACCGCGCAGGCCACCACGGCCTCGACCGGTAGCAATGCCCTGAAGCCCGCGATCATCACCCGCGCACAGTGGGGCGCCAACGAGTCCGTCGTCAACGACTGGGGCACCCCGTCCAAGGACCTCAAGGCGATGTACGTCCACCACACGGCCGGCTCGAACAACTACTCGGCCTCCGGCGCCTACGCCCAGATCCGCGGCATCTTCACGTATCACGCGGTCAACCTGGCCTGGGGCGACATCGGTTACCAGTTCCTCGTGGACAAGTACGGCAAGATCTACCAGGGCCGCCGCGGCTCCATCGACGCCCCGGTTGTGGGCGCGCAGGCCGGCGGGTTCAACACGGACACCATCGGCGTCTCCGCCATGGGCAACTATGACGTGGCCTCGGCTCCGGCCGCCATGGTCCGCGCCATCGAGCGCGTCCTGGCCTGGCAGGCCCACCGCTATGACGTGGACCCCACCGCCAACACCCGCCTGACGCAGAGCGGCAAGGGCACGGCGCGCTGGTCGAGCGGGACCACGGTCACCGTCCCGACCATCCTCGGGCACAAGGTCACCAACATGACCGCCTGCCCGGGCCGGTACCTGGACGCCCAGCTGCCGACCATCCGCAGGAACGTGGATCGCATGGTCGCCAACGCCGAGCAGAACCAGGCACCGGGGCAGCCGAGCCTGCCGTCCAACCCCTACCGGCTGACGGGCACGGGCACACAGGCCCATGCCTACTGGAACGCGGTCCCCGGAGCAGACGAGTACCAGATCATGTACCGCGCCGTGCCGCAGGGCGGCGGCTCGATCTCCAGCCAGCAGTGGATCGCCGGCAAGACCGGCACGGCCACCAACTACCTGCTGACCAATGCCCCGGGCGAGACCGCGCAGTACGCCGTCCGGGCGGTCCGCAACGGCGTGGCCGGCCCGCAGACGTACCTCGGTCAGCACACCGCCCCCCTGAGCTGGGACGATGGCGACGTCTACTTCGGCAACGGCACGACGAGGTCCAATGGCGGCATCCAGGCCGATACCAAGCCCGAGGCCATCCGCATCGAGGGCGCCGGCCAGGCGGACCGGGTCGTCGTGACGGCCACCGTCGCCTCCGGGACCGCAGACATCCGGGTGGAACGGGACGGGAAGTTCGCCGGCCGGATGAAGATCCGCGCCGGCGGGTCCACCGTCTGCGCGGTGCCCCTGGGCGCCGGGTCCAATGTGCGCCTGGAGCTGCAGAACAACGCCACCGTGACCTACTCCTCGGTCGCGTTGACCCGCCCCGGCCAGAGCCAGGACGTCGCCCTGGACAACGCGCGCTGCCAGGCCTCCTTCGGGGACGTGAACAGCTCGCAGACGGCCTTCAACGCCGTGGAGTGGATGCAGTGGTCCGGCCTGACCCACGGTTACGAGAAGGACAACACCTTCGGCCTGTACCGCGACATCAGCCGCGGTGAGTCGGTGGCCTTCCTGTACCGGTACCTGGATCCGAGCTTCTCGGTCCCGTCCAAGGCGCCCTTCGGCGACGTCGCGAAGGGGAGCACCTTCTTCGAGCCGATCAGCTGGGCCGCGCGCAACGGTGTGGCCCAGGGCTACATCGGCGGGGGATTCGGGGTCTCGCAGAGCGTGACGCGCGGCGAGTTCGCCTCGTTCCTCTACCGGGCCGTGAAGCCGCGGTTCAGCGTGCCGTCCAAGCAGGCCTTCTCGGATGTGAGCACCAAGAGCTCCCATCACGCGGCCATCGCCTGGATGAAGTCTCAGAAGCTGTCCACCGGGTATGCGGACGGGACCTACCGTTCCGGCCAGCGCATCACCCGGGGTGAAGCGGCCCTCCTCCTGCACCGCTACCACCTGAACAAGTAGGGGCGGTGGGGCCGGGCGCTTCTGGCAGGATGGGAGCCATGACTTCCAGCACCACGGCCGGTGAGGCGGGCCACCTGTCAGAGGCCGGGCACGACGTCGGCGCCAACTTCCAGCGCACCGCGCCGGCCCGGGCGGAGGCGGGCGTGCGGACTGCCGAGTTCGACTCGGTGGTCCACGCCCAGGGCGTCTGGCGCGACGACGAGCTGCACATGGCTCCGGTCTCCGGCCTCATGACCGCGGAGATCCTGGCGCATGAGCCGCGCCCGGAGCTGCGCCTCGCCCGGCTCTCCTTCGAGATCCTCGGGACGCTGCACTTCGGTCCGCTGACGGTCACGACCCGCACCGTGCGTCCCGGCCGCACGATCGAGCTGGTGGAGTCCACCCTGGCCGCCCGGGGCCGGGATGTGCTGATCGCCCGGGCGTGGCGGCTGCTCACCGCGGACACCTCCGACGTGGCCGTCACCCATGACGCTGACCTGACCCCGCGGGAGGAGTGTGAGCCTTACCCGGTGATGGGCGAGCGGTGGCCGGGGGGTTATATCCGGTCATTGCAGATGCGGGTCGCCGGGGATCACTCGGCCGGCCACGGTCGCTGCTGGAGCACCACCGCGGTGGACATGATCGCCGGCGAGGAGACCGTCGACCTGGTCAGGCTCATGGGCATGGTGGACACCGCCAACGGCGTGGCCGCCGTCCTGCCCAACGGTCCCGGCGGCTTCGCCTTCCCCAATGTGGACCTGCAGGTCCACCTGTACCGCGAGCCCGTGGGCCCGTGGCTGGGGTATGCGACCACCTCGAACCTGGGCGAGGACGGGATCGGGGTGACCTCGGCCGTCCTCCATGACGAGCGCGGTGCCTTCGGACGGTCGGAGCAGATCCAGACCGTCCGGAGGATCCCCTCCGGCCATGACTGAGCCAGGAATGGACTGGGTCGGACAGCACGAGTCGCTGGGCGCGGCGGCCGACCTGGACTATGGGATTACCCTGCTGCGGGCCGTGCAGTCCGGCGTGCTCACGCGCCCCCTCGTCAGGATCTACCGGCCCCGTCCCACCGTGGCGTTCGGCCAGCGCGACGTGCGGCAGGACGGGTTCGAGCGGGCGTGGCAGGCGTGCCTGGACCACGGCTTCGAACCGGTGGTCCGCCGCGCGGGCGGCCGGGCCGCCGCCTACCATCACGGCTCCCTGGTGGTCGACCACCTTGAGCCCGACGCGGACGCGATGCAGGGGTTCCGGGACCGGTTCGCCGGTTTCGGGGAGCTGTTCGCCCAGGTCTTCCGGGACGCGCAGGTGCCGGCCGCCGTCGGGGAGATCCCCGGGGAGTACTGCGCCGGCGAGTTCTCGGTGCACACGCCGCTGCCTCCGCTCGCCGACGGGACCCCGCGCGGTCCGGTGAAGCTGGTGGGCACCGCGCAACGGGTGGTGAAGGGCGCGTGGCTGTTCTCCTCCTCCATCGTCGTGGAGCACCCGGAACCGATCCGCGAGGTCCTGGTGGACGTCTACCGCGCCCTGGGCCTGGACTGGGACCCTGGCACGGCCGGGGCGGCCACGGACGCCGTTCCGGAGATCACCGTGGAGTCCTCTGCCGACCGGCTGCGGGCTGCCTATGCGGCGGCGCACGGGTCACTGGTGGATCGGTCCTGGGCCAGCCTGGTGGAAGCCGTCCCGCCGGGCGTCCGGGCCGGTTAGCCGCCTCGTCGGTAGCGCCCGCCGAGCCGTCGATGCAGCTCGGGCTTGGGCACAGGGACGAATCCGGCGCCCAGGTAGTGCTCGCGGATCTGGCGGTCCTGACGCATCAGGGACCACCCCCGTTGGACGAGGAAGGGAACCGGCTTCCGGCGCTCGGCGACGTCGCGCGCGAACCGGCGCGCCGCCGTCGGGAGCCGGTGCTGGTCGATGTACCAGGCCTGGAAGTCTGTGCCCGGCCGCAGGCCGAGCTGGGACAGGGCGCGGGGGAGCTCGGCGGCGAAGATGCCCTCGGCCACGATGGGTCCGCCGGCCAGCTCGAGCTCCTCGTGGCCGGTGATCGACGACGTGGCGATGGAGTAGTCCGGGACCCGGGTGCGGCCGGTCTCCAAGAGCTCGACGATGGCGTCCACCGCGGCGTTCAGGTTCCAGGTGAGTGGGTCATCCCAGTCGATCTCGCCGTAGACGGTGCGGGGCAGCACGGGCCCCTCGGGGGTGCTGTCCTCGGCGATCTCCCGGTAGAAGGAATCCAACAACAGGTGCGGACGACCGTAGGTGCGGGCCAGGTAGGACTTCCCCGACCCGGAGGCCCCGCCCAACAGGACGAGGCCCCCAGGGGCGGCGGTGGCGTTCAGCGGGGTGCCGGTCTGCTCAGTGCCCGCGGTCGATCCACTCCTGCAGGTGCGGGGCCTCGGCGCCGATCGTGGTGGAATCGCCGTGCCCGGTGTTGACGGTGGTCTCATCCGGCAGCGTCAGGAGACGGTTGGTGATCGACTCCACGATGGTCCCGAAGTCCGAGTAGGACCGCCCGGTGGCGCCCGGTCCGCCCTGGAAGAGCGTGTCACCGGAGAAGACGACGCCCTGGGTGCCGTCCTCGGCCACGAGCTCGGGGGAGTGGAAGCAGACCGAGCCCGGGGAGTGGCCCGGGGTGTGCAGCGCCGTCAGCTGGATCCCGGCCACGGTGAAGGTCTCCCCGTCCTCGATGGTGCCGTCAGGGGCCTGGTCTGGGTAGACGCTGTCCCAGAGCATGCGGTCGTCCGCGTGCAGCAGCACCGGGGCGTCCACGAGGGACCGGAACATCTGGACGGCGCGGATGTGGTCGTCGTGGCCGTGGGTGAGCAGGATCGCCAGGACCTGGCGGCCGCCCACGGCCTTCTGGACCTCGAGGGCGTCATGGGCGGGGTCGATGACCACGCAGGTCTCGTCGTCCCCGACGATCCAGACGTTGTTGTCGACGTCCCAGGTGCCGCCGTCGAGGGAGAAGGTGCCCGAGGTGACGAGCTTGTTGATCCGTGCCATCAGAGCACCACCACCGAACGGAGCACGTCGCCGGAGTGCATCTTCTCGAAGGCGGCATCGATGTCCTCGAGGCTGATGGTCTCGGTGACGAAGGCGTCCAGGTCGAGTCGTCCGAGGTTGTACTGGTCGATCAGCATCTGGAAGTCCCGGGAGGGCAGGGTGTCCCCGTACCAGGAGGACTTCAGGGAGCCGCCGCGGCCGAAGACGTCCAGCAGGGGCAGCTCGAGGGTCATCTCCGGGGTGGGGACGCCCACCAGGACCACGCGGCCGGCGAGGTCGCGGGCGTAGAACGCCTGCTTGTAGGTCTCCGGGCGGCCGACGGCGTCGATGACGAGGTCGGCGCCGAAGCCGCCGGTGAGAGCCTGGATGGCCTCGACGGCGTCCTGCTCCTTCGAGTTGACCGTGTGGGTGGCGCCGAGCTCCAGGGCCTTGTCCAGCTTCCGCTGATCCAGGTCCACGGCGATGATGGTGGTGGCCCCGGCCAGCCTGGCCCCGGCGATGGCCGCCGTGCCCACGCCGCCACAGCCGATGACGGCCACGGACTCGCCGCGCTTGGCCTCGCCGGTGTTGATGGCCGCGCCGATGCCGGCCATGATGCCGCAGCCGAGCAGTCCGGCGGCGGCGTTCTGCTCCTCGGAGACGCCCTCGACCTTGGTGCACTGTCCGGCGGCGACGAGCGTCTTCTCGGCGAAGGCGCCGATGCCCAGGGCCGGGTCCAGCTCGGTGCCGTCCTCGAGGGTCATCTTCTGGGCGGCGTTGTGGGTGTTGAAGCAGTACTGCAGCTGGCCCTTCTTGCAGGCCCGGCATTCGCCGCAGACGGCGCGCCAGTTGAGGATGACCTTGTCACCGACGGCCACGTCCGTGACGCCGGCGCCGATGGCGGACACCGTGCCGGTGGCCTCGTGGCCCAGCAGATAGGGGTAGTTGTCCCCGATGCCACCCTGGACGTAGTGCAGGTCCGTGTGGCAGACCCCGCAGGTCAGGATGTCCACCACGGCCTCGCCGGGGCCGGGATCCGGGATCACGATGGTCTCGATGCTGACGGGGGCGTCCTTCGCCTTGGCGACGACCGCCTTCACCTTCTGGGGCACGGTGCAACTCCTTCTGAGGCGTGCGCGGGGCACGGCTTCGACTCTGGAATGGTTTCGGGTCCATCCCACCACATCTGGCGCAGGCGTGGGCGGCGCATTCCCTGTGAGACGTATCCGCCGGCTCACGGGACTGGCCTGTGGCGTGGTGAGCTGTGGATAACTGTGACGTGGTTCATGGGATCTGCATAGACTGGTCCGGGAACGTCGGGCCGGCGGGATGGGTCCGAGGTGGAGTGTTGGTTGGGCCGTGGGGACGGCAGGTGCCGGTCGTGCGGCCTCGATAAAGGGGGCCACGTGGCCGTATCCGCGAATCGTCCAGTCCGTCTGACCGCCGTGGCGGCGCTGTCTGCGGTGGCCCTGTTGATGACCGGGTGTTCCGGTGAAGCCGGCGGTGAGGACCCGACGTCGGCCGCCACCGAGGCGACCACCTCACCTTCCTCGTCGGAGACGGCGGGGGGTGTCTCCGATTCGCCGAGCGCCTCGCCGAGTGCATCGGCGACGGGCAGCTACGAGCCGGCGACCTCCGAGGGGCCGGCCAAGAACGTGCCGGTGCCGGAGATGCCCGAGGCCGTGAAGGAGCCGACGGAGGAAGGGCTCGAGGCTGCCGTCGAGTACTGGTGGGAGACCAGCTTCTATCTTCGTTCGACGGGTGATCAGGAACCAATGGACAGCGTGTCAGACCCTGCCTGTGCGTTCTGTGAAGATCAGCTCCTCCGATTTGCCGACATTTATGAACAAGGCAGCTGGGTCGAAACGGAACCATCGGAGCTCGATTTCCAGTTCACGAAGTTGGACGCTGACGAGATGGGAGGAACCACAGCATTCCTTCTCTCAGAAGCGTCCGCAGAACTTTATCGAAGTAATGGTGAACGGGTTGAGGACGCGTCGGGAGTCGAAACAACTGAGGACCCCTGGACCGCATCAGCGATGTTCGATGACGAGTCGGGCCATTGGGTCTTGGACGACCTCAAGTACGTGGGGCAACAGCAGTGAATCGCGACAGGACTCCGGGTGTGAGAAGGGTTCTGGGTCTTGGTCTGACCTTCTTCATCACGGTGGGGATCATGGCTGGGATATCGGTTCCTGATTCTGCCCGAGCCGCGGGGTGCGTGACTTCCCACGAGGGCTCGCTCAATTCTAAGGACCAATTCCTCGGTGTTGAGGCCGGAGGCGGCTGTGGTGTCGACGGAGGCGACAATCGTGATGCCGGAGGTGAAACTGAAGCTTCGCCTACTCCGTCGGAAACGAATACCCGCACCATGAACGAGGCCCGAAGTGGACAGGAAGATAACCCTTCGGATCCAGGTCGCACCATCGCGATCAATCAGGTCTACTGCACAGACATTCAGGGTGTGGCGATGATGGATTGCCTCGAGGCGGAGCAATCGGCGTGCGGACCCGAGGGCCAGTGGGTGATCCGGGCAGAATATCCAGCCAACAATGAGGATGCACTTGAACGAGTTGGATCTCATTTCTGCTCTACGGACGCCGATCCAGTCATCGACGATCCTGTTGCTGGTGCTCCGGATGCTCCGCCGATGCCGGTGGTGACGCTGTCGGATTTTCGATCGTTGGGGATTGCGCCGTCTCAGATTGAGTCGGACAGTGGTGGGTTTGGGTTGATTCGGGCGAATACGAATTTCTATGCCACGGAGGAGCCTCAGACGTTGGAGACGATGATGTTGGGTCAGGCGGTGGCGATTCAGGCGGTGCCGGTGCGGTGGACGTGGGATTTCGGGGATGGTTCGGAGCCCTTGTCGAATCCGTTTCCGGGTGGTCCGCAGCGAGAGTTCAACCAGGAGACCACCACGAGTCATGCGTATCAGGACACGGGGGAGTTCCCGGTGTCGTTGACGACGTCGTATCGGGGTCAGTTCCAGGTGAACGGTGGTCCGTGGATCGCGATTCCGGGTGTGGCGGAGGTGCCCAGTGATCCGGTGGTGGCGGATATCTGGCGGTCGAAGTCCAAGAACGTGGCGGAGGACTGCGTGGAGAACCCCCAGGGGTGGGCCTGCGGCGACCCCTTCATCGACGACTGACAGCGTCGACCATGAGTGCGGCAGACTGATCCCATGTGTGGACGGTATGTGATGGCACGGGCCATCGGTGACCTGGTGGCAGACTCCGGGGCGCTGGATCCCGACGAGGAACTGGTGCTCCCACCCAGCTGGAACGTGGCCCCCACCGCGGATGTCGCGGTGGTGCTGGAACGGGCCGAGCCGGCGTCGGGCACGGAGACCCGGCGGGAGATCCACGTGGCCCGGTGGGGCCTCGTCCCGCCGTGGGCCAAGGACCTGTCCGTGGGATCCCGCGCCTTCAACGCGCGCTCGGAGACCGTGACGGAGAAGCCCACCTTCCGCTCAGCGGTCAGGGCCCGGCGCTGCGCCGTCCCCGCAGACGGCTACTACGAATGGCTCAAGCCCGAGGCCGGAGCCCCGAAGTCGGCGAAGAAGCGTCCCTTCTACGTCCACCCGGAGGACGGCTCCCCGATCTACTTCGCCGGACTCTACGAATGGTGGAAGGACGAGGCCGTGCCGGACGGCGACCCGGGCCGCTGGCTGTTGAGCTGCACCATCCTCACCGGCCCCTCG
Organism: Citricoccus sp. I39-566; assembly: GCF_031432995.1. Taxonomy (GTDB): domain Bacteria; phylum Actinomycetota; class Actinomycetes; order Actinomycetales; family Micrococcaceae; genus Citricoccus; species Citricoccus nitrophenolicus_A. The sequence goes on from NZ_CP133842.1 coordinate 2,235,444, forward strand.
CCGGAGGCGGACGATGCTGACCCGACCCTGGCGCAGCTCGGTGGCCTGCACGACCGGCTCCCGCTGCCGATGGACCGGGACACCTTGGACGCGTGGTTGGAACCGGAGAAACTGCCCTCGGCGGAGGCCGCCGGCGCCCTGGTGGACCGCGTCCGGGAGCAGGCCTTCCGGACGGCCTCGGGATGGTCGCTGGAGGAGGTGGGGACCGCCGTCGGGAATGTCCGCAACAACGGGCCCGAACTGCTCGAACCGTTGGAAACCCTGCTCTGACCTGTGGTGAGGCGTCCGTCCTCGATCCTTCCGGGCCCGGACGCTTATCGCGTCCGGCCTTCCTCGTAGTCTCATTCTTGGCGTTAGAACACATGTCCTAATACCATGGTGGGGTGCGGCCGGGACTTCCCGTCGGCCGTTTCACTTCCCACCGCCCCGCCGGAACGCCCCGGCGTCTGTTCTGCCGTTCCTTCCCAGACGGCAGGGCCCGACGCCGGACCGGGCCGTTCCGGACGAACCCCGCCGGCCGCTCGCCGGCGGGGAGGAACACGGCATGAGAAGTCACGACGAGAACAGGTCAGGAATCACGTCCCATGGGAATCTTCACTCAATCGGTCACCGTCCGCTGCACCACGGCAGGGACCCCGCAGTATCTGGAGTGGAACGGCCGGAACTATGTGCTGGCGGCCGATGCGGTGCGCTGGTACGAGCGGCGCAAGTGGTGGGCCGAGGAGCAGCGGGCCGAACGGGGCCGCGGCGCCGGACTGGTGGACCACGAGGTCTGGCGGGTCCAGGTCCGCCTGGAGCGGGCCCGCAACGCGCCCCTGCTGACCCTGGACCTCTCCCACCACCTCGATTCGGGCCGCTGGCGGCTGGTCCGGGTCCATGACGGCGCCGCCGTGCGCCTGCGGGAGAGCGCCTGATGGCCGGCTCCGGCAGGGCTGGCGGCGGCTTTCCGCACCTGAACGTGGCCAGTGCCTTCAGTGCCCACTACGGCGTGTCCTGGCCGGCCGAGCTGGCCGCGGCCGCGGCGGCTGACGGCGCGGAGGTGCTGGCCTGCACGGATCGGGACGGGCTGTACGGCACGGCCAAGCACGTGGGCGCCTGCCTGGACCACGGCCTGGACCCGGTGCTCGGGGTGGACCTGGCGGTGCGCTGGGGGAGCGAGGGCGGTACGCCTCCGTCCGGCACGCCGCACCCCGGCACGGTGCACGGCGCCTCCGCCGGCCGCGTGGTGGTGCTGGCCCGCGGGGGGACCGGCGGAACCGGCTACCGGGCCCTCGTCCGGCTCATCTCGGCCGCGCACGCCCACACCACGGGCGGCGCGGCCGGGGGATCGCCCTACGTCACGGTGGCCGAGCTGGCGCAGTGGTCCGCCGGCAGGCACCACGGCGCCCCGCCGGAACTGTTCGTGCTGCTGGGACCGGGGTCCGGCGTCGGGCAGCTGATGGCCGTGCGCAAGTACACCGCCGGCCGGGCGCTGCTGCGCCGCTGGAAGGAGGTCCTACCGGCGGGCTCGCTGCGGGTGGAGGTGGTGTGCCACCTCTCTCCGCCGGGGGAGAAGCTCTCCGCCCCGCACGCCGTGAAGATGCTGCGGGCGGCCCGGGACGTGCGGGTGCCGGCGGTGCTGACCAACGCGGTGCGCTACGCCACCCCGGACGGGGCCGCCACCGCGGACGTCCTGGACGCCGCCCGCGCCCTGAGCTCCCTGGAGGCCCTGAGCGATCTCCAGCCCAACGGGCAGGGGTGGCTGAAGCCGGCCGGGGCCATGCACCGGATCGCCCTCGAGGTCTGCCGCGCGGCGAACGGCGGGGGCAACAGCGCGGAAGGGGTCAAGGCCCTGCTGGATGACACCCATGCCCTGGCGGAGGCGTGCCGGATGGACCCCGGGACGGACCTGGGCTGGGGGCAACCCACGGTGCCGGAGGCCTCCGTGCTGGGGATCGGCGGCGACCCCGTCACCGAGCTGCGGAACCGCTCCCTCGCCGGGGCCGGGGCGCGCTTCCCGCAGCTGTACAGCGGGACTCGTTTCGCGTCGTCGGAGGCCGGACGGGACCTGGAGGCGCGGCTGGAACACGAGCTGGGGATCATCAACCGGCTCGGCTTTGCCAGCTACTTCCTCACCGTGGCCGAGGTGGTGGGGATGATCGAGGGCATGGGGGTGCGGGTCTCAGCCCGTGGCTCCGGGGCGTCCTCGCTGGTCAATCACCTGTTGCGGATCTCGAACGTGGATCCGATGCGGCACGAGCTGATCTTCGAGCGTTTCCTCTCCAACGACCGCTCGACCCTGCCGGACATCGACATCGACGTGGAGTCGGCGCGCCGGCACGACGTCTACCACGCCCTGTTCGCCCGGTTCGGGGCCGAGCGCACCACGCTGATGAGCATGCAGAACGGCTACCGGGCGCGGGGGGCGGTGCGGGATGCCGGCATGGCGCTCGGCATGGAGCCGGAGCGGGTGGACACGATCGCCAAGCAGTTGTGGCGGTTCTCTGCCTCGAGCTTCCGCGAGGCCATGGACCGGATGCCGGAGCTGCGCGGCTTCGCCGAGCAGGTCGCCTCCGGGCGGGCCGCCGGGCAGCAGCAGCTGGACCTGCTCGTGGACCTCACCGAGCGGCTGGACCGGCTGCCGCGGCACATCGCCATGCACCCGTGCGGGGTGATCCTCGGGGACGCCACCCTGCTGGACCGCACCCCCGTGCAGCCCTCCGGGATCGGGTTGCCGATGAGCCAGTTCGACAAGCACGACATGGACCCGATGGGTCTGCTCAAGCTGGACGTGCTGGGGGTGCGCATGCAGTCGACCATCGCCTACACCCTGGACGAGATCGAGCGGACCACGGGCCGGCGGGTGGACCTGGAGCAGGTGCCCTTCGACGACGCTCCGACCTTCGAGATGATCCGCACCACCCACACCCTCGGGATCTTCCAGATCGAGTCCCCGGGGCAGCGGGAGCTGATCGGGAAGATGGCCCCCACTGAGTTCAACGACCTGATCATCGATATCTCCCTGTTCCGTCCCGGCCCCATGCAGTCGGACATGGTGCGGCCCTTCCTGGAGCAGCGGCACGGATTCTCCGAGGCCCGGTACCCCCACCGCAGTCTCGAGCCGGTGCTCGCTGAGACCCACGGGGTCACCGTGTTCCACGAGCAGGTGCTGCGGACCTTCGACGTGATGACCGGGTGCGGGCTCGCGAGGGCCGACGAGTTCCGCCGCCAGATCGGCGGGGAGCAGGAGCACGTGGTGGAGGAGTTCTTCCGGGCCGAGGCGCTGCGGCGAAACTACCCGCTGAAGGTCATCGACGAGGTCTGGGGGACCCTGCACGCCTTCGGCTCCTTCGGCTTCTGCAAGGCCCACGGCGCCGCCTTCGCCGTGCCCACCTACCACTCGGCGTGGCTCAAGACCCACCACCCCGAGGCGTTCCTGGCCGGCATCTTCGAACACGACCCCGGCATGTACCCCCGCCGGCTGATGATCGCCGAGGCCCGCCGCATGGGCATCCCCGTGCTGCCCGTGGACGTCAACGCCTCCACCGAGGCCTTCCGGCTCGAGTGGGTGCCCGCGCACCCGGAGATGAACGGAGTGATGTCCGACGCCGGCCCGGCGGCTTCACGCGGCCGTGTCCCCGGACGCTGGGGGATCCGGCTGGCGCTGAACTCACTGTCCGGGCTGAGCGAGGCGGAGGTCGCCCGGATCGTGGCGGGGCAGCCGTACGCCTCGCTGGCCGATGTGCGGGACCGTGCGCGGCCGACCCGGCGGAACCTCGAGCGGCTGGCCCAGCTCGGCGCCCTGGACTGCCTGCTGCCGCCGGGTGGGGCCTCCCGCACGGACCTGGTGCACCATCTGGAGCTGCAGCACGGCGGGGCTGTGGAGGGACCCTCGGGGCGGAGAAAGCAGCCGGGGCGCCGGCAGGTGGACGGTCAGCTCTCCCTCGAGCTGCCGGACACCGAGGCGGCGGCGATCGTGCCGATGTTCCCGGATCCGAGCCGGGACCAGCAGGTGCGCACCGAGCTCGACCTGACCGCCATGGACCTGACCGCGCACCTGATGGAGTCGCACCGGCCGTATCTGGACGCGCTCGGGGTGACGGCGGCGGAGGACCTGCTGAGCCTGCGCTCGCAGTCGAGGGTGCTGGTGGCCGGGGTGCGGGTGGCCACGCAGACCCCTCCGATGCGCAGCGGCAAGCGCGTGGTGTTCATCTCCGTGGACGACGGCACCGGGTGCGTGGACGCCTCCTTCTTCACGGAGGCCCAGCATGAGAGCGGGGAGATGCTGTTCTCCTCCCGGCTGATGCTGATCGAGGGCACCACGCGCCGGACCGGGCCGAAGGCCATCAGCCTGCAGGCCATCCGGGCGTGGGACCTGCACCGGCCGGAGTCCCTGCCGGACCCGGACTACCTGGACTCCACCCGGGAGCAGTGGCGGGCCTGGCTGCGCCGGGACCGGAACCGCGCCACCGGGCAGCCGGTTCCGGTGCCATGGGGGCCGGGCGCCTCCTCGTCGGCCCAGCAGCAGGAGACCGGCGGAGCCCGCCGGACGATGGACCACGACGCCGGCACCCGGGTCCCGGACATCCCGCACCATGACACCGGGTCCTGGCCCGTCAAGGTGCGCGGTCCGGTCGGGGTGCCGGCGGGCGTCACGGCGACGGGCGGGAGCCGCTCGTCCGGGGTCTCCCGGGTGCCGTCGACCCACCGGCCGGTTCCCGTGCCGCACCCGGAGACCTGGGAGCTGCTGCCGACGCCGGAGGACTGAGCTGACTGATACCCGTGTGGTGCGGTGCGGTGCTGGTCGGCGAGGTGCTGTGCGACGATCGATGCATGGCGAGCACCTTCACGGTGGAGACGAGGTCGTCCCACCCCGCGGAACGGCTCTTCGATCTCTCCCTCAGCATCGACGAGCACCTCGGATCCATGGCTGACTCCGGTGAACAGGCCATCGGCGGCGTGACCACGGGAACCATCGCCCTCGGGGAATCGGTCACCTGGCGGGCCCGCCACTTCGGGATCTGGTTCACCATGACCTCGCAGATCACCGGCCACGACCGGCCCCGCCGGTTCGTGGACGAGCAGGTCGCCGGGCCCTTCCGGTCCTTCCGCCACGTGCACGAATACCGTGAGGTCGGCCGGACGACGGTGATGACGGATACGATCACCCTGGCCTCGCCCGTGTTCAGGCGACCGGTCGAGAAGCTGGTGCTGGTGCCCTATCTGCGGCGCCTCATCCGCCAGCGCAACCGGCATCTGCTCGCCGTGCTCGACGCCCGGGGCTGACCAGCCTCACCGCCAGAAGAAGTGGTGCTCCGTCCCGCTGGGACTCAGGACGCTCTCGTGCTCGTACCGGTCCTCGAGGTCGGCGGGCGAGTCCCACAGCCGCAGCCCGGACCCGATCTCAGGGGGCGCCACGGCGATGTGCAGCTCGTCCACGAGGTCTGCGGCGATGAACTCCAGCACCGTCGTCACGCCGCCTCCGAGGCGGACATCCTGGCCGTCTGCGGCCTCCTGGGCGACCGCGAGCGCCCGTCCGGGGCCGGCCTCGAGGAAGTGGAAGGTGGTGTCGTCGAGCGAGAACGACGGCCGGGTGTGGTGCGTCAACACGAACACGGGGGTGTGGAAGGGCGGGTCATCGCCCCACCAGCCCGTCCAGTCCTCGTTCTCCCAGGGGCCGCGAAAGGGGCTGAACTTGTGGCTGCCCATGATCTCGGCGCCGATGTTGTGGGTGAAGTCGCGCACGATGCGGTCGTCCAGGCCGCGGGACCCGCCGGGATCGGTGCGGTTGGGCCAGCTGGCGGTGGCGCCGGCCCACGCGGCCAACTTCCCCGGGTCGACGTGGCCGAAGGGCTGCTCCAGGCTCTGGTCCTCCCCGGCGGCGACGCCGTCCCGGGAGACGAAGAAGTTCTGGACCCTGAGCCGTTGGGGGCGGTCTGACGTGCTGGAGGGCATGGTTACTTTCCTGGGTGGACTGGTGCTGGCCCGAGTGTAGGAACGTCAGGCCTCGGCGCGCCAGATCCGTGGTGCGCCGACCGGCAGTCGTTGGCGGTGCTGGAGCGGACTCCTCCACAGGGGACATCTTCCCGAAGTTGTCCACTTCCGGTCGTCAGGCGGCTTATGGTGTCTGTCTCGCGTGTTCGAATATATGTGCTAACAAAAGTCGAGCAGGGACAGCAGCGGGAGGTGGGCACCATGACAGAATCCATACCGCACGACGTCGGCGCCCTGGCTACCCCAGACCTCCTCGCCTGGTCGCTGGAGCTGGCCGCGGAGCTGGCGGCTCGATTGACCGCCCCGGCCTTCCCGGACGACCTGCCACGGTTTCCGCAGGGCCCTCAGCAGGACCGCTCCGCGGAGTGGGGTCTCTATGCCGACGATGGGACGGGCCACGTGGAGGAAGAGGCGGACTGCGCAGGGGAGGCTGGCGTTCGCCGGGGCGTCCTGCCGGAGATCACCACGGCCGTCGAACGACTGTCCCGGACCCTCGACGCCTCACAGACCGCCCTGGCCGGGCACATCGACCGGATCTTCGAGATGCCGGACCTGCGCCGGGAGGTCCTCGGGATCCCGCCCGGCAAATCTGCCTTCCGCCACGCGCAGGACTACCTCCGGGAACACCTGCACATCGACCGGCGTGAGGCGAAGCGGCGGGTGGAGCGGGCTGGGAATATCATGCCCACGCGTACCGTGGACCAGACCCAGACTGTGCCGCCGCGCCTGCCCGTGCTGGCAGAGTCGGTGCAGCACGCCGGGATGGACGCCTCCGCGGCTGACCTCATCGCCACCACCCTGAATACCGCGCGGCGAGAGGCGGCGCTGGCTGACGCACCGCCGGAACTCGTGGATGAGCAGCTCCTGGCCGGTGAGCGGCTCCTGGTGGCCAACGCCCAGGACGTGGACCCCGAGACCCTGTCCAAGATCTGTGGTCATTGGCGGCAGCGGTTCGATGCCCTCGTCAATCCCGACGGCCGCGAACCGAGCGAGGCCGAGCTCAACGCCGCGCAGGGGCTCTTCTACCGGGGTCGGAAACGAGGCCACCTCAACGGCCTGCACCGCTGGGAGATCCTGGCGGCGGACGAGCAGCATGAGATCCTGCAGACCGTGGCAGCGGCGGCCTCGACCCGCGGGCCCCCGGCCCCGAGTGCGTGGCCTCCGGGTCAGCGGACTCCACCGCCGCTCGCGCCGATCCAGAGGCTGCTGATCCAGACGCCGCCGAGCTGACGGTGCTGGATCCCCGCAGCACAGGGCAGAGGCAACTGGACGGCCTCGTCAGCGCGCTGACCGGCGCCCTCGCCCTGGCCGATCTGTCTGACCTGCCGTCAAGCGGCGGTTCCAGGCCACAGGTGCTCGTGACGATCGACCACGACTCCCTGCTCGACCGTGTGCACCAGAACCGCGCGGCGGACACCGTGCTGTCCCAGGCGGCCTACGTGGGCCCCATCCAGCCACGGCTCATTCGGCAGTGGGCCTGTGATGCGGACCTGATCCCCATGGTTCTGGGCGGCGACGGGCAGGTCCTGGACATCGGCCGGGCCCAACGGCTCTTCCCCCGCAGACTCCGGCAGGCACTGGTGGCACGGGATGGAGGTTGTGCGGCACCGAACTGCTCCATCCCGGCGCCGTGGTGCGAGGCCCACCACATCGACCACTGGGAGAACGGGGGACCGACCTCGGTCGAGAACGGGGTCATGCTCTGCTCGCATCATCATCACGCGGTCCATGCGGATGCCTGGGAGATCTCTGTCCGCAACGGCGTCCTCTGGTTCATCCCGGCCCCGTATATCGACCCCTCCCGGCGCGCTCGCCGGAACAGGTACCGGCGCGGCGGCACCGCCGACCCTCCGGATTGACGCGTCGATCAGTTGGGGTATCAGTTGGGGTCTCCCAGATGACAGCTCAGGACATATGGCAGCTCAGGACGGCAGCTCCGAGCCCATCACCACGGTGCGGGCCGGCGGCAGGTGGAACACCTCGGTGCGGTCTGCCTGGTTGCGCTCGAGTGCCAGGAACAGTCGCTGGGCCCAGCTGCGGAACGGATGCGCATGCGGCGGCAACAGGGCCAGCACCGAGATGAAGTAGTGCGCCGCGTCCAGGTCCACATCCAGTTCGGGACCGTGGCCCACCGCCAGGGCCAGGTTCCGCGGGATGTCCTGTGCGTCCAGGAAACCCACCGTGACGGTCACGTGGACGATTCCATCGGCCGTCGAGCCCAGGTGACGCACCTGGATCCGGTGCGCCGGTCGGACGTGGGGGAGTCCTGCGGCGACCACCCGGACGATCACCACCCGGACGATCACCACCCGCTCGTGCAGCACGCCGAAGCTCTCCACGCAGCGCAGCAGGGCCAACGGGGTGGTGTCCGGGAACGGGTGGGGGAACACCGCCACCCCCGGAATGCGGCGCACCTCCCGTACCGTGGCGACGAACTCCCGCAGACTGCCCTCCATCCGGCGGCGTTCAGTGACCAGGTTCTGGTGCCCGCGGTGCCAGGTCACCATGACGGTCAGCACCAACCCGGCCGCCAGGAGGGGGATCCACCCGCCGGCCAGGATCTTGGTGGAGTTCGCCGCCAGCAAGACCACCTCCAGGACGCCGATCACCGCCACATAGGCCCCCGTTGCCCACCAGGGCCACCGCCAGACCGAGTGGGCGAAGACCAGGAAGATCGCGGACTCGAGCAGCAGGGTCCCGGTGACCGCGAGTCCGTAGGCGCTGGCCAGCCCGGCAGAGGAGCCGAACGCCAGCACCAGGACCATCACGCCGGCGAAGAGGGCGCCGTTGACGGCCGGCAGGTACAACTGTCCCTCCTGTTGCGAGGTGTGCCGCACCACGAGGCGGGGGAGCAGCCCCAGCCGGATAGCCTGGACGGTCACGGAAAATGCCCCGGAGATCACGGCCTGGGAGGCGATGACGGTGGCTGCCGTGGCCAGGAGGATCAGCGGTAGTTGCCAGGCGGGCGGCGCCAGGTGGAAGAACGGGTTGCCCGCGGTATCGGGCGAGGAGATGACCACGGCTCCCTGGCCCAGGTAGACGATGGCCAACGCCGGCATCGCCACGGCCAGCCAGGCCCGCCGCACCGCTCGGGCCCCGAAATGGCCCAGGTCCGCGTACAACGCCTCGGCGCCGGTGACCGTGAGCACCACGGCACCCATCAGCACGAAGGCAGGGAAGGGCTGACGCAGCACCAGCTCCGCGGCCCAGTGCGGGGACAGGCTCCCCAGGATCTGCGGATGGGCGACGATCTGCGGAAGCCCCAACGCCGCCATGACCACGAACCACAGCAGCATGAGGGGACCGAATGCCCGGCTGACCCTCCCCGTCCCCGCCGGCTGGAGGAGGAACAACAGGGCCAGGATCACCGCCGAGACGGGCACCACCGCGTGACCCAGCTCAGGGGACACCACGGTGAGGCCCTCCACCGCGCTCATCACGGAGATGGCGGGGGTGATCACCGAGTCCCCGTAGAACAGGGAAGCCCCCACCACCCCCAGCAGGCTCAGGACCGCCAGTCGACGCCAGCCGGCGGTTCGCCGCCGCAGCAAAGCCAGCAGTGCCAGGATCCCACCCTCGCCGTCATTGTCCGCCCGAGTCACGAGCGTCACGTACTTGACCGTCACGATGAGGGTGACGGTCCACAGCACCATCGAGATCGTGCCGTAGACGTCCTGCGCGGAGAGGCTGATCTTGGCATGCACGTAGATCGGCCAGCCGTCGTCGTTCTCGATGTCCAGCAGGGTCACGCGGTCCCGGACCGACCGACTCAACGCGCGGAGCGCCAGGCCCTGACCGAGCAGCGCCGGGTCCACCGTCAGGCGGCCCTCCTGGTCCGCGTACCGGGGACAGATGGCGACCACCTGCAGATCGGGGTTGGCCCGCAGCGCGGCATCCAGGGCGGTGCCGACGCCGGCTGACCACAGGTACTGGTCCTCGAGGTAGACCAGTCGCCGGGCCCGCTGCAGGGCCTTCACGAATCCCCGGGCCACGCTGAACTCCCCCGCGGGGGCGAACGGGTAGCCGGGCCGCCGGGCCGGGTAGGTGCGCAGCAGTTGCACCCGCGCCCGGCCCCGCGCCGGCGGTGCGGCGCGGGGTGGGGGCAGGGCCCCGGCCTGCTGCGGCAGCCCGGCGACCAGGTCCGGCAGCCGGTGCCAGGGCAGGCGGGTCAACGGGGCGGGGTCGGACCAGCGCTCGCGGAAGACCTCCTCCACGTCCCGGCCGGGATCGGCGGCGCGTCGGATGACGACGAACTTCTGGTGGTGACTGCCGAGCGGCCGGACCCGGTGGTCCAGCAGGAAGCGCCCCCCGACGCGGTTCATCGTTCGAGCCAGGGACCTGTTCTCCTTCAGGGAGCCGACAATCCAGGATGGGTGGGACCGCCAGGCCAGGCCCCGGACCAAGGCCCCGCGGCTGGCGCTGCCGGCGAGGGCCGAGGCCACCGTGGAGTCTGGCCCGAGCCGCTGATCGCCGTCGAAAAACGCCACCCGGCCACCAGCACGAGGTCTCCGGGGCCGACGTCGGCGAGCTCCCGGTCCAGCGCCGCGAAGTAGTCGACACCGTGGGGGATCAGGCGCACGGCGTTGCCACCCGACCTCGTCCCGACGCCGGCGGCATCGTTGCCCCGTTCGCCCCGGCTGAGCAGCCAGTCGGAGGTCCACCGGGGCCATCGGGCGCCGAACAGTCGCTGAGTGACGGGCATGCGGCCATCCTGTCATCCTCCGGAAGCGCCCGGAAGGCAGTCCTTGCGTCGGATGCGGGTCAGGGGATTGGCTGACTGGGACAGTCCATCAGCGCCGTTCACCCCGGAGGATCCCATGCGCGCCGAGCAGGTCACCGACCCGATCGCCTACCACGGGGAGGGGCCGGTGTGGTCGGAACACTGGTCGGGAGACCAGCGTGCGGAACACGCCGGCCAGCAGGCCGGCCGACAGCGCGGCCCGCACGACGGACTGCGCTGGGTGGACATGCTGGCGGGAGATATCTTGTCCGTCTCTGAGGCGGGCGTGCACCGTCAGCACGTCGGCTCGGTGGCCGCGGCGGTCCGGCCGCGTGACGGCGGCGGTGCCGTGGTCGGGGTCGAGCGCGGGTTCGCCCTGCTCGACCCCGGCGGCGCCATCACCACGCTGCCCGAGGTCTGGGGGTCGGCTGCGGTGCGGATGAACGAGGGCGGCTGCGATCCTGACGGCCGGTTCTACTGCGGGTCCATGGCCTATGACCAGTCCCCGGGTGCAGCCTCGCTCTACCGATTGGATCCGGACGGTCGGGTGGAGGTGGTGTTCGGGGGTGTGACGGTGTCCAACGGCCTGGAGTGGAGCCCGGACGGCTCACTGGCCTACTACAACGACACCCCCACAGGGCAGGTGTCCGTGTTCGACTATGACGCCGAGAACGGCCTCAGGGACCCCCGGGTCTTTGCGCAGCTGCCCGACGGCGGCCTGCCAGACGGGTTGACCGTCGATGCCGAGGGCGGGGTGTGGGTGGCCGTGGTCAACCGGGGAGGCGTCCATCGGTACCGGCCGGATGGCCGGCTTGACGAGGTCGTCGAGGTGCCGGCGTCCAAGGTCACCGCGTGCACCTTCGGTGGCGAACACCTGGACCGGCTGTACATCACCACCTCCCAGGAGGACGTCGATACCGAGGAGGATCCGCTGGCCGGGTCCCTGTTCGTGGCCTATGCCGGGGTGCGGGGCCTGCCGACCCGGGTTTTCGCCGGGTGAGGCGCGTGAGGGGGTGCCTCGTGCTCCTCGCCTGCTGAGCCCCCGCACTGCCCTAGAATGGCCGGTGGCTGGCGGTGGCCACCGTATGCCACCAGCTCAGAAGCCCTACCCGAGGAGGAACCGGACCGTGTCCGAGGCGTCGCAGAACGAACTGATCACCGTCACCGTCAACGCGGAGCAGCGGGAGGTGACCTCGGGGACCACGGGCACGGAGCTCTTCGCCGACCAGAAGACCACCGTCGTGATGCGCGTGGACGGCCAGCTGCAGGACTTGAGCCGGCAGATCCCGGCGGGGGCCGACGTCGTGGGGGTGGATATCTCCGAAGAGGACGGCCTGAACGTCCTGCGCCACTCCACGGCCCACGTGATGGCCCAGGCCGTGCAGCAGCTGCGTCCGGACGCCAAGCTGGGCATCGGCCCGTACATCACGGACGGCTTCTACTTCGACTTCGACGTGGCCGAGCCCTTCACCCCTGAGGACCTCAAGACCCTCGAGAAGATGATGCTCAAGATCGTCAACTCGAGCCAGACCTTCTCCCGCCGTGTGGTCACCGAGGCCGAGGCGCGCCAGGCGATGGCGGACGAGCCCTACAAGCTGGAGCTGCTCGGCAAGCAGGATGACGCCGATGCCGTGGGGGAGGGCGCCAACATCGAGGTGGGCGCCGGGGAGATCACCCTCTATGACAACGTGGACCGCAAGTCCGGGGACACGGTGTGGTGCGACCTCTGCCGCGGACCGCACCTGCCCAACACCAAGCTGATCGCCAACGCCTTCGCCCTGACCCGCTCGGCCGCGGCGTACTGGCTCGGCAACGAGAAGAACCAGCAGCTGCAGCGCATCTACGGCACGGCGTGGCCTACCAAGGATGACCTCAAGGCCTACCAGGAGCGACTGGCCGAGGCCGAGCGCCGGGACCACCGCCGCCTCGGCGCCGAGCTGGACCTGTTCTCCTTCCCGGACGAGCTCGGCTCCGGACTGCCCGTGTTCCACCCGCGCGGCGGCATCATCCGCAAGGAGATGGAGGACTACTCGCGTCAGCGCCACACCGAGGCCGGCTACGAGTTCGTCTACACCCCGCACATCACCAAGCAGCACCTCTACGAGATCTCCGGGCACCTGGACTGGTATGCGGACGGCATGTTCCCGCCCATGCAGATCGACGAGCAGCGGGATCCCGCCACCGGCGAGATCACCAAGCCGGGGCAGAACTACTACCTCAAGCCCATGAACTGCCCGATGCACAACCTGATCTTCGCCTCGCGGGGGCGGTCCTACCGCGAGTTGCCGCTGCGCCTGTTCGAGTTCGGGCAGGTCTACCGGTATGAGAAGTCCGGGGTGGTCCACGGCCTGACCCGCGTGCGCGGCATGACCCAGGACGACGCCCACATCTACTGCACCAAGGAGCAGATGAAGGAGGAGCTGACCTCCACCCTGACCTTCGTGCTGGACCTGCTGAAGGACTACGGACTCAACGACTTCTACCTCGAGCTCTCCACCAAGGACCCGGAGAAGTACGTGGGCGAGGACGCCGTGTGGGAGGAGGCCACCCGCACCCTGGAGGAGGTCGCCACCGCCTCCGGCCTGGATCTCGTGCCGGACCCGGGTGGAGCGGCGTTCTACGGTCCCAAGATCTCTGTCCAGGCCAAGGACGCGATCGGCCGCACCTGGCAGATGTCCACCATCCAGCTGGACTTCAACCTGCCGGAGCGGTTCGACCTCGAGTACCAGGCCGCGGACGGCTCCCGCCAGCGGCCCGTGATGATCCACCGCGCCCTGTTCGGCTCGATCGAGCGCTTCCTCGGAGTGCTCACCGAGCACTACGCCGGGGCCTTCCCTGCCTGGCTGGCGCCCGAGCAGGTCGTGGCGATCCCGGTGGCCGAGGCCTTCAACGACTACCTGGGGGACGTGGTCGACCAGCTCAGGGCGCAGGGCATCCGTGCCCGCCTGGACGACGGCTCGGACCGGTTCCCGAAGAAGATCCGGACCGCGTCCAAGGAGAAGGTGCCGTTCGTGCTCATCGCCGGCGGCGAGGACGCCGAGGCCGGTGCCGTGTCCTTCCGCTTCCGGGACGGCAGTCAGGACAACGGGGTGCCGGTCGCGGAGGCCGTGGAGCGGATCGTGCGGGCCGTGAGGAATCGGGAGTCGCAGTGACATCCGGCCCGGAGGGATGTCCCGACGACGGCCCCGTCACCGACGACTTCCAGCTCGCCGGGACGCCGGACGGCTTCCAACGGCTGTGGAACCCGCACCGGATGGCGTACGTCCGCGGGGGACAGGACCAGGTCAGCGGCGAGTCCACCTGCCCGTTCTGTGCCGCACCCGGGCGTTCGGACGAGCAGTCGCTGATCGTGGCTCGGGGCGAGACCGCCTACGTGCTGTGCAACCTCTACCCCTACAATGCCGGCCACCTGCTGGTCTGCCCGTACCGCCACGTGCCCGACTACACGGACCTGACCCTGGAGGAGACCGCGGAACTGGCCCGGCTGTCCCAGGTGGCGATGATCGCCCTGCGGGGCACCGCCCGGGCCACCGGTTTCAATCTCGGGATGAACCAGGGCAAGACCGGGGGTGCCGGCATCGCGGCCCACCTGCACCAGCACATCGTCCCGCGCTGGGGCGGGGACGGGAACTTCCTGCCGATCATCGCGGAGACCAAGAACATCACGGTCACCCTGGACACCGTGCGTTCCGCCGTGGCCGGAGCCTGGGCGGGGGCCGAGGCCGAGTTCGATGCCCGGCAGGGCGGCTGATGCTCAACCGCTCCGCACGGGCCCTGTTCGCCCGGATCTTCACGCCGGTGGCCAGGTTCCTGCTGGCCCGCGGCGTCTCGGCGGACGCCGTCACGATCGTGGGGACGCTGGGCGTCACCTTCGGGGCGCTGGTGCTGTTCCCGATGGGCGAGCTGTTCTGGGGCACCATGGTCATCACGCTGTTCGTGTTCTCGGACGTCCTGGACGGCGTGATGGCCCGGCTGGCCGGCACCACCGGGCGGTGGGGGAACTTCCTGGACTCCACGCTCGACCGCGTCCAGGACGCGGCCGTCTTCCTGGGACTGATGCTGTGGTTCTTCGGCGCCGGAGACCTCTGGATCGCCGGCGCGGCCGCCGGCGCCAGCCTGGCGCTGGGCATGCTGGTCTCCTACGTCCGCGCCAAGGCCGAGTCGCTCGGGTTCGAGGCCAACACGGGCATCGCGGAACGGGCCGAACGGCTCGTGGTGACGCTCGTGTTCGCCGGCCTCACCGGTCTGGGGCTGAACCCGTGGGTGTTGACCATGGTGCTGGTGCTGCTGGCCGTGGCCTCCGCTGTCACGGTCGGCCAGCGGATGGTCACGGTGCGCCGACAGAGCAGGGCACAACCTCCCAGCTCCTGACCAGGCCTGGGGACTGCGTCACAATGGGACCATGAGCGAGCCCATCACCGGCAGCGACGAGGCTGTCATCGACCGTCCCCTGAACATCCCCGAGTACTTCCTCCTGCTCTGTCTGGACGAGAAGAAGGGGCGGTTGCTGCTGGACGGGCCGACCGCCGGTATGGGCATCGCCGGTGCGGCGATCACTGAGCTGGCCCGCCGGGGACGGCTCGAGGTGACGGCCACCACCGTGCGCTCGATCGAACACCCGGAACAGGTCTTCGCGGCGGACCGCAACCCCCCCGTCTGGGCCCGCACGCCCGATCTCGAATGGCCGCTGGAACAGGTCTGGGACATCATCAATGCCTTCACGCGGCACCGGGACGCCGAGCAGTGGATCAACCGCTTCTCCCGCCAATCCCTGCGTGATGCGGTCGCCGCCTCGCTGGTCAAACGCCGGATCGTGGAGGAGGGGGAGAGCACCGTGCTGTGGATCTTCCACCGCACCCGCTACATGGAGCGGGACCACCACTTCGAGCAGGAGCTGCGCGAGCGGATCCGGGCGGTGCTGATGGACGGGAGCCCGGCCGACGACCTCACCTGGCCGCTCATCTCCCTGTTGCGCACCACGAGACTCCTGCACCGGCTCTTCCCGGACGTGGACAAGGCCCACATCCGCGCCGCCGCCCTCACCCCCACCGGAAGTCCGGCCACGCAGCAGTCCATGGCGGAGGCGCTGCTGGCCACCGAGAACGCGGTGGCTGAGGCGCTCACCGCCACGACGGGCGGGGCCTCGGCCCTGGACTGAACGGTGCCGGGCTGACACTGTACGGTGCCGGACTGACAGGGCCCGCACCGCTCAGGGCGAGGCGATGTCCGCGACCGCCGCGCCGAGGGCATGGACCAGGTCCTCGGGGGCGAGCCTGACCTCCAAGCCGCGCAGGCCGCCCGAGACGAGGAGGGTCGGCAGGGCCAGGGCCGAGGAGTCCAGCACCACGGGACAGCGCTGCCGTTGACCCAAGGGGGAGATCCCGCCGACCACGTAGCCGGTGCGCCGTTCGGCCAGTGCCGGATCGGCCATGGTGACCCTCTTGACGCCCAGGGCCGCGGCCAGGGCCTTGAGGTCCAGGGTGCCCGCGACCGGGACCACCCCGGCGGCCAGGGAGCCGTCCGGCACCTGCACCATCAGTGTCTTGAACACGTGCCGGGGATCGGCTCCGAGTGCCGCCGCGGCCCGGAGGCCGTAGCCGGCATCGGCACCCGCACCGGTCCCCGGCGCGGACTCGTCCATCTCGAACTCCAGCACCTCGTGGGCGACGCCGGCCCGGTGCAGGGCGGTCAGGGCCGGCGTCGCCGCGGTGGGTCGCCGTGCCATGGTGATCGGACTCAGGCGGCCAGGCGGCTGGTGATGTTGCGCTTGATGCGCGCCAGCAGGGCGGACATGCCGCGCAGGCGCAGCGGGGTCAGTGACTTCTGCAGGCCCAGCCGGCCGGCCAGGTCCTCCGGGACCGCCAGGACCTCGGAGGCGGGAAGCCCGTCGAGACCCTGGGACAGCACCGAGGCGAAGCCCCGGGTCGTCGGGGCCTCCGGTGGGGCCGAGACGAACAGGCGGACGAGGGGATCAGGTGAGGGGCCGGCGTCGTGCCCTTCTGCCCCTGCTGTCCCGGCCGGCGCCTCCGGCGCCGGTTCCAGCTCGAGGGCCAGGAACAGCGGGGTCTGGCACTCGACGACCTGTTCCATCTCGTCCTGATGACCCTCGTAGCGGGGCGGCAGGCCCGGCAGCTCCTCGGAGAACTCGAGCAGCAGCTCCAGCTTCTCCGCATCCGGCACGGCCTGGAAGTCGTCGATGATCTCCTGCAGCTTCGCGGGGACGCTCATCGGACCGGTGCCTCGCCCGGCTCGGTGCCCACGGCGATCGGCAGGCGCACGGAGTTGCCCCACTCGGTCCAGGAGCCGTCGTAGTTGCGGACCTTCTCGTAGCCGAGAAGGTGACGCAGCACGAACCAGGTGTGGGACGAGCGCTCACCGATGCGGCAGTAGGCCACCACGTCGTCGGACTCGCCCACGCCGGCCTCGACCTTGTAGATCTGCTCCAGCTCCTCACGGGACTTGAACGTCCCGTCCTCGTTGGCGGCCCTGGCCCACGGCACAGAGGCGGCGGTCGGGATGTGGCCCCCGCGCAGGGTGCCCTCCTGCGGGTAGCCGTCCATGTGGGTGGTCTCGCCGGTGTACTCCAGCGGCGAGCGGACGTCCACGAGCGGGGCGCCGAAGTGATCCAGGACGTCCTCGCGGGAGGCGCGCTCGGTGGAGTCGTCCCGCTCGATGACGGGGTAGTCCACGGCGGTGACCTCGCGGACCTCCTTGGTGGTCTCGCGCCCCTCGGCGATCCACTTGTCCCGGCCGCCGTCCATCAGGCGGGTGTCCGCGTGCCCGTAGAGGGTGAAGACCCACAGGGCGTAGGCGGCCCACCAGTTGGACTTGTCGCCGTAGAACACCACCGTGGTGTCCCGGCTGATGCCCTTGGAGCCCAGCACCCGGGCGAACTCCTCGGGTCCCACGAAGTCGCGGGTGACCGGGTCATTGAGCTCCGTGTGCCAGTCGATCTTCAGCGCGCCCGGGACGTGGCCCATGGAGTAGAGCAGGGTGTCCTCGTTGGACTCGAGGACGACCACGTTCTCGTCGCCGGAGTGGTCCGCCACCCACTGGGTGGAGACGAGCTTCTCCGGGTGTGCGTAGGCGGAGAAGTCGGTTGCGTCGGTCGGGGTGCCGGGGGAGGTGGTGGAATCCGCAGTCATGGTGCGTACATTACGCCACAGGGGCGGGAGGTATTCACTGAGGTGACCCTTCATTGAGCCGCGGTGTGCGGCGGTAGAGTTACCGACGCAGTCACCAGCAGTACCCCGCAATACAGCGCAGTATCACTGCAGCGCCCTTCACCAGCACCAGAACCGTCACCGTCCAGGATGGAGCAGCCCGTGGCCGAGATCGTCCACCTCGCCGACCGCACCCCGCAGGTGTCCGCCGAGGACCTGCTCGCCGGCTTCCATCCCTCCTACCGCTTCGGGGAGGTGTCCTTCGACACGTACATCCCGGATCCGTCCCACCCCTCCCAGGCCGAGGCCGTGAACCGGCTGCGGGAATTCGCCGCCTCCATCTCCGGCCGCCGCGGTGGTTCCGGTGGCCGGTCCGCCGGCTCCGGCGGTGGCCTGTTCGGCTTCCTGAAGGGCGGCAAGTCCGGGGGGAAGGCCGGGAAGAAGGGCGCGACGTCGGCCACCGGCATCTACCTGGACGGCGGCTTCGGTGTGGGCAAGACCCACCTGCTGGCCTCCACATGGCATGCCGCCCCGGGGCCCAAGGCCTTCGGCACCTTCGTGGAGTACACCAACCTGGTGGGCGCGTTGTCCTTCCGGAAGACCGTGGACGTGCTCAAGGAGTACACCCTGGTCTGCATCGACGAGTTCGAGCTGGACGATCCGGGGGACACGGTGCTGATGTCCCGGCTGATGCGGGAGCTTGCCGATGCCGGTGTGAAGCTCGTGGCCACGTCCAACACCCTGCCGGGCTCCCTGGGTGATGGTCGCTTCGCGGCCCAGGACTTCAAGCGGGAGATCCAGGTGCTGGCCGAGCAGTTCGACGTGGTCCGGGTGGACGGCGAGGACTACCGCCACCGCGGGCTCACCGCGGCTCCCGCCCCGCTGGAGGACGACCAGCTGGAGGCCGTGAGGGCCGAGCGTTTCCCCGAGGCCGCCGTCGTCTCCGAGGACGACTTCGCCGACCTGACCGCGAACCTCACCCGCGTCCACCCGAGCCGCTACCGCAAGCTGGTGGAGGACGTCGACGTCATGGTGCTGCACCACGTGGAGACCATCTCCGAGCAGGCCATGGCCCTGCGGTTCGTGGTCCTGGCGGACCGGCTGTATGACAAGGACGTGCCGGTGATCGCCTCCGGGGTGCCGTTCGACCAGCTCTTCACCGAGGAGATGATGGGCGGTGGATACCAGAAGAAGTACTTCCGCACGGTCTCCCGCATGACCGCCCTCGTCCGTGAGGGGCAGATGGGGGAGACGGGGCTGTAAAGCCACTCGTGCGGGCAAGTGGCGGAGGGCTGCGTCTCCCGGACGCGGCGACCGCGGTGGAGACCTGGGACGGCCTGGGTGTCGTCGCGCCGGCACCCACGAGCCGCCGCTTCGCCCGGCTGGAACGGAAGGCCACCAGCGAGTGGCAACTTCTCTGAACCCCTGAGGGGAGAAACGGCGACTGCGGTCTATGCTGCAGACGACAATGGCCGCTCCCGAGCGGGTGCGGCCATTGTCCTCGCGGAGCGGATGACGAGATTCGAACTCGCGACCTCCACCTTGGCAAGGTGGCGCTCTAGCCAACTGAGCTACATCCGCAGGATCAGGCTATCCCGGATTCGGGATCCTGTCCGTGCGCGATACTGGGATCGAACCAGTGACCTCTTCCGTGTCAGGGAAGCGCGCTACCGCTGCGCTAATCGCGCCCATCAGCCCCGGAGAACCGGAACCGCTGAGATGCAGGTCCCCATCCTAACGGATGAAAACCGATGCGAGGTGGGGACGGGATTCGAACCCGCGTACACGGCTTTGCAGGCCGTTGCCTCGCCTCTCGGCCACCCCACCAGGGATTGGAGACTTGCGAGCGGATGACGAGATTCGAACTCGCGACCTCCACCTTGGCAAGGTGGCGCTCTAGCCAACTGAGCTACATCCGCACAGAAAACCGGTGACCGGAAGAACCAGTCACCGTGATTTCCAACGAGAGATCACTCTAGTGCACCCGGCGCGGGATCGTCCAATCGGCCCAGCTCCCGGCGTGTTCCGCCCCTCCTTCTCCCTCCCCGCTCGCCCTGGCCGGTCCCCGGCCCGCGCTTATCCCGTCCGCGACCGGTGGGACAATGGATGACCATGACGCAACCCCAGCTCGCCCACCAGACCGAATACGGACGCATGTACGCGCGGAGCCTGTCCGGTGTGCCCGAGGTGCCGTCCATCACCACGGTGATCGCCCAGCAGAACACCGATCTCAGCGGGTGGGTGGGGCACATGGCGGCCACCGCGGTGATCGAGGATCCGCGCCTGACCCAGGCCGTGGGCTCGCGGCCCCAGCTCAAGACGGTGGCGAAGCAGGCCTCCAACGCGGCCGAACGCTTCCGGGACGACGCCGCCGCGCGCGGGGACCGCGTCCACAACTACGCCGAACAGGTGGGACTGCGCGCCCTGGGCCGGCCCCATGAGATGGCCGCGATGCGCGAGGTGCTGGCCGAGCATGGCGAGGCGGCCTACGCGGACCGCTTCGACGAGTGGTGGGACCTCTTCGACGTCCGCCCCCTGGCCACCGAGCTGACGGTGTGGAACGGCACCGTGGGCTACGCCGGCACCCTGGACCTCGTGGCCTCGATCGGCGGACGGACCTGCATCGTCGACTACAAGACCAAGGGCACCGGCCGGGACGGCAGGGTCAAGCCCCTCGACGCCAAGGTCGTGATGCAGCTCGTGGCCGGGCTCAAAGCCGAGGAGTCCCTCGTGGATCCGGTGTCCGGGAGCTGGGAGCCCTGGCAGTACGGCGACGCCCCCGTGCTGCTGGGCGTGGCCCTGGGACAGACCGAGGTGGTGGCACATCAGGCCAATCCCCAGGTGCTGCCGGACCACTGGCGGAAGTTCTGGGCCCTGCGCCAGGTCTGGGGCCACTCCCGGGCCGCCGACGCCGCGGGCCCCGCCCTGCGCCCCCTTGGCCCGCCGCCGCCCACCACAGGCGAGCAGCCCGGCCCCCAGGGGGAGGGCGGCGCCCCGGCCACCACGGCTAAGGTGGGCGCGTGACCGTCCTGCCCATTCGCACCGTCCCCGATCCCATACTCCGCACCGCCGCCGATCCGGTGGCGGGTTCAGAGCGTGACCTGCACCGCCTGGTGCAGGACATGTTCGAGACCATGGACGACGTCGGCGGCGTGGGTCTCGCTGCACCCCAGGTCGGCGTGGGGCTGAGGATCTTCACCTTCGACGTGGAGGACCAGCGTGGACACGTGATCAACCCGGTCTTGCAGACCGGCGGGGACGTGGTGACCGAGCCGGGCGAGGGATGCCTCTCCGTCCCGGGGCTGCACTACAACCCCGTCCGCTTCGCCGAGGCCACCGTCACCGGCACCGACCGGGACGGCGAGCCGGTCGAGTATCACGGCACAGGACTGACCGCCCGGTGCTTCCAGCACGAGGTGGACCACCTGGAGGGCATGCTGTACATCGACCGGCTCACCGGAGAGGACCGCAAGGACTCCCGGCGCAAACTCCGCGACCCCGCCTACGGCCGGATCTCCACCTCCACCCGGGCCGACCGTGCCTCCACCATCAGCTCGAGCTTCGGGGGGTTCCGGTGAGCGCGGCACAGGTCCCAGCACCGTCCCCGGCGGAGGGCCGCATCCTCTTCGCCGGCACCCCGGCCACAGCGGTCCCCTCCCTGGATGCCCTCGTGGCGGCCGGCTTCACCGTGGCGGCCGTGCTGACCCGGCCCGACGCCCCTGTCGGCCGCAAGAAGGTCCTGACCCCCTCGCCCGTGGCCGCTCGGGCCGCCGAACTGGGACTGCCCGTCCTCCACGCCTCTCGCCTGACGGGCGAGCCGGGCCGGGAGACCCTCGAACGGATCGCCGCGCTGGAACTGGACGCGGCCGCCGTCGTGGCCTATGGGGCCCTCGTGCCCGCCGCCGGCCTGGCGCTGCCCCGCCTCGGCTGGGTGAACCTGCACTTCTCCCTGCTGCCCGCCTACCGTGGGGCGGCCCCCGTGCAGCATGCGGTGATCCAGCAGGAGACGCAGACCGGCGCCTGCGTGTTCCAGCTCGAGGAGGGTCTGGACACGGGCCCGGTGTTCTCGAGGATCGTCCGGGACCTGGCCCCCGGGGAGACCGCCGGGGACGTGCTGGCGGAGCTGGCCCTGTCCGGCGCGGACCTCCTGTCCCGGACCCTCACGGACCTCCTGGCCGGAGACGCCACCGCCGAGCCCCAGCGCGGGGAGCCGACCTTCGCGCCCAAACTCGACCAAGCCGACGGGTTCATCGACCCCGCGCGACCGGCAGCCGAGGTGGCGGCCCGCATCAACGGGACCACGCCGGAGCCCGGTGCCTGGGCATGGTTGGACGACCCGACGGCGCCGGTGCGCGTCAAGCTCGCCGGAGCCGTCGCCGAGGAGGCGCCCGGGGCGGCGGCCGGAGCCGCACCCGGCGACCTGGTCCGGGACCGCCGGACCGTCCACCTGCAGTGCGCCGATTCCGCGGTCCGCCTGGTCCAGGTCCAGCCGGCCGGCAAGAAGCCCATGAACGCCGCCGACTGGGCCCGTGGCCTACCCGCAGGGGCCCGGTTCCGGTCGGCAGAGGAGGAGACGCCATGATCGCAGAGCGCCGGAACAGCGGCCCGGGGGACTCCGGGGCGAGGAAGTCCTCCGGCCGGGGGCGGTCCCAGGACCGCCGTGACGAGAAGGGCCGCACCCGCAACCGCGGGACCTCCGGCGGGCCCCGGCAGTTCTCGTCCTCCGCGCCGTCGAAGCGCACGCGCCAGGCAGACCCGGCGCGGCTGGCCGCCTTCGAGACCCTGACGGCGGTCAGCCGGGATGACGCCTACGCCAACCTCGTGCTACCAGGCCGGATCGCGGCCCACCGCCTGGACCAGCGCGATGCCGGATTCGCCACCGAGCTGGCCTACGGAGCCCTGCGAGGGCAGGGCCTCTACGACGCCGTCCTGGCCGTCTGCGTGGACCGGCCCCTGGCCCAGCTGGACCGCCCCGTGCTGGACGCCCTGCGTCTCGGGGCCCACCAGCTCCTCGCCATGCGCGTGCCCGCCCACGCGGCGCTCGACTCCACGGTGGCCCTGGTCCGCGACCAGATCGGCGCGGGTCCGTCCGGATTCGTCAACGCCGTGCTGCGCAAGGTCACGGTCCAGGACCGGGAGGCCTGGCTGGATCGGCTCGCGCCCCTGACGCCCCAGGACGCCGAGGCCGCCACCACCCCGGACGACGTGCTGGCCATCCGCCACTCCCACCCGGTCTGGATCATCCGGGCCCTCCGGCAGTCGCTGGCCAACCACGGCCGCCCCGCGGACCGTGTCAAGGCAGAACTCGTGGACCTCCTGGAGGCGGACAATGCCGCCCCGGTCGTCAATCTCGTGGCCCTGCCCGGCCTGGGTGATCTGGACCCCGTGCTCGAGGCCGGCGCGGAGCCCGGTCCGCTGGCTCCGGACTCGGCCTTGTACCACGGGGGCGACGCCGGCCGGTTGCCCGGTGTGAAAGAGGGCACCGTCCGCGTCCAGGACGTCGGCTCACAGCTGACGGCCCATGCCCTGACGCGGGTGCCCCTGGGTGGCGAGGGCGGCGACGGCGGGGGCGAACCCGGCGACGCGACCGAACGATGGCTGGACCTCTGCGCCGGCCCCGGGGGCAAGGCCTCGCTGCTCGCGGCGCTGGCCCGCCAGCGCGGGGCGAACCTGCTGGCGAACGAACCCGCCGAGCACCGGGCCCGGTTGGTCGAGCGGGCCCTGGAGGCGGTACCCCGGCATGCGGACTCCGGGGAGCCCACCTGGTCGGTGCGGTGCGGCGACGGCCGTGAGCTGGACCCGGAGCACGCGGAGTCCTTCGACCGCATCCTCGTGGACGCCCCCTGCACGGGGCTGGGCGCCCTGCGCCGCCGTCCGGAGTCGCGGTGGCGCCGTCAGCCCTCCGACCTCGGTCCATTGACCGAGCTCCAGCGCCAGCTCCTGGACTCCGCCGTGGGCGCGCTGAGGCCCGGGGGAGTCCTAGGGTACGTGACCTGTTCCCCCCACCCAGCCGAGACGGTGTTCCAGGTGCAGGACGCGCTCAGGCGCCATCCCGGACTGGAACTGCTGGACACCACGTCCTTCCTCACCGAGGTCGCCCCCTCCCTGACGGAGGCGGGCGGTGCCACCGGCCACCCCGGCTTCGGGGACGGCACCACCAGCCAGCTCTGGCCCCACCTGCACTCCACGGACGCGATGTTCATGGCCCTGTTCCGCAAGGCCGGGTCCCCCGCGTCCGGATCCCGCACGACCGGCTCCCACCAAGCCGAGGACTGAGAGCATGACCCCCGCAGCGGACCAGACCATCCACATCCATCCGTCCATCCTCTCGGCCGACTTCGCGCGGCTCGCCGAGGAGCTCGAGCGCATCCAGAACGCGGACGCCGTGCACGTGGACGTCATGGACAACCACTTCGTCCCCAACCTCACGCTGGGCCTGCCGGTGGTCAAGGCCATCCGGCAGGCCACGGACCTGCCCCTGGACGTCCACCTCATGATCGAGGACGCGGACCGATGGGCGCCGGAGTACGCCGAGGCCGGAGCCGAGTCCGTGACCTTCCACGCGGAGGCGGCCGCCGCGCCCATCCGGCTGGCTCGGGAGCTGCGCGCACGGGGCGCGAAGGCGGGGATGGCGCTGAAGCCGGCGACCGGCGTCGAGCCCTACCTGGACATGCTCGCGGAGCTGGACCTGCTGCTGATCATGACCGTGGAGCCCGGCTTCGGGGGCCAGCCGTTCCTGGACGTGGTGCTGCCCAAGATCCGGCGCGCCCGCGAGGCCCTGGACGGCGCCGGGGTGCCGGTGGCGCTGCAGGTGGACGGCGGGGTGACACGGGAGACGATCCTGCGCGCCGCCGAGGCCGGGGCGGACGTGTTCGTGGCCGGCTCGGCGGTGTACGGCGCGGAGGACCCGGCGGCCGCAATTGACGAATTGCGTCGTACGCCACTGCGCTGAGGGCGGAACGCCCTGCCGTTGTGGCAGAATCAGGTTCATCGTGCTCCGGGGTCGGTGTAAATCCGAACCGGCGGTCATAGTCCGCGACCCGCGCGTCGGCCCACACCCGTGGCCCCCGACCAGCGGTTGAACCGGTGGAATTCCGGTACCGACAGTTAAAGTCTGGATGGGAGAAGCACGTGCAGCACCGCCGTTCCGGTCGGTGCGGCCTTGCGGTAGGCCCACAGGCCTACCCGGGACCGTTCCACGGGACGATTGAAGCAGCATGATCCCCCGGAGCCGCCGCGTTCCGAAGGAGGATTCATGGATTCCATGCGGTGGCTCGTCGACCTCTTCAACTGGTACATCCCGGTCGCCGGAGGCGGCCTGTTGATGCGTGAGGTATTCGGCAACATCTTCGGCCTGGCCTCGGCCCTGGGCGGCATGCGCCGCAAGGTCTGGGCGTGGCCCATCGGCATCATCGGCAACGTCATCCTGCTCACGGTGTTCCTGTCCGGCCTGTTCGGCGGCGCGGACACCGCGACCCTGCTGGGCCAGGCCGGCCGGCAGGTCATGTTCATCGCCGTCTCGGTGTACGGCTGGGTGCAGTGGCGCCGGGCCAGGGCCGAACGTGCGGGGCGGGATGGCGCGTCGGACCGGGACACGACCGCGATCGCCCCCCAGTGGGCCGGGCTGAAGGCCCGCATCGGCATCGTGGCGACCATGGCGATCGGCACCGTGGCGCTCACCCCGCTGTTCGCGGCTCTCGGTTCCTACGAGCCGGTCTGGGCGGACGCCTGGACCTTCGTGGGGTCCCTCGTCGCCACCTACGGCATGGCCCGCGGCTGGGTCGAGTTCTGGCTGGTGTGGGTCGCGGTGGACGTGGTGGGGGTGCCCCTCCTGTTCAGCGCCGGCTACTACGCCAGTGCGTTCATGTACATGTTCTACGGGGCCTTCACCCTGGTCGGCTTCTTCGTCTGGGTCCGCGCCAAGGCCCACGAGAAGCCCGAGGTGGAGACGGTCATGCCGGATCCGACGGTGCGAGTCCATGACAGCGCCCGGTAGCGCCGCCGGTCCGGTCGCGATGTCCGCCAGCCCGGAGGCGGCCCTGTCCCTCGCCGTGGCGGAGGCCCTCCGCGGGCACCGGGGCGCCAATCCGCTCGTGGGCGCGGTGGTGACCGGAGCGGACGGGGCGGTGCTGGCCACGGGATTCCACCGCGGGCGGGGTACGGCCCATGCCGAGGTGGCCGCACTGGAGCAGTTCGCCGCCACCTCAGGGATTCCGCCGGCCGAGGCCACCCTCTGGGTCACCCTGGAACCCTGCGACCACACCGGCTCCACCGGTCCCTGCACCGAGGCCATCCTGGAGTCGGGGATCCGGCGGGTGCGGTACGCCGTGGCGGACCCCACGGGGCACGACGGCGGCGGCGCGGCTCGGCTGCGCCGGTCCGGTCTCGAGGTGGAACAGATGGGTCCAGCGGTCACGGAGACCTCCGGCGCCGACGGGCTGAACCACCGGTGGCTTCAGGCCCGAGACGCCGGACGCCCCTTCGTCACGGCCCACCTGGCACAGTCCCTGGACGGCCGCGTGGCCGCCGCCGACGGCACCAGCCAGTGGATCACCGGCACGGAATCCCGCCGCCATGCCCACACCGTGCGAGCCCGGGTGGACGCGATTGTCGTCGGCACCGGGACCGTGGCGGCGGACGACCCGCGCCTCACGGCACGGGACGCCGCGGGCCACGAGCTGGCCGTCCAACCGGTCCCCGTGGTCCAGGGGCGCCGTGAGGTCTCCGTGGATGCTGCCCTGCGCCGCGGTCCCGAAGGGGCCCCCCGGGGCTGGATCCACGTCCGGGAGCACGATCCCCGGGCCGTGCTCGACCGCCTCCGGCAGGCCCGGACCGCGTGGCCGCACGGCGGCGACCGCCCGGGGCACCTCCTCATCGAGGGCGGGCCCACCGTGCTCGCCGCCTGGCTCGGGGCCGGCCTCGTGGACGAGATGTTCGTCTACCAGGCCCCCCTGGTCCTCGGCGGCGGGTCCACCGGCCTCGACCTGCCTCACCTCACCACGCTCACCCAGGCCCTGCGCCTGCAGCCGGACCCGGCCGAGAACGGCGGACTCAGCCGCCTCGGCGAGGATGTCCTGCTGCACTACGCGGCCCACTGAACCCACACGTCTCTGACTGCCCGAAGGAAGCCCCATGTTCACCGGAATCATCACCGAGCTCGGCACCATCACCGCGCTGGAGCACCATCCCGAGCGGGACTCCGCCCGCCTGACCATCCATGCGCCGGAGTCGGTCGCCGACCTGCCCCTGGGAGGATCGATCGCCGTCAACGGCACCTGCCTCACGTCCACCTCCGCCTCAGCCGGGGACAGCGTGGTGGTGGACGTCATCGGCGAATCCCTGCGCCGCACCACCACGGGCGGGCTGTCCGCCGGAGACCGGGTCAACCTGGAACGGTGCATGCCCGCCTCGGGTCGGTTCGACGGGCACATCGTGCAGGGCCACGTGGACGGTACCGGCACCATCGCCAAGATCGAGGTCCACGGTGACTGGCGGCTGATCCGCGTGGCCCTGCCCGCCGGGCTCGGACGCTATGTGGCGGAGAAGGGCTCCATCGCCGTGGACGGCGTATCGCTCACCGTCACCGGCGTCAGCCCGCCCGGCGCCGGTGACGGTCCGGACGGTGCCGACGACTGGTTCGAGATCGGGGTGATCCCCGCCACGCTGGCCCAGACCACCCTGGGTGCGCGCACCGTGGGGGACCGGGTCAACCTCGAGGTGGACGTGGTGGCGAAGTACGCCGCCCGGCTGACGGACTACGACCGTGCCGCGGAGGCCACCCGATGACCCCGGCAGGAGCCGGACCGATCCGGCTGGACCCCATCGAGGTGGCGATCGCCGCCATCGCGGCCGGCCGGGCCGTCGTCGTGGTGGATGACGAGGACCGGGAGAACGAGGGCGACATCGTCTTCGCGGCGGACGCCGCCACCCCCGAGACCGTCGCCCTGACCGTTCGCTACACCTCCGGCGTGCTGTGCGCGCCGATGCCGGCCGCCGTCGCCTCCCGGCTGGACCTGCCGCCCATGACGGCGCGCAACGAGGACCCCAAGGGCACCGCGTACACCGTCTCCTGCGATGCCGTCGCCGGGACCACCACGGGGATCTCCGCCGCCGACCGGGCCACCACCCTGAAGGTCCTGGCCGACCCCTCGGCCACGGCGGAGCTCATCAGCCGGCCGGGCCACGTGTTCCCCCTCGTGGCGGCCGCGGGCGGCGTGGCCGAGCGGCGGGGCCACACCGAGGCGGCCGTGGACCTGTGCCGGCTGGCCGGCCGGGCCCCCGTGGGGGCGATCGCCGAGCTCGTCCACGACGACGGCACCATGATGCGCCTGCCCGCGCTGCGCGACTTCGCGGACCGGCACGGGATGCCCCTGGTCTCGATCGAGGACCTGGTGGCCCATCTCGGGCCGTCCGTGGACGCCGAGCCGGTCGCGTTGCCGGACACGAGCACCCCCACTGTCGAGCTGCCCACCCGCTACGGCACCTTCCGCGTCTCCGTCCACCCGGACCCGGAGACCGGCGCCGAGCACGTGGTGCTCCAGGCGCCGACGGGTCGCCGTGATCCCGCCGGACCGGCGGCCGCATCGAGGGCCTCAACCGCTCCGCTCGTGCGGCTCCACTCCGAGTGCCTGACCGGGGACGTCTTCGGCTCCGAACGGTGCGACTGCGGGGCCCAGCTGGACCACGCCCTGCACCAGGCGATGGCCGAGGGCGGCACGGTGATCTACCTGCGGGGCCACGAGGGCCGGGGGATCGGGCTGGCCAACAAGATCCTGGCCTACGCGCTCCAGGACTCCGGGATGGACACGGTGGCCGCCAACGAGCATCTCGGCCTGCCGGCGGACGCGCGTAGCTATCGCTCCGCCGCCACGATCCTGCAGCGCCTGGGCCTGGACCGCATCCGGCTGGTGACCAACAATCCGGACAAGGCGGACCAGTTGGAGCGGGCGGGGATCATCGTGACCGAGGTCATCCCGAGCCCGGCACCCGTCACCGAGCACAACCGCCGCTACCTGACCACCAAGCGGGACCGCATGGCCCACCGCCTGGCCGGGGACCTGGTCCCCGAGCGGACCAGCATCACACCCGACACCACCACCATCACCACAGGAGGCACCGCATGAGCGGACACGGAGCACCCCAGGGGCTGGACGCCCAGTTGAAGCAGGGCCCGACGACGGCCGGCCCGGCGGATCTGCGCGTCGCCGTGGTGGCGGCCCAGTGGCATGAACGGATCATGGACGGGCTGCTGGACGGCGCTCGCCGGGCGGCCGCGGAGGCCGGGATCGCGATCACGGAGGTCCGCGTTCCGGGGACGTTCGAACTGCCCGTCGCGGCGGCCCGGCTCGCC
The DNA here is from genome assembly GCF_031432995.1 of Citricoccus sp. I39-566. Lineage (GTDB taxonomy): Bacteria > Actinomycetota > Actinomycetes > Actinomycetales > Micrococcaceae > Citricoccus > Citricoccus nitrophenolicus_A. The sequence goes on from NZ_CP133842.1 coordinate 2,264,650, forward strand.
ACCCGGTTCGACGCCGTGGTGGCACTCGGGGTGGTCATCCGGGGCGGCACGCCTCACTTCGAGTACGTCTGCACCGGCGCGACGCAGGGACTTGTGGACGTGTCCGTGCGGACTGGCACCCCGGTGGGGTTCGGCGTGCTGACGTGCGACACGGAGGAGCAGGCCCTGGATCGCGCCGGACTGGAGGGATCCACTGAGGACAAGGGCTACGAGGCCTTCCAGGCCGCGGTCCTGACGGAGCTCGTGCTGCGACCCGTCTCCTAGCCTCCCGTCACATAGGGCGGCACCGGTCAGAGGCACTGCCCGCTGGTGGCTACCCTTGAAGAGTGAAAACCTTCGATGAACTCTTCGACGAGCTGAGCCGGAAGGCCGAGACCAGGCCGGAGGGTTCCGGGACCGTGGCCGAACTCGATTCGGGGATCCATGGGATCGGCAAGAAGGTCGTGGAGGAGGCCGCCGAGGTGTGGATGGCCGCCGAGTACGAGACGAAGGACGAGGCGGCTGAGGAGATCTCGCAGCTGTTGTACCACCTGCAGGTCATGATGATCGCCAAGGGCCTGACCCTCCAGGACGTCTACCGGCACCTCTGAACCGCCGTCCGCCCACCCCACCGGGCGCACCCCACCCTGCCCACCGCACCGAGCACACGCCCCCCAGCACAACAGGAGAACCAGCACCCATGCTGCGCATAGCCGTTCCGAACAAGGGGGCCCTCTCCGAGGCCGCCCGAGACATGCTCCAGGAAGCCGGATACCTCCAGCGGAGGGACTCCAAGGAACTGGTCATGATGGACCCGGAGAACCACGTGGAGTTCTTCTACCTGCGTCCCCGGGACATCGCGGTGTACGTCGGCCAGGGCACCCTGGACATCGGCCTGACCGGGCGCGACCTGTTCCAGGACGCCCAGGTGGGCGGCTCCGCCGAGGAGATCATGGCGCTGGGATTCGGTCGGTCCACCTTCCGCTTCGCGGCCCCCGTCGGCCGCTTCAGCTCCCTGGCGGACCTCGAGGGACGGCGGATCGCCACCAGCTACGACGGCCTGCTGGAGGACTACCTCGCGACCCAGTCCGTGAAGCCGGAGATGATCGTGCACTTGGACGGAGCGGTGGAGTCGTCGGTGAACCTGGGCGTCGCGGACGCGATCGCGGACGTCGTGGAGACCGGCAGCACCCTCAAGGCGGCCGGCATGGAGACCTTCGGGGAGCCGATCATGCGCTCCGAGGCCATCATCATCGGCCAGACCGGCCGCCGTCCCGAGGGACTCGACGTCCTGCTGCGGCGGCTCCAGGGTGTCCTGGTGGCCCGCCGGTACGTCATGATCGACTATGACGTCAGCCGCGCGAACCTGGAGGCGGCCACGGCGGTCACCCCGGGGCTGGAGTCGCCCACCATCTCCCCACTGCAGGACGAGAACTGGGTGGCGGTCCGGTCCATGGTCAAGCAGGAGGACACCAACAAGGTGATGGACGAACTCTACGACCTCGGGGCGCGCGCCATCCTGGTGTCCGCAATCCACGCCATCCGCCTCTGAGACGTCCACGACCGGGAAGGACCGAACACATGACCGTTGCCGTCCGGGTGATCCCCTGCCTCGACGTCGATGCCGGCCGCGTCGTCAAGGGCGTCAATTTCGAGGCCCTGCGGGACGCCGGCGATCCGGTGGAGCTGGCCCGGCGCTACAACGAGGCCGGCGCCGACGAGCTGACCTTCCTGGACGTCACGGCGTCCACCGCCGACCGCGCCACCACCTATGACGTGGTCTCGCAGACGGCAGAGGAGGTCTTCATCCCCCTGACGGTCGGCGGCGGCGTGCGGACCGTGGAGGACGTGGCCCGGCTGCTGACATCGGGAGCCGACAAGGCCTCCATCAACACGGCCGCCGTGGCCCGGCCGGAGGTCATCAACGAGATCACCCGGCGATTCGGCTCCCAGGTCCTGACCCTCTCGCTGGACGCCCGCCGGACGGACGACCCGCAGGTGGCATCCGGCTTCGAGGTCACCACGCACGGCGGACGGCAGGGGACCGGCATCGACGCCGTCCAGTGGTGCCGGGAGGCCTCCGAGCGGGGCGTGGGCGAGATCCTGCTGAACTCCATCGACGCGGACGGCACGCGGGAGGGCTTCGACCTGGAGATGATCCGCGCCGTGCGGGCGGTCACCACCGTCCCCCTCATCGCCTCCGGGGGAGCCGGAGCGCCGGAGCACTTCCCGCCGGCCATCGAGGCCGGGGCGGACGCCGTGCTGGCCGCCTCGATCTTCCACTTCGGACCCGTGGACATGATCGCCCGGGTCAAGGACGCGATCCGGGAGGCCGGCCATTCCGTTCGCTGACGCCACCGGCATCTCCGCCGTCGACCTCCAACACCTGACCATGCTCGGCTGGCCCGCCGTCGAGTCCCAGGAGGTCGGCGGCTGGACCGTGCGCTTCTCCTCCGGGATCACCCGCCGGGCCAACTCCGTGGTCTCCACGGCGATGCCCGCGGACGTGGCCGCCCTGGACTCGGCGGTCGACGAGGTCGAACGCCGCAGCGCGGAGCGCTGGCTGGCCCCGACCTTCCAGCTGTGGCAGCCGGCGTCGGGCTCCTGGCAGGAAGGCCGCGCCGCCGGTGAGATCCCGGATGCCGAGACCGACGCCTTCTTCGAGGGTCAGCAGCGCCTGGGGGACCTGCTCGACCGCCGGGGCTACCAGGAGGTGGCCCCCACCCGGGTCCTCTGGATGGACCGGCAGGACTTCCCTCCGGACACCAAGTGGGACCGTCGCATCCTGGTCAGCGAGACGCTCAGCCAGGACTGGCTCTCGGCGTCCCTCCGGTCGGCCGCCGGGGAGGACGAGGCCAGCCGCCTGGTGCATCGCCGCCTGCTGGGCGGCGGCCGCAGCCGGTTCTACAGCTGCCTGGACGCCGCGGGAACCATCGGCGGCGGAGCCAAGCTCTCCCTGGTCACGCCCGAGGGCTCGGGGCGGACCTACGCCGGGATCTATGCGCTGTGGGTCCGGGAGGACCTGCGCGGCCAGGGGCTCTCGGCCCTACTCGTGGACGCCGTCTTCAACCACCTGGTGCGCCTGGACGTGTCCGGGTGCTGGCTCCAAGTCGAGGAGCGCTCCACCCGCGCGCTGGCGGTGTACCGGGCTGCCGGCTTCAACACCGTGGCCCGGTACCGGTACCTGACCCGCCCGAACTAGCCCCCCCACTACTCCGCGCATCAGTCCACGAGCACGAGGGCGTGGCCGCGTCGGCCGAAGCCGTGCATCACAAGCTCCCCGGCCGGCCCGGCGATGGTCCGGGAGGACCCGTCCCGGGACGCGGGACGGGCGACGACGCGCTGCCCGGTGCTGCGCGCCAGCACGACCCCCGTCGGTTCGGAGCGGTACATCAGCCGGGCGCGCCGCGTGAATTCGGCGAACAGGGCGTTGGCGTAGTCGTCGGCGAGATGCCGGGGCGCCCAGCGGTCCTGGGCCCGCCGGACGTCCTCGGTATGGACGAAGAACTCCAGGAGGTTCGTCGCCTGCGCCGCCTTGCGCGCGGCCCTGGTGTCCTTGAGTCGGCCGGAGATCTCGCCGGAGAGCCCCGCGGTCCGGGCGTGACCGCGGAGCCGTGCCGGTGGTTGGGGGCCGGCGGCCACCCGCTCCGTGAGCCGCTGATAGGCGTCCGGTGTGGACGCCGAGTCGCCGAGGGCCTTGGTCCTGCGCTCGAGGGAGCGGGCCAGGGGCGGGAACAGCAGGCCCGCCACGAGGGGTGAGTTCTCCCGGAGCACGATGTGGGCCGCCAGGTGCTCCGTGTTCCATCCCTCACAGAGCGTCGGTCGGCCCGGACCGGCGGACAGCAGCGCCTCGACGAGTGCGTCCCGCGAGGCGGCGGTGAAGTCACGTCCAGGTGTGGTGCCGGAGGTCCGGTCGGCGTGGGTACCCATAACAGGGCCAACGCTACACGGAGCCTAGAATGGATCACCATGGACAACGCCGCGCCCCCTGCTGCACTCGATCCCGCGATCGCCCAGCGGCTGAAGAAGACCCCGGATGGCCTGGTCGCCGCCATCGCCCAGCAACACGACACCGGCGAGGTGCTGATGCTCGGGTGGATGGACGAGGAGGCACTGCGGCGGACGCTCACGAGCGGCCGCGCCACCTACTACTCCCGGTCCCGTCAGGAGTACTGGCGCAAGGGGGACACCTCGGGACACACCCAGACGGTGGTGTCCGTGTCCCTCGACTGCGACGGGGACGCGTTGCTCGTCCAGGTGGACCAGGTGGGCGCCGCGTGCCACACGGGCAGCCGGACCTGTTTCGCGGGCCGCGGCCTGCCCGTGACCGCGGAACCCACCCAGCAAACCCAGCAGACCCAGCAGACCCAGCAGGAGGCCGCCGCGGATGCGTGAGCTTGGCACGATCACCCCGTCCGCCGAGGAGTTCGAGGTCCTCGCCAGCGCGCACCGGGTCATCCCCGTCACCCTGACGGTCCTGGCCGACGGCCTGACGCCCGTGGGGATCTACCGGCGCCTCGCGGCTGACGCCCCCGGAACCTTCCTGATGGAATCGGCGGCCCAGGGCGGAGTGTGGTCCCGCTACTCGTTCATCGGCGCGGGGAGCGCGGCCACCCTGACCACCCGGGGCGCTGAGGCCCACTGGCAGGGGGTCCCCCCGGCCGGGGTGCCCACGGAGGGCGATCCCGTGGAGGTGCTGCGCGCGACCCTGGACCTGCTGGCCACGGACGTGCGGGACGGCGTGGGCCGGGACCTGCCGAACCTGGTCTCCGGGATGGCGGGATTCCTGGGCTGGCCCACGGTGCGCCGCTGGGAGGGCCTGCGCAACCCGCCGCCGGACGACCTCGGCCTGCCCGAGATGGCCATGAACCTCATCACGGACCTGGCCGTGCATGACACCGTCGACGGTACGGTCACCCTCGTGGCGAACGCGATCAACCACAACGGCCTGGCCTCCGGCGCTCGCGCGGCCTGGGACGACGCCGTGCGGCGGCTGGACTCCATGGCCGCCCGCCTGACGGGCGGAGTCAGTCAGGACCCCGTCTCCGTGGCACCGCCGGACTGGCTCGACGTGGACGTCTCGGCCCATGTCCACGACTCCTGGACCCACGAGGGCTTCCTGGACGCCGTGGCCAAGGCCCAGCGGGCGATCGTGGACGGCGAGGTCTTCCAGATCGTCGTCTCGCGCCGCTTCTCCGCCCAGACCACCGCGAGCGGCCTGGACATCTACCGGGTGCTGCGCGCCATGAACCCCAGCCCGTACATGTACCTGTTCACCTTCGAGAATCCCGACGGCGGCCGGTACCAGATCGTCGGTTCGTCGCCGGAGGCGCTGGTCACCGTCAACGACGGCTCCGTCATCACGCACCCGATCGCCGGGTCGCAGCCGCGGGGCGCCACGGTGGAGGACGACCACCTGCACGAGAAGCTGCTCGTCAACGACGAGAAAGAACGGGCGGAGCACCTCATGCTGGTGGACCTCTCCCGGAACGACCTGTCCAAGGTCTGCGTACCGGGCAGCGTGTCCGTCACCCAGTTCATGGAGGTGGAGCGTTTCAGCCACATCATGCACCTGGTCTCGCATGTGGAGGGCCGGCTGGAGCCGGGGCAGCGGGCCCTGGACGTGCTGGCGGCCGCCTTCCCCGCCGGCACCCTGTCCGGGGCGCCGAAGCCGCGCGCCCTGCAGCTGCTGGACGAGTGGGAGCCCCAGGAGCGGGGCCCGTACGGGGGAGTGGTCGGCTACTTCGACCTGGCCGGCAACATGGACATGGCCATCAACATCCGCTCCGCCACGCTCGTGGACGGGACCGCGTACGTCCAGGCCGGTGCCGGGATCGTCGCCGACTCCGATCCGGAGACGGAGGCGGCCGAGACCGTGACCAAGTCGAGCGCACCGATGCGGGCCGTGCTGGCCGCCGGCCGGCTGCGCGCCGTGGAGAGCGCCGTGGGCACTGCCGAGGGCACCGTGAGCACCGGAGGGACAGCATGAGACTGAAGCGCCGTACCGCGGTCCTGTGGGCCCTCGCCGCCGGAGCCGTCATCCTCGGCACCGGGGCGCAGACCTGGATCGAGTCCGCCGGGCTCTCCGGCCTGGCCACCACCTCGGTGACGACCACCGGGAACCAGGCGGCCGCCGTCGTCCCGGCCATGGGGCTGGTGGGGATGGCCGCGGGCATCGCGCTGTCCATGGCGCGGCGCATCGGCCGCTGGGTCTCCGCGGTGCTGATGGTGCTGGCGGGACTCATGGCCGGCTTCTCCGCCGTGAACGCCGCCCTGGACCCGGCCTCCGCCGCGCAGGCTCAGGTCTCGGCGGCCAGCGGCACCACGGCCGATGCCGGCAGCTACGCCGTCACCGTGTGGCCCTGGCTCACGCTGGTCGGCGGCGTGCTGCTGCTGCTCTGCGGGCTGGCGGTCCTGGTCCTGGGCCGGGGATGGGTCACGAGCCGGCGGCACGAGAGCCCCGTGGCCGCCGCGGCGACGGCCTCCGGCACCACCGCCACCATGGGCGCCGGGGCAGCGGTCAGAGGCGCCGCCGGAACCGCGGCGGGGACTGAAGCCGGAGCCGAGCTGGACGAGATCGATGCCTGGGATGAACTGAGCCGGGGCCAGGACCCGACGTAGTCCAGATCCGCCCCCGTCGAGACCTGCGGGATCGGTCAGCGGTTCCGTGGCAGAATGAGGGACAGACCCGATCAGCCGCCGCACTCCTGCACCTCGGACGTGCGGCGGGCCTCGATGCCATTGGAATGAAAGGGACGGTCCATGACCACCTCGCACCGCACCGCCGAAGACGACCTCGTCCTCAATGATCCGACCCACGCCGAGCCCCTGGGCCACGGCAACTCGCCGGCCGCGTGGACGCTGGTGCTGCTCGTCCTCGCCGGGACCCTCCTGGTCGGCGTGGGCATGCTCGCGGACCTGTTCTTCCTGGTCATCGCCGGCGTGGTGGTCGCCGTGGCCGGTCTGATCGCCGGGTTCATCATGGGCAAGGCCGGCAAGGGCACCAAGGGCCACGCGCAGCCCGCCGAGCACTGATGGCCACCGTTCTCGACGAGATCATCGTCGGGGTCCGCGCCGACCTCGAGGAGCGGCGCCGCGAGGTCCCGCTGCAGGCCATGCGGGAGCGTGCTGCCGTGGCCGTCCGTAGCTCGCCCGCACGTGACGCGCACGCGGCCCTGGCCGGGGGACGCCTCGATGACCACGGGATCCGCATCATCTCCGAGGTCAAGCGGTCCAGCCCGTCCAAGGGCGCCCTGGCGGACATCGCCTCCCCGGCAGAACTCGCCCGCAGGTACGAGGCCGGCGGCGCCTCCGCGGTCTCCGTCCTGACCGAGCGGCATCGTTTCGGTGGATCGCTCCAGGACCTGGACGCCGTCCGCGCGGCCGTGGACATCCCCGTGCTCCGCAAGGACTTCACGGTGGACGAGTACATGATCCACGAGGCCCGCGCGCACGGCGCCGACCTCATCCTGCTCATCGTGGCCGCCCTGGACGACTCCCAGCTGGCCGAGTACCTCGCCCTGACCCATGAGCTGGGCATGAACGCCCTGGTCGAGGCCCACACCGTGGAGGAGATCGAGCGTGCCGTGGCCGTGGGGTCCCGGATCGTCGGGGTCAACGTCCGCAACCTGAAGACCCTGGACGTGGATCCGCGGAACTACGCCGCCCTCGCGCCGAACCTGCCCGCGGGCGTGGTGCGGGTGGCCGAGTCCGGCGTGCAGGGCCCCGAGCAGGTGGCCGACTACGCCCGGGACGGCGCCGACGCCGTCCTGGTGGGGGAGGCCCTCGTGAGGCACGGGGACCCGAGCCAGGCGATCCGTGACTTCCGGGCCGCCTCACTGACGGTGCGCGGCTGATCGTCAACCGATCGCCACGGCGGCATCCGATCCCCGCACCCCGTCCTGACCGACGGCGGCACCAGACCGCAATAGACCACAGACGACCACAGACTGGACCGTACGATGATTGAGCACACCGGGAGCTACCAGAACCAGCCGGGGCCGTACTTCGGTCCCTACGGTGGCCGCTGGATGCCCGAATCCCTGATCGCCGCGCTCGAGGAAGTGGAGCGGACTTTCACCGAGGCCCGCAACGACCCGGAATTCACCGCCGAGCTTCAGGGGCTGTTCACCGACTACGTGAACCGGCCGTCACTGCTCACCGAGGTGCCCCGGTTCGCGGCTGACTCCCCGGGCGTGCGGATCTTCCTCAAGCGTGAGGACCTGAACCACACCGGCTCCCACAAGATCAACAATGTGATCGGCCAGGCCCTGCTGGCCCGGCGGATGGGCAAGACCCGGCTCATCGCCGAGACCGGCGCCGGCCAGCACGGAGTCGCCACCGCCACCGCGGCCGCCTTGTTCGGCATGGAGTGCACCATCTACATGGGTGAGGTGGACACGGAGCGCCAGGCCCTCAACGTGGCCCGCATGGAGATGCTCGGCGCCACCGTCATCCCGGTGACCACCGGGGCGCGGACGCTCAAGGACGCCATCAACGAGGCGCTGCGGGACTGGGTCGCCTCGGTGGACACCACGCACTACCTCCTCGGCACCGTCACCGGACCGGCCCCGTTCCCGGCCATGGTGCGCTACTTCCACTCCGTGATCGGCGAGGAGGCGCGCGAGCAGATCCTCGCGCAGGCCGGCCGGCTGCCGGACGCCGTCTGCGCCTGCGTGGGCGGCGGCTCGAACGCGATGGGCATCTTCCACGGCTTCCTGGACGACCCCGAGGTCGAGCTCTACGGCCTGGAGGCCGGCGGCGAGGGGATGGAGACCGGCCGGCACGCCGCCTCCATCAACCTCGGCCGCACCGGCGTGCTGCATGGCGCCCGGACCTACCTCATGCAGAACGAGGACGGGCAGACGATCGACTCGCACTCGATCTCGGCCGGCCTGGACTACCCGGCCGTCGGCCCCGAGCACGCCTGGCTGCACGACACCGGGCGCGCTGTCTACGAGCCCGTCGGAGACGACGAGTGCATGGACGCCTTCCGCCGACTCTGCCGCACCGAGGGCATCGTCCCGGCCATCGAGTCGGCCCACGCCCTGGCCGGTGCCCTGCGCCTGGCGCAGCGCTGGACCGCTGAGGGGGCCGCAGGACCGGACACCCCGGCCGGCCAGGAGAAGATCATCATCGTCAACCTCTCCGGGCGCGGCGACAAGGACGTGGCCTCGGCCGCCAAGTACTTCGGCATGCTCCCGGATCACCCGACCCCCGAGGGCGGAGACGTCGACGCGGTGGCCGCGCGCCCCGAAGGAGCACAGAACTGATGACCGAGCAGACCCCGGACCAGAGCACGCCGATCCGTTCCCTGACCACCGAGGCCATGGAAGCCGCACGCGCGGCGGGCCGCACCGCCTTCATCGGCTATCTGCCGGCGGGCTTCCCGACCCTGGAGGACTCGATCGAGGCGGCCGTGGCGCTGGGCAACAACGGCGCCGACGTCATCGAGATCGGGATCCCCTACAGCGACCCGGTGATGGACGGCCCGGTCATCCAGGCGGCCACCAGCCAGGTGCTGGCCGACGGCTTCCGGATCGACGGGGTCTTCGAGATCATCCGGGCCGTCACGCAGCGCACGGACGCCGCCGTGGTGGTCATGACCTACTGGAACATCGTGGACCGCATGGGCGTGGAGACCTTCGCTCGCCGCCTGGCCGAGGCCGGGGGCGCCGGGATCGTCACGCCGGACCTCGTCCCCGAGGAGGCCGGCGAGTGGTTCGAGGCCTCCGACCGGTACGGGCTGGATCGGATCTTCCTGACCGCGCCGAGTTCCACGGACGAGCGCGTGAAGCTGATCACCGAGTCCTCGCGCGGCTTCGTCTACGGCGTCTCCGTCATGGGCGTCACCGGGGCGCGATCGGCGGTCTCCACGGCCGCCGAGCAGGTCGTGGCCCGCGCCCATGCCGCCGGAGCCCCCCGGGTCGCCGTCGGGCTGGGCATCTCCCGCCCGGAACACATCCGTGAGATCGGCGCCTACGCCGACGGGGCGATCGTGGGCACCGCCCTGGTCGCGGCCCTGCGGGATGGCGGGCCGGCCGCCGTCGGGCAGCTGGCCGCCGAGCTGGCCACCGGAGCGGTCCGGTGAACGCGTTGGAGATGAGCGCGGCAGCGATGATCACGGCGGCGATCCCCGCGCCCGGCTGGGACGGATTCCACCTCGGCCCGGTCACCATCCACGCCTATGCCCTGTGCATCGTGGCCGGCATGGTGGTGGCCCTGTGGCTGTCCGCGCGGCGCTGGAAGGCCAGGGGCGGGCCTGAGGGCAGCATCATCGACATCTCCATCTGGGCCATCGTCTTCGGCCTCGTCGGGGCCCGGCTGTATCACGTGTTCTCCTCGCCGGCGGCCTACTTCGGCCCCAACTTCGACGGCACGGGGGACCTGACCAAGATCTGGCGAGTCTGGGAGGGCGGCCTCGGGATCTGGGGAGCCGTGGCGCTGGGCGCGGTCGGCGCCTGGATCGCGTGCCGTCGCTACGGCTTCAAGCTCTCCGCCTATGCCGATGTCGTGGCCCCGGCCGTGCTGCTGGCGCAGGCCATCGGCCGCCTCGGCAACTACTTCAACCAGGAGCTCTTCGGCGGTCCCACCACGCTGCCGTGGGGCCTGCAGGTATCCGCCGACCACCCGAACTTCCCGGCCGGGGCGCTGGAGGGCACGCTGTTCCACCCCACCTTCCTGTACGAGATGGTCTGGAACCTGGCGGGCGTGGCCCTGCTCCTGCTGCTGGACCGCCGCCTGCGCCTGCGCCGCGGCATGATGCTGTGGTCCTACGTGGCCTGGTATACCGCGGGCCGCACCTGGATCGAGATGCTGCGGATCGACGACGCGGAGATGATCACGCTGTTCGGCGTCACCCAGCGCCTCAACGTGTGGACCTCGCTGCTGATGCTCCTCATCGCGATCGGCTTCCTCATCTACCTCACCGTCACCCGGCCGAGGACCGTCGAGGGCCGGGCCGTGGCCGATTCCGTGTGGCGCGAGGGCCGCGAACCGGCGGTCGAGACCTCCGAGACATCGCCGCTGACCGGCGAGGATGAAAAAGTTAACGCCGTCGAAACAAAAAACATCGGTCATGAGGCCAAAAACCCTGAGTGAGTGCTCCACGCCTCAGTAGAATCGACTCCACTGCACTGATCTGAGGCACTCACGCGCTCCAGGTCGCCGGGGCCGACGATGTCCCCTTCCACCGCAGCAGATCCCACTGCGCACCGGAAGGATTCACATGACATTGCGCTTTGACGACGAGAACACCCGTCCGCCGGAGGGCCCGGAGACCGAGACACCGGCCGACGGCCAGGACGGCGGGCCGGTGCCGGCCGATCCGCCGCTGCCGGACGATTCGGCCGAGAGCACGCTGGCCAGGGACCCGATGAACCCGTTCAACCGGTTCTCCGCCATCCCGGCGCAGCAGGGCCTCTACCGCCCGGACACCGAAACGGACAACTGCGGCCTCGCGGTCATCTCGACCCTGCGCGGCACCCCGGGCCACGACATCGTGGAGCACGCCCTCGTCGCCTTGCGCAACCTCGAACACCGTGGCGGCGTCGGCGGCGATGACGGGACCGGCGACGGCGCCGGCCTGCTGCTGCAGATCCCGGACGCGTTCTTCCGCGAGGTCGTCGACTTCGAACTGCCGCCCGCCGGCCGGTACGCGGTCGGCACCGCCTTCCTCCCGCAGGACGACTCCGAACGCCGCGAGTCGGTCGCCGGCATCGAGGAGCGCGCCGCCGGGGAGGGACTGACGGTCCTGGGTTGGCGCGACGTTCCCGTCAACGCGGACGTGCTCGGGGCCTCTGCCCGGGCCGTCATGCCCCACTTCTCCCAGGTGTTCCTGGCCCCGGTCGAGACCACCGGTGCCCCCGGACAGGCGGGGCCGGGCAACACGGACGGGATCGGGGACTGCCTGGATGCCCGCGTCTTCCGCGTCCGCAAGCGCACCCAGAACAAGTTCGGCGTGTATTTCCCGTCCCTGTCGGCGCAGACCATCGTCTACAAGGGCATGCTGTCCACCGGCCAGCTCGAGCCGTTCTACCCGGACCTCTCCGACGAGCGCTTCGCCACCTCCCTGGCGGTGGTGCACTCCCGGTTCTCCACCAACACCTTCCCCTCCTGGCCGTTGGCCCAGCCGTTCCGGACCATCGCCCACAACGGTGAGATCAACACGGTCAAGGGCAACCGCAACTGGATGCGGGCCCGCCAGTCCATGCTGGCCTCGACCGTGCTCGGCGAGGAACCGGAGAAGCTGTACCCGATCTGCACCCCGGGGGCCTCGGACTCGGCGAACTTCGACGAGGTGGCCGAGCTGCTGATGCTCGGTGGGCGTCCACTCAGCCACGTGGTCATGATGATGGTCCCGGAGGCCTGGGAGAACCACGAGTCCATGGACCCCGACCGCCGCGCGTTCTACGAATACCACTCCATGCTGATGGAACCGTGGGACGGCCCCGCCGCCGTGGCCTTCACCGACGGCCGCCAGGTCGGCGCCGTGCTGGACCGCAACGGACTGCGCCCGGCCCGCTACTGGGTCACCGATGACGGCCTGGTCGTGCTGGCCTCGGAGGTCGGCGTGCTGCCGCTCGAGCCCTCGCGGATCGTCCGCAAGGGGCGTGTGGCCCCGGGGCGGATGTTCCTCGTGGACACCGCCGAGGGGCGCATCATCGAGGACAACGAGGTCAAGGCCGAGGTCGCCAACGCCAACCCCTGGCGCGAGTGGGTCAGCCAGAACCTGATCAGCCTCGCCGACCTGCCCGAGCGCGAGCACGTCAACTACTCCTCCACGTCCGTGGCACACCGCCAGCGCACCTTCGGCTACACCACGGAGGAGCTGCGGATCCTCATCGGGCCCATGGCCGAGAAGGGGGCCGAGCCCCTGGGCGCCATGGGCACGGACACCCCGATCGCGGTGCTGTCCCAGCGCCCCCGGCTGCTCTTCGACTACTTCACCCAGTCCTTCGCGCAGGTCACCAACCCGCCGCTGGACTCCATCCGTGAGGAACTCGTCACCTCCATGCGGACCTCGATCGGCCCGGACGGGAATCTGCTGTCCGCGGAGCGGGTGCATGCCCGCCACGTGAACCTCGAGTTCCCGGTGATCGACAACGACCAACTCGCGAAGATCGCCAACCTGCGGACCGACGGCGGGGAGCACCCGGGCGCCAAGGTCTCCCTCAAGGTCCGGGGGCTGTACCGGGTCGACGGCGGCGCGGCCGGCCTGCGCGACCGGCTCACCGAGATCTGTGAGCAGGTCTCGGCCGCGGTGAACCGCGGCGTGCAGTTCATCGTGCTCTCCGACCGCGACTCGAACGCCCAGTGGGCCCCCATCCCGTCCCTGCTGCTGCTCTCGGCCGTGCACCACCACCTGTTGTCCTCCGCCAACCGCACCCGGGCCTCCCTGCTCGTGGAGGCCGGGGACGTGCGCGAGGTCCACCACGTCGCCGTGCTCATCGGCTACGGGGCCTCGGCCGTGAACCCCTACCTGGCGATGGAGTCCGCCGAGGACCTGGTCCGCACCGGCGCCATCACGGGAGTGACCCGCGCCGAGGCCGTGGGCAACCTCATCAAGGCGCTCGGCAAGGGCGTGCAGAAGATCATGTCCAAGATGGGCATCTCCACCGTGGCGTCCTACTGCGGTGCCCAGACCTTCGAGGCCATCGGCCTGTCCCGCACCCTCGTGGACCGATACTTCGCCGGCACGTACACCCCCATGGGCGGCGTGGGGCTGGAGGTCATCGCGGCCGAGAACGAGCAGCGCCACTGGGCGGCCTATCCGCCGGACGGCAACGACATCGACCCCTACCGTGAGCTCGAGACCGGCGGCGAGTACCAGTGGCGCCGGGACGGGCCGCCGCACCTGTTCAGCCCGGAGACCGTGTTCCGGCTGCAACACGCCACCCGCACCCGCCAGTACGGCATCTTCAAGGACTACACCCGCCAGGTGGACGAGCAGTCCCGCGACCTGATGACCCTGCGCGGTCTGCTGACCCTGAAGACCGGGGAGCGTCAGCCCGTGCCGCTGGACGAGGTCGAGCCGGTCTCGGAGATCGTCAAGCGCTTCTCCACCGGGGCCATGAGCTACGGCTCGATCTCCCAGGAGGCCCACGAGACCCTGGCGATCGCCATGAACCGGCTGGGCGGCAAGTCCAACACCGGTGAGGGCGGCGAGGACCCCGAACGCCTGCTGGACCCCGAGCGCCGCTCGGCCATCAAGCAGATCGCCTCCGGCCGTTTCGGGGTGACCAGCCTCTACCTGGCCACCGCCGACGACCTGCAGATCAAGATGGCCCAGGGTGCCAAGCCCGGCGAGGGCGGCCAGCTGATGGGCACCAAGGTGTACCCGTGGGTGGCCTCCACCCGGCACTCCACCCCCGGGGTGTCGCTGGTGTCCCCGCCGCCGCACCACGACATCTACTCGATCGAGGACCTGGCCGAGCTGATCTACGACCTCAAGCGGTCCAACCCGGCCGCGCGCGTGCACGTCAAGCTCGTCTCCGAATCCGGCGTGGGCACCGTGGCGGCTGGCGTGACCAAGGCGAAGGCCGACGTCGTGCTGATCTCCGGACACGACGGCGGCACCGGCGCCTCCCCGCTGAACTCGCTCAAGCACGCGGGCGCCCCGTGGGAGCTGGGCCTCGCCGAGGCCCAGCAGACGCTCATGCTCAACGGGCTGCGCGACCGCGTGGTGGTGCAGGTGGACGGCCAACTCAAGACGGGCCGGGACGTCGTCATCGCCGCCCTGCTCGGGGCCGAGGAGTTCGGCTTCGCCACCGCCCCGCTCGTGGTCTCGGGCTGCATCATGATGCGCGTCTGCCACCTGGACACCTGCCCCGTGGGCGTGGCCACCCAGAACCCGGAGTTGCGTTCCCGCTTCACCGGCAAGCCCGAGTTCGTGGTCAACTTCTTCGAGTTCATCGCGGAGGAGGTCCGCGAATACCTGGCCGAGCTCGGCTTCCGGTCCATCGCCGAGGCGATCGGCCATCTCGAGGTCCTGGACCGTGACACGACGAAGAACCACTGGAAGACGGAGGACCTGGACCTGTCCGGCATCCTGACCGGCTACGATCCGGCGGACCCGGAGAAGGCCCGTCAGCTCTCCAACACCCACGGGCAGAACCACGAGCTGGACCGGCACTTCGACAACGACCTCATCACCGCCGCCGAGCCCGCCATGGCGAACGGCACCGCGGTGGAGGTGACGAAGCGGATCGTCAACACGGACCGTGCCGCCGGCACCATGCTGGGTTACCACGTGACCAAGGCCCGACTGCTGGACGAACTGCCCGCGGACACCATCACCGTGAACCTCACGGGCGAGGCCGGCCAGTCCCTCGGCGCCTTCCTGCCGGCCGGCATCACGCTGCGCCTGCAGGGCGACGCCAACGACTATGTGGCGAAGGGCCTATCCGGCGGACGTATCGTCGTGCGCCCGGACGCCACGGCGGGCTTCGCGGCCGAGGACAACGTGGTGGCCGGCAACGTCATCGGCTACGGCGCCACCTCGGGCGAGGTCTTCCTGCGCGGACGGGTGGGCGAGCGGTTCCTGGTCCGCAACTCCGGGGCCACCGCCGTCGTGGAGGGCATCGGGGACCACGGTTGCGAGTACATGACCGGTGGGCGGGCCCTGATCCTGGGCCGCACCGGCCGCAACTTCGGTGCCGGCATGTCCGGCGGCACCGCCTGGGTCCTGGACCTGGACGAGACCACGCTGAACCCGCTGGCCGTGGCCCAGCATGACCTGCTGCTGCTCGAGCCGCGCGCGGAGGACCGTCAGGCCATCACCGAGCTCCTGGAACGGCACCAAGCGGAGACCGGCTCCCCGGTCGCCGCCCACCTGCTCTCCGGCCTGGAGACTGACCCGGACGCGGTGATGGCGCGCTTCACCACCGTGCTGCCGGCCACCTACGACGCCGTGCTGAAGACGCGTGCGGCCGTCATCGATGAAGGACTAGACCCGGACGGCGATGCCGCCTGGGGTCGGATTGTGGAGGCTACCCGTGGCTGATCCCCGTGGATTCCTGAACACCCGCGAGCGGCAGGACCGCCCGTCCCGCCCGGTGCCCGTGCGCATCCTGGACTTCAAAGACGTCTACGTCCGCCAGGACGAGGCCGTGGTGCGGACCCAGGCCGGGCGCTGCATGGACTGCGGCGTGCCCTTCTGCCACCAGGGCTGCCCGCTGGGCAACCTCATCCCCGAGTGGAACGACCTGGTCCGCCGGGGCCGGTGGGAGGAGGCAGCCGCGCGGCTGCACGCCACCAACAACTTCCCCGAGGTCACCGGCCGCATCTGCCCGGCGCCCTGCGAGTCGTCCTGCGTGTTGGGCATCAACCAGCCGGCCGTGACCATCAAGCAGACCGAGGTCTCCATCGCCGACGCAGCCTTCGACAACGACTGGCTCGAGCCGGTCGTCCCGCAGCGGCTCAACGGGCACACGGTGGCCGTGGTCGGCTCCGGTCCCACCGGCCTGGCGGCGGCCCAGCAGCTGACCCGGGCCGGCTTCACCGTGGCCGTGTACGAGCGGGACGGGAGGGTCGGCGGGCTGCTGCGCTACGGCATCCCGGACTTCAAGATGGAGAAGGACATCCTGGACCGCCGCATCGAGCAGATGGAGGCCGAGGGGACCAGGTTCCGCACGAACGTCGCCGTCGGCACGGACCTCTCGTGGGCCGAATTGCGGGCCCGCTACGATGCGGTGATCATGGCGACTGGCGCCCCAGTCCCGCGCGACCTTCCCGTGCCCGGCCGGCAGCTGAACGGCGTGCACTTCGCCATGGACTACCTGGTGCAGTCCAATCGGGCGGTCAACGGCGAGCTGGACGACCGGCAGCTGTCTGAGCAGATCCACGGCGAGGGCAAGCACGTCGTCGTCCTCGGCGGCGGCGACACCGGTGCCGACTGCATCGGCACGGCACACCGCCACGGTGCGAGATCGGTCACGACGCTGGCCATCGGCAGGGAACTGCCGAGCGAACGCCCGGCGGACCAGCCGTGGCCCACCACACCGAAGGTCTACGAGGTGACCTCTGCCGACGCTGAGGGCGGCACGCGCGAGTACCTGGCGTCCACGGTCGAATTCCTCGACGACGGCCAGGGCAACGTCCGGGCCCTGCGCGTGGCCGAGACCGAGTACCTGCCGGACGGCCGCCGGGTGGCCAAGCCCGGCACCGAACGAGAGATTCCCGCGGACCTGGTGCTGCTGGCACTGGGGTTCACCGGAGTCGAGGATGCTGGGCTGACCTCCGGGGAGGGCGCGGCCGGCGTCGTACTCGAGCGCGGTCTGGTCAAGCGGGACCACCGCTACGAGACCGACACCCCCGGGGTGTTCGTGGCCGGGGACGCCGGCCGCGGTGCCTCCCTGGTGGTCTGGGCCATCGCCGAAGGCCGGGCCTGCGCCAAGGCCGTGGACGAGTCTCTCGAGTCCTGGACGCGGCTGCCGTCACCGGTGGAACCCACCGACCGGCCGATCTCCGTGAAGGCCGACGCCGGCGCGCTGCGGCCGCGGACCCAGGGCTATGCCTCCCAGGGTGCAGAGGCGAGGGTGCGGGGTTGAGCGTGCCCGTCCCGCGCGGCTCCGTTCCTCGTTAGGCTGGAGTCATGAGACATGCGAAGATCGTCGCCACGTTCGGACCGGCCAATGAGGGATACCAGAACACCAGGGACCTGATCGCCGCCGGGGTCGACGTGGCCCGCATGAACATGAGCCACGGCAGCTGGGACGTCCACGAGCGGACCTACGCGGACATCCGGAAGGCCGCGAGGGACCTCGACCGTCCGGTGGCGATCTTCGCCGACCTGCAGGGTCCCAAGATCCGGCTGGGGCGGTTCGCGGACGGGCCCCACGACCTGGCCGTGGGGGACCGGTTCACCATCACCACGCGGGAGATCGAGGGCACCTCCGAGGTGTGCGGCACCACGTTCAAGGGCCTGCCCCAGGACGTGCGGCCCGGGGACGCGCTGCTGATCGACGACGGCAAGGTCGCCCTGCGCGCCGTGGAGGTCTCCGGGACCGAGGTGGTCACCGAGGTGGTGGTCCCCGGGACGGTGTCCAACAACAAGGGCATCAACCTGCCCGGTGTGGCCGTCAACGTCCCCGCGCTGTCCGAGAAGGACGAGGAGGACCTGCGCTGGGCCCTGGACCTCGGCGTGGACATGATCGCCCTGTCCTTCGTCCGCTCGGCCGAGGACGTCTCGCGCGTGCACGAGATCATGGACGAGAAGGGCCGGCGCGTTCCGGTGATCGCCAAGATCGAGAAGCCCCAGGCCGTGGAGGCCCTGCACGGGATCGTGGACGCCTTCGACGCGATCATGGTGGCCCGTGGGGACCTGGGCGTGGAGCTGCCGCTGGAGGACGTGCCCCTGGTGCAGAAGAAGGCGATCGAGCTGGCCCGCCGCTGGGCCAAGCCCGTGATCGTGGCGACCCAGGTGCTCGAGTCCATGATCGACAGCCCCCGGCCGACCCGGGCCGAGGCCTCCGACTGCGCGAACGCCGTGCTGGACGGCGCGGACGCGGTAATGCTCTCGGGGGAGACCTCGGTGGGCAAGTACCCCGTGCAGACGGTTCAGACGATGGCCCGGATCATCGAGTCGACCGAGGTCCACGGCCTGGACCGGATCCGCCCCCTGGGCTCCCGGCCCAAGACCCGCGGCGGGGCCATCACCCGCGCCGCCGTGGAGATCGCCAACCAGCTGGACGTGCCGCACCTGGCCACGTTCACGCAGTCCGGGGACTCCGCCCGGCGGCTGTCCCGGCTGCGCCCGCAGCAGATGATCTACGCCTTCACGCACGTGGAGCACACGCACAACATCCTGTGCCTGTCCTGGGGCGTGCTGCCGAAGATGGTGCCGTTCGCCTCCTCCACGGACGAGATGACGGCCCAGGTGGACCGGTCCCTGCTGAAGGAGAACATCGCCGGCGTGAACGACCTCGTGGTCATCGCGGCAGGATCCCCTCCCGGGAAGACCGGGTCCACCAACATCGTCAAGGTGCACCGCATCGGCGACCTCGACGACTCCGGCGGGCTGCTGGAGGGCTACGCGCGGCCCGAGCGTGAACAGGTCGGCATGTGGCCGGCGCGGTCCCCGCTGTAGGGGACCGGCCGGGCCGCGTCTAGCCCATCTGGTCGACGACCGTCTGGGCGACCTCCCGCATGCTGAGGCGGCGGTCCATGGAGGTCTTCTGGATCCACCGGAAGGCCTCCGGCTCGGACAGGTCCAAGGTGGTGGTCAGCAGTGACTTGGCCCGGTCCACGAGCTTGCGGGTGGCGAACTGCTCGGCCAGGTCGGAGACCTCCTCCTCGAGGGCGCGCAGTTCGTCGAAGCGAGCCACCGCCAGCTCGATCGCCGGAACCAGGTCGTTCTCGTTGAAGGGCTTGACCACGTAGGCCATGGCCCCGGCCTCCCGGGCCCGCTCCACCAGCTCGCGCTGGCTGAAGGCGGTGAGCAGCACCACGGGGGCGATCTTGTCCCGGGCGATGTGCTCGGCCGCGGTGATCCCGTCCATGATGGGCATCTTGACGTCCATCAGCACCACGTCCGGCTCCAGCTCCGTGGCCAGTTCGAGGGCCTTCTGCCCGTTGTCGGCCTCGCCGACCACCTCGTAGCCCTGGCCGGTGAGGATCTCCACGATGTCCACGCGGATCAGCGTCTCGTCCTCGGCGACGACGACGCGCAGCCTCTCGGTCTCGGTGGGTCTGGTCGTTTCGCCCTGCCCGGTCGGCATCTCGGTCGGCATGAAGACTCCTTGCGCTCGGTCACCGATCAGCGTAACGGTTCGGAAGGGAACACGAGCTCGATCGACGCCGCGCGGCGCCGCTGTGACGTGTATCCTTGGAGGGTTGTCACGCCGGTAAACCACCGGCGATACCCCTTCAGGCCCGAATGGCGGAATTGGCAGACGCGCCGCACTCAAAATGCGGTATCGAAAGATGTGTGGGTTCAAGTCCCACTTCGGGCACCAACGGCAGGATCAGCCGGTCACCGCCGGCTCGGATCCAGGATCATGTTCGTGATCTTCGCGGAGGAGAGCCGCCTGCCGTCCTCGTCGGTCATGACGATCTCGTGCGTGGTCAGCGTCCCGCCCAGGTGGATGGGCGTGCAGGTCCCAGTGACGATCCCCGCGGTGATGCCGCGGTGGTGGGTGGCGCTGATCTCGATCCCCACCACCGGCTTCTCGCCGCGCGTGTGCAGCACCGCCGCGATCGAGCCCAGGGTCTCGGCCAGCACCAGGTGGGCGCCGCCGTGGAGCAGCCCCGCGTTCTGCTCGTTGCCGGCCACGGGCATGGTGGCCACCAGGCGCTCCACGGTCATCTCCCGGAAGACGATGCCCATCTTGGCCGCCAGGGGGCTGATCCCGAGCTTGCCGAGTCGTCCGTGAAGCTCCTCCGGGATCCCGCTGTCGAGCATCATCTGCTTCAGCTCGGCCGGCGAGAGCTGTGGGGTCACACCCGGCACGAAGGCGTGGACGGTTCCGGTGGCGGCGTCGGCGGCATCTCCGGTGGCGTCTCCGACGGGGGTCTCTGTCTGGGCATCGTTCATGACCATTAGGCTGGCACCCGTGACTGATTCGAGCAATCCCGCCCCTGACTCCAACCGCCTGCTGGTCCTGGACGGCCACTCCATGGCCTTCCGCGCGTTCTACGCCCTGCCGGTGGACAACTTCGCGACGGACACCGGTCAGCACACCAACGCGGTCTACGGCTTCACCACCATGCTGCTGACCATGATCCGCCAGCAGAAGCCCACCCACGTGGTGGTCGCCTTCGACCTCGACACCCCGACCTTCCGCTCCGAGGAGTACACCGAGTACAAGGCCGGGCGCTCGAAGACCCCGGAGGAGTTCCACGGCCAGATCAACCTGATCATCAAGGTCATGGAGGCCATGAACATCCCCACGGTCTCGGTGGACGGGTACGAGGCCGATGACATCGTGGCCACCTTCGCGGCCCTGGCCGAGCAGTCCGGCTGGGACACCCGTGTGGTCTCGGGGGACCGGGACGCCTTCCAGCTCATCACGGACCGGACCCTGGTGCTCTACCCCAAGAAGGGCGTCTCGGACATCCCACCGATGGACGCCGCCGCCATCGAGGAGAAGTACGGGGTGCGGCCGGAACGCTACCCGGACCTCGCCGCGCTGGTGGGGGAGACCGCGGACAACCTGCCGGGTGTCCCCGGCGTCGGCCCCAAGACCGCGGCCAAGTGGATCAACCTCTACGGCACGGTGGAGGAGGTGCTGGCCCATGCCGAGGAGATCAAGGGCAAGGCCGGCCAGTCCCTGCGGGACCACGCCGAGGACGTGCGCCGCAACCGCCGCCTCAACCACCTGCTGCGGGACATGGAGCTCCCCGTGGCCCTGGAGGCCACCGAGCTCAGGCACCCGGACCACGAGCAGGTCGAGGAGCTCTTTGACGCCCTGCAGTTCAACACGGTGCGCCAGCGCCTCTTCGACACCCTTGCCGAACGCCTCGGCGGGGAGCCGGAGGCCGCCCCCGTGGAGGCGACCCCGGAGTTCACGGTCCTGACCGCGGACGCCGACGGTGCCACCGGTCTGCAGGACTTCCTGGCCCAGCACGCGGTCAACCTGATGGGCGTGCACGTGGTCCTGGACGGGCCGGCCATCCTCCCCAAGCGCAAGATCCCCGCACCGGGGGACTACGGCGTCGCCCTCGGCGCCGCCCTGGTGGCCGAGGACGCGGCCGTGTACGTGGACCTGGCCGGCGGTCCGGGCCAGGGCTCGGAAGGGACCCAGCACGACGCCGGCCCCGGGCCGATCCTGGCGGCCTACCTGGCCGAGGCGGGACACCCGAAGGCGGTCTACGACCTCAAGGCGGTGGCCAAGTCCCTCAAGGCGACCGGGCACCGGACCGGACTCGGGCAGGACGTGGCGCTGGCCGGCGTCGTGGATGACGTCCTGCTCTCGGCCTACCTGATCCAGCCGGACCGCCGCGGCTATGGCCTCGACGCGCTCGTCCAGACCCACCTGCAGTCCACCCTCGAGATGGAGGCCGACCCCACGCAGGCCGGCGACCAGCTCGAGCTGGACCTGGAGGACCCCGGCTCGGCGTCCGAGGAGGCCCTGGTGCAGGCGCGCGCCGCGGCCGGAGTTCGCGCCGCCTGGATGGTGCGCCGGCTCTCCGAACAGTTCCAACCCGAGCTGATCTCCCGCGGCGCCCAGCAGCTGCTCGTGGACCTCGAGGTCCCGCTGGCCAGCGTGATGGTGGACATGGAGCTGGCGGGGATCGCGGTGGACCGCGGCGTGCTGGACGGGCTGTTCGACGACTTCACCGAACGCATGGAGGCCGCCCAGGAGTCCGCCTGGGCCTCCGTGGCGGAGGCCAACGGCGGCGAGAAGGTCAACCTCGGCTCACCGAAGCAGCTGCAGACCCTGCTCTTCGAGAAGCTCGACATGCCCAAGACCCGCAAGACCAAGACCGGGTACTCCACCGACGTGGAGTCGCTGACGGACCTGCTGAACCAGACCCAGCACCCGTTCCTCGAGAACCTCATGCTGCACCGGGACGCCACCAAGCTGCGCCAGACGGTGGAGGGACTGCGGGACACGGTGGCGGGCGACGGCCGGATCCACACCACCTACTCGCAGACCGCCGCCGCCACGGGCCGGCTGTCCAGCCTGCACCCGAACCTGCAGAACATCCCCGTGCGCACCGAGGCCGGCCGCAGGATCCGGGACGTCTTCGTGGTGGGCGAGGGCTACTCGACGCTGCTCACCGCGGACTACTCCCAGATCGAGATGCGGATCATGGCCCACCTCTCCGAGGACGAGGCGCTCATCCAGGCCTTCCGGGACGGTGAGGACCTGCACCGCTTCGTGGGTGCCCAAGTGTTCGGCGTGGCCCCGGAGGACGTCTCCCCGGAGATGCGCGCCAAGGTCAAGGCCATGAGCTACGGGCTGGCCTACGGGCTGAGCTCCTTCGGGCTCTCCAAGCAGCTGCAGATCCCCGTGGACGAGGCCCGCGGGCTGATGAAGGGCTACTTCGACCGCTTCGGCGCCGTGCGCGACTACCTCAAGGAGGTGGTGGCCCAGGCCCGGAAGGACGGGTACACGGCTACCATCAAGGGCCGCCGCCGGTACCTGCCGGACCTCAACAGTGACAACCGGCAGCTGCGGGACATGGCCGAGCGCGCCGCGCTCAACGCCCCCATCCAGGGTTCGGCCGCGGACATCATCAAGCAGGCCATGCTGGACGTCCAGCTGGCCCTGGACGAGCAGGGCCTGGGCACCCGCATGCTCCTGCAGGTCCACGACGAACTGATCCTGGAGGTCCCGGACGGGGAGCTCGAGGCGGCCACCGCGGTGCTGCAGGACAAGATGGGCCACGCCGCCGAGCTGTCCGTGCCGCTGGACGTCAACGTCGGGGCGGGCAGGAGCTGGCATGACGCGGCCCACTGACCCGCCGCCGACCGACCTCGTCCGGCAAGTCCTGCCGGGGCTGGAGATGCACCGCTTCGCCGCCACCGGCCTGCCGGCGGAGCATGACCCGCGGATGGCCCGCATGCTCGCCGCCCTGGAGCGGAACTTCTACGAGGAGGTGCCCACCGGCGCCGCCCTGGACCAGGTCCTGGAGCTCCACGGCCGGGACGGGCGCAGCTATGTGGGCGTCTACGAGGCCGGCGCGGACCCGGCCGAGGTGGACCCCATCGGCACCTACGCCGGGTTCGTCAAACCCCTGCAGACCGGCGTGGGCCGTCAGCTCGACGCCTTCCTCATCTCCGAGGTCACCGTCCGGTCCACCCACCGCCGCCGGGGCATCCTGCGCACCATGATGGAGTCCGAGCTCTCCCGCGCCGTGGCCCAGGGACTGCCCGTGGCCGCCCTGAGCGCCTCCGAGGCCACGATCTACCGCCGGTTCGGCTTCGGCGTGGCCACCCACCGGCGCGCGGTGGAGGTGGACACCGCCGGCGAGGTGACCCTGGCTGCGGCGCCCACCGGCACGATCCGGATGGTGGATCCGAAGGACCTCGCGGACCTCGGCCCCGCGCTCTACGACCGGGCCCTGGCCCAGACGCCCGGCTCGGTGGGCCGCGTGGCCGCCTACACGGTCACGGAGACCGATTCCTGGCGGTCCAAGAACGAGGGCAAGGGCACCGGCCTGCTGGCGGCCGTCCACCACGACGACGACGGCACGCCCCGCGGGTACGTCACCTACCGGTTCACCGGCTGGGACCAGAAGGTCCCGACCGTCAAGCTGGGCGTCCTCGTGGCCACCACGGCAGCCAGCCACCGGGCCCTCTGGGACCACCTGGTGCACCTGGACCTCATCCGGAGGGTCGAGTGGGGCTTCGCTCCGGACGACCGCCTGCTGGAGAACCTGCTGACCGACGCCCGACGGGTCACCACGACCCAGTCCGAGGACCAGCTGTGGCTGCGCATCCTCGACGTCCCCGCCGCGTTCGCCGGCCGCCCCTACCCACGGGACGGCGACCTGGTCCTGGCCGTCACCGACCCCCTGGGACACGCCGCCGGCACCTGGCGACTGATCGTCCGCGACGGGACGGCCGCCGTCGTGCCCCTGGAGGAAAGTGGCCCGGGCACCGCCGGGCCGGACCTGAGCCTGGACGTGGCCGAGCTCTCGAGCGTCTACCTGGGTGGCGTCTCCGCCGAGCTGCTGCGCCAGGCCGGGCGGCTCACCGAGCACCGTGCCGGCGCAGCCGCCGAGTTGACGGCGCTGCTCGCGGCGGAGCGGCCCGTGTTCTGCATGACGGGCTTCTGATCCGGGCCCGTCACACCGCACCAGTCACATCGCGCGGGTGACTTTGACCCGGACTTGCCAGAGTGGCTAGACTGAACGAGCACTTTCTGTGCGCCATCAATAGTCCATCTCAACCCACTATCCGGGTGGTCCGGCGGCTCTGACCCGAGCACGCCAGTCATCCGGCCGAGTGAACAATCCACATCGGAGCCCCTACTACATGACCATTACCTCCACCGCCCCGCAGGTTGCCATCAACGACATTGGCACTGCTGAGGACTTCCTCGCCGCCGTTGACGCCACCATCAAGTACTTCAACGACGGCGACCTGGTCGAAGGCACCGTCGTCAAGGTCGACCGCGACGAAGTGCTGCTCGACATCGGCTACAAGACCGAAGGCGTCATCCCGTCCCGGGAACTTTCCATCAAGCATGACGTGGACCCGGACGAAGTCGTCGCCGTGGGCGACAGCGTGGAGGCCCTGGTCCTCACCAAGGAGGACAAGGAGGGTCGCCTGATCCTCTCCAAGAAGCGCGCCCAGTACGAGCGCGCCTGGGGCTCCATCGAGAAGATCAAGGAAGAGGACGGGGTCGTCACCGGCACCGTCATCGAGGTCGTCAAGGGCGGCCTCATCGTGGACATCGGCCTGCGCGGCTTCCTGCCCGCCTCCCTCGTGGAGATGCGCCGCGTCCGCGACCTGGCCCCGTACATCGGCCAGGAGCTCGAGGCCAAGATCATCGAGCTGGACAAGAACCGCAACAACGTGGTCCTGTCCCGCCGCGCCTGGCTCGAGCAGACCCAGTCCGAGGTCCGCTCCAACTTCCTGCACAAGCTCGAGAAGGGCCAGGTCCGCACCGGCACCGTCTCCTCGATCGTCAACTTCGGTGCCTTCGTGGACCTGGGCGGCGTCGACGGCCTCGTGCACGTCTCCGAGCTGTCCTGGAAGCACATCGACCACCCGTCCGAGGTCGTCGAGGTGGGCCAGGAGGTGACCGTCGAGGTGCTCGAGGTGGACATGGATCGCGAGCGTGTCTCGCTGTCCCTGAAGGCCACCCAGGAAGATCCCTGGCAGCTCTTCGCCCGCACCCACGCCCTGGGTCAGGTCGTGCCGGGCAAGGTCACCAAGCTGGTTCCGTTCGGTGCGTTCGTGCGCGTCGAGGACGGCATCGAGGGCCTGGTGCACATCTCCGAGCTGGCCTCGCGCCACATCGACACCGCCGAGCAGGTCGTCTCCGTCAACGACGAGCTGTTCGTCAAGGTCATCGACATCGACCTGGAGCGTCGCCGGATCTCGCTGTCCCTCAAGCAGGCCAACGAGGGCGTCGACCCGGAGGGCACCGAGTTCGACCCGGCGCTCTACGGCATGGCCGCCGAGTACGACGACGAGGGCAACTACAAGTACCCCGAGGGCTTCGACCCGGAGACCAACGAGTGGCTCGAGGGCTTCGAGACCCAGCGCGCCGCCTGGGAGCAGCAGTACGCCGACGCCCAGGCCCGCTGGGAATCCCACAAGGAGCAGGTCGCCCGCAGCCTGAACGAGGACGCCGAGGTCGCCTCGGACGTCGAGTCCGGCTCCACGTCCTACTCCTCCGACGACCGCCAGGTCGCCGACCAGGGCACCCTGGCCTCCGACGAGGCCCTCGCCGCCCTGCGCGAGAAGCTCACCGGCAACTGATCGGACTCCGGTACCTGCCCCCGGCAGGCACCGAGGAAGGGCCCCGCACCACAGCAGTGGTGCGGGGCCCTTCCGCGTGCCGGGGGTCTGGACCGCGGGGTGTGGTTCGCGGGGTGTGGTTCGCGGTGCCTAGCGCCGCGTGCTGACCGTCACCGTGAACGCCGGGTCCCGGGCCAGCTGCCGGGTGGGCCCCACCCGGCGCTCCAGCTCGGGACGGTACCGCAGGTGGGAGTTCCAGACGCACCACAGTTGACCTCCCGGTCGCAGCACGCGGGCGGACTCCGAGATGAGCCGCAGGGCCACCCGGGGATCCACCGTGTTCCCGGCGTGGAAGGGCGGGTTGAGCACCAGCAGGTCCTCGCTGGCCTCGGGGAACGAGGACAGCGCGTCGTCTCGGCGGACCTCGACCAGGTCCTCCACGCCGTTGAGCCGTGACGTGAGCCGGGTGGAGGCGCAGGCGTCGGCAGACTGGTCGGTGGCGATGATCTCCACGGCCCCGCCCCCGCCGGCCTCGCCCTCTCCGGTACCGGCGCGGACCCGGCCGGCGAGGGCCAGGTAGACGGCGATCGTCCCGTTCCCGCACCCCACGTCCACGGCCCGGAGGTCCGCTGGCCCGGTCTGCGCGGCAGGGCCGGCGGCCGTGCCCAGGTGCTCCAGGAGCAGCGCGGAGCCGGGGTCCAGCCGGGCGCCGCCGAAGGTCGACCCGTAGGCGCCCAGGGTGACCGTCCCGAGGCCGGGCAGCACGTGGTCTGCGGTTCGGGGAAAAGGGGCCGGCAGTCCACGTCGCGGCCGGCGGGCGGTCAGCACCCGGGACTTGGACCGACCGCGGCCCGGCACCACGGAGGCGAAGTAACGCTCCAGCACCGCGTTCTGCCGCCGCGTCATGTGCTTGTCCCGTCCGCCGGCCAGCAGCACCACGTCCTCATGGGCCGCCTCGGCCACCAGCTGGGCCCACTGTTCCAGCGCGTCCAGGGAGCGGGGGAGCTGGAGCAGGACGGTGCGCGCGCCAGAGAGCAGCCCGGGGTCGATCCCCTGACGGGTGAGCGCACCCCAGCCCTCCGGCTCGGACCCCGGTGTGCCGGTCCGCAGCGCGGCCAGGTTGTGGTCCAGGGAGCGTTCCTGGGCGAGGGCGTCCTGTCCGAGCCGGACCGGATGGCCCGCCGCGAGCAGGGGGAGGGTCAGGGCGCCGTGCCGGTCCTCGAGCACCACGGCCGGGGCGGGCCCGGCACGACGCCCGGTCTGGTTACCGGCATCGCGCTCGGCATCGTGGCCGGCGTCCCACCAGGCGTGCGCCGTGTCCAGCAGCAGGGCGTCCGTCGCATCGGAGGCCTGCAGCTCGGGCGCGTCGGGATAGGGCCACCGGGACAGCGGCAGGCGCTCCAGGGCGGTGGACAGGGGACTGCGGCCCACCTCCGGCGTCCGGCCACGGGGGATGGGGATACTCACGGCAGGTCCACCCACTCGGTCCCCAGCGTGCGGACGTCGGCCGTGCCGGAGGTGATGGACGCGATCCGTGCGCCGAACGCGGCGCCCGAGCGGCCGTCGTCGGGCAGGGCCACCACCAGGGTGGCCGAGCCGGCGCCGTAGCGCGTCTCCTGGACGGGGTACCCGGCGGAGCGCAGCTCGTTCTCCCAGCGACCGGCCTCGGCGTGCGGGGCATCCACACCGGCCAGCACCACCCGCTGCCGGGTGCACAGGCGGGCCCGGTCGAGGGTGGCGGAGACGGCGTCCGAGTAGGCGCGCACGAGCCCTCCGGCGCCCAGCTTGACCCCGCCGAAGTACCGCACGACGACGGCGCACACGTCCGAGAGGTCGCGCACCACGGTGCCGGGAGACCCGCCGGTCTCCCGCAGGCTCAGCGCCTCGAGCATGGGCAGTCCGGCGGTCCCGGCCGGCTCCCCGTCATCCGAGGACCGCATGACGTCACGGTCGGCGCCGAGGAGGAAGGCGCTGCACGCGTGGCGGGCCTCGTGGTGCGATCGCCGCAGATCGGCGATGAACGCGCGGGCCTGCTCCTCGGTCTCCACGCGGAGCAGGTGGCCGATGAAGCGGGAGCGCCTGATCTCCAGTTCGTGCACGATCGGGGTGCCGAACGCCCGGGCCGGGAGCACCGTATAGCGCGATGCCCGCGATCCGGGCTGCTCCTCAGACATGCGGACCACTGTACCGCCGGGTAGCCGCCACGGGCTGATGGGGTAGTTTGTTGGCCAGCGTCCATGCAACCTCGGCACGAAGGCCCTGAGGCCGCCCGAATGGAGGGGGAACTCCTTGCTGACCCGATTGCACAACCGTCTCGGCCTGCGGACCGGGCCGGCGATCTTCTTCATCTCGGCGTTGATCGTCGTCGTCTTCACCCTCGCGATGGCGCTCTTCCCGGGGCCGGTCCAGGGCGCCTTCGGGGTGGTCTCCAGCTACCTGCGCTATGAGGTCGGGTGGTTCTACACCCTCGGCACCACGCTCTTGGTGGTGTTCGCGGTGGGGCTGGCCCTGAGCCGCTTCGGGCGCATCAAGCTCGGCGACGACGACTCCGAACCCGAGTTCTCCGGGATGGCGTGGTTCGGCATGCTCTTCGCTGCCGGCATCGGCGCGACCCTGATGTTCTGGGGCGTGGCCGAGCCGATGAACCACTACGCCAATCCGCCGCTGTACGGCACCGAGCCGCTCTCGGACCAGGCAGCCACGCAGGCCCTGGCGATCTCCAACTTCCACTTCGGCATCCACATGTGGGCCCTGCTGGTGGTCCCCGGACTGTGCTTCGGCTACTTCACCTACAAGCGCAAGCTGCCGCCGCGCGTGTCCTCGGCCCTGCAGCCCCTGCTCGGGGACCGGATCCACGGCCCCTGGGGCAAGCTCGTGGACATCATCTCCGTGCTGTCCACGGTGTTCGGCCTGGCGGTCTCCGTGGGCCTGGGCGCGATGCAGATCAACAGCGGCATGAACTACGTCATGGGCGTCCCCATCAGCGGCTGGCTGCAGGCGGGCATTGTCGCCATCATCACGGGGATCGCCCTAGCCTCGGCCCTGGCCGGACTGGACAAGGGCATCAAGCGCCTGTCCTACCTGAACATCGTGCTGGCGATCGTCCTGCTGGTCTACGTGCTCATGTGGGGCGCCACCATGGACACCGTGCGCGGGATCGTCGAGTCGGCGGGAGCGTACCTGTCGAACCTGCCGATGCTCTCCTTCTTCAACGACACCTTCGGCGGCGGGGAATGGTCGGGTGACTGGACCGTCTTCTACTACGCCTGGACCGTGACGTGGTCGCCCTTCGTGGGCCTCTTCATCGCCCGGATCTCCCGCGGCCGCTCGATCCGCGCCTTCGTCACCGCCTGCCTCGGACTGCCCACGGCCTTCGTGGTGATCTGGTTCGGCATCTACGGACTCAGCGCCTTCTCCATCGACCGGGCGGAGGGCACCGCGGGATCCCTGACCCAGACCATCGTCACGGACGGGAACGTGGAGGCGGCGCTCTTCCAGCTCCTGCAGTCCTACCCCCTGTACCTGGTCACCGCCGTGCTGGCCCTGATCGTCATCGTCATCTTCTTCGTCACCTCGCTCGACTCCGGCGCCCTGGTCCTGGACTCCATGGCCTCCGGGCACGAGGACGAGGGTCCGAAGCGCCAGCGCGTGTTCTGGGCCGTGTCCGTGGGCCTGGTCTGCGCCGTGATCCTCGTGACCTCGGGGGAGAACGGCCTGAACGCGCTCCAGGAGGTCATCATCGTCATCGGCGCCCCGGTGATGGCGCTGGCCCTGTTCCAGGCCTGGTTGCTGCTGCAGGCCTTGCGGGAGGACGCCGGGACGGCCCGGCCGCTGCGCACCCGGCAGTGGAAGCGGGTGCTGCCGATCGAGGAGTACCACCGTCGGGCCCACGAGGACGAGCACGACCTGGATGAGTACGTGATCCGGCCGGAGTACGAGGTGGGCACCGAGCCCGAGTACGAGGCACTCCAGCCGAACACCTATCACCGGCAACAGGCGCTGGAGGGCCGCGGGCTGCTGACGATCGGCCTGACCGGAGGCATTGCCTCGGGCAAGTCCCTCGTGGCCCGTGACCTCGCGCAGCGGGGCGCCGTGGTCATCGACGCCGACGAGCTGGCGCGTGCGGCCGTCGCGCCGGGATCCGAGGCCCTGACCGAGATCCGTGAGGCCTTCGGCCCGGAGGTCATCGCCGAGGACGGCCACCTGGACCGTCAGGCCCTGGCGGAGCTCGTCTTCGGCAACACCGTGGCCCGGGAGAGCCTCAACGACATCCTCCACCCACGGGTCCGGCAACAGATCCAGCGGATCGCCCGGGAGGCCGGCCCGGAAGCGGTGGTGGTCGTCGACCTGCCGCTGCTGGTGGAGACGGCCTCCGCAGGAGAGTTCGACGTGGTGCTCACCGTGGAGACCCCCGCGGAGGCCCGGGTCAGCAGGCTCGTGCACGAGCGGGGGATGTCCATGCAGGAGGCCTGGGCGCGGGTGGACGCGCAGGCCACGGACGCGGAGCGTCGGGATGTCGCCCACGAGGTCATCGTCAACGATGCGAGCCTCAACGACCTGTCCGAGGCCACGCGGCGCTTCTGGGACGATCACGTGCAGCCTGTCCTCGACGAGCACCGCGCCACCACGGCTGCGGGCGGCACCGTCACCGACGGCGGAACGCCGTGAGCGCGGCGGAGGGGGTCCGGCCACGGCTGCACATCGGGCTCACCGGCGGCATCGCCTCGGGCAAGTCCACCGTGTCGGCTGAGCTGGCCCGGCTGGGTGCCGTCGTGGTGGACGCCGACGTCCTCTCCCGCGCCGTCGTCGCCACCGGATCGGACGGTCTCGCCCAGGTGAAGGCGGCCTTCGGCCCCGAGGTGATCGCGGCCGACGGCAGCATGGACCGGGCCGCCGTCGGGAGGCTCGTGTTCGCCGACCCCGAGGCGCGCACGACGCTCAACGGGATCATCCACCCCCTGGTGCGTGCCGAGGGCCGCCGCCTGGTCGCCGAGGCCGGCCCGGCCGCCGTCGTGGTCCAGGACGTGCCGTTGCTCACGGAGACGGGGCAGGCCGAGGCCTTCGACCTGGTGCTCGTGGTGGAGGCCGACCCTCAGGAGCGGGTGGCCCGGATGGTCCGGGACCGGGGCATGACGGAGGCCGACGCCCGCGCCCGCATGGCGGCGCAGGCCACGGACGCACAGCGCCGTGCCGTGGCGGATGTGCTGATCGTCAACGACTCCACCCTGGAGGACCTGCGCCGCACCACGCGCCGGGTGTGGGACGAGTACGTGGAGCCGGTGCTCGGCGGGGAGCCGATCCGCCGGCGGTGAACCGGCCTCCCCGTCCCACTCGAACAGTTGTACGGTGGAGTCCATGAGTCTGGCACAGAAGATCAACCGGCAGGTCGCCCCGTTCGAGGTCATCTCGGAGTACCAGCCCTCGGGCGACCAGCCGAAGGCGATCGCCGAACTCGCCGAGCGGGTGCAGGCCGGGGAGAAGGACGTGGTCCTGCTGGGGGCCACCGGCACCGGCAAGTCCGCGACCACCGCGTGGCTCGTGGAGAAGCTCCAGCGCCCCACGCTGATCATGGTCCAGAACAAGACCCTCGCGGCCCAGCTGGCCAACGAGTTCCGGGAGCTGCTGCCGAACAACGCGGTGGAGTACTTCGTCTCGTACTACGACTACTACCAGCCGGAGGCCTACGTCCCGCAGTCGGACACCTTCATCGAGAAGGACTCCTCCATCAACGAGGAGGTCGAGCGGCTGCGCCACTCGGCCACGAACGCCCTGCTGACCCGGCGGGACGTGGTGGTGGTGGCCACCGTGTCCTGCATCTACGGCCTCGGCACCCCCGAGGAGTACATCGAACAGATGGTCACCCTGCGCCGCGGCGAGGAGCTGGACCGGGACACCCTGCTGCGCCAGTTCGTGGCCATGCAGTACGTGCGCAATGACCAGGACTTCCACCGGGGGACCTTTCGGGTGCGGGGGGACACCGTGGAGATCATCCCGATGTACGAGGAACTGGCCATCCGGATCGAGTTCTTCGGGGACGAGGTGGAGTCCATCCAGACCCTGCACCCCCTCACCGGGCACGTGGTCCGCGAGGAGGAGGAGATGTACATCTTCCCGGCCTCCCACTACGTGGCCGGGGACGAGCGCATGCACCGCGCCATCGGCACCATCGAGGACGAGCTGCGGGATCGCCTGCAGGAGTTCGAGTCCCAGAACAAGCTGCTCGAGGCCCAGCGGCTGCGGATGCGCACCACCTATGACCTCGAGATGATGCAGGAGATGGGGTACTGCAACGGCATCGAGAACTACTCCCGGCACATCGACGGCCGGCCGGGCGGTTCCGCGCCGCACTGCCTGCTCGACTACTTCCCGGACGACTTCCTGCTCGTGGTGGACGAGTCGCACGTGACGATCCCGCAGATCGGGGCCATGTACGAGGGCGACATGTCCCGCAAGCGGACCCTCGTGGAACACGGCTTCCGGCTGCCCTCGGCGATGGACAACCGGCCGCTGAAGTGGGACGAGTTCCTGGAGCGGATCGGGCAGACCGTGTACCTCTCCGCCACGCCCGGCAAGTACGAGCTGGGCCAGGCGGACGGGGTGGTGGAGCAGATCATCCGGCCCACCGGGCTCGTGGACCCGGAGCTCGTGGTCAAGCCGACCAAGGGCCAGATCGACGACCTGCTCGAGGAGATCCGGGTGCGCTCCGCCCGGGACGAGCGCGTCCTGGTCACGACCCTGACCAAGCGCATGGCGGAGGACCTCACGGAATACCTCCTGGAGCACGGCGTCAAGGTGGAGTACCTGCACTCGGACGTGGACACCCTGCGGCGCGTCGAGCTGCTGCGGGAGCTGCGCCGAGGCACCTTCGACGTGCTCGTGGGCATCAACCTGCTGCGTGAGGGCCTGGACCTGCCCGAGGTCTCCCTCGTCTCCATCCTGGACGCGGACAAGGAGGGCTTCCTGCGCTCGGCGACCTCGCTCATCCAGACCATCGGCCGCGCCGCCCGCAACGTGGACGGCCAGGTGCACATGTACGCGGACCGGATCACGGACTCCATGCAGTTCGCGATCGACGAGACGAACCGCCGCCGCGAGGTGCAGAAGGCCTACAACACGGAACACGGCATCGACCCGACCCCGCTGCGCAAGAGGATCGCGGACATCACCGACCAGCTGGCCCGGGAGGACGCGGACTCCGCCGACTTCCTCGCCGGGATGGGCGGCATCAAGGCCGGCTTCGAGTACGGCAAGGGCAAGCGCGGCTACACCGCCAGCATCACGGACGAGCAGCGGGCGGCCGCCGCGCACGCGGCCGCCGGCGACGGCGCCGGTTCAGGGCAGGAGCACGACGGCGGCCCGGGCGCCTCGGGTGCCCCGGACGTCGCCAAGCTGCCGGCCAAGGACCTCTCGGACCTGATCGAGCAGATGAGCGCGCAGATGCACCAGGCCGCGGTCGACCTGCAGTTCGAGCTGGCCGCGAGGATCCGCGACGAGGTGGCCGATCTGAAGAAGGAGCTGCGGCAGATGAAACGTGAGGGCCACGCCTGATCCGGCCGCTGCGGCCCGGCCGCG
The DNA here is from genome assembly GCF_031432995.1 of Citricoccus sp. I39-566. Classification (GTDB taxonomy): domain Bacteria; phylum Actinomycetota; class Actinomycetes; order Actinomycetales; family Micrococcaceae; genus Citricoccus; species Citricoccus nitrophenolicus_A. The sequence goes on from NZ_CP133842.1 coordinate 2,298,560, forward strand.
AGCGTGTCACGCTACACTGGTCCTCGGCGTAGGGGAGTATCCCGAACACTGCGGACGTCAACACGCGGACCACCTGGGCGGTGCACCATGCATCCCGAAGGGCCCGCCGGACGTAGTGGCCTGCTGGTGCCAGCGGGCGGAGAGACTTGCGGCACACACCCATTTGATCGGAAAGTGACTGCATGGAAATCAATGCGCTGACGTGGATCATCACCATCGCGGTGATCGTCGCACTCCTGCTCTTCGACTACATCTTCCACGTGCGCAAGGCGCACATCCCCACCATCAGGGAAGCGGCCATCTGGTCCACGATCTACGTGGGCATCGCCCTCGTGTTCGGGCTGGTGTTCTTCCTGTTCGGGGACACCCAGCACGCGATCGAGTACTACTCGGGGTACATCACCGAGAAGGCTCTGAGCGTGGACAACCTCTTCGTCTTCCTCGTGATCATGGCGTCCTTCCAGGTCCCCCGTGAGTACCAGCAGAAGGTGCTGCTCTTCGGCATCACCTTCGCCCTGATCTCACGAACCGTCTTCATCCTGGCCGGTGCCGCCATCATCTCGGCCTGGTCGGATGTCTTCTACCTCTTCGGCCTGGCGCTGCTGCTCATCGCGGGCGGCCAGCTGAAGGGTGAGCTGACCGCGGACGACAAGGAGAAGGACGAGGCGGACAACTTCCTCGTCCGGCTCGCCAAGCGCGTCCTGCCGGCCTCGGACCGTTACGACGGGGACAAGCTGTTCACCCGTGAGAACGGCAAGCGGCTCATGACGCCGATGCTGCTCGTGATGGTGTCGATCGGCCTGACCGACGTGCTCTTCGCCTTCGACTCCATCCCCGCCATCTACGGCCTGACCCAGGACCCGTACATCGTCTTCACCGCGACGGCGTTCTCGCTGATGGGCCTGCGCCAGCTGTTCTTCCTCATCGACGGGCTGCTGGACCGCCTGGTCTACCTCTCCTACGGGCTGTCCGCCATCCTCGGCTTCATCGGCGTCAAGCTCATCCTGCACGCGCTGCATGACAACAACCTGCCGTTCATCAACGGCGGCGAGAACGTCCCGGTCGTCACCATCGAGACCAGCACGTCGCTGATGGTGATCGTGGGCATCCTCATCGTCACCGTGTTCGCGTCCCTGTACAGCCCGAAGGGCCGCGCCCTGGTGGCCCTGCAGAACGCCGAGAAGTTCTCCCACCGGTACAGCAAGCTGGACGACTCCGCCTCGGCGGAGGAGCGCCAGGCGGCCGAGGAGAAGATGGACCGGTGGACGCGGGAGGCGGAGAAGGTCTCGCAGCACTTCCGGGACGAGCTCCTCGACCACAAGGACAGCTACTCCGAGATCATCCGGACCGCCCACGAGACCCGCGCGGCCTCGGCTGCGGCGCAGGGCCGTGCCGTGCCGGAGATCTCCGACACCATCGTCCGGAACCAGGGGCCGACGGTCTGACCCCGGCCGCCGGACTCCGTCCGCTCCACCGCTGAAGGCCCGCACCGGAACCATTCCGGTGCGGGCCTTCCGGCTGTCAGGGGTCCGTCAGTGGCCCGTCATCCCGAGCAGCCGGCGCAGGATCGCCGCGCCATCGTCGCCGAGCCCGTCATGGTGGTACTCATCGGTCTCCCAGACCTGCAGCCCGGCCACGCGGGACGCCGTCTCCAGGGAGAGGTCGCGGTCCACGTAGACGTCGTGGGTGTACACGGCCGCCGCCACCGGCACGGTGTTCGCGGCCAATTGCTCCCGGTCGTAGAGCGGCGCCCAGTCGGTGCGCCGCGCCAGGGCCTCCGTGACCGGCGCCAGGGGCGCCAGCGCCGGGTCCAGCTCCGGGTACCAGTCGAACACCATCTCCCCGGTCAGGAGCGGCTCCCGGGACCGGGCGGGGTCGAAGTCGGCCAGGTGCGGGGAGCCCTCCACGAGCCGTTGTGCGGCCCACGCGGTGGCGGCGCTGCCCGTGCCTGACCCGCCGGTGGGAGAGGTGGCGGCACCGTACTCGGCCGGCTGGGCGTAGATGGACTCGTGCATCACGAGGTAGAGCGGGTTGGCGGCCCGCGAGACCTGTTGGTACAGGCCGTGCAGGAAGGCGTCGGACAGCCGCGGCCCGTCCGGGGTCTCCACGAACGCCTCCTGCAGCAGGCAGTGCAGGAGGTCCATGCGGGTGTTGCCGCCCAGGTACATCCCGAGCATCTGCACCCGGCCCACGGTCACCGGGGACCCGTCCGGCAGCTGCTCCCCGCCGGCGCGGGCCGCCGCGTAGACGCGGGAGAGCACCTCGCGGTCCTCCGGGTACCGGGCGAAGTACTCCTCGTTGCGCACCCTCATGCGCCCGAAGGTGGCGCGGTAGACCCGTTCGGCATGGCCGTCCAGGGGAGCCAGTCCGCCGGTGATGAGGGCCCGCTCGAGTCCCTCCGGATGCCAGGAGAGGTAGCTCAGGGCACAGAACCCGCCGAAGCTCTGGCCCAGGACCGTCCAGGGGCCCGTCGCCAGGGCCAGCCGGATCAGCTCGGCGTCCTGGACGATCGACGGGGCCCGGAAGTGCACCAGGTACTCGGCCTGCTCCTCGGCGTTGCCCACGGCCGGAAGGGTCTGTCGGTTGGCCGGCGTGGAGAGTCCCGTGCCGCGCTGGTCCAGCATGAGGATCCGGAAGTGCTTCGCGGCCTCCTTCATCCAACCGCCGAGACGGGCCTGGCGGACGCCCTTGCCCCCGGGTCCGCCCTGCAGGAAGAGCATCCAGGGCCGCTCCGCCACCGGCCCGGAGCCCGGCCCGGTGGCGGCGCCGTACTCGCGGGCGTACACGGTGATCCCGGGACCCTCGGGTCGGGCGTGGTCCAGGGGCACCGTGAACCAGTGGTCGGTGACCCGGGTGCCGTCCAGCAGCTCGGACGTGGTGCCGGGGCGGTGGGCCGCGGCGCCGGAGCGGACGACGTCGGCCGGGGCGGCGAAGCCCCGCGGGTCGCCGGGGACGGTGGTGAGCTCCATCAGGCACCGGTCCCGGGTCCGGGACCGCCGGCGTCAGCCGCGTGGACGACGGCAGCCTCAGCAGCGGTGGCAGCGGCGCGAAGTGCCGGGCCGTCGAGCCGCTGGGTGGTCCAGTCGTCCAGGGCGACGGCGCCGAGGGCGCGGTAGAAGCCGATGGATGGCTCGTTCCAGTCCAGGACGGTCCACTCCATGCGCGCGTAGCCCCGGCGTGCGGCGAGGGCTGCCAGGTGCAGCAGGAGTGCCTTGCCGTGGCCGCGGCCCCGGACCGCGGGATCCACGTAGAGGTCCTCCAGCCAGATCCCGTGCGTGCCCTCCCAGGTGGAGTAGTTCAGGAACCAGAGAGCCAGGCCCACCACGGCGCCCTGGTCCTCCACCACGTGGCAGAACACGGCGGGTTGCTCCCCGAAGAGGTGCTCCGTCAGCGAGGCCTCGGTGTTCCTGACCGCGTCCGGCTCCCGCTCGTACACCGCGAGGTCCCGGATGAGGCGCAGGATGTGGGGGACGTCCTCCGGCCGGGCTGGACGGATGCCGTGAGGGGTGGGACTCATACCGTCCATCCCGATTCCGGCGGCCCCACGGACACCACGTGGACCACGGGTCGGGCCGCCTCGTCGGAGGCGTCCAGGTCCACCACGGCGTTGATGCCCCAGTCCAGGTTGCCCTCGGGGTCCACGAGGACCTGCCGGACCGTCCACCACCGGGACCCGGACACCCCGGCCGGGGCGCCGCCGTCGGGCCCTGGTCTGGGATCCGTGTCCACGCGGAAGTACTGCGGTCCGCGGCCGGTGGGGCCGTCGTCGATGTCCTCGTAGTCGCCGAAGTAGCCGTCCAGGGCGTCCGCCCAGTCGTCCGCGGCGAAGGCGTCCCCGGCCTCCTGCCCGAGGGCGGCGAGGGCGGCGTCCTGCTCGTCCCCGAACAGGCGCACCCGGCGGAACAGCGCATTGCGGACCATGACCGTGAAGACGGGCCGGTTGGCCGTGAGCCGCGGGGGCTCCGGCGGGGCCAACTGCTCGTGGTCCTTCTTGAGCTCCTCCACGTCCCCGGCCACCAGGTCCTCCCACTCCTCGATGAGGGAGGAGTCGGTCTGCTGGACGATCTCCGCGAGCCAGGCCATCAGCACGTCCAGCTCCTCGTCCCGGCTGTCCTGGGGAACGGTCTGCCGCAGGGCTTTGACGGCGTCCGTCAGGTAGCGCAGCAGCACGCCCTCGGAGCGGGAGAGCCCGTAGAAGTTCACGTAGTCGCTGAAGCCCATGGCCCGTTCGAACATGTCCCGGACCACGGACTTCGGGGTCAGCTCGAAGTCGTTCAGCCAGGGCGCGGTGGTCCGGTAGGTCTCGAACTGCTGCTCCAGCAGCTCCGCCAGGGGCATCGGGTGGGTGACCTCGTCCAGGGCGTTCATCCGGTCCGTGTACTCCATGCCCTCGGCCTTCATGGCCGCCACGGCCTCCCCGCGCGCCTTCTTGACCTGCGCGGACAGCACCTGGCGCGGCGGCTCGAGGGTGGCCTCCACGATCGAGACCAGGTCCAGGGCGTAGTCCGGGTCCGCGGGGTCGAGGAGTTCGAAGGCCGCGAGGGCGAAGGGGGAGAGGGGCTGGTTGAGGGCGAAGTTGGCCTGCAGGTCCACCGTCAGATCCACGGTGCGTCCCTCGGCGTCCGGCGCCGGCAGTTTCTCCACCACCCCCGTGGCGAGCAGCTCGCGGAAGATGCCCAGGGACCGGCGCATGTGGGCCGCCTGCTTGGCGGGGCTCTCGTGGCTGTTGCGGAGCATCCGGCGCACGGCGATGACCGGATCGCCCGGCCGGTCCAGGATGTTCAGCAGCATGGAGTGGCTGATGCGCATCTGGCTCGTCATGGGCTCCGGATCGGCCGCGATCAGCTTCTCGAAGGTGGCCCGGCCCCAGGAGACGAAACCCTTCGGCGGCGTCTTCTTCGGGGAGGACTTGGTGGACTGCTTCATGCGCTTGCTGCGCTCCGCCTCGTCCTTGATGCCCGCGAACTTGGCGGCCGCCTTCTGCTGCGCCTTGGCGTTCTCGATGACGTGCTCGGGGGCCTGGACCACCACGAGCCCGGCGGTGTCAAAGCCGGCGCGGCCGGCCCGGCCGGCGATCTGGTGGAACTCGCGGGCGTGCAGGATGCGGGTCCGCTGGCCGTCGTACTTGCTCAGCGCCGTGATCAGCACCGTGCGGATGGGCACGTTGATGCCCACGCCGAGGGTGTCCGTGCCGCAGATGACCTTGAGCAGGCCCTCCTGGGCCAGGCGTTCCACGAGCCGGCGGTACTTGGGCAGCATGCCCGCGTGGTGCACCCCGATCCCCGAGCGCACCAACCGGTTGAGGGTCTTGCCGAAGCCGGCGGAGAACGTGAAGCCGGCGATCCGCTCGGCGATCGCGTCCTTCTCCTCGCGGCTGGCCACGGCCACCGAGGACAGCGCCTGGGCGCGCTCCACAGCGTCGAGCTGGGAGAAGTGCACCACGTAGACGGGGGCCTGCCGGGTCTGGACGAGTTCGTCGACCTTGTCCTGCACGTGGTCCTCGGACCACTCGAAGGACAGGGGGATGGGCCGCTCCGCGTGGGCCACGGTCACGGCGGTCCGGCCGGTGCGCTCCGTCAGGTCCTCCTCGAAGCGCGTGGTGTCCCCGAGGGTCGCGCTCATCAGCAGGAACTGGGCCTGCGGCAGCTCGAGCAGGGGGAGCTGCCAGGCCCAGCCGCGCTGCGGGTCTGCGTAGAAGTGGAACTCGTCCATGACCACGGTGCCCACGTCCAGGCCCGAACCCTCCCGCAGGGCCTGGTTGGCGAGGATCTCGGCCGTGCAGCAGATGATGGGGGCGTCCCCGTTGACCGAGGAGTCGCCCGTGACCATGCCGACCCGGTCCGCACCGAAGATCTCCACCAGGGCGAAGAACTTCTCCGAGACCAGGGCCTTGATGGGCGCCGTGTAGTACGTGCGCTGGCCCGTGGACAGGGCGTGGAAGTGGGCGGCCACGGCCACCAGGGACTTCCCCGACCCGGTGGGGGTCGCCAGGATGACGTGGTGGCCCTGCGCGAGTTCCATGACGGCCTCGTCCTGGGCCGGGTACAGGCTCACGCCGCGGGAGCGGGCCCACTCCAGGAACCCGTCATACACGGCATCGGGGGAGGGGCGGGCCGGACGACCGTCGGCAACGGGATCGGCAACGGGGATCAGGTCCGAGAGGAACATGACGTCCAGCCTACGTCGCCACCGTGACGCGCTAGCGTGGGGGCATGCAGGACTTCACCTGGGACCCTGAGCAATACACCGTCTTCGCCGATCGGCGGGCCCGGCCGTTCCGTGACCTCACGGCACGGATCCGCGCCGCGGACCCGAAGCTCGTGGTGGATCTGGGGTGCGGGCCGGGAAACATGACGCGCACCCTGGCCGAGCGCTGGCCGCAGGCCCGGGTCATCGGTCTGGACTCCTCGGCGGACATGGTTGAGACCGCCCAGCAGATGGCGGCCGAGTCCGGCCTGGACAACCTCAGCTTCGACCAGGTGGACGCCCAGCGGTGGCAGCCGGACGCCGACGTGGATGTGGTGGTCTCCAATGCGATGCTGCAGTGGATCCCTGACCACCGTCAGCTCGTGGCCGGCTGGCTCGAGGCCCTGCGGCCCGGGGCGTGGTTCGCCGTGCAGGTGCCCGGCAACTTCGCGGCCCCCTCGCACGCGACCATCGCGGAGATGTCCCGCCGGCCCGAGTTCACCGCGGCGCTCCACGGCGTGATGGAGCGGGAATCGGTCTACACCACCCATGAGTACTTGGAGACCCTCATCGCCTCCGGCTTCGAGGCCGACGTCTGGGAGACCACCTACAGCCAGCCCCTGACCGGCAACGACCCGGTCTACGACTGGGTGCGGGGCGCCGCCCTGCGTCCCTCACTGCAGCGCTTGGAGGCCGCCGACCGGCGGGACGGCACCAACCTGCAGGAGCGCTACGTCGAGGAGTACCGGCGGATCATGCGCGAGTCCTATCAGACCTACATCACGCCCGAGGGGGTCCGGCTGACCGACTACCCGTTCCGTCGGATCTTCATGGTGGGCGTGAAGAGCGACCTCTCACCCAGCATCTGAGTCCTCACCAGCCGCGTTCGCGCCACTCCCCGAGGTGGGGGCGCTCCGCGCCGAGCGTGGTCCCGTCGCCGTGGCCCGGGTGCACCGTGAGGTCGTCCGGGTACACCTCGAACAGCCGCTCGACCACGTCCGCGTACAGCGAGGCGAACCGCTCCGGATCCTGCTGCGTGTTCCCCACGCCGCCGGGGAAGAGACTGTCCCCCGAGAAGCACAGCGGTGGGCCGTCCTCGGGTTCGTAGACCAGCGCCACGGAGCCGGGGGTGTGGCCCCGGAGCCCGACGACGGCCAGCGAGATCCCGTCGAAGGTCGCGGTGTCGCCGTGGTTGAGCAGGACCTTGGCCACCACGCCGGTCGCCGTCTCGATGGCGCCGGCGTCCTCGGCGCCGGCGGCGGTCGGCACGCCGGTGGCGTCCACGACCTCGGCCAGGGCGCGGATATGGTCCCAGTGCTGGTGGGTCGTGATGATCACGGCCAGCTTCAGCTCACAGGGGGTGTCCTCGCCGGCCGACTCCAGCAACTCCCGGACCGCGGGCGCGTCATCGGCCGCGTCGATCAGTACCTGCGTCCCGGACGTCTTCGAGGTGATGACGTACACGTTGTTCGCCATCTCGGAGACAGAGCGTTGGCGGACGGTCACCCGGGGCAGATCGTGCAGCAACCGGATGGGGGAGGTGGTTGAAGGCATGGGCCATAGTCTAAGGACGTTGACCACCACCGGGGCAAGCCCGTCCCACGGGTCAAGGACCCGTCGGCGCTCCGGGACCGCACCGTGCGCCGGGCCGTGTCTCGGATAGGGTGACGGGACGGATATCCGAGCGTGGCCACGGCAGACACGGGGGAGACATGGCGGGACAGCAGGGGGCACAGGGCGGTTCGCCAGACGGCCCAGACGGCCCGGCACCCAAAGCCCCGGCCAAGGCCCCGGCCCGCCCCGTCCCCGACTGGCTGGCCACGGCGCTCACCGTCAAGTCCGGCTCGACCGTCCCGCCGTATGAACAGGTGCGGACCGGTCTCTTGGACCTCATCCACCGCAACCGGCTTCCCGTCGGCAGCAAGCTGCCGACGGTCCGGGCGCTGGCGGCCGCCTTGGGCGTCTCGGCCAACACCGTGGCCCGGGCCTACAAGGAACTCGAGCAGGCCTCCGTGGTGACCGCCCGGCCCCGGCTGGGGACCGTGGTGGCCCAGGGCGGCGATTCCGCCGAGTCCCAGTTGGCGGCGGCCGCCAGCGCCTATGCCGAGGTGGCGCGCGCCCTCGGCTTCGGCCGGCGCGAGGCCGCCCGTCAACTGGACGCGGTCTTCCCGTCCTGAGGCTTCCCCGCCGGAGGAGTTTCGCTCAGGGCCGACGGTTCGAAGGGGTGTTCGAAGCCCGTCTGCCATACAGTGGATTCCGTGCCGACATCCCTCACCACCTCTGAGTCCCCCCACAGCCTGGCCGCCGGTCCGGCGGCCGGTGACCACCGCCACGATCCGGACCGGATCGTCGTCAAGGGCGCCCGCGAACACAACCTGAAGAACGTGGACCTGGACATCCCGCGCGATGCCCTCGTGGTGTTCACGGGCCTGTCCGGTTCGGGCAAGTCGTCCCTCGCCTTCGACACGATCTTCGCGGAGGGCCAGCGCCGCTATGTGGAGTCCCTGTCCTCCTACGCGCGCATGTTCCTCGGCCGCGTGGACAAGCCGTCGGTCGACTTCATCGAGGGACTGTCCCCGGCGGTCTCGATCGACCAGAAGTCCACGAACCGGAACCCCCGGTCCACCGTGGGCACCATCACCGAGGTCTACGACTACATGCGCCTGCTCTGGGCGCGCATCGGCATCCCGCACTGCCCCGAGTGCGGCGAGCCCGCCAGCAAGCAGTCGCCGCAGCAGATCGTGGACCAGCTCGGCGAGCTGCCCGTCAAGACCCGGTTCCAGGTCCTCGCCCCGGTGGCCCGCGGCCGCAAGGGCGAGTTCGTGGACGTCTTCGCCGATCTCGCCACGCAGGGCTTCTCCCGCGCGATCGTGGACGGCGAGCTGATCCAGCTCTCCGACCCGCCGAAGCTGAAGAAGCAGGTCAAGCACACCATCGCCGTGGTGGTGGACCGGCTCGCCATGAAGGACGGCATCCGCCAGCGCCTCACAGACTCCGTGGAGACGGCGTTGAACCTGGCGGACGGCCTCGTGGTGATCGACTTCGTGGACGTGGACGCCGCCGTGGACCCGGCGAAGGCCAACGCCGGCGAGTGGGACGCCTTCGACGCGGAGGGTAACCCGAAGTTCCGTTCCTTCTCGGAGAAGCTGTCCTGCCCGAACGGCCATCAGCTCTCCATCGACGAGATCGAACCGCGGTCGTTCTCCTTCAACAATCCCTTCGGCGCCTGCACCGTCTGCACGGGCATCGGCACCAAGCTGGAGGTGGACGAGGACCTCGTGGTCCCGGACCAGGACAAGTCGCTGTCCGAGGGAGCCATCGCCCCGTGGTCGCTGGGCAAGTCGACCTCCGAGTACTGGAACCGGCTGCTCTCCGGACTGTCGGGCGAGGTCGGGTTCAGCATGGACACCCCGTGGAAGGACCTGCCCGCAGCGGCCCGGAAGGCCGTGCTGCACGGCAAGGACTTCAAGGTCGAGGTCTCGTACCGGAACCGCTTCGGCCGGGAACGCCGCTACACGACCGGCTTCGAGGGAGTCATCGACTACATCCACCGCAAGCACCTCGAGACGGAGTCGGACCACGCGCGGGACCGCTACGAGTCCTACATGCGCCAGATCCCGTGTGCCGCCTGCCACGGCACCCGGCTCAACCCCACGTCGCTGTCCGTCACGGTGGGTGGCAAGTCCATCGCCGAGGCCTCCGTCCTGCCCATGCAGGACGCCATCGACTTCTTCGGTGGCCTGGCACTCTCGGATCGGGACCTGCAGATCGCGGACCAGGTGCTCAAGGAGATCCTGGCCCGGCTGCGCTTCATGCTGGACGTCGGCCTCAACTACCTGAACCTGGAACGCCCCGCCGGGACCCTGTCCGGCGGGGAGGCCCAGCGGATCCGCCTGGCCACCCAGATCGGCTCCGGCCTGGTGGGCGTGCTGTACGTGCTGGACGAGCCCTCCATCGGCCTGCACCAGCGGGACAATCGCCGGCTCATCGAGACGCTCGTGCGCCTGCGGGACCTGGGGAACACCCTGATCGTGGTGGAGCATGACGAGGACACGATCGCCGAGGCCGACTGGATCGTGGACATCGGCCCCCGCGCCGGCGAACACGGCGGCGAGATCGTCCACTCGGGCTCCCTGGAGGGGCTCAAGGCCAACACCCGGTCCCTGACCGGCGACTACCTCGCCGGTCGCCGGGAGATCGCCCTGCCCCAGCACCGCCGCCCGGTGGACCGGAAGCGGACCGTCACGGTGGTCGGGGCCCGCGAGAACAACCTGCAGGACGTGAGCGCCGAGTTCCCGCTGGGCGTCCTCACCGCGGTCACGGGCGTCTCGGGCTCCGGGAAGTCGACCCTCGTCAACGAGATCCTGTACAAGGTCATGGCCAACCAGCTCAACCACGCCAAGCACGTGCCCGGCCGGCACAAGCGGGTCAACGGCCTGGAGCAGCTGGACAAGGTCGTGCACGTGGACCAGAGCCCCATCGGGCGCACCCCGCGCTCGAATCCGGCCACCTACACCGGGGTCTTCGACACCATCCGGAAGCTGTTCGCGGACACCCAGGAGGCCAAGGTGCGCGGCTACCAGCCCGGCCGGTTCTCCTTCAACATCAAGGGCGGCCGATGCGAGGCCTGTTCCGGTGACGGCACCCTGAAGATCGAGATGAACTTCCTGCCGGACGTCTACGTCCCCTGCGAGGTGTGCCACGGGGCGCGCTACAACCGGGAGACGCTCGAGGTGCACTACAAGGGCAAGAACATCGCCGAGGTCCTGCAGATGCCGATCGAGGAGGCCGCCGGGTTCTTCTCGGCCTACACCAAGATCTCGCGGTACCTGGACACCCTCGTGGATGTGGGCCTCGGCTACGTCAAGCTCGGCCAGCCCGCCACCACACTCTCCGGCGGCGAGGCGCAGCGCGTGAAGCTGGCGGCGGAGCTGCAGAAGCGATCGAACGGGCGCACCATCTACGTGCTGGACGAGCCGACCACCGGCCTGCACTTCGAGGACATCCGCAAGCTGCTCGGCGTCCTGCAGTCCCTCGTGGACAAGGGCAACACCGTCATCACGATCGAGCACAACCTGGACGTCATCAAGTCGGCGGACCACGTGATCGACCTCGGTCCCGAGGGCGGCTCCGGGGGCGGGACCATCGTGGCCACCGGCACCCCGGAAGAGGTGTCCCGGATCGAGGCCAGCCATACCGGCCGGTTCCTCGCCGCCGTGTTGTGAGCAGCCCGGTGAGCACAGCAGCGGACGCCGCGATCCTCCTCGACCTCGACGGCACCCTGGTGGACCCTGCCGGGTCCATCACGGGCGGGATCGCGGCGTCACTGCGGCTCCACGGGCTGCCGGTCCCCGCGCCGGAGCGGCTCAACGCCCTGGTCGGGCCCCCGCTACGCGAGGGACTCCGGTCGCTCGAGGGCGTCACGGAGGACAACCTGCCGGCCGTGATCCGCGACTACCGCGCCGGATACCTGAGCCACGGGATGGCGGCCAGCACCGTCTACCCGGGCATCCGGGACGCCCTGGCGGACCTGGCCTCCGAGTATCCGCTGGTGGTGGCCACCTCGAAGCCTCAGGCGCTGGCCCGCCGGCTGCTCCGCACCCAGGGCCTGGAGGACCACTTCACGGCGATCTGCGGGGCGGACGACGACGAGACCGCGCCCGTGCCGCCCCACGGCACCAAGGTGGCGGCCATGGCCGAGGCCCTGGCCGCCGTCGGGCACCCGGAGCGGGCCGTGATGGTGGGGGACCGGCACTTCGACCTCGACGGGGCCGCCCATCACGGCATCCCGGCGATCGGGGTGCTGTGGGGCTTCGGCACCCCGGCGGAGCTGACGGGGGCCGGGGCGACCGCCCTGTGCGAGGACCCCGCAGGACTGCCGGAGATGTGCCGGGACCTGGTGCGCTACGGACGTGGGGACCGTCCGGCACTATGATGGATCCGGTCCGCGGCAGGTGCCGCGGGGGCACCAGTCGTGGCAGCAGCAGTGGAGAGGACGGTTATGGCGACCAGTGAAGCCGTGCGCACGGGGATGCGTGCCATGGTCAAGGTCACCTGCCGGCCCACCGTCACCGGGCTGGAGCACGTGCCGGACACGGGCGGGTTCATCGTGGCCAGCAACCACCTGTCCTTCCTCGACTCCGTGATCCTGCAGGCCATGATGCCGCGCATGGTGCACTTCTTCGCCAAGGCCGAGTACTTCACCCAGCCCGGGCTCAAGGGCCGCGTCATGAAGGGCTTCTTCGAGTCCGTCGGCTCGATCCCCGTCGAGCGGGACCAGCAGGCCGCGTCGGTTGCGGCCCTGGACCTGCTCGTGGAGCACCTGGAGGCCGGCACGGGCGTGGGCATCTACCCCGAGGGCACCCGGAGCCGGGACGGACGCCTCTACAAGGGCCGGACCGGCGTCGGCTGGCTGGCGCTGGCCACCGGGATGCCGGTGGTCCCGGTGGGGCTGCGGGGGACGGAACGCCTCCAGCCACCCGGATCGAATCGCTTCACGCCCCACCGGTTCTCGCTCACCGTCGGCCCGCCGCTGCGGTTCGAGCACCTGGGCCCCCGGCACCCGCTGCCCCCGCGCCGGCAGGCCACGGCGCAGGTCATGGACGCGATCGCCGCCCTCTCCGGGCAGGAGCGCGTCCCTTCGTACAACACCCCCGTCTCCGGCGCCGCCCAGCAGCCCCCGCCGCCGACCCCGTCGTGATGCGCCGTGGCTGATCCCGCCACCTATCGGCCGCGGCCGGGCGAGGTCCCCACCTCGCCGGGCGTCTACCGGTTCCGCGACCCGGACGGCCGGGTCATCTACGTGGGCAAGGCCAAGAACCTGCGGTCCCGGCTGTCCTCCTACTTCCAGGACCCCGGTGGGCTGCACCCCAAGACCCGCACCATGGTGTACACCGCCGGATCCGTGGAATGGACGGTGGTCGGCTCCGAGCTCGAGGCCCTGCAGCTCGAGTACACCTGGATCAAGCAGTACACGCCGCGGTTCAACATCATGTACCGGGATGACAAGTCCTACCCCTACCTGGCCGTGACCATGAACGAGAAGTACCCGCGCGTGCAGGTGATGCGCGGGGACAAGCGCAAGGGCGTGAAGTACTTCGGCCCCTTCCACCCGGCCAAGGCCATCCGCGAGACCGTGGATCTGATGCTGCGGGTCTTCCCGGTCCGCACCTGCTCCTCCGGGGTCTTCCGCCGGGCGGAGCTCTCCGGCCGCCCGTGCCTGATGGGGTACATCGACAAGTGCGCGGCGCCGTGCGTGGGCCGGATCAGCCCGGACGAGCACCGGAAGCTGGCCCAGGACTTCTGCGATTTCATGGCCGGGGACGCGCATGTCTACATCCGCCGCCTCGAGACCCAGATGAAGGAGGCCGTCGCGGACCTGCGCTACGAGGACGCGGCGCGCCGGCGGGACGACATCGCCGCGCTGAAGCGGGTCTTCGAGCGCAACGCGGTGGTGCTGCCCGAATCCACCGAGGCGGACATCTTCGCCATCGCCGAGGACGAGCTCGAGGCCGCAGTCCAGGTGTTCCACGTCCGCGAGGGCCGGATCCGCGGCCAGCGCGGCTGGGTGGTGGAGAAGGTCGAGGACGTCTCCCCGGGCACCATGGTGGAGCAGCTGCTGGAGCAGGTCTACGGCTCCCTGGAGGACACCAGCCGCATACCGCGCGAGGTCCTGGTGCCCCAGCTGCCGGACAACGCGGAGCAGGTGGCCGCCCTGCTGACCGGGATCCGCGGGGCGAACGTGAACCTGCGCGTCCCGCAGCGCGGGGACAAGAAGGCCCTCATGGACACCGTGAAGGAGAACGCCGAGCTGGCCCTGAGACTGCACAAGTCGCGCCGCTCCGGTGACCTCACCACGCGGTCCGCGGCGCTGCGCGAGCTGCAGGAGGCCCTCGAGCTGGACGAGCCGCTGCTGCGGATCGAGTGCTATGACATCTCCCACGTCTCCGGCACCAACGTGGTCGGGTCCATGGTGGTCGTGGAGGACGGGCTGCCCAAGAAGTCGGACTACCGCAAGTTCAGCGTCACCGGGGACGCCGCCCGGGATGACACCGCCGCCATGCGCAACGTGCTGACCCGGCGGTTCCGCCACTACCTGGAGGACCAGGAGCGCAGCGGCACCTTCGCCACCGGCGAGATCGGGCCGGAGGAGACCTCGGACGGTGCGGATGCCCTGCCCGACGGCGGCGGCGCACCCGCCGCTGAGGGTGCCCGGCCGGCGTCGCGTCGGTTCGCCTATCCGCCGTCCCTCGTGGTGGTGGACGGCGGGCCACCCCAGGTGGCCTCCGCCGCCCAGGCCCTGCGGGACCTGGGGATCGAGGACGTGCCCGTGGTGGGCCTCGCCAAGCGGCTGGAGGAGCTGTGGCTGCCGGGGGACGAGTTTCCCCTCGTGCTGCCCCGGGCCTCCCAGGGGCTCTACCTGCTCCAGCGCATCCGCGATGAGTCCCACCGCTTCGCGATCACCTTCCACCGGGCCAAGCGCGGCTCCTCCATGGTGTCCTCCGCGCTGGACGGGATCGAGGGGCTCGGGCCGGCCAAGCAGAAGGCCCTGCTCAAGCACTTCGGCTCGGTCAAGCGCATCCGCGCCGCCACCGTGGAGCACCTGCAGGAGGTCAAGGGCATCGGCCCCGCCCTGGCGGAGACCGTCCACGCCGCGCTGCGGCCCGAGACGGGCTCCGAGGAAGCCGCGCCAACACTGCGAGGCGTCAACCTGACCACCGGGGAGATCCTCGACTGAGGGATCGGCTGGGTGATCGGCAGGGTGGATGGCGCAGGAACCGGCCCCGGTGAAACTGGGTAGTCTGGAGGCATGAGCGACGGACTGACCCCGGTGAAACCGCCAACCTCCGAAGTCCTCATCGTCACGGGCATGTCCGGGGCCGGGCGCACCACCGCCGCACATGCGTTGGAGGACCACGGCTGGTATGTGGTGGAGAACATCCCCCCGCAGCTGTTCGGCACCCTGACCGATCTGGTCGGCCGGTCCCCGGAGGCGATCCCGCGGCTGGCGCTCGTGGTGGACGTGCGGTCCAAGGAGTTGTTCGCGGACATCCAGGAGGCGCTGGAGCAGCTGCGCGCCCAGGGGGTGGGCTACCGCGTGCTGTTCCTGGACGCGAGTGACGACCTGCTGGTGCGCCGCTTCGAATCGGCCCGCCGGCCGCACCCGCTGCAGGGCTCCGGCCGCATCCCAGACGGCATCGCCGCCGAACGCCTGCTGCTGCGGGAGCTCAAGGAGCAGGCCGAGATCGTGGTGGACACCACCAGCAAGAACGTGCACACCCTGGCCACCACCATCACGGAGCTGTTCACGGAGTCCGGGCCCATCGTGCTGCGCCTGAACGTCATGAGCTTCGGCTTCAAGTACGGCCTGCCCCAGGACGCGAACTTCATGGCGGACATCCGGTTCCTGCCGAACCCGCATTGGGTCCCCGAACTCCGGCCCTTCACCGGCCAGGACGCGGAGGTCTCGGACTTCGTCCTCCAGCAGCAGGGGGCCACCGAGTTCATGGACCACTACCTGGCGGCCCTGCTTCCCGTCCTGGACGGCTACCGCCGCGAGAACAAGCACTACGCCACCTTCGCCATCGGCTGCACGGGCGGCAAGCACCGTTCGGTGGCCATGGCCGAGGAACTCGGCCGCCGCCTGGGCCAGCAGCCCCGCGTGAGCGTCAAGGTCCAGCACCGGGACCTGGGCCGGGAATGACGGGCCGGACATGAGCAGCCACTTCACGGGCCAGCTGCCGTTGGCCCCCAGTTCCGTCCCCGCACCGGGGCAGCCGGCCGGCACCTACGATCCGACGCTGCGGGTCACCGCCCTGGGCGGAGGACACGGACTCTCCGCCACGCTGCGCGCCCTGCGGCTGATCGCCGGGGAGATCACCGCGGTGGTCACGGTGGCGGACGACGGCGGATCCTCCGGCCGCATTCGCCAGGAGATGGACGTGCTGCCACCCGGGGACCTCCGCATGGCCCTGGCGGCGCTGTGCGACGACACCGACTGGGGCCGGACCTGGCGGGACGTCATGCAGCACCGGTTCACGTCCAAGGAGGGCACGGACGCCACCCTGGACAACCATGCGCTCGGAAACCTGCTCATCGTGGCCCTGTGGGAGCTGCTGGGGGACCCGGTGGGCGGGCTGCGGTGGGCGGGAGCGCTGCTGGGCGCCCGGGGCCAGGTCCTGCCCATGTCCACCGTCCCCCTGACCATCTCCGGCGCCGTCCTCTCGGAGAGCGACTCCGGTGAGCTCGTGCGGCGCACCGTGACGGGGCAGTCCCGGCTGGCCGCGGCGGGGAAGAACAGCCGCGTGTCCCACATCCGGGTGGAGCCGGAGGGAGCCTCGGCCTGCGTGGAGTCCCTGGAGGCGATCGAGCTGTCCGACTGGATCGTGCTGGGTCCCGGCTCCTGGTACACCTCCGTGCTGCCGCACCTGCTGCTGCCGGAGCAACGCGAGGCGCTGGTGCGGACCACCGCCCGCAAGGCCCTGGTGATGAATCTCACCACGGACACCTCGGAGACCTCCGGGATGAACGCCGCAGATCATCTGGAGGTCATCCACCACTACGCGCCCGACCTGCGGCTGGACATCGTCATAGCAGATCAGGACGCGGTCCAGGACGTCCAGGGCTTTGAGGAGGCGGCCGCCCGACTGGGGGCGGACGTGCTGTTTAGTAGGGTTGGTGCCGGTTCCGGGACCCCCGTGCACGATCCCCTGCGATTGGCCCTGGCCTTTCAGGAGGCCTTCACGGGCTACTGATACGGTCAGCGTCGTCCCGTCCGCCTGGTCCACTGCCGAAGGCGGCAACCACTCCGACAAGCGAAAGATGTGAGGCGAGACGCGATGGCGTTGACTGCGGCCGTGAAAGAGGAATTGGCCCATCTCGGGATCAAGAGCTCTTCCGAACGAAAGGCCGAGGTCTCGGCCATGCTGCGGTTCGCTGGCGGCCTGCACATCATCTCCGGCCGGATCGTGATCGAGGCGGAGCTCGACCAGGCCGCCACGGCCCGCCGGCTCCGGACCGCCATCGCCGAGGTCTACGGGCACGGCAGCGAGATCATCGTCGTCTCCGGGGGCAATCTGCGCAAGGGCAGCCGGTACGTCATCCGGGTCATCCGGGACGGGGAGTCGCTCGCCCGCCAGACCGGCCTGCTGGACGTCCGCGGCCGGCCGGTGCGCGGCCTGCCCCCGATGATCGTCAACGGCTCTGTGGCGGACGCCGAGGCGGTCTGGCGCGGCGCGTTCCTCGCCCACGGCTCCCTGACCGAACCCGGCCGGTCCTCCTCACTGGAGGTCACCTGCCCCGGTTCCGAGGCGGCCCTGGCCCTGGTGGGGGCCGCACGCCGGCTCGGGATCGCCGCCAAGGCCCGCGAGGTGCGCGGGGTGGACCGCGTGGTGATCCGGGACGGGGATGCCATCTCCGCGCTGCTGACCCGGATGGGGGCCCACGAGACCGTGCTGGTGTGGGAGGAGCGCCGCACCCGCAAGGAGGTCCGGGCCACCGCCAACCGGCTGGCCAATTTCGACGACGCGAACCTGCGGCGTTCGGCCCAGGCCGCCGTCGCCGCCGGCGCCCGCGTGGAGCGCGCCCTGCAGATCCTCGGGGACGAGGTCCCGGACCACCTCAAGTACGCCGGCCAGCTCCGCGTGGAGCACAAGCAGGCCTCCCTGGACGAGCTCGGCCGCCTCGCTGACCCGCCCATGACCAAGGACGCCATCGCCGGGCGGATCCGTCGCCTGCTGGCCATGGCGGACAAGCGCGCGGCGGACGAGGGACTCCCCGGGACCGACGCCGCCCTGCCGAGCGGCGTCACCGACGCCGACTTCGGGTGAACATTCCGGCTCTGAGCGGAACCGGTGGCCACGCCCCCCGGCGTCGTGCTTAGGATGGGAGGCAAGGACCCCGACGCGGGCCCGCCCCACGGCCCGGTGACCCGGGACCGGACACCTGTCCATCAAGGAGGAAACATGGCTGAATTCACCCTGCCGGAACTGGATTACGACTACAGCGCGCTGGAGCCGCACATCTCCGCGAAGATCATGGAGCTGCACCACTCCAAGCACCACGCCACCTACGTCAAGGGTGCCAACACCGCGCTCGAGAAGCTGGCCGCCGCGCGTGACGCCAACGACTTCGGCTCCGTCAACCAGTTCTCCAAGGACCTGGCCTTCAACCTCGGTGGCCACACGAACCACTCGATCTTCTGGAAGAACCTCTCCCCGAACGGCGGCGACAAGCCCACCGGCGAGCTCGCCGCGGCGATCGACGAGTACTTCGGGTCCTTCGAGAAGTTCCAGGCCCACTTCACCGCCGCTGCACTGGGCATCCAGGGCTCCGGCTGGGCCGTGCTGGCCTACGAGCCGATCGGCGGGAACCTGGTCATCGAGCAGTTCTACGACCAGCAGAACGGTGTGCCGGTGGCCACGATCCCGCTGTTCCAGCTGGACATGTGGGAGCACGCCTTCTACCTCGACTACCAGAACGTCAAGGCCGACTACGTCAAGGCGATCTGGAACATCGTGAACTGGGCGGACGTCTCCGCCCGCTTCGAGGCCGCCCGCGCCGGCGCCTCCAAGCTCGTCACCCCCTGATCCGGTGACCCGTGACGCGGGCCGGCCCGCCACCTCGGCTGGCCGGCCCGCGTCATGTCCGCACCCGTCTCCCGCCCCGTCCTCCGTCCACCGTTCTCCTCGACTCTCCCTTGACTGACCGACTGAAACTGACTGAAAGGCATCATCGTGACCACCAGGATTGCCATCAATGGATTCGGCCGTATCGGGCGCAACGCCCTGCGCGTCATCGAGCAGCAGGGCCATGACCTGGAACTCGTCGCCGTCAACGACCTGGCGGACCTCGAGGACCTGTTCTACCTGGTGAAGTACGACTCGATCCTGGGCCGCTACGGCCACGACCTCGCGATCGAGGACGGGAACCTGGTGGCTAACGGCAGGACCATCCGGGTCTTCAGCGAGAGGGACCCGGAGTCCCTGCCCTGGGGGGAGCTCGGCGTGGACATCGTGGTGGAGTGCACCGGCCACTTCACGAAGGCCGAGGACGCCCGCAAGCACCTGACGGCCGGCGCCCGCAAGGTCGTCCTGTCCGCCCCCGGAAAGGGCGTGGACGGCACCTTCGTGATGGGCGTGAACGACACATCGTATGACCCGGCGTCCATGGACATCATCTCCGCCGCGTCCTGCACCACCAACTGCCTGGCGCCGATGGCGAAGGTACTCCACGAGTCGTTCGGGATCGTGGACGGCATCATGACCACCATCCACGCCTACACGGGCGACCAGAACCTGCACGACGCCCCCCACGCCAAGGACCGCCGCCGCGCCCGGGCCGCAGCCCAGAACATGGTCCCCACCTCCACCGGTGCCGCCAAGGCGATCGGGGAGGTCATCCCCTCGCTGAAGGGCAAGCTGGACGGCTTCGCCATGCGGGTGCCCACCATCACGGGCTCGGCCACGGACCTCACCGTCGAGCTGGAGCGCAAGGCCAGCCTCGAGGAGGTCAACGCCGCCTTCGAGGCGGCCGCCCAGTCCCCGGAGCTCGCCGGGCGCCTGGTGTACAACGTGGAGCCGATCACGTCGACGGACATCATCACCTCGCCTGCCGCGTGCACCTTCGACGCCCCGCTGACCAAGTCCATCGGCAAGACGGTCAAGGTCATCGGCTGGTATGACAACGAATGGGGCTACACCTCCCAGCTGATGGACCTGACCTCCATGGTCGCCTCTAAGCTGTAGAGGATGCTGTCGATGACGCTGCCGTAGTTGCTGTCGACGCGCCCGCTCCAGACCACCGGCCAGCACGCCGGCACCAGCCAGAAAGGCCCTTCGCATGACTGCCCAGACCCTTGATGACCTCCTGGAGTCGGGCGTGGCCGGACGCCACGTCCTCGTCCGCTCCGACCTCAACGTGCCGCTCGAGGACGGTGCGGTGACGGACGACGGCCGGATCCGCGCGTCGTTGCCGGTCATCACCGCGCTGGCCGATGCCGGTGCGCGCGTGGTCGTCATGGCCCACCTCGGCCGGCCGAAGGGCGAGGCGGACCCGAGGTACTCCCTGCGGCCGGCGGCCGAGCGGATGGCGGAGCTGGCCGGTCGCGAGGTACGGCTGGCCGCCGACGTGACCGGCGAGTCGGCCCGCCAGAAGGCCGCAGACCTGGCCGACGGCGGCATCCTCCTCCTCGAGAACGTGCGGTTCGACCCGCGCGAGACCTCCAAGGACGACGCCGAGCGTGCCGCACTGGCCGCCGAGATGGCGGCTCTGGCCCAGGGATCCGCCGGGACCGGCGCCTACGTGGACGACGCCTTCGGCGCCGTGCACCGCAAGCACGCCTCCGTCTTTGACATCGCCGCGGAGCTGCCGTCCTACCAGGGCCGGCTGGTCACGCGTGAGCTCGACGTGCTCTCGCGCCTGACGGGTTCGCCGGACCGGCCCTACGTGGTGGTCCTCGGCGGCTCCAAGGTCTCGGACAAGCTGGCGGTGATCGACAACCTGATGGAGCGCGCCGACACGCTGCTGATCGGCGGCGGGATGCTGTTCACCTTCCTCAAGGCCCAGGGCCACGAGGTCGGCGCCTCCCTGCTGGAGGAGGATCAGATCCCGGTGGTCACGGAGTACCTGAGGCGCGCGGAGACCGGCGGATGCCGGATCGTGCTGCCGACGGACATCGTGATGGCCTCGGCGTTCTCGGCCGACGCCGAGC
The DNA here is from genome assembly GCF_031432995.1 of Citricoccus sp. I39-566. Classification (GTDB taxonomy): domain Bacteria; phylum Actinomycetota; class Actinomycetes; order Actinomycetales; family Micrococcaceae; genus Citricoccus; species Citricoccus nitrophenolicus_A. The sequence continues at coordinate 2,319,456 of NZ_CP133842.1, forward strand.
ACGAGGTCCTGCCCGTGGAGTCCCTCACCACGGGCACCCATGGCGCGTCGGCCCTCGGGCTGGACATCGGTCCGCAGACGCGCGTGACGTTCGGCGAGGAGATCCGCCGGGCCCACACCGTGTTCTGGAACGGCCCCATGGGCGTCTTCGAGTTCGAGCCCTTCTCCCACGGGACCCGCACCGTGGCCCACGCCCTGACCCAGGCCTCCGGCCTCACCGTGGTCGGTGGTGGGGACTCCGCGGCCGCCGTGCGGACCCTCGGCTTCGAGGACCGGCAGTTCGGCCATATCTCCACCGGTGGCGGCGCCTCGCTGGAATACCTCGAGGGCAAGTCCCTGCCCGGCGTCGAGGCCCTGGAGCGCCCGGCGGCCGACGCAGAGCAGGCGGGCGCCTGAGATGACCTCCAAGACCAACGGCGCCTATGACCGCACCCCGCTGATCGCGGGGAACTGGAAGATGAACCTGGACCACCACCAGGCCGTGACCCTCGTGCAGAAGCTCTCCTGGACACTGACGGACGCCGACCACGACTTCGAGGAGGTCGAGGTGGCGGTGTTCCCCCCGTTCACCGACCTGCGCAGCGTGCAGACGCTCGTGGCGGGGGACCGGCTCCCGCTCGCCTACGGGGCGCAGGACCTCTCGGCCGAGGACTCCGGGGCCTTCACGGGAGAGGTCTCCGGGCAGTTCCTGGCCAAGCTGGGATGCACCTACGCGCTGGTCGGGCACTCCGAGCGCCGCACCCTGCACGGCGAGGACGACGCCCTGGTGGGGCGCAAGCTCGCCGCCGCCCTACGCCACGGGATCGCTCCGATCCTCTGCGTGGGCGAAGGCCTCGAGGTCCGCCGCCAGGCCCGCCAGGTGGAGCACACGTTGGCCCAGCTCCGGGGTGCCCTCGAGGGGCTGTCGCCGGAGCAGGTGGCCGGCCTCGTGGTCGCCTACGAGCCCGTCTGGGCCATCGGGACCGGCGAGGTCGCCGGGCCGGAGGACGCCCAGGAGATGGCCGCCGCGCTCCGCGCCGAGCTGGCCTCCTTGTTCGGCGCCGAGACCGCGGCCGGGCTCCGACTGCTCTACGGCGGTTCGGTGAAGTCCACCAACGTCGCGTCCATCCTGCGGGAGAAGGACGTCGACGGGGTCCTGGTGGGCGGTGCCAGCCTGGACGAGGGCGAGTTTGCTAGCATAGTGAGGTTCGAGCACCACCTCCTGACTGACTGATCACCTGACGGTGACCGACCGACTGAACGCCGTACGGAAAAGAGTGACGTGGACGTCCTGACCCTCATCCTGCAGATCGCCCTGGCCGCCATCAGCGTCCTGCTGGTCCTGCTCATCCTGCTGCACAAGGGCCGCGGCGGCGGCATGTCCGACATGTTCGGCGGCGGGGTCACCTCGTCGCTGGGTGCCTCCGGCGTGGCCGAGAAGAACCTGAACCGGCTCACCATCACCCTGGGCCTGACGTGGGGCGCCATCGTGGTGGCCCTCGGCCTGATCATGCGCTTCTCGCAGGACTTCTGAGCAGACGTCTGAGCAGTAACCCGGTCAGTTCCCGGCGGCCGCCTCGTCCAGCCACCAGGTGGTGACCGCCCGTCCCGAGACCACCGAGGCCGGCCACCGGGCCGCGTCGGTGGTCCCGTGATCCCGGGCGTGACGGACCGCGGCCACGGCCTCGGCCTTGTCCGCACCGGCCACCACGAACCACAGGCGCTCGGCGGTGTTGAGGGCCTCCACCGTCAGGGACAGCCGCCGCGCCGGGGGCTTGGGGGAGTCCGTCACGGGAACCACCGTCACCCCCTCGGCCAGCGGGCCCGGCAGGCCGGGGAAGAGGCTGGCCACGTGCGCATCGGGGCCGACCCCCAGCATGACCACGTCGAAGACGGGCAGGCGGGCGTCCACGGGCGCGCCGTCCGGAGCCGGCCTCGGGGCCTGCGCCCGGGCGAGCAGCTCGGCGGCGTAGGCGTCCGCCGCCGCACCGAGCCTCGGTGGCGTCGCCGGCGGCCCGGCCGTACCGACCGCAGATCCCGCCACCGAAACCGCTGCCGGACCATCGGCCGGCATCGGGTGGATGTTCTCCGCGGGCAGGCCGTGACAGTCCACCAGGAGGTCCAGCAGCGCCGCGCGGGCCTGCACCTCGTTGCGCTCGGGGTCGCCCGCGGGCAGGAAGCGCTCGTCCCCCCACCACAGGTGGACGCGGGACCAGTCCGGCACCGGCAGTCCGCCGGCCGGGCCGTCGCCGCCACCGCCCCCGGCGTCCAGCAGGTCCGCCACCGCGGCCAGGATGCCGGTGCCGGTGCCGCCGCCCGTCAGCACCGCCGAGGCCTCACCGCGGTCCCTGACGGCGGCGGCCAGGACCTCCAGCAGCTCCGCGGCGGCCTGCCGGCACAGGGCCTGCCGGTCGGCGAACATCCGCGTCTCATCGCTCACTGGGCAACACCGCCTTCAGGTCGGTCAACGGCAGGCCGTTGACCACCACGTCACCGAACACCTCGTCCGGGTCCAGCCGGCGCAGCTCTTCCGCGAGGCAGTCCTGGTCGCTGCGCTTGGGCAGGGAGATGTGCTGGACCGGGCGGCCCTGCTGGTAGAGGGAGGCCACGTCGCCCGCGGGACGGGACAGCACCACATCGCCCTCGCGGCGTCGTAGCCGGACGGAGCGCATCCCCTGGCCGGCCTTCGAGTGGGCCATGGTGACGGGCACGTTGAGGCATCGGGTGAGCCAGGCGGCCAGCAACATGGTGGAGGGGGAGTCCTCGGCCCCGTCCACGGTGACGGAGAGGATCTCGGAGGGCTCCAGTCCGTCCAGGATGGCGGCGAGCTGGATACGCCAGCCGGTCAGCCGGGTCCAGGACAGGTCGGTGTCCCCGGCGCGGTAGGTCTGGCGCAGGTGCATGAGGGCCTGCCGGGGCCGGGCCGCGGTGGCCGTGTCCGTGATGCGACGGTGCGCCATGCTGCCCAGGGCCGACTCCGCGGGCACCGCGGGGGACTCACGGGGCCACCAGACCACGATCGGGGCGTCCGGGAGCAGCAGGGCACCGATCAGGGTCTCCGACTCCTCGGCGTTGGACCCGGCCCCGTAGAGGATCACCACGTCGGAGGCCCCGGCATCCCCGCCCACGCGGATCTGCGCGTCCAGGCGTGTCGGGGCGGCCGGGTCCCCGGCGGCCAGGACGATGATCCGGCAGGGGTGCTCCCGGCTGGCCAGGTTGGCGGCGAGGATGGCCTCCTCGGCGTGCCCGGGGGTGGTGGAGATGACCAGCGTCAGCACCCGGCCGAGGGCCACCACGCCGCCGGCCTCCCGTAGCTGGTTCATCCTCTTGGCGATCTGGGACGTGGTGGTGTCCTGGACGTCGATGATCATCAGGGCCTCCTCCAGACGCGGCCGTCGCGGGCCATCAGCTCATCCGCGCTCCTCGGCCCCCAGCTGCCGGGGGCGTAGGGCTCGGGCTGGCCGGACAGCGAGGCCCAGTACTCCTCGAAGGGGTCGAGGATGGCCCAGGACAGCTCCACCTCGGCCTGACGCGGGAACAGCGGGGGCTCGCCCAGCAGTACGTCGAGGATCAGCCGCTCATAGGCCTCGGGGCTGTCCTCGGTGAAGGCGTGGCCGTAGCCGAAGTCCATGGTCACGTCCCGAACCTCCTGCTGGGTCCCCGGGACCTTGGAGGCGAAGCGGATCGTGACCCCCTCGTCCGGCTGCACCCGGATCACGATCGTGTTCTGCCCGAACTCGTCCTCCCCATGGCCGGGGAAGAGCAGGTTGGGCGCCCGCTTGAGCACCACGGCGATCTCGGTCACGCGCCGGCCCAGCCGCTTGCCCGCCCGCAGGTAGAAGGGGACCCCGTCCCAGCGCCGGGTGCGGATCCCCAGCTTCAGGGCGGCGTAGGTCTCGGTGGTGGACTCCGGGTTGAAGCCCTCCTCCTCGAGGAAGCCGGTGACCTTCTCGCCGCCCTGCCAGCCACCGGTGTACTGACCACGGGCCGAGGAGGCGCCCAGGCCGGCGTCGTCCACGGGGACCGCCACGGCGGCCAGGACCTTCTCCTTCTCGGCGCGCAGGTGGTCCGCGTCGAAGGAGATCGGCTCCTCCATCGCCGTCAGCGCGAGCAGCTGCAGCAGGTGGTTCTGAATGACGTCGCGGGCGGCGCCCACCCCGTCGTAGTAGCCCGCGCGCCCGCCGATCCCGATGTCCTCGGCCATGGTGATCTGCACGTGGTCCACGTGGTTGGCGTTCCACACGGGCTCGAAGAGCCGGTTGGCGAACCGCAGGGCCAGGATGTTCTGGACGGTCTCCTTGCCGAGGTAGTGGTCGATCCGGAAGACGGCGTCCGGGACGAAGACCTGCTCGATCACGTCGTTGAGCTCCCGCGCGCTGGCCAGGTCGTGCCCGAAGGGCTTCTCGATGACCACGCGGCGCCAGGGGCGCTCTGAGCCCCCGGACCGTGCGGGGGAGGGCTGCGTGCCCGCGTCCTGGTGCCGTCCGGCCAGGCCGTGGTCGGCCAGCTGCTGGCTCACCTCCTCGAACCAGTCCGGGGGGATGGAGAGGTAGTACACGGTGTTCCCGGCCGTGCCGCGGGAGACCTCGAGGGCCGCCAGGGTCTCCCGGAGGTCCTCGTAGGCGGCCGAGTCGTCGAAGCCCCCGGAGACGAACCGGAATCCGCCCCGCAGCTGGTTCCAGACCGTGTCATTCCACCCGGTCCGGGCCGAGGACTCCACGGAGCCGCGGACGTAGTCCGTGAACTCCTCGTCACTCCACCCGCGGCGGCCGAAGCCGATGAGGGAGAACCCCGGCGGCAGCAGCCCGCGGTTGGCCAGGTCGTAGATGGCCGGCAGCAGCTTCTTGCGGGCCAGGTCACCGGTCACGCCGAACAACACGAGGGCGGAGGGTCCCGCGATCCGGGTGAGCCGGCGGTCCCGCGGATCGCGGAGGGGGTTGGCGCGTGACGGTTCAGGCATCCGTGCCCTTCGTCCCGTTCGCCGCGTGCAGGAGCACGCCGACGCCCTCGGTGCGCTCGGTCAGGTGCAACCGGATCACCGGGCGCCCGTGCTCGCGCAGCACGGAGGCGTCACCGGCGGCCTGCGCGGACAGCAACCGGCCGAAGGTGAAGGGCCGGCCGGGGATGTCCAGGTCGAGGTCGGAGTCGGCTGTGATCTGCAGGAAAACCCCCTCCGGCGCGCCCCCCTTGTGGTATTGGCCGGTCGAGTGCAGGAACCGCGGCCCCCACCCGAAGGTGACCGGCCGGCCGGAGCGAGACGCCAGCGCGACCCGCAGGACCTCCAGCTCGGTGTAGCCCAGCCGGTCCAGGTACGCCTGCACCGCCAGGTAGCCGTGCGCCGGCACCAGCCGGGCCACGGCGTCCAGCACGGCGGCCAGGTCGCCCCCGCCCCCGGCCTGCACGACGTCGGCCGGTCCGGTGACCTGGACGGCACCGATCACGGTGCCCGGCTCGGGGGTGCCGCTCGTGCTGTCCGTGGCGTCGAGCAGTCCGCGGGCGGCGGTCTTCGCGGCCTCCACGTCCGGTTGGTCGAAGGGGTTGATGCCCAGGATGCGGCTGGCCACGGCCGTGGCGAACTCCCACAGGATCAGCTGGGCGCCGAGGGAGCCGTAGACCTCGAGGGCGTGCTGGGCCGCGTCCGGATGGCCGATCGACTCCTCGCGGTCCTCGGGATCGGCCACGAGGCGGATCTGGAGGAGGTCCGCGGCGTCCGAGGTCGTCTCCGGGTCGCCCGACTCCACCACCACGGGCAGCACGCCGGTGCCGTCCTTGCCGGTGGACTCGGCGATCAGCTGTTCGGCCCAGGAGCCGAAGCCGACCATCCCGGAGGACTCGTCCGAGAAGACCAGCTTGTTGCGCAGGGGCTCGGTGCCGGCCAGGGCGGCGCCGAGCTGCAGGCCGGGGTTGTCCGTGTCGTCCGTGGACAGGACCTCGCGGGTCTCCTCGGCGTCGTCGAGCAGGGAGGCGATGTCCACGCCGGCCAGGCCCGTGGGCACCAGCCCGAAGGCGGTGAGGGCCGAATAGCGGCCGCCCACGGTCGGGTCGGCCGTGAAGACGTGCCGATAGCCGGACTCGCGGGCCAGCTGCTCGAGGGGAGAGCCGGGGTCCGTGACGACCACCAGGTGCGATCCCGGTTCCAGGCCCGCATCGGTGAACGCCTGTTCGAAGACGCGACGCTGCGCGTCCGTCTCGACGGTCGAGCCCGACTTGGAGGAGACCACCAGGACGGTGTCCGTGACCCCGGCGGCCAGGACGTTGCCCACCATCTCGGGATCGGTGGAGTCCAGGACGGTCAGGGGCCGGCCCTCGGTGGCGGCGATGACCTCCGGGGCCAGGGAGGACCCGCCCATTCCAGCCAGCACCACCCGGGTGATCCCCTCGGCGGCGAGTTCGGCGCGCAGGGCCTCGATCTGCGGCACGAGGGCCCGCGAATCCTCGAAGGGGTCCATCCAGCCGAGGCGCCTCGAGGACTCCTCCTCCGCGTCCGGGCCCCACAGCGTGGGATCCTGCGCGGCCAGCCGGCTGGCGACCCTCTCGGCCACCAGCGCTGGCACGTGCCGGTCGATCGCCGCGAGGGCGTCTCCGGTGGCCTGCAGTCCGAGCGAGCTCATGAGGCATCCTTCATCGCAGTGCTGACGGTCTGCAGCAGCTCCTGCCAGCTGGTCACGAACTTCTCCACGCCCTCGGCCTCCAACGCGGCCACCACGTCGTTGTAGTCCACACCGGCGTGGCCGATCGCGTCGAGGACCCGGTCGGCCTCCTCGTAGCCGGCGGTGATGGTGTCCCCGGTGACCTCACCGTGGTCCGCCAGCGCCTCCAGCGTCTTCTCCGGCATGGTGTTGACCGTGCCCGCCGCCACGAGTCCGGTGACGTAGGCGGTGTCCGGCAGGGCCGGGTCCTTGGTGCCGGTGGAGGCCCAGAGCGGCCGCTGGGCGTGGGCCCCGGCGGCCTCCAGGACCCGCCAGCGCTCCGTGTCCAGGGTCTCGGTGAAGATCCGGTAGGCCAGCCGGGCGTTGGCCAGCCCCGCCTGACCGGTCAGTCCGGCCGCTCCCTCGGCGCCGGACTCGCGCAGTCGGCGGTCCACCTCGGAGTCCACGCGGGAGACGAAGAAGCTCGCCACCGAGTGCAGGGTGGACAGGTCGACGCCGGCGGCGTGGGCCTGTTCGAGGCCCAGCAGCCAGGCGTTGAGCACCTCGCGGTAGCGGGTGAGGGAGAAGATCAGCGTGACGTTGACGCTGATGCCGGAGGCCAGGGTGGCCGTGATGGCCGGGAGGCCCTCCTCGGTCGCGGGGATCTTCACCAGCACGTTCGGCCGGTCCACGGCCTTCGCCAGGGCCTTGGCCTCGGCCACGGTCTTCGTGGCGTCCCGCGCGGACCGCGGGTCCACCTCGATCGAGACCCGGCCGTCCACGCCGCCGGTGGCCTGGTACACCGGGGCGAGGAGGTCGCAGGCCGCCTGGACGTCCCGGGTGGTCAGCTCGAAGACCGCCCGGTCCAGGTCCGCCCCCTCCGCCACCAGGTGGGCCAGCTGCTCGGCGTAGGCCCGGCCGTTCTTCAGGGCGGCCGCGAAGATCGAGGGATTGGTGGTCACGCCGGTGACGGACCGGGTCTCGATCAGCTCGACCAGGTTGCCCGTGGCGATACGTTCGCGGGACAGGTCGTCGAGCCAGATGGACACACCGGCCTCGGACAGTGCGCGGGTGTTCGGGTTCTGTTCGGTCATCGCTGCTCCATACGTCCGGTGGTGCTGGGGGGTGTTGCTGGGATGTCGTGCCGCTGGATCAGCGGCCGAGGAGGTCGCGGGCGGCGGCGGCCACGGCCTCGGCCGTGATGCCGTACTCCCGGAACAGGGTCTGGAAGTCCGCCGAGGCTCCGTAGTGCTCCAGGGAGACCTGGGCGCCGCGGACGCCGGTGTACTTTGCCCACCCCTGGGCGATGCCGGCCTCCACCGAGACCCGCACGGCGCCGTTCTCCGGCAGCACCGCCTCCCGGTAGGACTCGTCCTGGGCGTCGAACCACTCGAGGCAGGGAGCGGAGACCACGCGGGTCGGCACGCCCTCGGACTGCAGCGCCGCGCGGGCGGCCACGGCGAGCTGTACCTCGGAGCCGGTGCCGATGAGGATGGCCTGCGGCTCCACCGGGGCGCCGTCCGCGTCCGTGGCGTCCATCAGCACGTAGGCGCCGCGGGCCGTGTTCTCGGCTCCGGCGAAGCCCTGCTCGTCTCGGGGGAAGACGGGCAGGTTCTGGCGGGACAGCACGATCCCGGCGGGCCCGTCGGTCCTCTCCAGGATGGTCTTCCACGCCCAGGAGACCTCGTTGGCGTCCGCCGGGCGGACCACGGCCAGCCCCGGGATGGCGCGCAGCGAGGCCAGCTGCTCCACCGGCTGGTGGGTCGGGCCGTCCTCGCCGAGGCCGATCGAGTCGTGGGTCCAGACGTAGATGGCCGGGGTGCCCATCAGCGCGCCGATGCGGATGGCCGGGCGCTGGTAGTCGGAGAAGATCAGGAACGTGCCCATGTAGGCGCGCAGCAGGGATCCCAGCGAGATGCCGTTGATGATCGACCCGGCGGCGTGTTCCCGGATGCCGAAGTGCAGGGTCCGCCCGTAGGGGTTGCCCTTCCACGTGGCGGTCTGCCGGCCGGTGGGGATGAAGGACGGCTCGCCGTCCATGGTGGTGTTGTTCGATCCGGCCAGGTCGGCCGAGCCGCCCCAGAGCTCCGGCATCACGGGGGCCAGCGCGCTGAGGACCTTCCCGGACGCCGCGCGCGTGGCCACGCCCTTGGCGCCGCCGGAGAAGGTGGGATCGAAGTCGGCCTCGAACGTGGGGAACGCCTCGGCGAAGCCCTCGGGCAGCTCGCCCGCGCTCAGCCGGTCGTACAGCCGGGCACGCTCGGGGTGGGCGCCGCGCCACGCGGCGTAGGCGTCCTCCCAGGTGGCGCGGAAGGCGGCCGAGCGTTCCCCGACGCCGCGCGCGTGGGCCAGCACGCCGCCGTCGACCGCGAAGTGCTGCTCCGGATCGAAGCCCAGCACGGTCTTCAGGCCGGCCAGCTCCTCGCCGCCGAGCTTGGAGCCGTGGATGGCCCCGGTGTCCTGCTTGCCGGGGGAGGGCCAGCCGATGACGGTGCGCAGCTTGATCAACGAGGGCCTGGACGTCTGCGCCTTGGCCTCGGCCAGGGCCGCGTACAGCTGCTCGGTGTCCTCGACGTAGTCCCCGGAGGCGAGCCAGTCCACGGTCTGGACATGCCAGCCGTAGGCCTCGTAGCGGGCGGCCACGTCCTCGCTGAACGCCACATCCGTGTCGTCCTCGATGGAGATCTCGTTGTCGTCGTAGATGACCACGAGGTTGCCGAGCTCCTGGTGGCCGGCCAGGGAGGAGGCCTCCGAGGTGACGCCCTCCTGGAGGTCGCCGTCGGAGGCGATCACGAAGACGTGGTGGTCGAACGGGCTGGTCCCGGGGGCGGCGTCCGGATCCAGCAGCCCGCGCAGCCGCCGCTGGGCGAAGGCGAAGCCGACCGAGGACGCCAGGCCCTGGCCCAACGGACCGGTGGTGATCTCCACGCCGTCCGTGTGGCCGTACTCGGGGTGGCCGGGGGTCTTGGACCCCCAGGTGCGCAGGGACTCGAGGTCCTCGAGTTCGAGGCCGGCACCCGCCGCGAAGAGCTGCAGGTACAGGGTCAGCGAGCTGTGGCCGGCCGAGAGGATGAAGCGGTCACGCCCGGCCCAGGTGGCATCCGCCGGGTCGTGGTGCATGACGTTCTGGAAGAGCTGCCAGGCCACGGGGGCCAGCGAGATGGCCGTGCCGGGGTGGCCGTGGCCGGCCTTCTCCACGGCGTCCGCGGCCAGGACGCGCAGGGTGTCCACGGCCTTCCGGTCGGTGTCCGAGTACGTGTACCCGCGGGCGGGTTCGCTGCGGCGGAGGGACGATGCTGCCGGGGCTGTAGTCACGAAAGAAGCTCCTGAACGTATGACACGGGGGGCAGGGACCGAGGGCCGGTCCCGGCCTGACGCCAGCCTATCGCGAAGAGCGCGCCGGGCAGCAGGGCGGTGACGGACGGTTGAGCGCAGGGCGCTGGTGCGGGCAAAACGGCGGTGACCGGTCATGACCGGACATCCCGGCAGCGGATCGGTACACTGGAGGGGGTGTTCCGCGAGTTCCCGGGACCCCGTCCGTCATCCCCCTGCACCGTGAGAAGTAGATGCCCAGCACCCTTGATGCCCAGTCCGCCGGGACACCGGCGCCCACCAGCGCCCGTGGAGACCACCGGAAGATCGGATTCAAGCGCAAGGCGGCGGCCTACGTCTCGCTGACGAAGCCGCGGGTCATGGAGCTGCTGCTCGTCACCACGCTGCCGACCATGATCTTCGCGCAGCGCGGGTTCCCGGACCTGATGACCATGGTCGCCACCATGGTGGGCGGCGCCCTGGCGGCCGGCTCCTCCGCGGCGTTCAACTGCTACATCGACCGCGACATCGACAAGGTGATGAAGCGCACCGAGAACCGGCCCCTCGTCACCGGCGAGCTCAGCCCCCGCGAGGCCCTGGTCTTCTCGTGGGTCATCGGCGTGCTGTCCATCCTGATCCTCGGCTTCGGCACCAACCTGCTGGCCGCCGGGCTCGGGGTGGCCGCCATCTTCTTCTATGTGGTGGTCTACAGCCTGATCCTCAAGCGCCGCACCGAGCAGAACATCGTGTGGGGCGGCATCGCCGGCTGCTTCCCGGTCCTCATCGCCTGGGCCGCCGTCCGCGAGACCATCGAGTGGCCGGCCGTTGTCCTGTTCCTGATCATCTTCCTGTGGACGCCGCCGCACTACTGGCCGCTGTCCCTGAAGTACAAGCGCGACTACCAGGCCGCCGACGTCCCGATGCTGGGCGCCGTGGCCTCGGCCCGGATGGTCTCCAGCCAGGTGGTGCTCTACGCCTGGGCCACCGTGGCCTGCTCACTGCTGCTCGTGCCGCTGGGCTGGGCGGGCATCGTCTACACGGCCGTGGCCCTCGTGGCCGGCGGCTGGTTCGTGTACGAGTCCCACGTGCTGTACGCCGAGTCGCAGAAGCCCGAGTACAACGACAAGAAGGCCATGAAGGTCTTCCACCTCTCCATCACGTACCTGACGCTGGTCTTCGTGGCGCTGGCCGTGGACCCCTTCGTGGGCTCGCCGCTGATGCCGGTCCCGGGCGTCCTCGGCTGACGGCGAGAACTGGTCCGCTCCGCGCGTCTTCCTCGACGAGACCGATCCGGGCTACGGCTTCGTGTCCGCCGGGATTCCGGGACTCGGCCTCTGCGTGTTCCCGGGGCGCCGACGCAACGGGATCGGGCGCCGACGGCTGCAGTGGGCTCATGCCGAGGCGGGCACCAGAGGCCTACGGGCGGTGAGCCTCAGCGCGGAGCCGCAGAGCCCGGCCAGGAACCTTGACCTGGGCGTCGGATTCGTGCAGGTGCAGGGACCCGCCGAGGGAACCCTGGTCTATGACCTCGCCGCCGCAGCGGCCGGGCGCACCCGGTAGTCCGAGACCTGCCGGTCCCAGGCGGTCGTCATGGCCCACACCACGAGCCCGGTGCCCAGCATGTGCAGGATCACCAACCCGATCGGCAGACCGGTGAAGTGCTGCGTGTAGCCGATGACCCCCTGGAAGGCGATCACGGCGACCAGGGCCCAGGCCGAGATCCGCTGCAGCCGCGAGGACTGCTGGCGCAGCACCACCACGAGCAGGAGGACGGCCGCTGCCGTCATGACGTAGACGGGGAAGGCGTGCAGGCGGGTGACGACCAGCGGGTCGAAGTCGTGCCGGGGGGCGTCGGCGTCCCCGCCGTGGGGGCCGGTGCCGGTCACCACGGTGCCCAGGTACAGCACCACCCAGCCGGCCACGAAGATCACCCAGGCCAGGGCTCGGGAAACCGGCGACGTCGGCCCGTCCACCACGGCGGTCGGGTTCGCCGCGGACTGGCGGTGCCGCCATTCGGCGGCGACCCGGTTCACCAGCAGCGTGGCAAAGCAGACCATCACCGAGGAGACGAGGAAATGGAAGGCCACCACCCAGGGGTTGAGCTGGGTCCACACGGTGATGCCACCGACCACGGCCTGTGCGGGGATGCAGGCGAGCATTCCCACGGAGATCCAGAAGATGCTCGGGTGGGACTTCCGGAGGTTCCAGACCCACAGGAGCACCGCCAGGGCGGCCAGCCCCACCACGAAGGTCAGCAGCCGGTTGCCGAACTCGATGACGCCGTTGATCCCCATCTCCGGGGTGTTGACCCAGGAGTCGTCGGTGCAGGTCGGCCAGGTCGGGCAGCCGAGGCCGGAGGCGGTCAGGCGCACGGCACCCCCCGTGACGATGATGCCGATCTCGGTGACGAGTGAGATGACGGCGAGCACCAGGGTGCCCCGGGTGATGTCCCGCGGGGTGTATCGGCCGATGCCGGCATCGACCCGCCGCCAGAAGCGCCGCCAGGAGGAGGGAGGGGTGTCTGCGTTCGCGGACGGCCGCAGGGGCCGCGTGGGGGTACTCACGGATGTTCCTTTCGAATCAGCGCCACCTGAACCACCTCAGGGCGCCGCCGGTGGCCAGGATGCCCCAGCCGGTGAGGATGAGCAGTGCGCCCAGGTCGAGCGTCCCGGAGCCGAAGGCCGCCCGGAGCCCATCGCCCAGGGCGGCCGAGGGAAGGTAGGAGGCCATCACGGACAGCCAGCCGTGGCCGGGCACCGGGAAGGCGGCCCCGCCGACCGCGCCGAGCAGGACCCACAGCAGGTTGGTCAGCGCCAGCGTGGCCTCCGGCCGCGCCGTGCCGGCGATGAGCAGCCCCAGCGCCGTGAAGGACGCGGCCCCCAGGACGAAGAAGACCACCGCCCACACCACGCCGGCCGCCACAGGCTGCCAGCCCAGCAGGAGCCCGACGCCGCCGATCACCACCACCTGCAGCAGCAGGACGGCCAGCACCGCGCACGCCTTGCCCAGCACCAGCCCGACGGGACCGAGTGGCGTGGTGGACAGGTAGGCCAGCACGCCGTAACGCCGGTCGAATCCGGTGGCGATGCCCTGGCCCGTGAAGGCGGAGCTCAGCACCGCCAGGGCGAGGATGCCGGGCACGGCGATGTCCACGCCGCGGACTCCGGGCCCGTCCAGCATGCCGGACCACACCACGGCGAACAACGCCATCAGGGGCAGGACGAGGGAGAGGAGCAGCTGCTCGCCGTTGCGGACGGCAGTCACGGACTCGTAGCGGCCCTGGGCCGCGATCCGTCGAACCAGCGAACCAGCGTTGGCGTTGCCGGCGGGGGCCATTCGGCCGGCGCCCCGCTCGGGGGCGTGCGGGGTGGCGCGGTCGGTGGCGCTCACGGGGCGACCTCCAGGAAGACATCCTCCAGGGAGCGGTGGAGCAGCCGGACATCGGTAGGCATGATCCGGTGCTCACGCCACCAGGAGGTCAGGGCCGACCAGTCGTCGGGCGTGGTGATGCCCTCGATCCGGAAGGTGCATCCCGGCGGCACCGTGGTGTCCCGGTCCGCCCCTCCGGGTGGGGGTTCGGGGACGAGTCCCAGACCCGCCGGGAAACCCGCGATCGCCGCGGCGTCCACGGGCTGCGGGGCGGTGAAGTGCACCGGTGCGGGCGTCGAGCGGTCGGTCAGCTCGGCCACGGTCCCGGCCCGTTCGACCGTCCCGTTCCGCATCAGCACCACCTGGTCGGCGAGCCGCTCGGCGTCGTCCAGCAGGTGGGTGGTCAGCACCACGGCGAGACCGGAGTGCTTGAGATCGAGGATGAGGTCGAAGACCAGCTGCCGGGAGATCGGGTCGAGGCCGGCACTGGGCTCGTCGAGGAAGACGACGCGCGGCCGGCCGGCCAGGGCGGCGGCCAGCGCCACCCGCTGCTTCTGGCCCCCGGACAGGCGGCGGATGTCCCGGCCGGCGAACTCGTCGATGCCCAGCCGGCAGGTCAGGGCGGCCATGTCGGCTGGCCGGCGGTAGAGGGAGGCGACGTGGCGCAGCAGTCGTGCCGGCGTCGCCGAGGGCGGCAGGCCGCCGTCCTGGAGCATGACACCCACTTGGCTGCGCAGGGCGGGACCACCGCGCCAGGGATCCTCGCCCAGCAGGCGCACCGTGCCGGCGTCGGGCCGGTCCAGCCCCTGGGCGATGGTCAGGGTGGTGGTCTTCCCGGCGCCGTTCGGGCCGAGCAGCGCGGTGACCTGGCCGCCGCGGGCCTGGAAGTCCACGCCCTTCAGGATCTCCAGTGGCCCCCGGGGCGTGCGGACGGTCTTGCGGAGTCCCGCCAGGGACACGAGCACGGAAGAGGACGAAGGCACCCGTCCATGGTACCCGCGGCGAACGGTAGTTCTACGAAACGTAGAAGTAGCGCGCCAGGCAAGGTCTGCCTTACTTTCACCCGCGCGGGAATTAGGTAAACTAAGAGTTGTGTATTCCCCCCTTGAGATCGATGCGCCAGCGGGCGGCCCGGCCGACGGGCAGCGCGAGAGCACCCGCGACCGGGTGCTGCAGGTCGTCCTGACCCAGGGCCCGGTCAGCGCCGCACGCGTGGGCGAGGAACTCGGACTGACGGCGGCCGCCGTGCGCCGGCACCTGGACGTCCTCTCCGAGGAGGGGTCCGTGGAGGTCAAGCTCGTCTCCGGGAACCGAGGAGCCGGGCGCCCCTCCCGCCGCTACGTGGTCAGCCGCGCCGGCCAGTCGCGGCTCGGCAACGACTACCTCGAGGTGGCCGTCCAGGCGCTGGACCACCTCGGTGCGGCCGCCGGCCGGGACGCCGTCCGCGCCGTGGCCCGTGAGCGGTTCGCGGCCGTGGAGGAGCGGTACCGCCAGGCCATCGGCACCACCGCGGACCTCAAGGAGCGCACGCATGCCCTGGCCCGGGTCCTGGATGACGAGGGCTTCGCCGCGAGCGTGCGCACCGTGGGTCAGCCCGGCACCTCCACCGCCCCCGGCCAGCACACCCTGAGGGCCGCCCAGATCTGCCAGGGGCACTGCCCGCTCCAGGACCTGGCGGCACACTTCCCGGAGTTCTGCGAGGAGGAGACCGAGCTCTTCGCCCGCCTCCTCGGCGTGGACGTCCGGCGGCTGGCCACCCTGCCCGCGGGCGGACACGTCTGCACCACGCACATCCCCCTCGGTCGCGGCTGACGCGATCGGCGGCACGCCGCCCGGCCACCCACCAGTTTCCCATCAGACCAACAGACCATCAGCGCGATCACCAGAGAGGCTTACGATGACTGATCAGATCACCCAGGAGAACGCCGATCCCGGCGTGATCTCCGAGGTTCTCGAGAAGAATCCGGAGCTCAACGCCATTGGCGCCTACCAGTTCGGCTGGGCGGACCAGGACGATGCCGGCGCCAATGCGCGCCGCGGCATCAACGAGGACGTCGTCCGAGACATCTCGGCCAAGAAGGGCGAGCCGGAGTGGATGCTCAACCTGCGCCTCAAGGGCCTGAAGTACTTCGACCGCAAGCCGATGCCGACGTGGGGTGCCGACCTCTCCGGGATCGACTTCGACAACATCAAGTACTTCGTCCGCTCCACCGAGGGCCAGGCCAAGTCCTGGGAGGACCTTCCAGAGGACATCCGCAACACCTACGAGCGCCTCGGCATCCCCGAGGCCGAGCGTGAGCGCCTGGTCGCCGGCGTGGCCGCCCAGTACGAGTCCGAGGTCGTCTACCACCAGATCCGCGAGGACCTGGAGGAGCAGGGCGTCATCTTCCTGGACACGGACACCGGCCTGAAGGAGCACCCGGAGATCTTCAAGGAGTACTTCGGCTCCGTCATCCCCGTGGGGGACAACAAGTTCGCGGCTCTGAACACCGCGACCTGGTCCGGCGGCTCCTTCGTGTACGTGCCCAAGGGCGTCCACGTGGAGATTCCGCTGCAGGCCTACTTCCGGATCAACACGGAGAACATGGGCCAGTTCGAGCGGACGCTCATCATCGCGGACGAGGACTCCTACGTCCACTACATCGAGGGCTGCACCGCCCCGATCTACAACTCGGACTCCCTGCACTCCGCCGTCGTCGAGATCGTGGCGAAGAAGGGTGCCCGCGTCCGGTACACCACCATCCAGAACTGGTCCACCAACGTGTACAACCTGGTGACCAAGCGCGCCATCGCCGAAGAGGGCGCCACCATGGAGTGGATCGACGGCAACATCGGTTCCAAGGTCACCCAGAAGTACCCGGCCGTGTACCTCACGGGCGAGCACGCCAAGGGCGAGACCCTGTCCATCGCCTTCGCCGGCGCCGGCCAGCACCAGGACACCGGTTCGAAGATGGTGCACCTGGCCCCGAACACCTCCAGCTCGATCGTCTCCAAGTCCGTGGCGCGCTCCGGGGGCCGGGCGGCCTACCGTGGCCTGGTCCAGGTCATGGAGGGCGCCAAGAACTCGGCGAACTCCGTGGTCTGCGACGCGCTGCTGGTGGACACCATCTCCCGGTCGGACACCTACCCGTACATCGACATCCGGGAGGACGACGCCACCCTCGGCCACGAGGCCACGGTCTCGAGGGTCTCCGAAGAGCAGCTCTTCTACCTGATGAGCCGCGGGCTGTCCGAGACGGAGGCCATGGCCATGATCGTGCGCGGGTTCATCGAGCCCATCGCGCGGGAGCTGCCGATGGAGTATGCCCTGGAACTCAATAAGCTGATCGAATTGCAGATGGAAGGGTCGGTAGGCTGAGCGTGTCACAGACTGTCAACACCACTGAAGAATTGGACGCCCAGGGCGCGGGGGTGCCCGCCATCCCCGGTATGGGCGAGGAGGGCGAGACCCTCTCCACCACCGTGGCCGAGGCGTCCGACGCCGGCCACGCCTCCCACAACGTGCCCTCCGGTGCCGCCGTGGCCGGCGAACGCGGCGGGGCCAAGGCCGGCTCCTCCCGCGCGGACCGCGTCGCCAGCTTCGAGCTGGCGGACTTCCCGGCCCTGACGGGCCGCGAGGAGGACTGGCGGTTCACGCCGCTGAACCGCCTGGCCGGACTCCACCTGCCCGACGGCGACGAGTCCCGGCTCACCGGCCCGGCGCCGGCCGTGACGGTCTCGGAGCTGGACGGCGTCCGGGTCGAGACCGTGGACCGCTCGGACGCCCGGCTGGGCTCGGCCCTCACCCCGGACGACCGGGTCTCCGCCGCCGCGTGGGCCTCGTTCTCCCAGGCCACCGTCGTGACCATCGGGGCTGGCGTCGAGGTCGGGACCCCGGTGCGGATCGACATCGCCGGGACCTCCGAGGAGGCCGCGGCGCAGCACCTGCTGATCGTCGCCGAGCCGAACTCGCGCGCCGACGTCGTCCTCCGCCACACCGGCACCGCCCGGGTGGCCCAGAACGTCGAGTTCGACGTGCAGGACGGCGCGGGACTGAACGTGACCAGCCTCCAGGCCTGGGACGCCGGTGCCGTGCACGTCTCGGCCCAGCAGGTGAAGGTCGGCAAGGACGCCCGCATCAAGCACGTGGCCGTCTCCTACGGCGGATCGTTGGTCCGCCTGACCCCGACCTCCCGGCTCGCCGGCCAGGGCGCCGAGACCGAGATGTTCGGCCTCTACTTCGCGGACGCTGGCCAGCACCTGGAGCAGCGCCTGTTCGTGGACCACGCCGTGCCGAACGCGAAGTCCAACGTGCTGTACAAGGGCGCCCTGCAGGGTCAGGACGCGCACACCGTCTGGGTGGGCGACGTGCTGATCCGCAAGGAGGCCGAGGGCACGGACAGCTACGAGAAGAACCAGAACCTCGTGCTCTCCGAGGGCACCCGGGTGGACTCCGTGCCGAACCTGGAGATCGAGACCGGGCTGATCGAGGGGGCGGGCCACGCCTCCTCCACGGCCCAGTTCGACGACGAGCAGCTGTTCTACCTGATGGCCCGCGGCATCGAGGAGAAGGACGCCCGCGAGCTGATCGTGCGCGGCTTCCTCAACGAGATAATCCAGAAGATCGGGATCGCCGACGTCGAGGAGACGCTCCTGGACCAGATGGAGTCCGAGCTGCAGGTGGCCAGCCTCTGATGGCCGCCGGACAGCGCGTGTGTGCCACCGCGGAGATCGGCACGGAGGAGGCCCGGCGGTTCACGATCGACGGGATCGACGTGGCCGTGGTCCGGGCCTCCGACGGCTCGCTCCACGCGCTGGCCGACACCTGCTCGCATGAGGAGGTCTCCCTCTCGGACGGCTTCGTCGAGGGCTGCGCGCTCGAGTGCATCGGGCACGGCTCGGCCTTCGACCTCGTGACCGGCGCTCCCAACGTGCCGCCGGCCACCGAGCCCGTGGCCGTCTACGCGTTGACGGTGGAGGAGGACTCCGTGTGGGTCGACACCTCCACCGTGCTGAACCAGACCGCATCGACCTCGTAACCCACCACCCACCAGAACTTCCCGCCGGCTGCACCGGCGAACCCGCAAGGAGAACACGAATGTCCACCCTGGAAATCAAGGACCTGCACGTTTCCATCGAGACCGAGAGCGGTCCCAAGGAGATTCTCAAGGGCGTCACCCTCACCATCAACACCGGTGAGACTCACGCCATCATGGGCCCGAACGGCTCCGGCAAGTCCACCCTGGCCTCCACGATCGCCGGCCACCCGCGCTACGAGGTGACCTCCGGGTCCATCACCCTGGACGGCGAGGACGTGCTGGAGATGTCCGTCGACGAGCGCGCCCGCGCCGGCCTGTTCCTGGCCATGCAGTACCCGGTCGAGATCCCCGGCGTCACCATGACCAACTTCCTGCGCACCGCCAAGACCGCCATCGACGGCGAGGCGCCGTCCCTGCGTCACTGGACCAAGGACGTCAAGGCCGCCATGGAGGATCTCAAGATCGACCCGGCCTTCGCGGCACGCAACGTCAACGAGGGCTTCTCCGGCGGCGAGAAGAAGCGCGTGGAGATCCTCCAGCTAGAACTGTTCAAGCCCAAGTTCGCGGTGCTCGACGAGACCGACTCCGGCCTCGATGTCGACGCCCTGCGCGTGGTGTCCGACGGCGTCAACCGCGCCCAGGACACCGGCACCATGGGCACCCTGCTCATCACCCACTACACGCGGATCCTGCAGTACATCAAGCCGCAGTTCGTGCACGTCTTCGTGGACGGCCGCGTCGCCGAGTCCGGCGGCGCCGAGCTGGCCGACCGCCTCGAGGCCGAGGGCTACGAGCGCTACGAGGCCGCCGCGGCCGGAGCCTGAGAACCCTTCAAGGAGGCTGAGATGACCACCGAAGCACCGCAGACCGAGCTGGACGACGTCCGCGAGGCCCTGCATGACGTGATGGACCCCGAGCTGGGGGTGAACGTGGTGGACCTGGGGCTGCTCTACGGACTGCACTACGCCGAGGACGGCGCCCTGATCCTGGACATGACCCTGACCACGGCCGCCTGCCCGCTGACGGACATGATCGAGGAGCAGATCGGCCAGGCCATCGGCACCATGGTGGACGAGTGGCGCCTGAACTGGGTCTGGATGCCGCCGTGGGGTCCCGAGCGGATCACCGACGACGGCCGCGAGCAGATGCGGGCCCTCGGCTTCAACATCTGATCCCCCAGCACCAAGTGACCGGACCCCCACCGAAGTGACGGGGTCCGGTCACTTTGTGCTTTAAGGGCCGGGCAGCCCCCGCGCGGCCAGGGCCTCACCGGTGGCCCGGGCGTGGCCCACGGTGGCGACCAGGACGGGGCCCATCAGCCGCACCGGTCCCCGGCGCAGCCCGCGCGAGGCCAGCGCCTCCGCGTTCCGCCGGACGGCACCGCCCACCCAGGGGATGGACCGGATCATCACGTTCACGGCCAGCGCGGCGGGCCCGGGGTGGACCCCCAGGGGCCGCAGGACCTCGAAAAAGGTCTCGAGGCCGTCAAGCAGCTCCGTCCCCGGTGTGGTGATGACGAGCAACCGGGCCGCGGCCAGGGCGCCGAACACGGCGGCGACCACCACCAGGGCCGGGCCGAGCGCGTCCAGGGGAGCGGCCGCCGTCGGGCCCCAGACCCCGGAGACGAAGCGGGCCACGCCCGCGAAGAGCAGCAGGGGCCAGCCGCGGCGCCAGGGCGCCAGGAAGTCCCGGGGGAGCAGGGCCGCCAGGTAGAGGCCCAGCACCACGGCGAGGGCGGCGGCCACCACCACGGGGTGCCGCCAGAACACGAGCACGGCCGAGAGCATCAGTAGGACCACGTACTTGGCCCACAGCGGGCAGCGGTGGATGACGGTGGTCCCGGGCCGGTAGTCCAGCAGGTTCATGGCCGCACCCCGGGCCCGCTCCGCCTGGACTGCACGTCCCGGCGGTACCAGTCGACGGCGGCCGGGCCGGGGGCATCGTGGGCGATCCGCCCGCCGGCCACCACGAGACAGCGTTCGGCCTGGGCCGCGAAGTCCAGGTCATGCGTGGTGTACACGAGCTGGGCGCAGCGGCCGGTGCCCGGCAGGGACAGCAGCAGCTCCTGCACCTGGAGCGTCCACTCCAGGTCGAGCAGGGTCGTGGGCTCGTCGGCCACCAGCAGCACGGGATCCGTGGCCAGCACGGAGGCCAGTGCCAGCCGCTGCCGCTGCCCTCCGGAGAGGTCGTAGATGCTGCGGTGCGCGAGCCCGCCCAGGCCATGCTCCTCCAGCAGCGCGACGGCGGCCGCGCGCCGATCGCCGCGGCGGCGGTGGGTGCGGCGCAGGGACAGCTCGAGATCCTCCCCGGCCGTCGGCATGACCAGCTGGACGAGGGGGTCGGTGAACACGAACCCGGTGCGGGCACGCACCGCGGAGGTGTCCTCGGCGGCATCCAGGCCGTGCACGGTGACGGTCCCGGCGCTGGGCGTCACGAGGCCGTTGAGCAGCCGGACCAGGGTGGACTTGCCGGAGCCGTTGGCACCGATCACGGCCACGGTGGGCTCGGTGACCACGAGGTCGATCGGTCCCAGCACGCGGACGGTGCCGACGTCGCCGCCGGTCTGCTGGCCCGGCCCGGGGGCCGACCCCGGCAGGTCCACCACTACGTCCCGCAAGCGCAGCCCGTCCGTTCCGCCCGTTCCCCGCGGCGCAGCCACGGCGTTCAGAAGCGCCGCAGGGCCAGCGCGGGGAAGGCCCGGATCACGGTGGCGGCCACCGCCGTGGCCAGGAGGTTCTTGACGACGTCACCGGGCCAGAAGAGCAGGTCCGCGCCGATCGCCGTCGGCAGGTCCAGGTCGAGCGCCAGCATCATCCCGGCGATGCCCAGCGGGTGCACCACCACGAAGGAGCCGATCATCGCGCTGAGCCAGACCAGGGTCCACCAGCCGAGGCCCATCCGGCCGGTCCCACGCTGACGCCTGGCCGCGGCCGCCTGCCCCCACCTCAGGACCAGGCTGGACAGGGCACCGGACAGCGCCGCGGCGAAGGGGAAGGCCAACAGATACCCAGCCGAGGGACCCGCCAGGACGCCGAAGCCGGCGTTGAACCCGGAGAAGACGGGCAGCCCCACGAGCCCCACCACCACGTACAGGGCCACGGAGAGGAAGCCGAGCCGGGCCCCGAGGATCAGCCCCGTCAGCATGACCGCGAAGGTCTGGAGCGTGATCGGCACGCCGAAGCCACCCACCGGGATCGGCGGGAGCATGGAGCACACGGCGATCAGGGCGGCGAAGACCCCGGCCAGTGCCACCTGGGTGGGAACGGCCAGGGGCCTGCGGCCCGCGGCGGATGCGGTCTGGGTCACGGGGTCTCCTGCGGTGCTGGGCGTGCGCCCGGCGTTGACTGCGCCGGTAGACTTGACGGGTTCCGCCAGCCATGCCGGACAGTCTATTCACCCCAAGGAGTCCTCCCCGTGCTTGCCGTCACAGACCTCGAACTACGTGTGGGGGCCCGGCTCCTCATGGACGGGGTCACGTTCAAGGTGGACAAGGGTGACAAGGTCGGCCTGGTGGGTCGCAACGGCGCCGGCAAGACGACGCTCACCAAGGTCCTCGCCGGCGGCGGGCAGCCGACCGGCGGCCACGTCTCGCGCCGCGGCACGATCGGCTACCTGCCCCAGGACCCCAAGGTCGAGGACATGGACCAGACGGCCCGTGACCGCATCCTCTCGGCACGCTCCCTGGACCAGATCATCCGCCGCATGCGCCAGGCGGAGGACGACATGGCCAACCCGGATGACGCCATCCGCGAGAAGGCGATGGGCCGGTACGGCCGGCTGGAGGCGGAATTCACGACGTCGGGCGGTTACGCCGCGGAGTCGGAGGCCGCCACGATCTGTGCGAACCTCGGCCTGCCGGACCGCATCCTGGACCAGCCGCTGCACACCCTCTCCGGTGGTCAGCGGCGCCGCGTGGAGCTGGCCCGGATCCTGTTCTCGGACGCGGACATCCTGCTCCTCGACGAGCCCACCAACCACCTGGACCACGACTCGATCGTGTGGCTGCGCGAGTTCCTCAAGGCCTACCAGGGCGGATTCATCGTCATCAGCCACGATGTGGACCTGATGGAGATGACCGTCAACAAGGTGCTGTACCTGGACGGGAACCGTCAGGTGATCGACACCTACAACATGGGCTGGAAGAACTACCTGCTGCAGCGGGAGCAGGACCAGGCCCGCCGCAAGCGCGAGTACTCCAACGCGGAGAAGAAGGCCACGCACCTGATGGAGCAGGCCAACAAGATGCGCGCCAAGGCCACCAAGGCGGTGGCCGCCCAGGGCATGATCAAGCGCGCCGAGCGCATGATGCAGGGCCTCGAGGGGGAGCGGGCGGCGGAGAGGGTCGCCGCGATCCGGTTCCCGGAACCCGCCAAGTGCGGCAAGACCCCGCTGAAGGCGGAGGACCTGTCCAAGTCGTACGGCTCACTGGAGATCTTCAACGGCGTGGACCTGGCCATCGACCGCGGTTCCCGCGTGGTGATCCTGGGGTTCAACGGCGCCGGCAAGACGACGCTGCTGCGGATGCTGGCCGGGATCGACCAGCCGGACTCCGGCGAGGTGATCGCCGGCCACGGACTCAAGCTCGGCTACTACGCCCAGGAGCACGAGACCCTGGACACCGACCGCTCGGTCCTGGAGAATATGCGCTCCGCCGCCCCGGACCTGGGGGACACCGAGGTGCGCAACGTCCTGGGCTCGTTCCTGTTCCAGGGCGATGACGTGGCCAAGCCCGCCGGGGTGCTCTCCGGTGGCGAGAAGACCCGCCTGGCGCTGGCCACCCTCGTGGCCTCCAGTGCCAATGTGCTGCTGCTGGACGAGCCGACCAACAACCTGGACCCCGCCTCCCGGCAGGAGATCCTCAACGCCCTGCGGACCTACCAGGGGGCCGTGGTGCTCGTGACGCACGACGAGGGCGCCGTGGAGGCCCTGGACCCGGAGCGCGTCGTGCTGCTGCCGGACGGCGTGGAGGACCACTGGAACAGCACCTACCAGGACCTCATCACGCTGGCGTGACCGTCACCGTGTGACCTTCACCGGCGGGACTCCGCCGCATCCAGCAGGGCGTCCTCCGCCTCCTCGTCCGTGGGCCGTCCGCCGCGGCGCCGCACCGGCTTGGGCCGGGGAGGCCGGTAGGCCGAGATGTAGCCGTCGTCCTCGGTGAGCCCGAGTTCCCGGTCGTCGCGGTCGTTGACGGCCCGTTGCCGGGCCATGTAGCCCCACACGATGAAGCTCATGAGCCCGAACAGGAACCACTGCAGGGAGTAGGACAGGTGCGGGCCCTCGTCCAGGGTCGGCGGCACCAGGGTCTGGGGGCGGGTCTGCGGTGCGGGGTCCTCCTCCACCATCTCGCCGTAGGCGGTGTCTGCCACCGGGTAGCCGACGCTCTGCTCGAAGGCCACGAGGTCGATCGAGGCCAGCTGCCCCTCGGGGGCGTCGCGGCCGATGTCCGGCTCGCCGGGCTTCGTCCGGACCACCACGGTGACCTCGTCCTCGGGAGGCGCGGGGACGGCGTCGGGCCTGCCGGCCGTGTTGCCGATGGGCAGCCAGCCGCGGTTGACCACGATGGTCTCTCCACCGTCCGCGCGGAAGGGGACCAGCACCTCGTACCCGGGCTTGCCGGCCTTGGGCCGGTTCCGCACGATCCGCGTGTCCTCCTCGACGTACTCGCCGGTCATGCTGACGGGGGTCCACTCCTGGGGGGCCCGGAACGCGGTGAAGAGGCCGGCGTTCCCGGCCAGGGGCACCGGCGCGTCGTCGTAGTTCTCCAGGACCTTGTTGATCTCGGTCACCGCCTCCATGCGGCGGTCCATCTGCCACTGGCCGAGCAGGGCGCAGGCCATGGAGAAGATCACGCAGAACGCCAGTCCGCCGAGCCACTGCGGGCTCAGGACGAACCTGAAGTCCAGCTTGGCCCTCTTGGTGCCCGGGGCCGCCGGCTCGTCCGTCACGGGGGGTTCCTCCGTCATCTGGGTCATGCGTCTCCCTCTGCCGTGGGGCCGGGGCTCCGGTCAGCGTCCAACGGCAACACGTCCTTCAGCAGCCCACGGGACCGCAGGTAGTCCGCCAGCCAGTCCCGGTGCTCGGGACAGGCCAGCCAGGTCTTGCGGCGCTCGGGGGCATGGATCCTCGGGTTGTTCCACTCCAGTCGCCAGATCGCCTCGGAGCGGCAGCCCTTCCGCGAGCACTCGCGCCGCGTGGGTCCGGCGGCGCCGGTGCCCGACGACGGCCGGCCGGTTCCGGCGGGGGCGTCCGGCCCGGCCGGTGGGCGCGTCCCATCGAGGGATCCCAGCAGGTCGTCGTGTCTCATGCGGCCCGGTCATCGGGGTGGATGGCCTCACCCTGGATCGTCTCCGGGGCCGCGGTCAGCTCGAGGCGGGAGCCGAGCTCCGGGGCGGCCGGTGGGGCCGGCGGCACGGCGTCCACCATCGAGCCGTTCGAGACCGTCCCGTTGTTCGCCAGGACCACGGCCAGGTACGGCAATACGATCGCGGCGATGAAGAGCACGATCTGAACCCATCCGGTGGTGAAGAACGCGCCGATGAAGCAGGCCGTGCGGATGGCCATCTGCCAGGCGTAGCGGGCGAACCGCGCATCCCGGTCCACGTGCCCGGCCTCCGGGGCGCTGGTGATGCGCTGGACACCCTCGCCAGGATCCCGGCGCGGCGAGTGCCCGGCGCGGTGGCCGGTCTCGGCGTGGCGGGTGGTCATGGGGGATGCTCCTGGGTTGCCGGGGTCGGTGCCGGATGATCCTCTCATTGTCCCACTTTCCGTCCTAGAGTGGAGCACCGAGAACGTGATCTGACCAACCGTCCCAGGAGGACCCCCCGATGGCCGAGTCCAGTACACCCACCACCGCCTCACCCACACCGGACACCGGCCAGGTGCCGGCGGGGCGCAGCGTGCTCGTGACCGGCGGCAACCGCGGCATCGGCCTGGCGATCGCCCTGGCCTTCCGGGACAACGGGGACCGGGTGGCCGTCACCTCGCGCTCGGGCCAGGCGCCCGAGGGGCTGTTCGCCGTGCAGGCGGACGTGACGGATGCCGACTCCGTGGACCGGGCCTTCTCCGAGGTCGAGGCGGCGCACGGTCCGGTCGAGGTGCTCGTGGCCAACGCCGGCATCACGCAGGACCAGCTGTTGCTGCGGATGTCCGAGGAGGACTTCACCTCGGTGCTCGACACGAACCTCACCGGAGCCTTCCGCGTGCTCAGGCGTGCCTCCAAGGGCATGATCCGGAAGAAGAAGGGACGCGTGGTGCTGATCTCCTCGGTGGTCGGCCTCATGGGGTCACCGGGCCAGATCAACTACTCCTCGTCCAAGGCCGGGCTCGTCGGCATGGCGCGGTCCCTGACGCGGGAGCTCGGCTCGCGCAACATCACCGCGAACGTGGTGGCGCCGGGCTACATCGACACCGAGATGACGCAGGCCCTCGGCGAGGACCTGCAGAAGCAGTACAGGGCGCAGATCCCCGCCGGCCGCTTCGCCGAGCCCGCCGAGGTCGCGAACGTGGTCCGCTGGCTGGCCTCGGAGGAGGCCTCCTACATCTCCGGCGCCGTCATCCCCGTCGACGGCGGCCTCGGGATGGGACACTGAGGGCCATGACTTCCGAGCACAGCGCACAGCGTCCCCTCCAGAACACGCCCTCCGAGCCGGCCCCCGACCTCGCCGGCCGGGGCGCCATCGTCACCGGGTCCAGCCGCGGCGTGGGCGCGGACACCGCCGCCCTGCTGGCCGGTCGCGGGGCCGGCGTCGTGGTCAACTACCGCCAGAAGGCGCCCCGGGCGAACAAGGTCGTCGCTGGGATCGAGGCGGCCGGCGGCCGGGCCGTGGCCGTGGGCGCGGACATCACCACGGCCGAGGGCCGCCAGGCCATGGTGGACGCTGCTGTGACGACCTTCGGCTCACTGGACATCCTGGTCCTCAACGCCTCCGGGGGCATGGAGACCACGCTGGGGGAGGACTACGCCATGGTCCTGAACCGCGACTCGCAGGTGGCCATGTTGGACGCCGCGCTGCAGGTCATGCCGGCCGGGGGACAGGTGGTCTTCGTGACCAGCCACCAGGCCCACTTCATCGATGCCGTGCCCACCATGGACTCCTACCTGCCCGTGGCCCAGTCGAAGCGGGCCGGCGAGGTGGCCCTGCGCGAGCGGATCCCCGCACTGCGGGAGAAGGGCATCGGCTTCGTGGTGGTCTCCGGTGACATGATCGAGGGCACCATCACCGCCACCATGCTCAACCGGGCCGAGCCCGGCGCGATCGAGGCCCGCCGCGAGGCCGCGGGACGGTTGTACTCGGTCGGGGAGTTCGCGGCCGAGATCGCCGCTGTGGTGGGTTCTGCCGGCCGGGACCTGCCGGCCGGGCACACCGAGTACGTCGGCGGGGCCGAGGACTTCCTGGCCGTGGCCGGGGACCCGGACCACCGGTGATCCGGTCCTGGGCCGGTCCTGTTCCAGGACTGGTCCAGTCCTAGAGGCCGGCCAGCACCCGGATGACGTCCAGGGTCGGCACGTCCAGTTCGACGTCCGCGTGCTCGCGCAGGGCCGGCTTGGCGCAGAACGCCACGGCCAGGCCGGCGGCGTCGAGCAGGTCGATGTCGTTCGCGCCGTCCCCGGCCGCCACCACCCCGGCGCGGTCCACCCCGGCCTCCGCCGACCACTCACGCAGCATCTCGGCCTTGACGGCGCGGTCGACCACCGTGCCCAGCACGCGACCGGTCAGCCGGCCCTCGACGACCTCGAGGTCGTTGGCCCGGTAGCGGTCCAGCCCGAGGTCCTGGGCCAGGGGCGCCAGCACCTGCGTGAATCCTCCGGAGACCGCGCACACCTGCCAGCCGGCCGTGTGGAACGCGTCGATCACCTCGCGAGCCCCCGGCTGCGGCTCGACGGCGGCCACCACGTCCTCGATCACGGCGGCCTCCAACCCGGCCAGGGCCTTCACCCGGTGGTGCAGGGACTGGGTGAAGTCCAGTTCTCCGCGCATGGCGGCCTCGGTCACCGCCGCCACCTCGGCCTCGCGACCGGCGTGGGCGGCCAGCAGCTCGATGACCTCCTGGCGGATCAGGGTCGAGTCCACGTCCATCACCAGCATCTTGGGCGCCGCCTCCCGGACGGCGGCCGGCACCACGGCCAAGGCGTGGCCGGCGGGCAGCAGGGCGGGGTCGGGCCGGCCGCCCGCCTCGCCGGCCGGCACCTGCCAGCGCCAGCCCTGGAACCCGACGCCGGCCACCGGCTCGGCATGGGCCGGCACCGAGGCGGGGGTCGCCGTCGGGTCCGCGGACGCCTCCTCACCGGGAACGGCCGGGACGGCCGTGGCGGCGTAGACCAGGACCAGGTCCGTGCCGGGGGAGGAGGGAAAAGTAAGCGGCATGCCGTGGCCTTTCGTGCTTCGGAGGGTGGTTCTAGCCTAGTGTTTGGAACATGACCAGCCCTTTCCCCGAGTCCCAGCGCGCCGCCACGGAGTCCGAATGGTTCACCCCCTCGGGTGAATCGGTCCTGGAGATGGCCGGGGTCGGCATTCGCCGCGGGAGCAAGGAGCTGCTGAAGGACGTGTCCTGGCAGGTCCAGGACGGCGAACGCTGGATCATCATGGGCCCGAACGGGGCCGGCAAGTCGACCCTGCTGCAGGTCGCCTCCACCCGCATGCACCCGACCACGGGCATGGTGGGCATCCTCGACGAGGTGCTCGGGGCCGTCGACGTCTTCGAGCTGCGACCCCGCATCGGCCTGTCCTCCGCCGCCCTCGCCCAGCAGCTGCCGGGCCGGGAGACGGTGCTCAACGCCGTGCTGACGGCCTCGTGGGGCGTCATGGGCCGGTGGAACGAGGACTACGACTCCGTGGACGAGGAGCGGGCCAGGCGCCTGATCTGGCAGTGGGGCCTGCGAGGCTACGAGGACCGGCGGTTCGGCACCCTGTCCGAGGGAGAGCGCAAGCGCGTCCTCGTGGCCCGCGCCCTGATGACCGACCCCGAGCTGCTCCTCCTGGACGAGCCGGCGGCCGGGCTCGACCTGGCCGGACGCGAGACCCTGGTGCGTGCCCTGACGCGGCTGGCGGCCGATCCCGACGCGCCCGCGCTCGTCCTGGTGACCCACCATGTGGAGGAGGTCCCGCCGGGCTTCACGCACGCGCTGCTGATGCGTCAGGGCGGCGTGGTGGCGGCCGGTCCGCTGGAGGCGACCCTGACCGAGGACAACCTCTCGGCCGCCTTCGGCCTGCCCCTCCGGGTCACCGTGACCGACGGCCGGTACACGGCCGTGGCCCGCTGACCGCCGGCCGGGCTGCCGCGCGTGGATCTCATGGAACTCCTGGGCCTGGACGTGATGGGCCTGGACCTGTGGCAGGTCGTCCTCATCCTGCTCGCCGGCTTCTGGGCCGGGACCATCAACACCGTGGTCGGTTCGGGCACGCTGGTGACCTTCCCCGTGCTGGTGGCCATGGGGTTTCCCCCCGTGACCGCACAGATCTCGAATGCCATGGGCCTGGTGGCCGCGGGGGTGTCCGGGGTGTTCGGGTTCCGCCGCGAGCTGGCGGCCTCCCGGAAGGTCCTGCCCGCGCTGACGTCCGCCTCGTTGGCCGGCGGCGTGCTCGGGGCCTTCCTGCTCATGGTGCTGCCCGAGGAGGTCTTCGGCGTGGCGGCCCCGATCCTGATCGCCGTGGCCATCGGCTTCGTGCTGTTCCAGCCGACCCTCTCCCGGTGGGTCCGCCGACGGAAGGCCGGAGAGGCCGGGGGATCCGCAGCGGCCGGTTCTGACCCGCTGGCCGGGCCGGAGGCCCCCACGGGGCCCGTGTCCCCGGTGCTGTGGGTGCTGATCTTCTGCGCCGGCGTGTACGGCGGCTACTTCGTGGCCGCCCAGGGGGTGCTGTTGCTGGGCATCATGGGGGTCTTCCTGTCCGGTGCCCTGGTCTACTCGAACGCCATCAAGACCTGGCTGTCCCTGGCGGTGAACCTCATCGCGGCCGTGTCCTACCTGCTTTTCGCGTTCGACCGCATCGACTGGCGGGCCGTGCTGCTGATCGCCGTGTCGTCGATGATCGGCGCGAGCCTGGGGGCCCAGATCGGCCGACGCATCAAGCCGTTCTGGCTGCGCGTGGTCATCGTGGTGGTCGGCGTGGCCGGACTGGTGAATATGGTCTGGCCGCTGGTGACCGGTGGCTGAACCGCCGGGCGTCATCGACCTGGACGGTGCCGACGATCCCCGGGTCGCGGAGTACAGCCGCCTGACCGACGCGGCTCTGCGCCGGCGCACCGATGCCGCCCACGGCATCTACCTGGCCGAGTCCTCCGCCGTGGTCCGCCGTGCCCTGGCCGCCGGTCATCACCCACGCTCCTTCTTCCTGGCCCACCGGTACCTGGACTCGATGGCCGATGTCTTCGCCGCCCACCCGTCCGTGCCGGTCTACACCGGGACCGATGAGGTGCTGGAGGCGATCACCGGCTTCCACCTGCACCGGGGTGCACTGGCCGCCATGGACCGTCCCGCGCCGCTCTCGCCAGATGAGGTGCTGGCCGGGGCCCGGCGTGTCGCCGTGCTGGAGAACGTCTCCGACCACACCAACCTCGGGGCGATCTTCCGTTCCGCCGCCGGGCTCGGCGTGGACGCGATCCTCGTCAGCCCGGAAGCGGCCGACCCCCTGTACCGCCGCAGCATCCGGGTCTCCATGGGAACGGTCTTCAGCATCCCGTGGGCCCGGGTGGGGGAGGCCGACGGCCGGGGCCGCGCCGCGTGGCCCGCCGCCCTGGAGCAGTTGAGGGCCGAAGGGTTCACCGTGGCGGCCCTGGAGCTGAGCGAGTCGGCCGTGGAGCTGGACGACCCGGCGCTGCGGGACCATGAACGTCTCGCCCTCGTGTTGGGTGCCGAGGGCCCCGGGGTCACGTCGGCCGCCCTGGCCGCGTGCGATCTGCACGTGAAGATCCCCATGGCACCCGGGGTGGACTCTCTCAACGTGGCCGCGGCCAGTGCCGTGGCCTTCTGGGAGCTCCGTGCCCGTGCGTGATAGAGTGAATGGCTGGCCGTACCGCGGTCAACCACACTTGCTCCTCACAGCTGCTGGCAAAATCCAGTGGCGTCAACGAAGGATTCCCATGAAGACTGACATCCATCCCGAGTACCAGCTGGTGATCTTCAACGATCTGGCCTCCGGCGAAAAGGTCCTGACCCGCACCACCGCCACGTCCAAGAAGACGATGGAGTGGGAAGACGGCAACACCTACCCCGTGATCGACGTGGAGATCTCCGCGGCCTCCCACCCCTTCTACACGGGCAAGCAGCGGATCATGGACACCGCCGGCCGCGTGGAGCGCTTCAACGCCCGCTTCAAGGGCTTCGGCGGCAAGAAGTAGACGACACCGCCCCTTCGGATACCCCAGCACACCGGGGCCGAGCCGGGACCACTCCTGCGTGAGGACGGTCCTGACCGGCCCCGGTTCTGCTTTAAGCCACGGAAGCTGTCCCGGGAGCTTTAGACATCCAGCACGGGGAAGTAGCCGGTGCCCTGCGCCTCGTCCTCGTCGGCGTCCCGGGGGCGGCCGCTGCCGTCCCCCTGGGCGCTGTGCCGCACGGAGACCACGCAGCCCAGCACGGCCATGAACAGCATGATGATCCCCAGGGGATTCGAGAGGGCGGCGGCGGCCCCCTCGGCCCCGGACCCGGCCCAGGAACCGAGCACGGAGGAGGCCCCCTCGCCGACATCGGGAAGGGTGAAGCCGAGGGCGATGCCGCAGCCCCAGGAGATCACCAGGATCGCGCTGGCCCGGAGCGAGGGATAGCGCGCGGGGCGGCGTGCCGGCACGGCGAGAGCCACCACGGACAGCACGAGCAGCGCCGGCGCCAGCGTGGCCGCATAGACCGGTGTCAGGGAACCGGCACTGTCCGTGAGAAACCGCCCGCCGACAAGCCAGAGCGGCACCGCCACGGCGAGCAGCCAACCGGACCGGGCCGTCCAGCGGCGGAAGGTCCCGGCCGGCGGGGGAGCGATGCTGGAGACCTCGGTGGTGGACACCTTCCGATCATATCGAGGCGTCACCACACCCCCGACGTCCCCCGCCGGTGCGATCCCAGCAGGTGGGTGTCCACGATGCCCACCGCCTCCATCAACGCGAACACCGTGGTGGGGCCCACGAAGGAGAACCCCCGCGACTTCAGCTCCTTGGCCGCCGCCACGGACTCGGGGGAGCGGCTGGGAACGTCCTCGGTGGTGCGGGGCTCGGGCGTCCGTTCAGGCTGGAAGGACCAGAGCAGCTCCGCCAGGCCACCCTCCGCCCGCAGGTGCCTCGTGGCCTGCGCGTTGCCGATGGTCGCCAGGATCTTGGCCCGGTTGCGGATGATCGCGGCGTCCTCCAGCAGCCGCGCCACGTCCCCGTCCCCGAATCCGGCCACGGCGTCCGCGTCGAAGTCGGCGAAGGCCCGGCGGAAGGCCGGCCGCTTGCGCAGGATCGTGGCCCAGGAGAGCCCGGATTGGAAGGCCTCCAGGCTGAGCCGTTCGAACAGGCCCTGTTCGTCCCGGACCGGCATGCCCCACTCGGAGTCGTAGTACTCCCGCAACAGCGGATCCCGGGACGCCCATACGGGACGGGCCAGGCCGTCCTCACCCACCACGAGGCCGTCCGCCGAGCCGCTCATGCCGCCTCACGCTCCAACTCGAGCAGGGTGGTCTTGGCGTCCAGGCCGCCCAGGTAGCCGCCCAGGGCGCCGTCCGAACGCACCACCCGGTGGCAGGGCACGATCACGGGCAGGGGATTCGTCGCGCACGCCGTGCCGACGGCCCGCACGGCACGGGGGTTCTCCAGCCGTCCGGCGAGGTCGCGATAACTGATCGTCCGGCCATAACCGATGGCCGGAAGCTCCCGTTGCACGGACAGCCGGAACCCGGAGGACAGGACGAAGTCGACGGGGGTCTCGAACTGGCGACGCCGACCGGCGAAGTACTCGTCGAACTCGCGGGCCACCGCATCCAGCTTCCACGGCGCGTGCAGCAACCGCGGACTGACCCTCTCGGCCACCGCGGACAGGACCGCGGGGAAGCCCTCGCGCTCGAAGGCCACGCGCACCACGCCGTGGTCCCCGGCGATCACCAGCAGACGACCCACCGGCGAGTCCACCACGCGGTAGGCCAGCTCCAGCAGGCCCTCCTGGTCCGCGCGGCGGGAGAGCCGGTCACGCAGCACCCTCAGGTCTGCCTCCGCCACGGAGAAACCGCCCGCGAGGCGATCCCCGGTCATCTCGGTGCTGTTCATCATGTGCTCCCTCATTCCGCTCCCATCCTCTCCGGTGTCCACTGCCGGCGCAGGGCCCTGATGCCGTCGGAGGAGGCCCTCCGGACGGACTCGGGGCTCCCGCCGATCAACGCCGCGGTGTCCGCATGGGGCAGGCCACCGAGATAGTGGTAGGCCACCGCGAGCCGCTGCCGTTCCGGCAGGGCGGCCACGGCCGACCAGACCTCCACGCCATGCTCCACGGCATCAGACGCTATGGAACCGACCGCCGGCCCGCGCTCGGGGAGCTCGCCAAGCGGCACCGCCCGGCGGTTCCGCCCCCGGACCACGTCGATCGCCTTGCGTCCGGCCACGCGCACCAGCCACGGCTCCAGCGGCATCAGCGGGTCGAGCTCCGGCCACTGCCTCAGGGCGGCGATGAACGTCTCTTGCCAGGCGTCATCGGCATCCGGCCCCGGTCCGAGCACGGCACGGCAGACCTTCAGCACGGTGCCCCCGTGCCGCTGGACGGCCTCTTCGAACGGTTCTCTCATCGTCATCACACAGTAGACGCGCCAGCGCCGGTGGATGTGAGGTGTGGAAGGTGAGGTGTGGATATCCGTGCCACCGTCCGGCCCCCGCGATCCCTACCATGGAGGGATGAGTGACTACACGCACCACGGTGAATACAAGGCCTCCGGCGGCAAGCTCGTCATCGCGGACCTGGCCGTCGCCGGTCACACCGTGGCGGCCGCCAGCATCAACGGCGACTTCTTCCTCGAACCCGACGAGGCGCTGACGGACATCAACCGGTCCCTGGTGGGCCTGTCCGTGGACGCACCCCACGGGACCATCGCGGAGAACGTGCGGGCCGCCGTCGGGCCCGGGACCGTGATGTTCGGTTTCGACGCGGCCGCGGTGGCGACTGCCGTGCGGCGCGCGCTCGGCCACGCCACCACGTGGAGCGACCACGACTGGGAGATCCTCGTCCCGCAGCCCCTGCCGATCGCCACCCAGGTGGCCCTGGACCAGATCCTCACCGAGGACGTGGCGGCCGGCCGGCGCAGGCCCGCGCTACGCCTGTGGCAGTGGACCGAGCCGGCCGTCGTCATCGGCTCGTTCCAGTCGCTGGCCAACGAGGTCGATCCCGCCGGCGTCGAGCGGCACGGGATCACCGTGGTCCGGCGCATCTCCGGGGGCGGGGCCATGTTCATGGAGGCGGACAACTGTGTGACGTACTCGATGTACCTGCCGGTCTCCCTCGTGGACGGACTGAGCTTCGCCGAGTCCTACCCGTTCATCGACGCCTGGGCCATGGAGGCCCTGCAGCGCACCGGCGTGGAGGCCTTCTACCAGCCGCTGAACGACATCGCCACGCCCGAGGGCAAGATCGGCGGGGCGGCCCAGAAGAGGCTCGCCAGCGGGGGACTGCTCCACCACGTGACCATGAGCTATGACATCGACGCGGACAAGATGACCGACGTGCTCCGGATCGGCCAGGAGAAGATCCGGGACAAGGGCATCCGCTCGGCGAAGAAGCGGGTCGACCCGCTCCGCCGGCAGACCGGCATGAGCCGTCCGGAGATCTGGGAGACCATGATGGAGACATTCGCCGAGCGCTACGGCGCCTCCCGTGCCGAGCTCACGGGCGAGGAGATCGCCCGGGCCGAGGCGCTGGCCGAGTCCAAGTTCACGACGCCGGCCTGGACCGCCCGGGTGCCCTAGGTCCGGTCGGTCTCAACGCCGGTGGGCGGCCTGCGCCCGCAGGGAGCGCAACAGGTCGTCCGACTCCTCGAGGATGATCCGGCGCAGGGCCCGGGGCGCCTGCCGATGCCCGTCCAGCCAGTCCCGGGCCGCAGCCACCACCGGGTGGTTCCGCTGCTCGTCCGCCGTGCCCGGGATCGCGTCCTGCCGGGAGGGGAACAGCCCGTGGATCGTCCTCGAGGCCAGCCCGTTGGACCGACTCGACCACAGGGACTCCAGCTCCGGCCAGAGGCGCCCCTCGAAGGGCTCCGCGAGGTCCGGGCGTGAGGCGGTGAAGCCGGCGGCGGTGGCCGTGAGGTGGTCGTTGGACAGCGCCTGTCCGTCCGGGGTGCCGCCGTTCATGACCGCCTCCCAGGCCGCGCGACGGACCGCGGGATCGGGCCGGGCGGCGCAGGCCATGCGGTGCCAGACGGCGTGCGCGGCGGTCACGTCCTGGGCCAGCGCCGCGTCCAGGTCCTCCGGTGTGGCGCGGCCCAGCGCGGACAGCGCCTGCCAGGCCAGCCAGCGGATCTCGGCATCCACCTCGAGTCCGGGCGCCAGCCGCGCCCGGTCGCGCTCCGCGTCGGGCCCCGTCCCGGTCAGCACGCTCAGGATCGGTGAGAACGGCTGGAACGTCGCCTCGCCCTCCGGCGCCGGCCCGTCACCGGCGCCACGGGCCAACCGCGTGAGCGTCCGGGCCGCCGCACGCTGCCGGTCGCTGCCCGGACCACAGGTGTGCAGGGCCTCCACCAGCACCTCGCCCAGCCTCTTCCGCAGGGCGTCCCGCTCGGAGGCCGGGGCGTACCGATCCACCGCCGTCCTGGACTGCTCGAGCACGCTGCCGTAGAGCCCGGCGTCGCTCAACCCGCCGGAGAGGTGGCAGGCGGCCTCCACGAACTGCCCGGCCGGCAGCAGGCCGTCTCGCGTCATGTTCCACAGGGCAGCCCACACGGTGGCACTGGCCAGCGCGTCCGCCACGGGGTAACGGAGCACGGCCTGCAGGGACGACTCATCGAGCCGGATCTTCGCGTAGGTCAGGTCCTCGTCGTTCGCCAGGACGAGCTGGCCCGCGGGCACCGTCACCGGCAACGCCACGGGTGTCCGGGCACCCTGCCCTCCGGGCCTGACCTCCACGTCCAGGCTCCGTGAACGCGCCAGGCGGCCGACGTCGTCGGGGGAGAACACACCGATCTTCAGCACGTGCGGGCGCAGGACCTCCGATCCGGAGGCGGGGTCCGTCCCCGCCTGACGCAACTCGCCCTCCTCCACCCACAGCTCGGGCACGCCGGAGGTCCGCAGCCAGTCGTCGGACCATTCCTGCAGGTCACGGCCCGAGGCGGCCGAGAGGACCGCCAGAAAGTCATCCAGTGAGGCGTTGCCCCAGGCATGCCGGGCGAAGTATTCGCGGGAGGCCGCCATGAAGGCGTCCCGGCCCACGAAGGCCACCAGTTGCTTGAGCACCGCGGCGCCCTTGGCATAGGTGATGCCGTCGAAGTTCTGCCGGGCCGACTCGAGATCGGGGATGTCCGCCACGATCGGGTGGGTGGTGGGGTACTGGTCCTGGAGGTAGGCCCAGCCCTTGCGCCGATTGGCGAAGGTGGTCCAGGCCCCGGTGAACTCCGTGGCCTCGGCCACGGCCAGGGTGCCCATGAAGTCGGCGAAGGACTCCTTGAGCCACAGGTCGTCCCACCACCGCATGGTCACGAGGTCCCCGAACCACATGTGCGCCATCTCGTGCATGATCGTGGTGGCGCGGCCCTCGTACTGGGCCTGCGTGGCCGTCGAGGTGAAGACGTGATGCTCGGTGAAGGTGACCAGGCCCGGGTTCTCCATGGCCCCGAGGTTGTACTCGGGCACGAAGGCCTGGTCGTACTTCCCCCACAGGTAGGGGGTGCCGAACAGGTCGTGGAAGTAGTCGAGACCGGCCTTCGTGGTGGCGAAGACCCGCTCGGCGTCCATGGATCCGGCCATCGAGGCCCGGCAGTACAGGGCGAGGGGCACCTCGGGGGCCCCGGAGGCGGGGTGGCCGCCCCACCGGTCCTGCCAGTGGGCATACGGGCCCGCCAGGAGGGTGGTGATGTAGGTGGACATCGGCGGGGTGGGGGCGAAGTCCACGGCCACCAAGGCCCGGCCGGCGCCGTCCGTCCCGGCCGCCCGGCGTGCGGTCGGCGCCTGGTTGGAGGCCAGGACCCAGTCCGCCGGACCGGTCAGGTGGAACGTGAACCGCGCCTTCAGGTCGGGTTGCTCGAAGGTGGCGAAGACCCGTCGCGCGTCGGCCGGCTCGTACTGGGTATACAGGTAGGTCTGGCCGTCGGAGGGGTCCACGAACCGGTGCAGTCCCTCCCCGGAGGTGGAGTACCACGCGGTGCCGGTGACGGTGACCTCGTTCTCCGCGGCCAGGTCCGGCAGGAGGATCCGGGCCCGCCCAGCCACCAGGGCCGGGTCCAGGGCGCGACCGTTCAGGACCACCGACTCCACGCCGCCGTTGACGAAGTCGAGGAAGGTCCAGGACCCGGGTTCGCGGCACTGGAACGTGAGCGTCGTCGTGGAGCGGAAGCCGGTGGCCGCCGGATCCAGGGCCGAGGAGAGGTCCAGGCGCACGTCATAGTCCCCGGTGATGACGAGTGCGGAGCGGGCGAACGCCTCATCCCTGGTGAGGTTGGTGCGCTCCAGGAAGGTCAGCGGCGCGTCCGCCGGGGGAGCATCCATCGTGTTGTCGATCACCATGGAGATATTCAACCACTCTTTCAGGAAAAGAGTCGGCGCACTTCCCGGTCCGGTCCCCGGCGTGGTTGCCGGTCCTCACGGGGTCGGGGGCATCTCCACGTGCACGACCTTCACCTGCGTCATCTCGTCCAGCAGTTCGGGGCCGTAGCCGAAGCCGGCGCCGCTGGCCCGCCGAGGCTGGGCGGCACCGCCGGGAGCTCCGCCGAAGACGTTGTTGACCTTCACGGTGCCGGCTGGCAGTTCGGCGATGGCCCGTTGCGCGTGGGCGATGCGGCCGGTCAGCACGGTCGCCGCCAACCCATAGCGACCGCCGGCCGCCCAGCGCAGGCCCTCCTCGAAGCTGTCCACGATCCGCACCGGGGCGACCGGTCCGAAGGTCTCCTCGGTCATCACCGGCAGGTCCTCGGTGCAGCCGCTCAGCACCGTGGCGGGATAGTGGGAACCCGGACCCTCCGGGATGGTCCCGCCCGCCAGCGCGGTGGCTCCGTGCTCCAGGGCGTGGAGGACGTGGGCGTGCACGGCCTCGCGCATCCGGCGATCCACGAGCGGCGCGAGGGCTTGGTCGGCGTTGCGGCGGCGGGCCTCGGCGGCCAGCGCCTCCAGGAACGGCTCGGCGATGGCGCGGTGGACGTAGACGCGTTCCACGGACGTGCAGATCTGGCCGGCGTTGGTGAAGGCCCCGATCGCCGCCTGTTCGGCCGCCCACACCGGATCGACGTCGTCGTCGACCACGAGCGGGTCGTTGCCGCCGTTCTCACGGATGACATGCGCACCGGTGGACAGCGCGGCGTGGGCGATGGCCACGCCGGTGGCGGTCGATCCCACGTGCGCGAGGACATCGAGGCCTGCCTGCTCCGTCAGGATCTGCCCGGTCTCCGGACCGCCAGTCACGGTGACCAGCACGCCCTCCGGCAGGACTCCGGCGAGGATCTCGCCGAGGCGGGCACCGGTGTGCGGGCATCGCTCGCTGGGCTTGTGCACCACGGTGTTGCCGGTGACGAGCGCGGCGCCCAGCAGGCCTGCGGCGACGGCCACCGGGTCGTTCCAGGGCGTGATCGCGGCCACGACGCCGCGGGGCTCAACCACGGTGTAGTCGGAGGCCAGCGCGTGGCCCCGCAGGCTGTGCCCCCGGTGCACCGGCCCCAGTTCGGCGTACTGGTGGAGGGTCCCGACGCCGGCCATCACCCCGCCGAGTGCCTCCTGCGGGAGCTTGCCGGTCTCGCGGGTGTTGAGACCGGCCACTTCCTCGGCATGGTCGGCCAGCGCGTCTGCCGCCGCGCGCACCCACCGGCCCCTCTCCTCAGGGCTGGTCCGAGCCCAGTCCAGGGCCGCCGCCCTGGCCGTGGCGACGGCATCGCGGACCTCGTCCGCCCCCGCACAGGGTAGCGTCCCCACGGGCGTGCCGTCGTGGGGGCTCAGGACAGTCAGCTCGGCCGGGGGGATCGATGTGCTCGTCATGGTCCCGACCCTAACCGTCTGACGTTACGGTGGGGGAATCAGGCCGCCGTCCAGGCGGTCGTCCCCGTGAGAGGAGAAGTGCATGGTTTCTCAACCCTCCGGCCCCGGCCGGGTCCTGGTCACCGGTGGTGGCTCCGGCCTCGGTGCAGCCGTCGTGGAGGCGGTTCGCGCCAGCGGCGGTCAGCCGATCGTCCTGGATCGGGACATCAGCTCGCTCAGCGGCGTGACCGCCTATCAGGTGGACGTCGCGGACACCGCCGCCGTGACCGAGACCGTCGAGCGCGCGGCCGCGGAGGCTGGCGGTCTCGACGCCGTGGTCACGGCCGCGGGGATCGATCGCTGCGGTCGGCTGGAGGACGTCTCCGTCGATGACTGGGAGCTGGTGGTCCGGGTGAACCTCTTCGGCACCGTCTCCACCGTGCGGGCGGCCCTACCGGCGCTCAAGGCCTCGCGCGGGCGCGTCATCACGGTGGCCTCCACGCTGGCGCTGAAGGGCGCCTCGGACGCCACCGCCTACTGCGCCTCCAAGTTCGGTGTCCTCGGCTTCACGCAGGCACTGGCCGCGGAGCTCAAGGGCGAGGTCGGCGTCACCCAGCTCATCCCCGGCGGCATGAAGACCCGGTTCTTCGACGACCGGACCGAGCAGTACAAGCCGCAGGACGACTCCCAGCTCAACGATCCGTCCAACGTGGCCAACGCCGTGCTGTTCGCCCTGTCGCAGCCGGCCGGATGCGAGGTGCGAGAGTTGTTCATCGCCCACGCGGAGGAGCCCTCCTGGCCCTGAGACAACGACAAGTCACATGCCTTGTGCGCGAGAGTACAAGGCATGTGGCTTGTTGGCCGTTCAGTCCAGGGGTGGAACGAACTGGCCCTTGGAGGTCACGGTGAGCCCGGAGTCGGTCACCATGAATCCC
Organism: Citricoccus sp. I39-566; assembly: GCF_031432995.1. Classification (GTDB taxonomy): domain Bacteria; phylum Actinomycetota; class Actinomycetes; order Actinomycetales; family Micrococcaceae; genus Citricoccus; species Citricoccus nitrophenolicus_A. The sequence goes on from NZ_CP133842.1 coordinate 2,358,794, forward strand.
CGGGCCTCATCCTCGGCCCGATCGAACCCGATCTGCACGCCCTCCGGCACCACGACGTTCTTGTCCAGGATCGCGTTGCGGACCTTGGCCCCCTTGCCCACCACCACGCCGTCCAGCAGCACGGACTGTTCCACCCACGCCTCGTTGTTCACCCGGACATCCGTGGAGAGGACGGACTGGGCCACGGTCCCGCCGGAGATCACCACGCCCTGGGACAGGATGGAGTCCACGGCGGTGCCGGGCCTCTTGGTGGCCGAGCGGACCAGTTTGGCCGGCGGTGACACGGACTGGCGCGTGAAGATGGGCCACTCGGGGTTGTAGAGGTTGAAGTCCGGCCACGGCTTCACCAGGTCCATGTGCGCGTCGTAGTAGGAGTCCAGGGTCCCGACGTCCCGCCAGTAGTGGGTGCCGCCGGTCTCCTCGGGCAACCGGTTGGTGGTGAAGTCGTAGACGCCGCAGTCGTTCTGCGCCACGAACCACGGGACGATGTCCCCGCCCATGTCGTGCTCCGTGTCCTGGGCCGCCGCATCCTCGTTGAGGGCATGCACGAGGGCGTCCGCGGTGAAGACGTAGTTGCCCATGGAGGCCAGGAACTGCGTGGGATCGTCGGCCAGCCCCTCGGTCGTGGCGGGCTTCTCCACGAAGCGCTCGATGCGTCCCGGCGCGGACTGCTGGGTCTCGATGACGCCGAAGGACGGTGCGAGCTCCACCGGCTGGCGCACGGCCGCCACCGTGGCCGAGAGCCCGGATTCGATGTGCTGGTCCACCATCTGCTGGAAGTCCATGCGGTAGACGTGGTCCGCGCCGATCACCACCACGATGTCCGGCCGGGCATCGTGGATGAGGTTCATCGACTGGTAGATGGCGTTGGCGCTGCCGAGGAACCAGTCCTTCCCGCGCCGTTGCTGGGCCGGCACGGAGGCCACGTAGTTCTGCAGCAGGGTGGACATCCGCCAGGTCTCGGAGATGTGGCGGTCCAGGGAGTGGGACTTGTACTGCGTCAGCACCACGATCCGCAGATATCCGGAGTTGACCAGGTTGGAGAGCGCGAAATCGATCAACCGGTAGCTCCCGGCGAAGGGGACCGCGGGCTTGGCCCGATCCGCCGTCAAGGGCATCAGCCGCTTACCTTCACCGCCGGCCAGCACTATCGCCAGCACCTTCTTCTGTGGCATCTGAGGCATCCCGTCCCGTCAGAGGAGCATCCGTTCCTTCACACTAACGGCACAGGAGTGTGCTGGACTACGTTGATACCGTGCGCATCGACATTGTGACCAAGGAATTCCCCCCGACCATCTACGGCGGCGCGGGCGTGCACGTCGCGGAGCTCTCCCGGGTGCTGGCCCGCCGCACCGATCTGCGCATCCATGCCTTCGGGGAGGACCGGGAGCCCGACTTCCACGGGGCAGCGGTGACCAGCTATGGGGTGCCGGGCGGCTTGGAGGACGCCAATGCCGCCGTTCAGACCCTCGGCACCGACCTCACCATCCTGGCGGACCTGGCCGGCACGGACCTCATCCACACCCACACGTGGTACGCCAATATGGCCGGTCACCTCGGCGGGCTGCTGCACGGCGTGCCGCACGTCCTCTCCGCCCACTCCCTGGAGCCCTTGCGGCCGTGGAAGGCCGAGCAGCTCGGCGGCGGGTACCGGCTGTCCACCTGGGCCGAGGCCACCACCTATGCCTCGGCGGCCGCCGTCATCGCGGTCTCGGCGGGCATGCGCCGGGACATCCTGGCCGCCTACCCTGACGTGGACCCGGAGAAGGTCCGAGTCGTGCACAACGGCATCGACACCGAGCTCTGGACCCCCCAGGACGACGTCGGCCCCCTCGCCCGGCATGGCATCGACCCGGACCGGCCGACCGTCGCCTTCGTGGGGCGGGTGACCCGCCAGAAGGGCGTGCCCTACCTCTTGCGCGCGGTCTCCCAGCTCGCTCCGGAGGTGCAGTTGGTGCTGTGCGCCGGCGCCGCGGACACCCCGGAACTGGCCGCCGAGGTCAACGCCCTGATCGAGGAGCTGCAGTCCACCCGGGACGGCGTGGTGGTGATCGAGGGCATGCTGCCGCGAGCCGAGATCATGCAGGTCCTCTCCCAGGCCACCGTGTTCGCCTGCCCGTCCATCTACGAGCCGCTGGGGATCGTCAACCTCGAGGCCATGGCCTGCGGCACCGCCGTGGTGGCCTCGGCCGTCGGGGGGATCCCCGAGGTGGTCCAGGAGGGCGCCACGGGTCGCCTGGTCGCCGTGGAGCAGGCCAGCGACGGCACCGGGACACCCGTGGACCCGGACCGCTTCGTCTCCGACTTCGCTGCGGCCCTGACGGCGGTCCTCGAGGACCCGGACCGGGCACGACGGATGGGCGAGGCCGGCCGGCAACGGGCGATCGACCACTTCTCCTGGGAGTCCATCGCCGATCAGACCCTGGACGTCTACGAGTCTGCCCGTCGGTGACGGCCACACGGGTGCTCCTGGTCGGCTGGTCCTCCGTCCTGCACGGGGAGGCCACCGCCGGGGACGTGCTGTCCATGCGGACGGTGGAGCGTGCGCTGTCCCGGTCCCACCTCCGCCACGACACCGCCTGGAGCCCCGTGATGCGCCCACCGGGCGGGCTCGCCCTGGACGATGCGGACCCCAGCCTCTACTCGCACCTCGTCTTCGCCTGTGGCCCGGCCATGGGGCCTCCGCTCGTGGAGCTCCACCGACGCTTCGCACACTGCACCAGGATCGCCATCGGCGTCAGCGTCATCGACCCCGCGGATCCGGCGGTCACCGGTTTCCACCGCGTCCTGGCCCGTGACGGGCCGGAGTCGGCTCCGCGGCCGGACCTGGCCACCGTGGCGCCGATGGCGTCCGGGACGTCCCTGCCGCCGGTGCTGGGGGTCTTCCTCACGGGCGGCCAGCAGGAGTACGGGGCCCGGCGGCGTCATGACCCGGTGAGGGGCACGCTCGAGACGTGGCTCTCCCGGGTCGATGCCGGACGGCTGGACCTGGACACCCGCCTCGATCCACGGGACTGGCGCCTACCGACGTCCCCGGAGCAGCTGCAGTCGGTGATCCAGCGACTGGACGCGGTGGTGACCATGCGCCTGCACGGCCTCGTCCTCGCGCTGCGGGCCGGGGTGCCGGCCATCGCCCTGGACCCGGTGGAGGGTGGCGGCAAGGTGACCGCGCAGGCCCAGGCGCTGGACTGGCCGGCGGTCCTGTCCGCCGGCGAGGCCACGGAGAGCGCCCTGGACCACCACCTGGAGTGGTGCCTGTCCGAGGGCAGGGCGCTGGCGCAACGCGCCTCTCGGGCCCAGTCCGCCCCCGCGGCAAACGGCCTCGTCGCGAGCGAATTGGGGACGTTGATCCAGTACCTCAACGAGAGTTGACCAGATCTTGACACGCCGTGTCCTCGGTCACAGTGCCGGTGTGTAAGACTGGCCGCGTGCGCTACTTGGGAATCAACGCAACGTTCCATGATCCGGCCGCCGCCCTGGTCGTCGACGGCGAGGTCGTGGCGGCCGCTGAGGAGGAGAGGTTCTCGCGCCGCAAGCACGGCAAGCGGCCCGTACCGTTCTCCGCATGGGAGCTGCCCGAACAGTCCATGCGCTGGGTGCTCGCCGAGGCCGGGATCACCGCCGAGGAGCTGGACGGGGTGGCCTACTCCTTCGACCCGGCGATCGCCGTGGAGATTCCCGACGACCCCTATGACTACCTCCGTCTGGACTACGTGCGCCGGGCCCCGGGGTTCATCGCGGAGGCCCTGCCCGGCCTCGACCCGGTCAAGGTCTCGTATGTCCAGCACCATGTGGCCCACGCCGCCTCCTCCGGGCTCGCCGGGCCCTACCGCAGCGGTGCCGTGCTCGTCTCCGACGGGCGGGGGGAAGGCCACTCCCACCTGGCCGGGGAGTACGTGGACGGCGAGCTCTCCATCCTGGCCCGGCAGGAACTACCGGACTCCCTGGGCCTGGTCTACGAGTCCCTCACCGACCACCTCGGGTTCCTCCGCTCGTCCGACGAGTTCAAGGTCATGGCGCTGGCGTCCTACGGGTCTCCGCGTTTCCTGGATGAGCTCCGCGAGGACGTCCACGCCACCGGGGACGGCGGCTTCACCGCCCGCGCCCCGGACTGGGAGCGCTTCGCCCCCCGGCGCATCGACGACGGCACCTGGGGCGGCGCGCACGCCGACCTCGCCGCCTCCGTCCAGTGTGTGGTCGAGGAGACCCTGGTGGAGCTGGCCCGCTGGCTACGCGAGAGGACCGGCCAGCGCGTGCTCACCATGGCGGGCGGCACCGCCCTGAACTGCGTGGCCAACTCACGGATCTGGCGCGAGGCCGGCTTCGAGGACGTCTGGGTCCAGCCGGCGTCGGGAGACTCCGGCACGGCACTGGGAGCTGCCCTGACCCTGGCCCAGCAGGCCGGCGACCTCGCCTGCCCGAAGCCGACGGCGGCCCTGGGGCGCCGCTGGGACGACGACGAGCTGGCCCAGTGGCTCACCACCGCGCAGGTGCCCTTCACCACGCCCGGTTCCCGCGAGGCGCTGGCCACGGAGGTGGCCGGCATCCTGGAGCAGAACGGCGTCATCGCCTGGTTCGACGGCCGCAGCGAGTTCGGGCCCCGCGCCCTCGGGTTCCGGTCACTGCTGGCGAATCCGATGCACGCCGAGAACCTGGAGCGGCTCAACGACGTCAAGGGCCGGGAACAGTTCCGGCCGGTGGCGCCGATGGTGCTCGAGGACCGCGCCGCCGAGATCTTCAGCGGCGGCCCCCTCCCCAGTCCCTACATGCTCTTCACCCACGAGGTCGCGCCGGAATGGCGTGACCGCATCCCCACCGTCACGCACGTGGACGGCTCGGCCCGCATCCAGACGGTCTCCGACCGGGACAACCCCGGCATCGCCGCCCTGTTGCGCGCCTTCGACGAGCGCACGGGCGTCCCGGTGGTCGTCAACACCAGCCTCAACACGGCCGGGCGCCCCATGGTCGACGACCCCCGCGACGCCCTCGAACTGTTCGGATCGGCACCCGTGGCCGCGCTGGTCCTGGGCCCGCACCTGGTCCGCCGGGCGGGATTCTTCGCATGAGCATCCTCCCCGCCCAGACCCGGTACGCCCTCGTCATCCCCTCACTCGGACGCCCCTCCCTGGACCGGCTCCTGGAGACGGTGGCTGCCCTGGAGACCGACGCGTCCCACCCCGGACCGGTGGAGATCGTCGTGGTGGACGACCGACGCGAACCCGCGGCGGCCGGTACCCGGCTGGTTCCCTTGGCGCCCACAGTGGACGGTGAGCCCGTGCGCGTGGTGCGCGGCTACGGACGCGGCCCGGCGGCGGCGCGCAACCGCGGCTGGCGTGCCGTCGGCGATGCCGTGGAGTGGATCGCCTTCCTGGACGACGACGTCGAGCTGCCCGCCACCTGGGCCCGCGACCTGGCCACGGACCTGGCCGCCTGCCCCAAGGAGGTGGCCGCGAGCCAAGGGCGGATCACGGTGCCGTTGCCGGTGGACCGTGCACCCACCGACTGGGAGCGCAACACCGCCTCACTGCAGGACGCCGAGTGGGCGACCGCCGACATGGCCTATCGCCGCCGGGTGCTCGAGGAGGTCGGGGGACTGGACGAGCGATTCCCCCGGGCCTACCGCGAGGACGCCGACCTGGCCCTGCGGGTCCGTCTCGCCGGTTACCGGCTGGTGCACGGACAACGCCACATCCTCCACCCCGTCCGTCCGGCGGACGACTGGGTCAGCCAGCGCGTGCAGGCCGGCAACGCCGACAACGCGCTGATGCGCCGGCTGCACGGACCGCGCTGGCGAGAGCTCGCCGAGGCGCCCCCCGGGGCCTTCGGCTGGCACGTGGCCACGACGACGGCCGCCGCAGTCGCGCTGATCGGTGCCGTCGGCCGGGTGGCCGGCTCCCGCCGGGCCGGCGGGCTGGCCGGAGCCGGCGCCCTGGCCTGGACCACCCTCTACGGGCGTTTCCTCGGCAGGAGACTGGCTCCCGGACCGAGCTCGGGAGACCCGGACTTCGGGGCGGAACTGCGTCGGATGGCCTTGACCAGTGCGACCATCCCCCCGAGCGCGCTCTGGCATCGCTGCTGCGGCTGGATGCAGCACCGGTCCACCGGTCCCTGGCCGGTGCGCCCCCGGGCCGTGCTCTTCGACCGGGACGGCACCCTCGTCCACGACGTTCCCTACAACGGCGATCCGGCCCGGGTCGATCCCGTCGACGGTGCCCGGAGCCTCCTGGATCGCGTCCGCGCGGCAGGGCTGGGAACCGCCGTGGTCACCAACCAGTCCGGGGTGGCCCGCGGACTGGTCTCCCGGGACCAGGTGGATGCCGTCAACGAGCGGATCGACCGGTTGCTCGGCCCCTTCGACTCCTGGCAGGTCTGTCCGCACGGACCGGCCGAGAACTGCGCCTGCCGCAAGCCGCGGCCGGGCATGGTGCTCGCCGCTGCGCAGGCCCTCGGGGTGCGTCCGGAGGACTGCGTGCTCATCGGCGACATCGGGGCGGACATCGAGGCCGCCCAGGCCGCCGGCGCCCGCTCGGTCCTGGTGCCCACCCACGTGACCCGGCCCGAGGAGATCGCCGATGCCCCGGTCACCGCGCCGGACCTGGCCGCCGCCGTGGACCTCGTGCTCGACTGGGCGTCCGGGCAGCAATCCTCCTCCAGCGCCCCGGCCCGGATCCCGGCCCCGGGCGGTGAGCAGCCCAGTACATGACGCGCATCCTCGCGGTACGACTCGATTCCGACGGCGACGTCCTGCTGACCGGACCGGCGATCCGGGCCCTGTCCGAGATCGGCACGGTGGATCTGCTGGCCTCCCCCTCCGGAGCCGCCGCGGCACGGCTGCTGCCGGGTGTCCACACGGTCCTGGAGTTCGACGCCCCGTGGTCCGGCTTCCGCCCGCCGGCGCTCGACACGGAGGCCACGCTGGACCTGGTCGGACGCTTGCGCGCCATGGGGTACGACCGGGCCGCGATCTTCACCTCATTCCACCAGAGCCCCCTGCCGATGGCCCTGCTGGCGCGGATGGCCGGCATCGGACACATAGTCGGCACCAGCGTGGACTACCCCGGCTCGCTGTTGGACGAGCGGTTGAAGCGGCCGGACCCGCCGGGCGGCGGCCACGAGGTCGAGGCCGCCCTGGACATCGCCGTGGCCGCCGGTGCCCCCCGGCCGGAGCAACCCCGCCTGCGGGTGCGCCACCCGTTGCCGCCCCTCACGGAGGCGGTGCCGGCGTCCCTGCGCTCCGGCGGCTACGTGGTCCTGCACCCGGGCGCGTCCGTGCCGGCCCGTGGGCTGCAGGCCGCCCACGCCGGGACCCTCGCGGCGGCCCTGGCCGCTGCCGGACACGCCGTCGTCGTCACCGGGGGGCCAGCCGAACGCGAGCTGGCGGCCGAGACGGTGGCCCTGGCCCGCCGCCACTGCCCGGACGCCACCGTGCTGGACCTGGCCGGGGGCACGGACCTGGCCGGCCTGGCCGCCGTCCTCGAGGCCGCCGCCTGCACGGTGGTCGGCAACACCGGCCCGGCCCACCTCTCGGCCGCCGTCGGCACACCGGTCGTCTCCCTGTTCTCACCGGTGGTCCCGCCCGAGCGCTGGCGGCCCTACGGGGTCCCCGTCCGTCTGCTCGGTGACCAGCACGCCCCCTGCCGGGACAGCCGGGCCCGTGACTGCCCCGTCCCCGGACACCCCTGTCTGAGCGGAGTCACCGGCGCCGACGTGGTCGCCGCCGTGGCCGGGCTCACCCAACCCACCGAAGCACCGGTCCGCGCCGCCCACGAGGCCGGCACCGGACCCCTGAAAACCTCCGGAGGAGAGCGATGAGAATCCTGATCTGGCACGTGCACGGCTCCTGGATGACCGCGTTCGTCCAGGGCCAGCACGACTACCTGCTGCCGGTGGACGACGACCGGGGACCGGACGGCCGCGGCCGGGCCCAGACCTGGGACTGGCCCGCCTCGGCACGGGAGCTGACCGCCGCGCAGCTGGCCGGTGAACGACCGGACCTCGTGGTGCTGCAACGGCCACACGAGGCGGAACTGCTGGAGCGCTGGACGGGCCTGCGGGCCGGGACCGACGTCCCGGCCGTCTACCTGGAGCACAACGCCCCGACCGGGAGCGCGATGGCCTCCGGCCACCCCTATGCCGATCAGGACACCGTCCCGGTCGTGCACGTCACCCACTTCAACCGCATCATGTGGGACACCGGCACGGCCCGCACCGAGGTGATCGAGCACGGCGTCCTCGATCCCGGCCACCTCTACACCGGCGAGCGGGCGTCCCTGGCCGTGGTGGTGAACGAGCCCGTGCGCCGCACCCGCGTGGCGGGGACCGACCTGGTGCTCCAGCTGTCCCGCGACCTGCCGGTGGAGGTCTACGGCATGGGCATGGACCACCTGGCCGCACTCGCGCCCTGGCTCGAGGGCAGCCTGCACGAGAACTACCGGCAGTCCGAGCTGCACCGGGCCCTGGGCGCACATCGCGTGTACTTCCACCCGTACCGGTGGACCAGCCTGGGGCTGGCCCTGCTCGAGGCCATGACCCTGGGCCTGCCCGTGCTCGCGCTGTCCGCCACCGAGGCGCCGCGGGCCGTGCCGCCCTCCGCCGGACTGCTCAGCAACGATCTCGGCGAGCTGGCGCACCGTGGCCGGCAGTGGCTGCAGGACCCCGTGCTCGCGGCCCAGGCCGGGGCCGCGGCGCGCGCCCACGCGGTGGACCGGTACGGTCTGGAGAGGTTCCTGGCCGACTGGGACGCGCTGATCGGGCGGGTGGTCGCATGAGCACCGAGCCCCTGGACACCGGGCGCCTGGATATAGCGCTGGTCTCCGAGCACGCCTCACCCCTGGCCGCCCTCGGCGGCGTGGACGCCGGCGGCCAGAACGTCTTCGTGGCCTCCCTGGCCACCCGGCTGGGCTGCCGCGGCCACCGGGTCCGGGTCTACACCCGCCTCGACGACGCGTCCCTGCCCGAGCAGGTGGAGGCCGCGCCGGGCGTGACCGTCGTGCACGTCCCCGCCGGTCCGGCCGAACAGCTCCCCAAGGACGAGCTCGCGCCGTACATGGACGGGTTCGCCCGCTGGATGTCCGCCCAGTGGCGCCGGGACGGCGTCCCCGACCTCGTGCACGCTCACTTCTGGATGTCCGGGATGGCCGCGACCACGGCCGCGGAGGCCGCCCGCATCCCGGCCCTCCAGACGTTCCATGCCCTGGGGTCCGTCAAGCGCCGGCACCAGGGACTCGCGGACACCAGCCCGGCCTGCCGCCTGGGAACCGAGGCACGCCTCGTGGAGCAGAGCCAGCTGGTCCTGGCCACCTGCCGCGACGAGGTGGACGAGTTGATGGGCCTGGGTGCCGACCCGGAACACGTCCGCATCGTGCCCTGCGGCGTGGATGCCATGGCCTTCACCCCGCCCGAGGAGGTCGGCCCGCGGCGCACCGCCGACGACCCGGTGCATCTCGTGGCGCTGGGCCGGATGGTCGAGCGCAAGGGTGTGGACGTCGTCGTGCGCGCCCTCGCCCAGGTTCCCCAGGCTCACCTGACCGTGGCCGGCGGACCGGACCGCGCCGTGCTCGGCCGGGACCCCGAGGCCCGGCGACTGCTGGCGCTGGCCGAGGAGTACGGGGTCGGTGACCGGCTCACCCTGACCGGCCGGGTCGGCCGCGACGAGGCCGCCAGACTGCTGGCCTCGGCCGACATCGTCACCTGCACCCCGTGGTACGAGCCCTTCGGCATCGTGCCGCTCGAGGCCATGGCCTGTGGCCGTCCCGTGGTCGGCTCGGCCGTCGGAGGCCTGCTGGACAGTGTCGACGACGGGACCACCGGGCTGCTCGTCCCGCCCCGGGATGTGGACGCCACGGCCACGGCCATCCGCCGCCTCACCGAGGACCCGGCGCTGGCCGCCTGCATGGGCCGGGCCGGACGGGAACGGGTGCAGCGGCTGTTCAGCTGGGAGCGGGTGGCCGAGCTCACCGAGACGGCCTACCGGCACGCCCTGTCCGGGTACGGACAGACCCACCCGAGCCGGCCCGAGGCCACCCGCCGGCTGCTGGCCGAGCACCGGGGCGAGCTGGATCGGACGCTGGCCGAGCTCGAGGGCGACGCCGACGTGCTGGACCGGTGGGGACGCCGTCTCTCCGAGGTGCTGGCCGGTGGGGGACGCGTGCTGGCCGCCGGCAACGGCGGCAGTGCGGCCGAGGCCCAGCACTTCACCGCCGAGCTGGTCGGGCGTTTCCAGGGCGAGCGGCGCCCCCTGGCGGCCGTGTGCCTCTCGGCGGAGACCTCGTCCCTCACGGCGATCGTCAACGACTACGGGGCCGACGAGGTGTTCGCCCGCCAGGTCCGGGCCCACGGGCGGGCGGGCGACGTGCTGGTGCTGCTCTCGACCAGCGGGACCAGCCCCAACGTGCTGGAGGCGGCGCGCCGCGCCCGGCGGATCGGGATGCGCGTCTGGGCGCTGACCGGTCCGGGACCCAACCCGCTGGCCGAGCTGGCCGACGAGGCCGTGTGCGTGCCGGGGCCATCGACCTCGGTCGTCCAGGAGGCTCACCTGGTCCTGCTGCACGCACTGTGTGCTGTGATGGACGAAGGATTCAACCGGTGCCAACCCGACCCGGAGACCGTTCCGGGCGTCGAGAGGAAGGACACGCCATGAGTGCGCGGATCGTCGTGGTGGGGGATGTCTTGCTGGACCGTGACATCACGGGCAGCTCCGAGCGGCTGAGCCCGGACGCCCCGGTCCCCGTGGTGGACGTCCGGCACGTCCACGCCAGTCCGGGTGGTGCGGGCCTGGCCGCGCTGCTGTGCGCCGGACGGGCCGGCGGTCTGCCCGGGGAGCCGCCCACCGTGGTCCTGGTGGCGCCGCTGGCCGAGGACGACGCCGCGGCCGAGCTGCGCGCGCAACTGACCGGCATCGACGTCCACGCCCTCGGCCACGAGGGCGGGACCCGGACGAAGACGCGCGTCCGCAGCGCGGGGCAGACCCTCGTGCGCATCGACGCCGGCGGGCCGGGCACGCCGTTGGAGGTGGACGCCGGTGGTCTCGCCGCCGTGCTGGGCGACGCCGACGTCATCCTGGTCTCCGACTACGGCGGCGGCATCACCCGGGACGAGTCCGTGCGACGCGCCCTCACCGAGACGGCGGCCCGCGTGCCGGTCGTGTGGGATCCGCATCCGCGCGGCGGCTCCCCGGTGCCCGGATGCGCCGTGGTCACTCCCAACCTGGCGGAGGCCCGTGCGGCGTGGGGACGGCTGGACACGGCACGGGCCGAGGTCCCGGACGAGAGCCTGGCCGAGGCCCTGCGCGTGGGCTGGGACACCCGTTCCGTGGCGGTGACGGCCGGGGCCTGCGGGGCGTTCCTGGCCACGTCCGGAACCGCCGAGCTGCTGCCGACCGTGCCGGTGGACTCCTCCGATCCCTGTGGTGCCGGCGACCGCTTCGCCGCCGCCGTCGCCGTCCAGCTGGCCGCCGGCGGATCGGTGCACCGCTCGGTCGAGGCCGCCGTCGCGGCCGCCGCCCGCTGGGTGGAGGCCGGCGGTGCCGCCGCCTTCCGGGACGGACGGATCGGCCCGGACGGACCGGCCGCCACCCGACGCCCCGCGTCACGTCCGCTCGCGCAGGACCCGCAGGAGGCGGCCATCCACGCGGTGGCCGCCACCCGGGCCCGCGGCGGCACCGTGGTCGCCACCGGGGGGTGCTTCGACGTGCTGCATCCGGGCCACCTCGAGACGCTGCGCCGGGCGCGCGACCTGGGCGACGTGCTGGTGGTCCTGCTCAACTCGGATGACTCGGTCAGCCGCCTCAAGGGCCCGGACCGGCCGGTGGTGGCGCAGCAGGACCGGGCCGCCCTGCTCATGGGGCTGCGCGATGTCGACGGCGTGCTCGTCTTCGACGAGGACGACCCCCGCGCCGCCCTGGACCGGCTGCGCCCGGACATCTGGGTCAAGGGCGGAGACTACACCCCGGACCTGCTGCCCGAGGCACCCCTGGTCCGGAGCTGGGGCGGACGCGTGGAGGTGCTGCCCTACCTTCCCGGCCACTCCACCACCGGCATCGTGCAGCGCATCACCGCGGGGAACGTGGATGCCCGCTGACGCCCCGGACGAGGCCACCGCGGTCACCCTGCGCCCGGACGACATCCTCGTGCTCCGTGCCCTGGGCCTGGGCGACGCGCTGACCGGCGTCGCCGCCCTCCGCGGGATACGACGGCGGTATCCGGACCGCAGACTCGTGCTGGCGGGTCCCGCCGCCACCGGCCGGTTGCTCCGGGGTCTGGGCGTCGTGGACGAGGTGCTCCCGCTCCCCGGCCTCGTACCGTTGCCCGAGTTCCCACCGGGAACGGTGGCCGTGAACCTGCACGGCCGGGGGCCCACCAGCCACCGGCTGCTGCAACAGGCGCGGCCCGAGCGGCAGATCGCCTTCGCCGCCCTGGAAGCGGGTCACGACGGGCCCCACTGGCGCGCGGCAGAGCACGAGGTGGACCGCTGGTGCCGCCTCGTGCGGCACGCGGGCGCGGACTGCACGCGGGAGGACCTGCGGCTGCGGCCCCGGGCCGCTGCCGATGGCCAGCGCCGGGATCGGTCCGGACCCGGACCGGTCCTGGTCCACCCGGGGGCGGCGTCGGCCTCCCGGCACTGGCCGGTGGAGCGCTGGCGCCGGGTGGCCGCCGCACTGGCCGCCGGCGGACACCGGGTCCTGGTCACCGGATCTGCCGCCGAGGCCGGGCTGGGCGAGGCCGTGGCCGGAGGAGTGGCCGGCGTCGAGGACCACACGGGTGTCCACGACGTGGAGGAGCTCTCCGCCCTGGTGCGTGACGCCGGGCTCGTCCTGTCCGGGGACACCGGGGTCGCCCACCTGGCCACCGGCTGGGCCGTGCCCTCCGTGGTGCTGTTCGGCCCGGTGCCCCCGGCGCGGTGGGGACCGGCCATCGACGCAGACCTGCACACCGTCCTCTGGCACGGCGATCCGGACGCCGGGACGTGGGGCGACCCCCACGGCGACACCCTCGACCCGCTGCTGGAGAAGATCACCGTCGACGAGGTGCTGGAGGCGGCGCGCACCCAGCTGCACACCGTCCCCACCCCCACCCCCGCCCCCGAAAGGATCCACCGTGAACCCTGAGAGCCACGAGCACCACGAGAACCACGAGGACCCCGTCGGAACTGGATCCCGCCGCCCGATCCGCCGGGCCGTCGTCACCGGAGGCGCGGGCTTCCTCGGCAGCCACCTGTGCACCGAGTTGCGGCGGCGCGAGGTCGAGGTGGTCTGCCTGGACAATTTCCTCACCGGCAGCGCCGTCAACATCGAGCACCTGGTCGGCGATCCCGGCTTCCGCCTGGTCCAGTGCGACGTCACGGACTACATCCACGTGCCCGGAGAGGTGGACCTGGTGCTGCACTTCGCCTCTCCGGCCTCCCCGATCGACTACCTGAAGCTGCCCATCCACACCCTCAAGGTCGGCTCCATCGGCACCCTGCACGCCCTGGGCCTGGCCAAGGACAAGGGCGCCCGCTTCATCCTCGCCTCCACCTCGGAGGTCTACGGTGACCCCCAGGTGCATCCTCAGCCCGAGGACTACTGGGGGCACGTCAACCCGGTGGGACCGCGGGGCGTGTACGACGAGGCCAAGCGCTTCGCCGAGGCCATGACCGTGGCCTACCGGGGACAGCACGCGGTGGACACGGGCATCGTCCGGATCTTCAACACCTTCGGCCCGCGGATGCGTCCCTACGACGGCCGGGCGATTCCCACGTTCATCCGGCAGGCGCTGGCGGGCGAGGCGTTGACCGTCACGGGTGACGGCGCCCAGACGCGCTCGGTCTGCTTCGTCTCGGATCTCGTGCGCGGGATCCTGGCCCTGGCGTGGAGCGACCATTCCGGTCCGATGAACATCGGCAACCCCCACGAGCTCTCCGTGCTGCAGATCGCCCGGGACGTCGTGGCCGCCACCGGATCCGGTGCGTCGATCGAGTTCATCGACCGCCCGGTCGACGATCCGCTGGTCCGCCGTCCGGACACGGACCTGGCCTCCCGCGAGTTGGGCTGGGCGCCGGAGGTGCCCTGGGCCGAAGGCCTCGCGCGGACCGTGGAGTGGTTCCGCACGGCCGTGGACGAGGACGACCTGCGGACGGCCACCCGCAGCGGCTGACCGCGGACTGGGTGCCGCCGTCGCCCCACACCCGGGACGACGGCGGCCGGTTCAGCTGACGTACTGCCGCGCCTTGCTGCGGCGCTGGGAATCCTCCAGCGCGAGGAAGCGCCGTTCCACGCCCGGGGGCAGGACCCGACGCTCGCGCAGCACCCAGCCGGCACCGCCCAGGGCGTCGGTGATACCGGCCACGGTGGTGCGGTCCCGCGGCGCCGTGCTGAGCACGTCCCGGGTGCGGCGAAGGGCGGCCGGGACCGGGCGACGCAGCCAGATGAACCAGAGCGTGTTGCGCAGGCCGTGGCGCCGGCGCAGGTGCGGGTCGCGGATGGTGGACGCCTGGTGGTGCACCAGCATCTCCGGCAGGTGGCACAGCTCCCAGCCCGCCGTGGCGAGGTCCGCCGCCATCAGCTCCTCCTCGCCGCCGAGCCAGAGCCGTGGACTGAACCCGCCGACCTCGCGGAACGCGGCCGTGCGCATCACGGACGCCCCGGCCAGGAAGCTGCCGAGCGCCGGGCCCGGGAGCCACTGCGGTCCGTCCACGGGCGAATGCAGCAGCTCCTCGTTGATGGGATCGTCCCGGCCGCCGGGCTCCACGAGGATTCGGCCGGTGACGACGCCCAGGAGGGGGTGGTCGCTCAGCGCCGCCACGGCCAGATCCAGGGCTCCGGGCTCCCACCACGTGTCGTCGTCGCAGAACGCCACGAATTCGGTGGTGACCTGTTCCATGGCCAGGTTGCGTCCCACGGCCCCCAGGTTGTCCGGGCTGGCGACCAGCACGATCTGCGGATCGCCCGTGTACCGCTCCCGGATGGCCGTGGCCGTGCCGTCCGTGGACCCGTTGTCCACCACGACGACGCGGGGCCGCTCCGGCAGGGAGGCCAGCCGCTCCAGCGACTGCAGTGCCTCCGTCCGGCGGTTGTAGGTGATCATCACCACGGACAGCCGAGCGTGGAGGGCCCCCGGACCGCCGGGCGGCGGCGCCGGGGTGGCGGTGACCGTCGCTCGGGGTCGCAGCCGGGCCAGGTCAGCCTCGACGGAGGCGGGAACCGGCCGGCGCCGGCGCACCGCGGCCGGGATCCGCGGCAGGGCGGAGGCCAGTGCGTGCCGGCCCCGGGACCCGGCGGTCGCCGCCGAGCGGAGCTCGTGTCCCACGGCCGCCCAGGGCCGGCGCATCACCGTGGTCAGCAGCCGGCTGCGGAGCAGTTCCCGCTGGCGGGTCTCGTTCGGTTCCCGCAGGCTGGAGGGATGGTGGTGGACCCACAGCTCGGGGGCGTAGGCGAGCTCCCAGCCGGAGGCGGCCAGGTCCAGGGCCACCCGCTCCTCCTCGCCGGGGAAGCGGACCACGGGGTCGAAGCCGCCCACCTGAAGGAACGCCGAGCGGCGCACCATGGCGGCACACGCCACGAAGCCCAGGAGCCGGGGGCCCGATCCGGCCGACGCCGGTCCCAGGGGGGAGTCGGCGAGCACGGCGTTGATGGGGTCCGGCACCTCGTCCGGCCCCACCGCGATGGACGCGGCCAGCAGCCCTAGGCGCGGATGCCCCGCGAAGAGCTCCTCGCCGCGCCGCAGGGCACCGGGCGACCACCAGGAGTCGTCATCGGCGAAGGCCACGAACTCCGTGTCCGCCAGTCGGGCGCCGACGGTCCGGGCCTGGGCCCCGCGGTTCCGCGGCAGCCGCACCACGCGCACCCGCGGGAACGCGGCCTCGATGGCCTCCGGCGAACCGTCCGTGGAGGCGTTGTCCACCACGATCACCGGCGCCTCATGGTGTCCGAGGTAGGCCAGGAGCTCCTCCCGGCGGTTGCGGGTGGCCACCACCACGGTGGTGCGCTCCGGAGGGCGGGGTGGGGCCATCGGTCCGGTCACGGTCGTCTCCCTCGGCTTGCCCTGCACAGTCCCTCGAGCCTAGGGGAACACCGCGGTCCCGGCCATCGTCGAGCCGGCCGGGACTACCGGCCGGCCTTGCCGCCCCTGGCGCGGGCGGTCTTGGCCGCGTTCTTCTCGCGCTGGTGCAGCACCTTCTCATGGATCGGGGCGTCGGCGGAGGCCCGCAGCTTGCGGTAGTACTCGGCGGCCTCGTCCTGCCGTTCGGCCTCGGCGCCCGTGGTGATGTCCATGCGCAGGTGCTCCTGCTCATAGCCGAAGGCATCCACCAGGTCCTGCGCGTGGGGACGCAGCCGGGCTGCCAGGCGGTTGATGTAGCCACGCAGGGTCCGCGCACGCTGCGTGGAGATCCGGCCGGACTGGATGAACCATCCCAGGTCGTCCTCGATGACACGCAGGGCGAAGAGGTTGCGCAGCCAGGTCATGACCTGCTGGGTGTGGTCATCCTCGATCGAGTCGAGGGCACGGGTGAAGGCCTCCCACTCGAGCAGCTCTCCATGGTTCCGGGCCGCGTCGATCAGGTCGGCCTGGTTCTGGTTGAACGTGGCCGCCTGCTCGGCCTGGGGCTTCTTCGCCACCGGCATGAGGGCCTGGGCCACCGCGCCCGTCTTGGTCCGGACGCGGTCCTCGAGCAGGGCACGCTGGACCTCGGGGTCCTTGAACCAGCTGGCGCTCTTGCGTTCCGAGCCGGCGTCCTGGACGGCCTGCGCCACCCGGCGCAGTCCCGAGCGGTTGACCATGGCCTCCGTGGCCTGGCCCCGCACGTACCGGGAGAGGGCGCCGATGGACAGGTTGGTCAGGTCCTTGGAGTAGTCCGAGAGCAGGCGCTTGCCCACGAGCTGCAGCAGCACGTTGTTGTCGCCCTCGAAGGTGACGTAGATGTCCAGGTCCTGGCGCAGTGAGGCGAAACGGTTCTTCGCCATGTACCCGGCGCCGCCGCACGCCTCACGGGCCTCCTGCAGGGTGTCGAGGGCATTCCACGTGGTCAGCGGCTTGATCGCCGCGGCCAGGGTCTCGAGCTCCTGACGGTCCTCGTCGGTGTCCGACTCCCCGGAGAAGATCGAGTGGAACTTCTCCAGCAGTTCGTTCGCGGCGAAGGTGTCGGCGTAGGTGCGGGCCAGCCGGTCGATGAGGCGGCGCTGGTGCAGCTGGTAGTCCATCAGCACCTCCTCCCGCACGTCCGAGGTGGCGTTGAACTGGCGGCGCTGGTTGCCGTAGGTGATGGCACCGGTCAGTGCCAGGGCCGAGGCGGCCGCACCGGACATGGACAGCGAGACCCGGCCCTGGACGAGCGTGCCGATCATGGTGAAGAACCGGCGGCCGGGGGAGGCGATGTCCGAGGTGTAGCCGCCGTTCTCGTCCACGTGACCATAGCGGTCCAGCAGGTTGGTCCGGGGCACGCGCACGTGGTCGAAGTGCAGGCGCCCGTTGTCGATGCCGTTGAGGCCGCCCTTGTAGCCGTCGTCCTCTCCGCCCACGCCGGGCAGGAAGTCGCCGGCCTCGTCACGGAGGGGGACGTAGAAGCAGTGCACGCCGTGGTTGACGCCGTTCGTGATCAGCTGGGCGAAGACCGTGGCTGCCTTGCCGTGGAGTGCGGCGTTGCCGAGGTATTCCTTCCACGCGGCCTTGAAGGGCGTGTGGATCTCGAACTCGTCGGTCTCGGGCAGGTACGTGGCGGTGGTCCCGATGGAGGCGACGTCCGAACCGTGGCCGATCTCCGTCATGGCGAAGGCGCCGGGGACGTCCAGACTCATCACGTCCGGGAGGAGACGCTCATGGTGGGACTGGGTCCCCAGGTGCAGGATGGCGGAGCCGAACAGCCCCCACTGCACGCCGGCCTTGATCTGCAGGGAGGGATCCGCCGAGACCAGCTCCGTGAACAGGGCGATGTTCCCGCCGTGGTTGTCCGCACCGCCCAGGGACGTCGGGAAGGCCTTC
The DNA here is from genome assembly GCF_031432995.1 of Citricoccus sp. I39-566. GTDB lineage: Bacteria > Actinomycetota > Actinomycetes > Actinomycetales > Micrococcaceae > Citricoccus > Citricoccus nitrophenolicus_A. Next base: position 2,376,748 of record NZ_CP133842.1, read on the forward strand.
TGGACCGCGCCGGCGTCCACCAGGATCCTCAACTGCTGCAGCACCCGTTCCCGGTGCTCCTCCATGGTGATGTTGTCCAGCTTGTGCAGGTCCGGGTTCTTGGCGTTCTCGCGGCCCTCACGGCGTTCGGCGGACCAGCGGCCCAGCAGCAGCTCCTGGACGGCGCGCAGGTCCAGCCCACCCGGTTCGGCGGGGGAGATGGCGCTGAAGGCGGCCTGCGCCTCGGCCGTGTCCACGGACGTGGGAGTCGGGGGAACCGTTCCACCCGGAAGGGGGGTGACGCTGGAATCGGAGGTGGTGGTCATGACTGCTCCTGTTCGGGGATGGAGGGGGCGGTGTGCTGCTCAGACGGTCCGGGTGCTGTGGGTGCGGCGGCATAGGTGCCGTCCAGCCCGACGGTGAGCCAGGCGGTGACCTTCCGTGCCAGCCGACGGGCATCCGGCCGGGGGGTCCCGGGCGGCGTCCCCAGCCAGGTCTCCCCGGCCGAGCGGACCATGCCGATGGCGGCGCGGGGCCAGTACCACGTGGCGGACGCGGTGCCCGGCGAGCGGCCCTGCTGCCGGAGATAGTCGCGGAAGTGCACGTCCATGACGGCGGCGATGCGCTCGAAGAAGTCGGCCATCGCGGCCGGCTGCGCACCGGCGGGTGCGCCGGTCGTGGCGTCCGGCGGCAGCCGCGTGGAGAAGGCATAGACATGGGGCGAGGATTCCGCGAGCCTGAGATAGACGGACACCATGGCGAACAGGCCGTCGAGGGCGCTGTCGGAGGCCTCGGCCGCCGTCAGGAGCTCCCGTTCCATGTACTGGATGGCGCGTTCACCCACGGCCACCTGGAGTCCGTTCTTGTCCCCGAAGTACCGGTAGAAGACGCTCTTGGAGGTGCCGGCATGCGCGGCGATCTCGTCCATGGAGGCCTGCGGGCCCAGGTCGTGCACGGCATGGCGGGCCGCCCGGATCAGGTCCACGCGGCGCTGCTGACGGTGCTCGTCCCAGCGGGTGGCGCGGCCGTCCGGAAGGCCCGGCGCGCCGCCGGTGGCATTCAGTGCGGTATTCACGATACTCAGCGTATCAGGTACTCTGGGTAGCAGTAAGCCTCCTCACCTCAGCGTTTCCGTCAGGAAGGGACCCCATGACCGAGAACCCCGCCCAGCGCTCCACTTCGGAGACCACCCCCCAGACAGGCAACCAGGCCGGCGACCAGGCAGGCACCTCCGGCCGGGACGCCGCGGCCATCGCCGGCGGCCCGCTCCGTCAGGCGGTGATCATCGGCGGCAACCGCACGCCGTTCGCCCGGTCCCACGGCGCCTACGCCAAGGCCTCCAACAAGGACCTGCTGACCTCCGCGCTGGACGGCCTCGTGGCACGCTTCGGGCTCCAGGGCGAGCGGATCGGCGAGGTCGCGGCCGGCGCCGTCATCAAGCACAGCAAGGACTTCAACCTGACGCGGGAATCGGTGCTCGGCACGGCGCTGGACGCGGCGACGCCCGCCCACGAGGTGCAGATCGCCTGCGCCACGGGCATGGAGGCCATCGGCGGACTGGCCAACAAGATCCGCCTCGGCCAGCTCGACTCCGCGATCGGCGGCGGCGTGGACTCGATCTCCGACGCACCCCTGGTCTTCAACGACGCCGCCCGCGCCATGTTCATGGAACTGAACCGTGCCCGCAGCACGCAGGAGAAGATCAAGGCCGTGCTGAAGTTCCGGCCCGGTCACCTGGCGCCGCAGGCCCCCGGCACCGAGGAACCCCGCACCGGGATGTCCATGGGCGAGCACCAGGCCCGCACCACGCACCGGTGGGGCATCACCCGGAAGGCGCAGGACGAGCTGGCCCTGGCCAGCCACCAGAACCTGGCCGCCGCCTATGAGCGCGGCTTCTTCGACGACCTCATCACCCCGTTCGGATCGTTGTCCCAGGACAACAACATGCGGGCCGACTCCACCCTCGAGAAGCTCGGCTCGCTGAAGCCCGCCTTCGGCCGCGACCTCGGTGACGAGGCGACCATGACCGCCGGCAACTCCACCCCGCTGACGGACGGCGCCTCAGCCGTGCTGCTGGGTTCAGAGGAGTGGGCCGCCGCCCGGGGCCTGCCGGTCCTCGCCGACTTCGTGGACTTCGAGACCGCCGCGGTGGACTTCGTGGACGGCGACGAGGGGCTGCTCATGTCTCCCGCCTATGCCGTGTCCCGGCTGCTCAAGCGCCAGGGCCTGTCCCTGCAGGACTTCGACTACTACGAGATCCACGAGGCCTTCGCGGGCACCGTGCTCTCCACCCTCAAGGCCTGGGAGGACGAGGACTTCTGCCGCAACCGGCTGGGGCTGGACGCCCCGCTGGGTTCCATTGACCGGTCCAAGCTGAACGTCAACGGCTCCTCGCTGGCGGCCGGCCACCCCTTTGCCGCCACCGGCGGACGCATCACGGCCGTCCTGGCCAAGATGCTGCATGAGAAGGGCCCGGGTTCACTGGGCCTGATCTCGGTGTGTGCCGCCGGCGGGCAGGGCATCGTCGCGATCGTCCGGGGGCGCTGAACCGATGGCAGCACAGGCTGACACCTACACCGCCCTCGTCAACCAGCCCCTGGGGAAGAGGATCGCCACGGCCCTCGGGCTCCCGCAGCCTGCCGTCCTCCGCCGGTACCAGCCCGGACAGGCCCTCGTGGAGGGCTCCGTGCTGGTCCTGGGGGAGGGCCACGCGGCCGATGAGGCGGCGGCCATCCTGCTCGACTGGGGCGTGGACGTGCGCCGCCAGCCGGCTCCGGCGGACCGCTTCGGCGCCGTCGTCGCCTGCTATGACGACGCCGGCACCCCGGCCGATCTGTCCGCCACCACCCTGCGGCTCGGCTCCGTGCAGCGCCAGCTGGGGCGAGGAGCCCGCGTGATCACCGTGTTCCGTGATCCGGCCGCCACCGCGGACCCGGCCGCGCGCGCCGCCCGCAGGGGCGTGGAGGGGATGACCCGCTCCCTCGCCCACGAGATGCGCCGCGGTGCCACCGCCAACGGGCTCGTCCTCGGGCAGGACACGGCCCTGTCCAGCGCCGGGGCCACCGGTGCCCTGCGGTTCCTGCTCTCGGCCAAGAGCGCCTTCGTCTCCGGTCAGTTCCTCCCCGTCACCGCCGAGGCCGGCGCGCTGCCCGCGGACTGGGAGAAGCCGCTGGCCGGCAAGGTCGCGGTCGTCACCGGTGCCGCGCGCGGCATCGGCGCCGCCATCGCCGAGACGCTGCACCGGGACGGCGCCACCGTCGTGGGCGTGGACGTGCCGGCCGCCGGCCAGGCCCTGGCCGGCGTCGTGAACCGGCTCTCCGGCACCGCACTCCAACTGGACATCACCGCGGCGGATGCCGGCCAGAGGATCCTGGCGCACTGCGCCGAGCGGCACGGCCGCCTGGACATCGTGGTGCACAACGCCGGCATCACCCGGGACAAGAAGCTCGCGAACATGGACGCGGCGCGGTGGGACTCCGTGATCGCGGTGAACATCGAGTCCCAGCTGGCCATGAACCGGGCCTTCCTCGGCGCGGCGGGCCGGGGGACCGTGGCCGCACCGCTGCGCATCGCCTCCCTCGCCTCCACCTCCGGGATCGCGGGCAACGGCGGCCAGACCAACTACGCCGCCTCCAAGGCGGGCGTGATGGGCATGGTCTCCGCCACCGCCGCGGAGATGGCCGCCTCGGGCGGCACCATCAACGCCGTGGCCCCGGGGTTCATCGAGACGGAGATGACCGCGAGGATTCCGGTGGCCACGCGGGAGATCGGCCGTCGCCTGAACTCGCTGCAGCAGGGTGGCCAGCCGGTGGACGTGGCCGAGGCCATCGCCTTCCTGGTCTCCGACGCCGCCGGCGGGACCTCCGGCCAGACCCTGAGGGTCTGCGGCCAGGGACTGATGGGGGCCTGAGCATGGAACGCGAGAGCATGACGCCGCTGGCCTCGAGCTACCGGGCCGCCCTGGCCACCGCGGCCACGGACGCGCTCCTGAGGCGCCGGCGCCCCCCGCGGCTGCCGGGCCGCACCGTGGTGGTGCAGGACCACCAGATCCCCGCAGATCTCGTGGCGCGGTATGCCGAGCTGTTCCACGCAGGTGGGCCGCTGGACCCGCGGGACGTGCCCTCGGTGCTGGTCCACGTGGCCGCCTTCCCGGCGGCCATGGAGCTGATGGCGGACCGCGAGTTCCCCCTGCCCCTGCTGGGCATGGTGCACCTGGAGAACCGCGTGGTGCACCATGCCGCCGTGCCGTCCGGGGCACCGCTGACCGTGGCCGCCTCCGCCACGGCCCTGGCACCGCATCCCTCGGGGACCACCGTGGACCTCGTGGTCACGGTGCACGGCCCCGGCGGGCCGGAGCGTGCCCCGCAGCTGCTGTGGGAGGGCACGTCCACGTACCTGGCCACCGGGGTGCGCCTCGAGGGCCAGGAGCGACCGCCCCGGGCCGGGCATCCCCCGTTCGTGCCACCGGACCTGACCGCCCGGTGGTCCCTCCCGGGGTCCACGGGCCGGGGCTACGCCGCGGTCTCGGGGGATTACAACCCCATCCACCTGAACCCGCTGACGGCCCGGGCCCTGGGACAGAAGGGCATGATCGCCCACGGGATGTACCTCGCCGGGCGCATGCTGGCCGGCCGCGAGCCGGCGGGCGGCGGCTACTCCTGGCAGATCGGCTTCGCCACGCCGGTGCTCCTGCCCGGAACGGTGTCCCTGGGCTTCGCCCACCCGGCACCGGGCCGCACGGAGGTGACAGCGTGGGACGGCCGCCGGCAGCGGCCGCATTTCACCGGGTCCATCACCGATTCCGCCACCGGATCCACCACTGCAGACCAGCCCGCCGGCCGCACCCCTCAGAGCTCCTCGTAGGCGGCGGAGAGCCGGGCGGCCATGGCCTCCCAGCCGAAGCCGTGGGCCCGGCGCGCCGCCGCCGGGCCCAGCGACCGCCACGCCGGCAGGTCCGCGGCGATCCGCTCCAGCTCCACGGCCCAGGTGCGCGGGTCCAGTCCGTCCACGAGTCGTCCCGTCCGCCCGTCATCCACCGCATAGGCCAGCCCGCCCACCCGGTGGGCCATCACGGGGGTCCCGCAGGCCTGGGCCTCCAGGGCGACCAGCCCGAAGGACTCCGAGAAGCTCGGCACCACCACCACGTCCGCGGCCCGGTACATCTCGGCCAGGGCCTCGGCCGAGACCGGCCCGGAGACGGTGCACCGCTCGCCGAGCCCCGACTGGTCCCGCAGCCGCGCCAGGTCCAGGCCGTCGGATCCCGAGCGGGCGCCGGTGAGGTGCAGGCTCAGCCGGGGGCCGCCGTCGGACCGGCCGTTGGCGAGCCCGGCCGCCCGGATGGCCACCTGCGGCCCCTTGTGCCCCTGGATCCGCCCGGCGAAGAGCACCCTGACCCCCTCGGGGTGGCCGGGCCACCGGCGCGGTCCGTCCGGGTTGAACACGGCGGTGTCCACCCCGGGCGGCACCACCGCGATGCGCGCGGGCTCGGCGCCGTAGTGGGCGACCAGCTCGTCGCGCTCGGCGGGAGTGTTGGCCACCAGCAGGTCGGCCGCCTCGGCGATCTGCTGCTCGGCGGCCTCCCGTGCCTCCGGCTCGCTCGAGTGCTCGTCGCGGGCGTTCTTGACCGCCGCCATGGTGTGCATGGTGTGCACGATCGGCGCCTTCAGGTCCGCGGACACGGACAGCCCGGCGAGCCCGGAGAGCCAGTAGTGCGAGTGGACGACCCAGCGGCAGTCGTCCCCGTGGCATCCCCCCGCCGCGCTCAGCGCCGCGGGGGCGGCGGCGGCGAACTCGTCCACCCAGCGGGGCAACTCCTCCTTGGGGACGGCGGCGGCGGGCCCGGCGTCCACGGGGACCACCCGGGCCCGGGCCGCGCCGGGGACCGTCGGCACCGGAAGGTCCCGGACCCGCTGGCCGGCCCGGTCGCGCCGTGTCAGGACCCAGACGGGATGCCCGCCCCTGGCCAGCGTGATCGCCAGCTGGCGGACGTAGACGTTCATGCCGCCGGCATCGCCCTGTCCGGGTTGCGCCAGGGGAGAGGTGTGCAGGGACACCATGACCACCCCCAGGGATCGAGGCAGCCGCGTCACGGCGCCGGGGTCTCCGGCCCGCCGGGGGCGCCGGGGTCCAGCTCGCGGTCCACGGCGTCGAGCAGCCGGGCGAAGCCCGGGACGGCGTCCAGGTCGTCGATCAGCACTGGCCGGCCCGCGGCGTCGGCCAGCGGCACCTCCCAGTTGGGGTACTCGTGCTGCTGGGTGCCCGGCTGGTTCTGGATGCGCAGCTCGCCCACGGCGTCCACGAGCGCCACGCAGTGCAGCAGGGAGGGTGCCTGCGCCAGGTACCGGTGCAGCGCCACCACGACGTCGGCCCGCTCGGCCGGGTCGGAGAGGTCCGGTTCCGCACCGGCCGGGTAGAAGCCCGCCTCCTGCAGGGCCCGCAGGTAGGCCTCGCGCTCGTCGGCGGCTCGCTGACGCTCGCCGACGGGATCGTTCAGCAGGCCGAGCCGTTCCCTGAGGTCCACGTGGAGCCCGGTGAGATAGCCGGCGGTCGGGGGCAGGTCATGGGTGTTGACCGAGGTCAGGCACTGCCGGCGGTACTGCTGCGGCGGCCGCGGGGCGCCGTCGTGCTGCTCGAACCACAGGATGGAGGTGCCGAGCAGGCCGCGCTGGGCCAGGTAGTCCTGGACCCAGGGCTCGAAGGTTCCCAGGTCCTCCCCGACGACGACCGCCCCGGCCCGGTGCGCCTCGAGCGCCAGGATGCCGATCATCGCCTCGTGGTCATAGCCCACGTAGGCGCCGTGGAGGGGCGACTGGCCCACCGGCACCCACCAGAGGCGGAACATCCCGAGGATGTGGTCCACCCGCAGGCCGCCGGCCCGGCGCAGCATGGAACGGAGCATGTCCCGGTAGGCCCGGTAGCCGGTCTCCGCGAGGCGTTCCGGATGCCACGGGGACTGCGACCAGTCCTGACCCACCTGGTTGTACATGTCCGGGGGAGCCCCCACGGACATCGAGGACACCAGCAGGTCCTGCAACATCCAGGCGTCCGCGTTGTTCCGGTCCGCCCCGACCGCCAGGTCCTGCATGAGTCCGAGGCGCATGCCCGCCCCGCGGGCGGTGGACTGGGCCGCGGCGAGCTGCTCGTCACAGAGCCACTGCGTCCACCGGTGCAGGTCGACCTCCTCGGCCATCTCCCTGCGGTATCGTTCCGCCGTCTGCCCGCCGGGGACCAGCTCCGGGTCCCGCCACGCCGGGTCGTCGGCCGGCAGGTGCGAGCGCAGAGCGCACCACAGGGCGAAGTCGTCCAGGCCTTGGCCCTCCTGGTCACGGTAGGCGCGATAGGTCTTGTCCCGTCCGGGGGAGCGGGGGACCCCGTGGAGCCAGCGCAGGGCCGTCAGCTTGTCCGCGTACGCGGCGTCGCGGTCCAGGGAGTCTGCCGCGGTGTTGTCCGCGCGCCGGCCCGCGGCCAGGCCGTCCACCTTGGCCCGCAGGTCAGGACCGGCGTCGGCGTACTCGGGCAGGTCCTCGATCCGCAGGTACATCGGGTGCGTGAACCGACGGGTCGAGGGGGAGTAGGGCGAGGAGACCACCGGGGGCTGCGGGGCGGAGGCGTGCAGCGGGTTGGACAGCACGAAGTCACCCCCATGGGCCGCAGTCTGCACGGCCAGGTCCGCCAGGTCGTGGAGATCACCCAGGCTCCAGGAGGCGGCGGACCGGGCTGAGTACAACTGCACGGACAGCCCCCAGCCGCGGTGCTCGTGGAAGGACTCGGCCGTGTCCAGCCGGTCCGGCACCACCACCAGCGTGGCCTCCACCCCGCGTTCCCCCTCCGGGTGCCCCTCCTCCAGCCGGGCCCGGAGCAGGTGCCAGCCCAGCGGCAGGTCGTGCGGAAGCCGGAAGGTGGCCTGGCCGACCAGCTCTCCCGAGACCTCCTGGGGTTCCGTGAAGTCCTCCAGCTGCTCCAGCGGCCACACGCTCCCGTCCTCCAGCAGGGCGTCCACGGTGACGCGGCTGCCGTGCCGGAGGTGGACCTGGACGGACGAGCCGGACCCCGCCCGGCAGACGGTGGTGTGGGGCAGGACCCGGCGCCACGGGGCCAGCCTGCGGTGTTCGAGCGCGGACTCCAGTCCGGCCAGGCCGTCCGGTGCCACGGGACAGCCGAGCGCGGTCAGGACGGCGGCCAGCGTGTCGCCGGACACCTGCCGTTCGAGTCCGTCGTGCCCTCGGTAGGACGTCTGGATGCCATAGGCGTGGGCCAGCCGGTGGAGCACGTCACGGGCTTCGGTCATGGCTGGGCGGCCTCCTTCGACTCCGGGTGTCTGCCGGGCGCCGGTCTCGGTGCCCCACTGCAGTCCCGATTATGGCAGGCCGGAGGCGGGGGCCGATGGCGTCTCAACCCTGGGCCATCGCGGGCGGCAGGCAGGCCATCTGCCGTTCCGTCAGGCCGGACCGGATGGCGCGGAGATGGTCCGGGGTGAAGGCCGGCGCCTCCTCGGTCTTCATCGGCGTGCGCGAGGACCACGTGAACGTCACCGAGAGGCGGTCGCGGGCCACCGGAGGAGTGGCCCGGTGCAGCAGCCGGCAGTTGTCCGCCACGACCGCGGTCCACTTGGGACCCGTGGCGGTGGTCACCGATCCCGGGGCGACCATCCGGATGACCTTGGTGTCGTCCACGAAACCCGCCACGTAGTGCAGCCGCTCCACCGCAGAGAGGGTCTCGGCCAGGGGCACGAAGGCGTAGGGTCCGCCCTCGTCGTCCACGTCGTTGAGCCACACCAGGATCTTGACGGTGCGCGGGTCCTCGGCGTCCCGGTGCCACTGGCGCACACCGACGGTCTGGTTGTTCCCGACCTCGCGGCGGACGTCGGCGCCGTAGTAGCGGGCCGGCACCCCGAGGTAGTTCTCGACGATGTCCAGCAGCCGGTCCTGGAGCCCCCACCGCCACAGGGACAGGTCGGCCAGGAGCTCATCCAGGGAGGGCCGCACCGTGCTCGCCCGGCCCGGGGCCATCGCCGCCAGGGGGCCCGCCACCCGGTCCAGGGCGGTCTTCAGGGCATCCGTGGTGGGGATGGCCAGATCGTCCAGGCGTCCGATGCGGACGCCCTCCCGCTGCAGGGTGGAGACGAGCGCGGCCTGGTCGGGGTCCAGGGCCGGAAGGTGCGGGGCCCACTTGCGGCGCCGTTCCTCGTGCAGGCCATCGGCCGCCCAGCGCAGGGGCGTCACATTGGTGAGAATCTCTCGTTTGACCCGGTTCGCGAGCCGACCGAAGGGGCTCGTCACGGCCTCGGCAGTGATCATGGACGGTACGTTAGGCGACCCTAAGGCCGGTTGGCGAGCTCATGAGCGGCTGGCAGGTGGTGGTGGGGTATCGGTCCGGTCACGGCGGGGGGGCGATCCACGTAGGCGGGGCGGGCGAGGTGGAGACAGGAGGGGGAGACAGAGGGTGGAACGGTGCCTGGAACGAGAGCGGCCCCCGGCCGTGGACCTCGTCCACGGCCGGGGGCCGATCCATCCTGTGCGCGGAGGGGGACTTGAACCCCCACGCCCTTGCGGGCACAGCGACCTCAACGCTGCGCGTCTGCCAATTCCGCCACCCGCGCGCACATTCTCAGTTCCGCTCCCTCGAAAGGCAGCGCTGATAATCCTAACACCCTTTTCAGGCCCCGCCGCACACGGCACCGGTTCACCCTCCAGCACGGCGTGGGCCAGCTGGCTAGGGTGGACCCATGAGCACCACTTCCCGCGAGCCCGCCGCAGAGCCGTTCCGTGACGAGGTCGTCCGCCTCTGCCGGGACCTCATCCGGATCGACACCTCCAACTACGGCGGCAACGACTCCCGCGGTGAGCGCGAGGCTGCCGAGTACTGCGCCGAGCTGATGCGCCAGGCCGGGATGGAGCCGCAGATCTACGAATCCTCCCCGGGCCGGGCCAGCGTGGTGGGCCGGGTGGCCGGCTGGGACCCTCAGGCCCCGGCCCTCATCCTCCACGGCCACCTCGACGTGGTCCCGGCCGAGGCCTCCGAGTGGACCGTGGACCCGTTCTCCGCCGAGCTGAAGGACGGCATGGTCTGGGGCCGTGGGGCGGTGGACATGAAGGGCATGGACGCCATGATCCTGACCGTCCTGGGACAGCTGCACCGCAGCGGGAGGCGGCCACGCCGCGACCTGATCGTCGCCTTCTTCTCGGACGAGGAGGCCGGCGGCGTCTACGGGGCCCGCTGGATGGTGGACGAGCACCCGGAGGTCTTCGCCGGCGCCACCGAGGCCATCAGCGAGGTCGGCGGCTTCTCCACCGAGCTCCACGGCCAGCGGGCCTACCTGCTGCAGACCGCGGAGAAGGGCCTGGCCTGGCTGAACCTGACCTCCACCGGCGCCCCCGGACACGGTTCCTCCGTGCACCCGGACAACGCCGTCACCCGGCTCTCCGGGGCCATCCAGCGCATCGGCACCCATGAATGGCCCCTGCACTACACCAAGACCACCCGCTCCCTGCTGGAGCAGGTGGCCGAGATCTGCGGGGTCGCGTTCGACGAGGCGGACCCCACGCCGCAGCTCGAGGCCCTGGGCTCGGCGGCCCGCTTCGTGGGCTCCACCCTGCGCAACAGCACGAATCCCACCGGGCTGACGTCGGGCTACAAGCACAACGTCATCCCGGGCCGCGCCGAGGCCACCCTGGATGTCCGCTTCCTGCCCGGTGAGGAGGAGGACGTCATGGCCACCCTCCGGGACCTGGCGGGAGAGGGCGTCGCCTTCAGTCACGAGCACCGGGACATCTCCCTGGAGGTGCCGTTCTCCGGCGGCCTCGTGGACCTGATGGTCGAGTCCATCCAGGCCGAGGACCCCGGCGCGCCCGTGCTGCCGTTCATGATGTCCGGCGGGACGGACAACAAGTCCCTGTCCCGGCTCGGCATCGCCGGCTATGGGTTCGCCCCCCTGCAGCTGCCCGCGGACCTGGACTTCACGGGCCTGTTCCACGGGATCGACGAGCGGGTCCCCGTGTCCGCCCTCGACTTCGGCTGCCGCGTCCTGGACCGGCTGCTCGAGTCCCGCTAGACCCGACACCCGACCCACCGGAACCCGAACCCCAGGAAAGGACGCCGCATGATCGACCCGGCGACCGTGCTGACCACCGACCTCCTGGACGGCATCCGCGCCCGGGCCGCGGGATACGACGAGGCCAACGCCTTCCCTCACGAGGACCTGCGGCTGCTGGAGGAGGCCGGCTACCTCGGCGCCCTCACGCCCACCGCGGACGGCGGGCTCGGCTGGGACCTACCGGCCGTCGTCGCCGCCCAGCGGCTGCTGGCCCGGCACTCCCCGGCCACCGCGCTGGCCGTGAACATGCACCTGATCTGGAACGGCGTGGCCCACATCCTGCGCCGGCAGGGGGACGAGTCCCTCGGCTTCATCCACCGGGAGTCGGCGGCCGGGGAGATCTTCGCGTTCGGCATCTCCGAGGCCGGCAACGACGCGGTGCTCTTCGACTCGGACACCGTGGCCGAGCCCCTGGCCGGCGGCTCCTTCGGGTTCACCGGCACCAAGATCTTCACCACGCTGTCCCCCGTGTGGACCCGGCTCGGGACCTTCGGCAAGACGCCCGACGGCGGCCGGCTGGTCTTCGGCTTCCTGGACCGTTCCGCAGCGGGCTGGGCGGCGGACGGCTCCTCGTGGGACATGCTCGGCATGCGGGCCACCCATTCCCACACCACGCGGCTGACCGGCGCGGTGGTCCCGGCCGAGCGGATCGTGCGGCAGATCCCCACGGGGCCGAACGCCGACCCGCTGACGTTCGGCATCTTCGCGTCCTTCCTGACGCTCGTGGCGGCCGTCTACACCGGCGTGGGGGAGCGGGCCCTCGAACTGGCGGTGCAGCACCTGGGCCGCCGGCGGTCCAAGGTCACGGGAGAGGCCCTCTCGCAGGACCCGGTCCTGCGGTACAAGGCGGCGGAGGCCTCCCTGCGCCAACTGACGATGGACACGCAACTGCGATCCGTGGCGGCGGATATCGAGGCGGGAGCGGACCTGGGGGCCGAGTGGTTCCCGCGGCTGGTGGCCAACAAGACGATGGCCGTCCGCACGGCCAAGGCCCAGGCGGACTTCGCCCTGGAGGCCTCCGGCGGCGCGTCGTATCACCGCGGCCACGAGCTGTCCCGGCTCTACCGCGACGTCATGGCCGGGGTGTTCCACCCCTCGGACGACGAGTCGGCCCACCAGACGCTCGCGAACGCCCTGCTGGGTCCCGTCAATCGGTGAGCGAGAGGGTGGACCGCACCCGCATGATCCGGCGGCGCATCCAGTACCGGCGGGCGCCGCCACGGTAGAGGACGGTGCGCTGCAGCTCCCATTTGCCGTACTCGGCGTGCTCCACCACCCGCTGGCGCGCCTCGGCCACGGAGTCCCGCGGCGCCACGGTCATCACGAGGTACTCCCAGTTCTGGCGCTGTGCCAGCGAGTCCAGCCCGCTGGTGATCTCCTGTTCGCGCATTCGTCTCCCTGCAGGTCAGCCGTTGAAAGGAAACCCTATGCCAGAGCCGGAGAAAACGGCTACCGTGGTGCCATGAGCATCGACCCCCGCGTGGCCCTGGAGGCCTTGGTTTCCGCATTCGAAGAACATCTCGCGGCCGCCACCGGCAAGCGTGATGACGACGACCCGGCGGTGGAGTCGGCCTTCTTCCGGGTGGCCGATTCGTTCGAGGCCTACGAGGATGCCCTGTACGCCGCCACCGGCGAGTTCACCCCGCTGGACGTCTATGACGATGACGATGAAGACGACGACGATGCGGACGGGGACCAGGACGGCGAGGACGACCTCGGACCCCGCGGATAGCGCCGCTGGCCGGGACCGCGGGGCGGGTCGCGGCGCGGGGGAGGCCGTGGCCGTGACGTAGGGTTCTCTGATGTGAACTGGTTAGAAGCGATCATCCTGGGCCTGGTCCAGGGCCTGACGGAATTCCTCCCCATCTCCTCCTCGGCGCACCTGCGCATCGTCGGGGAATTCCTGCCCGGGGCGTCCGACCCGGGGGCCGCCTTCACGGCCATCACCCAGATCGGTACTGAGCTGGCCGTGTTGATCTTCTTCTGGAAGGACATCGTCCGGATCATCTCCCGGTGGTTCGGGTCCCTGGCGGGCAAGGTCGAGCGCAACGACCCGGACGCCCGGATGGGCTGGTTCATCATCGTCGGCTCGATCCCCATCGGCGTGGCCGGGCTGCTCTTCGAGGAGTCCATCGACACCTCGTTCCGGTCCCTGTGGATCGTGGCCACCACCCTGATCGTGTTCGGCCTCCTGCTGGCGGTGGCCGACTCGCTCGGCAAGCAGACCAAGCCCCTGGAGAAGCTGACCCTGCGGGACGGCATCCTCTACGGCCTGGCCCAGATGATGGCGCTGATCCCGGGCGTCTCCCGCTCCGGCGGCACCATCACCATGGGCCTGGCCCTCGGCTACACCCGGGAGGCCGCCGCCCGCTACGCCTTCCTGTTGGCCGTGCCCGCCGTCTTCGCCTCCGGCTTCTACAAGCTGTTCAAGGCCCTGTCCGATCCGGGCCAGTCCTCCGCCTACGGCATGGGGGAGACCCTCGTGGCGACCCTCGTGGCCTTCGTGATCGGCTACCTGGTCATCGGCTGGCTCATGCGGTTCATCACGACCAATTCGTTCAAGCCGTTCGTCTGGTACCGCATCGGACTCGGCCTGCTGCTCTACATCCTGCTCGGCTTCGGAGTGATCAACGCCTGATGGAATCCTGGAACACCCCCCTCCCCGCCCGGTTGCCCGTCCAGCCGGACCGGCTCAAGCTCTACGACACCGCCTCCCAGTCGGCACGCCACCCCGGCAACCTGGCCGAGGCGTCGCTCTACGTCTGCGGCATCACACCCTATGACGCCACCCACCTGGGACACGCCAACACGTACGTCACCTTCGACCTGCTGGGCCGCTACTGGCGGGCCTGCGGGCTGCCCGTCACCTACGTCCAGAACGTCACGGACGTGGACGACCCGCTGCTGGAGCGGGCCACCGCGACCGGCGTGGACTGGCGGGACCTCGCGGCCGAGCAGACCGAGCTGTTCCGCTCGGACATGGAAGCGCTCAACGTGCTCGCCCCGGACCATTACGTCGGGGCGACCGAGACGGTCGACTGGGTGGTGGACTCCGTGGAGGCCCTCGTGGCCAACGGCACCGCGTACCCGGTTCCCGGGACGGACGGCGGGCCCGACGGCGACATCTACTTCTCCATCGACGCCGCGGAGGCCGCCACGCCCTGGACGCTGGGCAGCGTCGGGCGCCTCAGCGCCGAGGAGATGACCACGGTGTTCCCGGAACGCGGCGGGGACCCCTCCCGGCCCGGCAAGCGCCACCGGCTGGACCCGCTGCTCTGGCGGGTGGCACGTCCCGGCGAGCCGACGTGGGACGGCCGGTCCCTGGGCACCGGTCGCCCCGGCTGGCACATCGAATGCTCGGCGATCGCCCGCCGGCTGCTACCCGCGCCCTTCACCGTGCAGGGCGGCGGCTCGGACCTGCGGTTCCCGCACCACGAGTTCAGCGCAGCCCACGCCACGGCCGCCGACTCCCGGCCCCTGGCGCAGGCCTTCGTGCACGCCGGGATGGTGGGACTGGACGGGGAGAAGATGTCCAAGTCCCTGGGGAACCTGGTCCTCGTCTCGAGGCTGCGGCGCCAGGGGGTCGAGCCGGTGGTCATCCGCACCGCGCTGCTCTCCAACCACTACCGGGCCGACTGGGAGTGGACCCAGGAGCTGCTGACCGAGTCCATGGACCGCGTTGCCCGGTGGCGCAGCGCCCTGGAACTCGAGGAGCCGGCCGACGGCTCCGCCGTGCTGTCCGCTGCCCACCGCGCGCTGTCCGAGGACCTCGACGCCCCGGCTGCCCTCGGGGAGATCGACCGCTGGGCCGAGCAGGCCCTGGCCAGGGCCGGGGGGAACCCGGGGGAGCGGGGACCGCAGGCCGGGCCTGGAACCCGGCCGGCCGACGTCGACCCCTCCAGCCCGGACGTGCGCACCGCCGTCAACGGCCTGCTGGGCCTCGCGCTCTAGTCCCGGCCGCGGCGCCGGAGGTACCGCTCGAACTCCTGGGCGATGGCCTCGCCGGTGGCCTCCGGCAACTCCTCGGTGTCCCGTGCCCGCTCGAGCTGCTCCACATAGGCCGCGACGTCAGGGTCCTCCCCGGCGAGCTCGTTCACGCCGCGCTCCCAGGCCTCGGCGTCCTCCGCGAGGGCCGTGAGGTCCAGTGGGATCTGCAACAGGTCCTCGATCCGGCGCAGGAGGGCGAGCTCCGCCTTCGGGGACGGGGCCTGGGAGACGTAGTGGGGGACCGTGGCCCACACGGAGACCGTCGGCAGCCCCGAGCGGGCCGCCGTGTCCGTGACCACGCCGACGATGCCCGTCGGTCCCTCGTAGGTGGGCCGCCTGGCGCCGAGCATCTCCCGCAGCTCCGGGTCGGCCGTGGCCGGGGAGGCCGGCAGGGGCCGCGTGTGCGGGACGTCGGCCAGCAGGGCGCCGAGCATGATCACGGCGTCCACGTTCTGCTCGGCGGCGTGGGTCAACAGCTCCGCCGTGAAGGCCTGCCACCGATAGCTCGGCTCGGCCCCGGACACGAGGATCATGTCCAGGCCCTCCACGTCCACGGCGCGGTACATCCGGGTCCGGGGCCAGGACAGCGTCCCCAGCCCGTCGGCGTCCCGCACCACCGTGGGCCGCGTGAACTGGTAGTCGTAGTAGTCCCCGTCCGTGAGGGAACCGGCCGCCGAGGCGCGCCACTGGTGGCGCAGCGCATCGACCGCGCTGGTCGCCGCGTCCCCGGCGTCGTTCCACCCCTCGAAGGCCGCGATCATGACCACCGGCCGGCGGCCTGAGACCGTTCCGACCAGATGGTCACGCCATCCCGTCGGGCCGGCCGGGGTTCCGTCCATCTGTGCCATGACTGCCACCCTAGACCCGTCCGAGAGGCCGGTGCCAGACGTGCGGGAGATGACCGGGCGGAGCCGGAACCGCCACTAGACTGGGCACCATGCCCCTGCGACCCACCCCCGGCGTGCCCCACCCCCCTGGCCTCTCCGACCCCACCACCGCAGCGGACGGCGCATCCGGGCGCGGCGCGGGGCCGCTGCCGTCGGCGGTCTTCTGGGACATGGACGGCACCCTGGTGGATACCGAGCCGCTGTGGAACGCGAGCCAGCGCGCCCTGGTGGAACAGGACGGCGGGCGGTGGACCACGGAACTGGCCCACTCGCTCGTGGGCCAGGCCCTGGACCACGGCGCGCGCCTGCTGCAGGACGCCGGGGTCACCCTGGGAGTGGGGGAGATCATCGAGCACACCATGACGGACGTGGTCCGCGCGGTGCGCCGGACCGTCCCCTGGCGCCCGGGAGCGCGCGAGATGCTGGCCGCCCTGCGCCACGCCGAGGTGCCCTGCGCGCTCGTCACCATGTCCCACGCCCCGCTGGCCGCGGTGTTCGCCGAGTCGCTGCCCGCGGGCACCCTCGAGTTCCTGGTCACGGGGGACATGGTGCTCCGGGGCAAGCCGGACCCGGAGCCCTACACCACCGCGCTGGGCGTGATGGCCCGCCGGCATGCGGGACTGGACCCGTCGGCCTGCGTGGCCGTCGAGGACTCCCTGCCCGGGTTGCGCTCGGCCGCCGGGGCCGGACTGGCCACGGTGGCTGTCCCCCACGTCATGGCCGTGCCGGACGACCCCCGGTGGGAGCAGTGGACCACCCTGGCCGGACGCACGCCCGGCCAGCTGGCCCAGGTGGCCGCGCGCCGCTCGGCGGCCTCGTGAGCCACGACTCCCTCGAGGACGCGGAACCCCGCCGGGGCATGCTCCGCCTGGGCAGCCTGATCGGGGTCCCCGTCTACCTGTCCTGGAGCTGGTCCCTCATCGCCCTGTTCGTGGTGGTGCTGTTCGGGCCCCAGGTCCAGCGGCTGTTCCCCGAGCTGGGTGCCGGAGCCTACGGCATCGCCTTCCTGTACGCGGTGCTGCTGCTGGTCTCCGTCCTCGTCCATGAGCTAGCGCACGCCGCCAGCGCCAAGGCGTTCCGCTGGCCCACCACGGAGATCGTGCTCAACCTGTGGGGCGGGCACACCCAGTTCGGCAATTTCCAGGCCACCCCGGGCCGCTCCCTGGTCACCGCACTGTCCGGTCCGGCCGCCAACGTGTTGCTCGCCCTGGGCGGCCAGCTGCTCATGACCCAGGCGGATCCGGGCGGCGTCGGTAGTCTGCTGCTGGGCATCTTCACGTATGCGAACTGGCTGGTCGCGATCTTCAACGCCCTGCCCGGACTGCCCCTCGACGGCGGCCGGATCGTCGAGTCAGCGGTCTGGGCGGCCACGGGGGACCAGGACAAGGGGACCATTGCCGCCGGGTGGGCGGGACGGGTCATCGTGCTGGCCCTGACCGCCGGCGTGGTCCTGGTGCCCCTGCTGCAGGGCCGGCCGCCGGACATCCCGCTCATCGTCATCCTGGTGATGGTCGGCTACTTCCTGTGGAGCGGCGCCACCGAGTCCATCCGCGGTGCCCAGCTGCGGCTCCGGGTGCCGTCCCTGACGGCCGCACAGCTGATGCTCCCCGCCATCGGCCTGACGAACACCGCCACAGTGGCCGAGGTCCGGACCCGACCCGCCGGCACGCTGGCCGTGCTCGTGGGACCCCATGGCCTGCCCGAGGCCATCGTGGACGAGTCCGCCCTCGCCGCCGTCCCGGACGAGGACGCCGGATCCGTCCCGGCCGCCGCAGCGGCCCGGGCCCTGACCCAAGGGGCCATGGTGCGGGCCACCGACGCGGGCCGCCCCCTGGTGGACCGGCTCGCCGGCGTGGAGGGCGGCGAATACGCTGTCCTCGCACCGGACGGGGCCGTCTGCGGCGTGCTCCGCCAGGCCGACGTGGTCGAGTGGCTGACCACCGGACGCCGGCGCTGACCCGCTGAGCCGTCACCGACCTCCCACCGACCCCAGACCACAGACCACAGACTAGGAAGACCCCCACGCATGACCGACTCCCCGATCGAGAACCCTGCCGATGCCCCGGCACGCCCCGCGCCGACGGGGGCCGGCGAACGCCGGGGACCGCTGCGCCCCGGCCAGCGCGTCCAGCTCAAGGATGCCAAGGGCCGGCTGAACACGGTCACCCTGACGGAGGGGGGCCAGTTCCACAGCTACCAGGGGGTCCTGCACCACGACGACCTGATCGGTGGGCCCGACGGGGTCGTGGTGGCGAACTCGGCCGGTCACGACTACCAGGTCCTGCGTCCGCTCCTGAGTGACTTCGTGCTGTCCATGCCCCGCGGCGCCACGGTCGTCTACCCCAAGGACGCCGGCCAGATCGTCCAGATGGCGGACGTCTTCCCGGGCGCCACGGTGGTGGAGGCCGGCGTCGGGTCCGGGGGGCTGTCCATCTCCCTGCTGCGCGCGGTCGGTGACTCCGGGCAGCTGCACTCCTACGAACGGCGGGAGGAGTTCGCCGACGTGGCCCGCGCCAACGTCCAGACCTTCTTCGGCGGTGAGCATCCGGCCTGGCGGATCCACCTCGGCGACGCGCAGGACCGGATGACCGCGGTGCACGAGCCCGGCTCCGTGGACCGGGTGGTCCTGGACATGCTCGCCCCCTGGGAGTGCCTCGACGCCGTGGCCACGGTGCTGGCCCCCGGCGGGGTCTGGATCAACTACGTGGCCACCGCTACCCAGCTCTCCCGCGTGGCGGAGGCCATCCGCGAGGACGGCCGATTCACCCAGACCGAGGCCTCGGAGACCATGGTGCGCGGGTGGCATCTCGACGGCCTCGCCGTGCGGCCGGACCACCGCATGGTGGCCCACACCGGCTTCCTCCTGGCCTGCCGCCGGCTGGCCACCGGGCAAGAGGCCCTGGCCCTGAAGAAACGGTCCAAGGTCTCCGAGTTCAAGGCGGTGGACGTGGAGGCCTGGCAACCGGCCGACGAGAACCGCTGGACCCCCCAGGCCCTCGGCGAACGGCCCGTGACGGACAAGAAGGCCCGCAAGGCGGCGCGGGAGGCGGCCTCCATGGAGCAGCGGGGCGCGCGGCGGCACCTGGAGGATCTCTGACCTAGGATGGATGGGCAAGGCTGACCTTCGAGCACTCCGATCCGGTTGGCCGGAAAGGTCTCCATGAGCGATCCCACCACCGCAGACTCCGGGCTGACACACCAGCTGGACGCGGCCAAGCGGCGCGCCGCCACCCTCGTGGAGAAGAACCGGACCCTCGAGTACCAGCTGGACACGGCGGCCCGGAACAACCGGCGCATGGTGGACCTGCTGGACCAGACGCGGCAGGAGATCACCACGCTCAAGGCGGCCCTCGAACTCGACGGCGAGGCCCCGTTCTCCTTCGCCACGGTCCTGGAGGTCCACGCAGCCCGCGAGCCCGTGGAGGGCCACGAGATCGCCGCGGCGGTCCAGGGCGGGGTGGACGTGCTGCACAACGGCCGTCGGCTGCGCGTCGCCGTGTCCCCGCTGCTGGACCCGGCCCGGATCACGCAGGGCGCCGACGTCCTGCTCAACGACTCCCTCTCGATCATCGCCCTGCTGGAGGCGGAACGCACAGGCGAGCTGGTCCGCGTCAAGGAGACACTGGACGACGGACTGCTGGTCGTGGTCGGGCGTGGCGACGAGGAACGCGTGCTGCGGCGCGCCGACCGGCTGGCCGGCCAGCGCATCCGGGTCGGGGATGCCGTGACCGTGGATGCCCGGACCGGCCTGGCCCTGGACCTCATCCCGCTCAACGAGGTCCAGGACGTGGTCCTGGAGGAGGTCCCGGACGTCAGCTACGAGGACATCGGCGGCCTGGCGGATCAGATCGACCAGATCCGCGACTCCATCGAGCTGCCCTTCCTGTACCCGGGGCTGTACCGGGAGCACGGGCTCAAGGCACCGAAGGGGATCCTGCTCTACGGCCCGCCCGGCACCGGCAAGACCCTCATCGCCAAGGCGGTGGCCTCCTCCCTGGCATCCCGCTCCACCGAGGAGCACCGCTCCTACTTCCTGAACATCAAGGGCCCGGAGCTGCTCAACAAGTACGTGGGCGAGACGGAGCGTCACATCCGCACCATCTTCGCGCGGGCCCGGGAGAAGGCCTCGGACGGCTACCCCGTGGTGGTGTTCTTCGATGAGATGGAGTCCCTGTTCCGGACCCGCGGCTCCGGGGTCTCCTCGGACGTGGAGACCACGATCGTCCCCCAGCTGCTCGCCGAGATCGACGGGGTCGAGCGGCTGGACAACGTCATCGTCATCGGTGCCTCCAACCGCGAGGACATGATCGACCCGGCGATCCTGCGTCCGGGGCGCCTCGACGTCAAGATCCGGGTCTCCCGCCCGGATGCCGCCGGCGCGGCGGACATCTTCGGCAAGTACGTCACCGAGTCCCTGCCGCTGCACGCCTCCGAGATCGACCGCCACGGCAGCCGCGGGGCCGCCGCGGCCGCCCTGATCTCCGCCGCCACCGAGCGGCTGTTCGCCCGAGGCCCCGAGACCGAGTACCTCGAGGTCACCTACGTGGACGGCTCCACCCGGATCCTGCACTTCGCCGACTTCACCTCCGGCGCGGTCATCGCCAACATCGTGGACCGCGCCAAGAAGCACGCCATCAAGGACTACCTGTCCGCGAAGACCGCACCGGCCACGGCCGCCACGGCCGACGCCTCGAAGGGGCTGCGCACCGAGCACCTGCTGCAGGCGATCGCCGAGGAGTTCGCCGAGCAGGAGGACCTGCCGAACCACGCCTCGCCGGAGGAGTGGGCCCGGATCTCCGGGCATCGCGGCGGCCGGGTAGCGGGGCTGCGGATGCTCCTGCACCAGGAGCCCCGGTGACCCACGTGCCCCAGGTGCCGGCCGCCGTCGTCCCCGCGTGGCCCGGCCAGCGGGGGCTGGTCCCGGACGCCGCGGCCCTGCCCGCCGGACGGGACACCGCCGGCTGGGGCGTGCACCGGGTCATGGGGCTGGAGACCGAGTACGGCGTGCACGCGCCGGCGAACCCGGGGGCCGGGCACACCGTGCTGTCCGTCGAGGTGGTCAACGCCTACGCGGACCTCGTCACCTCCCGAGGCGGCTCCGTGGCCGGCACCGAGTGGGACTACGGCGAGGAGTCCCCGCTCGTGGACGCGCGCGGATGGACGCTGCCGCGCTCCGCGGCCCACCCCACCCAGCTGACGGACCAGCCACTGACGGATGAGACCGGCCAGCCCGTGCACCTGCTGATGAACCTCGTGCTGCCCAACGGGGCCCGGTTCTACGTGGACCACGCCCACCCCGAGTACTCCTCGCCGGAGACCACGAATCCGCTCGACGCCATGGTCTGGGACCAGGCCGGGGACCTGGTGGCGCTGGCGGCCTCCCAGCGCATCGCCCAGGCCGACGGCCAGCCGCAGGTGCTGCTGTACAAGAACAACACGGACAACAAGTCGGTCTCCTACGGAGCCCATGAGAACTACCTGGTGGCGCGCAGCCTGGACTTCGGGGAGCTCACGGCGCGACTGATCCCCTTCTTCACGGCCCGGCAGGTGATCTGCGGCGCCGGGCGCGTCGGGATCGGGCCCACGGGCGGGGCCCCCGGGTTCCAGATCAGCCAGCGCGCGGACTTCTTCGAGGAGCAGGTCGGCCTGGAGACCACGGTGCGCCGGCCCATCGTCAACACGCGGGACGAGCCGCACGCGGACGCGGACCGGTACCGCCGCCTGCACGTGATCATCGGGGACGCCAACCTCTCCCAGTACGCCACGTGGCTGCGCTGCGGCATGACGGCCCTCGTGCTGTCCATGATCGAGCTGGGCACGGCCCCGGAGATCGAGCTCGCGGACCCCGTGACGGCCCTGCAGAGCATCAGCCACGACCCGACCCTGCGGGCCACCGTGCCCCTCATCCGCCCGCTCGACGGTACGCGCGAGGTCACCGGGCTGGACCTGCTGGAGGTCTACCTGCGCGCCGCCGAGGCGCACGTGGAGCGGTTCGGCATGGCGGACCCGGCCACCCGCGACGTCCTGAACGCCTGGCGGGAGGCCGTCCAGACCCTGCGGACCGATCCGGCGGCGATGGCGGACCGGCTGGACTGGGTGGCGAAGTACCAGCTGCTCGCCGGCTACCGGGAGCGTCACGGCCTGGGCTGGGACGATCCCCGGCTGGGCATGATGGACCTGCAGTACGCGGACCTGCGCCCGGACAAGGGCCTCTACCAGGCGCTCCTGCGGCGCGGATCCATCCGCCGGCTCGTTCCGGACCAGGACCTGCACGACGCCGTCGCCCGGCCCCCGCGGGACACCAGGGCCTGGGTGCGCGGCAGGACCGTGGAGGCCTTCGGCCGGCACGTCGTCGGCGCCAGCTGGGACACCCTCCTGGTGCGTCAGGACGGTGCGGGCCCCCTGTACCGGTTCCACCAGCGCGAACCCCTGGCCGGCTCTGCCGCGCAGGTCCCGGGCCTGTTCGACGACCCGCGCGCGGCCGGTGCCTATGACCGGCTGCTCGAGGCCCTGGCCCGCGTGCAGTCCAGGCGTTGACCCTCCGGGCCCCACCGTGAGGACACCTTCCACCACCTAGGAGTGACCATGTCACAGCAGTACGGTTCATCCTTCGACCGTGAGGACGAGACGCCCGAACCCGAGACCCCGGCGCCCGCCGGCGGCTCGGCCCAGGCGCAGACCGCCGACCTGGACAGCCTGCTGGACGAGATCGACTCGGTCCTGGAGACCAATGCCGAGGAATTCGTCAAGGGCTTCATCCAGAAGGGCGGGCAGTAGCCCCGTGGACCGCAGGATCATGGGCGTCGAGACCGAGTTCGGCGTCCACTACTCCCATCCGGGCTCTCGACCGCTGACGCCCGAGGAGGTCGCCCGGTACCTCTTCCGGCCCGTGGTGGAGTGGGGCCGCTCCTCGAACGTCTTCGTCTCCAACGGCTCCCGCCTGTACCTGGACGTGGGTTCCCACCCGGAGTACGCCACCGCGGAGTGCACCACCCTGGACGAACTCGTGGCGGTGGACAAGGCCGGCGAGCGGGTCATGCAGGAGCTGATCGACCAGGCCACCGAGCGGATGGCCGCCGACGGCTTCGCGGGCACCATCTACCTGTACAAGAACAACGCTGACTCCGCGGGGAACTCCTACGGCTCCCATGAGAACTACCTGCTGAACCGGCGCACCGAGTTCCGCCGCCTCTCCGAGGCGCTGATCCCCTTCCTCATCACCCGTCAGCTCATCGCCGGCGCCGGCAAGACCGTTGCTGCCACCCCCGATGACGACTCCCTGCCCGGCTCGCCCCGCCGGGAGGCCCACTTCGCCTTCTCCCAGCGGGCCGACCACGTGCTGGAGGGGATCTCCTCCGCCACCACCCGGTCCCGGCCCATCATCAACACGCGGGACGAACCCCATGCGGACGCCGCCGAGTACCGCCGGCTCCACGTGATCGTGGGCGATTCGAACATGTCCGAGACCACCCAGCTGGTGCGCTTCGGGGCCACCGACCTGATGCTGCGGATGATCGAGGCGGGGACACCACTAGGCGACCACCAGCTGGCCAAGCCCATCCTCGCGATCCGGCAGGTCTCCCACGACCTCACCGGGACCACCCCGCTGGAACTGCGCAACGGCAGCGCCCGCTCGGCCCTGGCGCTCCAGCGCCACTACCTGGAACAGGCCACGGCGTTCGTCCAGCGCCACGGCGCCCACCACGAGAGGGTGCCCGCCGTCCTGGACCTCTGGGAACGCGCGCTGGACGCCGTGGAGTCCGGGGACTACTCCGGCATCGACACGGAGATCGACTGGGCCATCAAGCACCGGTTCCTCTCCCGGTACGCCGCCAAGAACGACCTGGACTGGGGTGCGCCGCGGTTGGCCCAGCTCGACCTGTCCTACCACGACATCACCGCGGGCCGGGGGCTGTTCTCCCTGCTGCAGGCCCGCGGAGCGGCCGCCCGGTTCCTGGACGACGCCGCGATCGAGGATGCCGTGGACCATCCGCCGCCCAGCACCCGGGCCGTGCTGCGCAGCCGGTTCATCCGGGCGGCGAGGGAAGCGGGCCAGGCCTACTCCGTGGACTGGACCCACTTGAAACTCAACGACCGGCCCCTGCACGCCATCGGCATCAAGGACCCGTTCCAGACCAGCTCGGACCGGCTCGAGGCGCTCATCGGCTCCCTGCGGAGCGGCGATGCCTCCAGCGTCCACCCAGTCTGACGTGACAGACTGGCTCCATCCCCGTCCCGCCCTACCGAAGGATCCCATGTCCCGCACGCCGTCCCGATCGCGCCGGTTCCGCGCCGCCGCCCCCCTGTCCCTCTCCCTCGTCGGTGCCCTGCTCCTGGCCGGCTGCGCCGCACCGGAGCCACGCGGCGCCGGTGACGTGGAGGCCCTGGAGCCGGTCTCCCTCAGCCTCACGGAGGACGGTGCGCCAGAGGTCACCGTGGACGGGACGATCGAGGCCACGGAGATCTCCTCCCGCGTCCTGAAGGACGGCGACGGCGAGGAGGTCAACGAGGGCGACCTCGCCCTGGTGCAGACCGCGATCGTGGACCCCGAGTCCGGGGAGGTCACCGCGGAGAACTTCACCCAGGGTGCCGAGGCGGTCTTCCTCAACGAGACGCTGAAGGAGGGCAACGACGTCCTCTACGACATGCTGGACCAGAACAAGGTCGGCGCCCAGATCTCCTTCTTCATGCCGGCCTCCCAGCTGGGCCAGGGCGCCACGGACCAGCTGATGGTCTTCCAGATCGCCGACTCCCGCCCGGCACGGGCCGAGGGCGAGCCGGTGGAGGTCACCGACGAGTCCCTGCCCGCCGTGACGCTTGACGAGGAGTCCGGTGAACCCACGATCGCCGCGCCGGAGGGTGACGCCCCGGAGGACCTCGTG
Source organism: Citricoccus sp. I39-566 (assembly GCF_031432995.1). Lineage (GTDB taxonomy): Bacteria > Actinomycetota > Actinomycetes > Actinomycetales > Micrococcaceae > Citricoccus > Citricoccus nitrophenolicus_A. The sequence goes on from NZ_CP133842.1 coordinate 2,401,575, forward strand.
GTCCAGCCTCTCATCCAGGGCGACGGCGAGGAGGTCGGCGAGGGCGACTACGTGACCATCCACTACAAGGGCGTGAAATGGTCCGACGGGGAGGAGTTCGACTCCTCGTGGTCCAAGGGCGCACCGGCCGGTTTCCAGCTGGCCAGTCTGATCTCCGGCTGGAGTGAGGGCCTGCAGGGACAGAAGGTCGGCTCCCAGGTCCTGCTCGTGGTGCCCCCGGCCCAGGGCTACGGCGAGTCGGATGGCCACGAGCTCCAGGAGGAGACTCTGGTCTTCGTCGTCGACATCCTGCACACCATGCCGCCGGCCCAACCGGCGCCCGCCCCGCAGCCGGAGGGTGAGGGGGACGCGGAGGAGGCTCCGGCGTCACCGTCGGCCTCGCCGTCCGCGTCTGAGTAGTCTGGTGCCCACGGCCGGTCGGGAACCGGCCCTGTACGCCTCGACCCGCAGCCCCTGACGGAAGGAAACCACCATGTCCTTTGGACAGCGCAACTACGACCGCACCCGACCGGAGATCGAGTTCCCCGGTGACACCCCGCCGGAGGACCTCGTGATCGAGGACCTGGCCGAGGGCTCCGGTCAGGCCGTGCAGGCCGGGGACCGGGTGTCCTGCCACTACCTCGGCGTCGCCTGGTCCACCGGGGCCGAGTTCGATGCCTCGTGGAACCGCGGCCAGCCGCTGGACTTCCAGGTCGGCGTCGGCCAGGTCATCAAGGGCTGGGACGACGGCCTGCTCGGCATGAAGCCCGGCGGCCGTCGGCGCCTGGAGATCCCGCCGCACCTGGCGTACGGCGATCAGGGCGCCGGTGGAGAGATCGGCCCGGGCGAGACGCTGATCTTCGTGGTGGACCTCGTCGGCATCAACTGACCCCACCGTGTCCGCCGCCTCGCCCGCCCGCTCCACGGAGCGCATCGTCTCCCTGCTGTGGGTTCTGCTGGCCGGCGGCCGGCGCGGGGTCACCCGGGACTACCTGGTGAAGGCGGTGGACGCCTATGCCCTCTCCACGTCCCCGGCGGCTCTGGAGAAGATGTTCACGCGGGACAAGGAGGTGCTGAGGGGCATCGGCGTCCCCCTGGAGGCCTTCACGGTCCAGGACGAGACCGGCTTCGAGTCCTCCGATCCGGTCGCGGACACGCGGTACCGGATCGACGAGGACCGGATGTACCTTCCGACCGTCCCGTTCAGCAACGGGGAGCGACTGGCCCTGATGCGGGCGGAGTCCGCCTGGGCGGGCTCGGACCTGGGTCACGCCGTGGTGCGGGCCCTGGGCCGGGTGGACGCGGGGGAGGACTGGCTCGACACCCGGTCCGCCTCCGACCACGAGGCCTTCGGCGTCCGGCTGGCGGGCGCCGACCGCTACCTCACGGAACTGGGAGACGTGGTCCGCGACCAGGCGGTCATCCGCTTCTCCTACCGCAAGGTCCACGCCGACCGTCCCGAGGTCCGGACCGTGCGGGCGTGGGCGCTGACCAACCCCACCGGGGTGTGGTACCTCGTGGGCTGGGACCTCGACCGCGGCGAACAGCGGACCTTCCGCCTGACCAGGATCGAGTCGGACCCCGTGGTGGTGACCGGGTCCCGCGGCATCGGGCCGGCCCCGTCCCGACCGGCCGATCTCGACCTCGCGGCCGTGCGCGCCGCGGTGTCCGGCGAGCGGACGCCCGCCAGCACCCGGCTGCGGCTGGCCGCGGGCCGCGCCGTGCAGCTGCGACTCGGCGCCGAGGTCCTCGCCTCCGAGCCGGACGCGGACCTGGTGCGGGTGACCTACACCCGCCCGGCCGAGATGGCCGGGTCCATCGCCGCCGCCGGCCCCCTCGCGACGGTGCCGGACGCCGATGATCCGCTGCACGCCGCCGTCGTGGCCCTGCTGGACGCGGCCCTGGCCGCCCACGCCGCCCCGGCCCCCGACGTCACGCTCACCGCGCCCCGGCGGCGCCGCAACCGCCGCAGCGACCGGGACCGGGTCGCCGCCGTGGTGGACGCCATCGGCCTGGCGAACCGGCGGGACGGGATCGGCCGCGCCGAGCTGGCAGAACGGCTCAACGTCCGGGACGGCGAACTCGACGCCCTGCTGAACGAACTCTGGTTCTGCGGCATGCCCGAGCGCCAGTTCGCCGGCCAGCAGTTCGAGGTCCACGAGCAGGGGGGACGGATCCGCATCACCCAGGCCGAACGACTCTCCGGACCGTTGCGCCTCAGCGTCCCCGAGGCGGCGGCCCTGGTGATCGGCCTGCGCGCCGCAGCGGGGATCCCCGGCCTGACGGACCAGGAACGGCGGGACACGGACTCGGCCCTGCACAAGATCCTCGAGGCCTCGGGGCCCGAGGTCCACCAGGCCGGCGAGGGCATCGTCGCCGGGTTCGACGTCGGCCCCCACGCGGCGCTGGCCGGCAGGCTCCATGCCGCCGTCCGGGAACGGCGATTGGTGCGGTTCCGGTACCACGCGGCCGCCACGGACGAGTCGACCCAGCGGACCGTGGAACCGCTCCGGCTGACCGCCGAGTCCGGCCACGGCTACCTCCAGGCCTGGTGCCGCACCAGTGACGGCCTGCGGAACTTCCGGCTGGACCGGATCGACGCACTCGAGGAGACGGGGGAGGGCTTCGAACCCCGGGAGGCACCCCCCTCCGATCACCTGTTCAGGTCCCGGGGTGACGAGACCACCGTGACCGTCCACTTCGCCCACCGGATCCGGGACCTGGTCCCCGGCTTCGACCCGGCCCGCACGGCCACCCTCGAGGACGGCTCGGTGGTGGCGGAGATCCGGCTGGCCCGTCCCGACTACGCGCACGCGCAGGCGGCCCGGTTCGGCGGGGAGTTCCGGGTCCTGGCCCCGCAGCACCTCGCCGAGTCCACCGTGGACTGGCTGCGCCGCGCCCGCGCCGGATACGTCACCGACTGTTCATCCCCGCGGGACGGAACCACGGCCCGGCGCCCCGACGGCGTGGCGTAAACTCGAGACCGTTCAATCGAAAGGACTTCCCCCATGGCTGGACTCCAGGGATGGCAGCTCGTCATCATCATCGCGATCGTGCTGTTGCTGTTCGCGGCCCCCAAGCTTCCCGCGATGGCCAAGAACCTCGGCCAGTCGATGCGGATCTTCAAGTCGGAAGTCAAGCAGATGAAGGACGACGGCACCGGCACCTCACAGGGGTCCCACCAGTCCACGGGGTCCACGGACTCCGAGGCGGTGGAGGGCCGCATCGTCAACGGCGGTTCCGAGACCGACCGCGAGGGCCGGAAGACCGGCACCAACGACCAGCCGTAACCAGGTGGTCATCGGCTCCATGACTGACGAACCGCAGGCGGCCCGGCCGAAGCGGACGAGGATCGGCAAGGGGTTCCGCAAGGGCAACCCCACCGGGGAGATGGCCCTCAAGGACCACCTGAAGGAACTGCGCAACCGGCTGATCGTCGCCGGCATCGGCCTGACGCTGGGCGCCGTCGTCGGCTTCCTGGTCTACCAGCCGTTCTTCTCCGCCCTGATCGACCCGGTGCACCGGCTCTCGGACGAGGGCCGGATCGTCACGGTGTCCTTCAGCGCCGTCGGCCAGCCCTTCGACATCATGCTGCAGGTGGCCCTCTTCGTGGGCTTGGTGATCTCCAGCCCCATCTGGCTCTACCAGATCTGGGCCTTCGTGGTCCCGGGCCTGAAGAAGAAGGAGAAGCGCTACGCGGTCGGCTTCATCGCCGCCGCCGTGCCGCTGTTCCTGCTGGGCGTGGGCCTGGGCTGGCTCGTGCTGCCCGAGGCGGTCCAGTTCTTCGTGGGGCTCTCCCCGGAGGGCACCGCCAACGTCATCTCCGCGGACGTGTACATCCCGTTCGTGCTGCGGCTGTTCCTGGCCTTCGGGGCGGCCCTCGTCCTCCCGGTGGTCCTGGTCGGCCTGAACATGATCGGCGTGCTGCCCGGCCGGCAGATCATCAAGCACTGGCGGATCACCGTCTTCCTCATCGCCCTGATCGCGGCGCTGGCCGCCCCGGGCTCCGACGCGATCACCATGTTCTACCTCGCGGCGCCGCTCGTGCTGCTCTTCGGCGTGGCGATCGTGGTCTGCCTCGTCAATGACAAGCGCCGTGCCAAGCGCCGGGCGAAGGACGCCTCGGAGAACGAGGACTACCTGCGGTCCGGACCGAAACCCCTCGAAGAGCTCTAGCCCGCCGGCCGGCCGGGCATGTCCTAGGCTGGGTCCATGGCACCTTCCGCGGATGACACCACCGGCCAGCCGAGTCCCGCGGAGCGCTACGCCGCGGCCAGGCGCCGCGCCTCGGAGGCCAGGACGGAGCTGGGCCGCTTCGCCGCCACCCTGGAATTCGGTCTTGATCCCTTCCAGTTGGAGTCCTGCCGCGAGCTCGAGAACGGCCACGGCGTGCTGGTGGCGGCGCCCACGGGCGCCGGCAAGACCGTGGTGGGCGAGTTCGCCATCCACCTGGCCCTGGCCCACGGCCAGAAGGCCTTCTACACCACGCCCATCAAGGCCCTGAGCAACCAGAAGTACCAGGAGTTGGTGGCCACCTACGGCGCGGACCGGGTGGGCCTGCTCACGGGGGACACCGCCATCAACTCGGAGGCCGAGGTGGTCGTGATGACCACCGAGGTGCTGCGCAACATGCTCTATGCCGACTCGGACACCCTGCGCAACCTGGGCTACGTGGTCATGGACGAGGTCCACTACCTGGCGGACCGCTTCCGCGGCGCGGTGTGGGAGGAGGTCATCATCCACCTGCCCGAGCACGTCCAGCTCGTCTCGCTGTCCGCCACCGTGTCCAACGCGGAGGAGTTCGGCGCCTGGCTGGACACCGTGCGCGGCTCCACCTCCGTGGTGGTCTCCGAGCACCGGCCGGTGCCGCTGTGGCAGTACGTCATGGCCGGGAGCCAGCTCTACGACCTGTTCGCCACCGAGGTCGCCTTCGACGAGGTGGCGCCGACCGCTGAGGAGTCCGGCGAGGAGGCCGAGCTGAAGGACACCTCCGGCAGCCGGCTGGTGCTCAATCCCGAGCTGGCCCGCCTCGCCGAGGACCAGCGACGGCGGGAGGAGCGCAGCGACTGGGGCCGCCCGGGGCGCAGCACCTACCGCGGCGGACGCGGTGGCCCCCGGGGCCGCGGTGGCGGCAAGAACGGCGGCGGCAGGTCCGGCGGACGCCCCGGCCGCTCGGGCCGTGACCGCGGGCGCTCCGGTACCGCCGCCTACGGCCGGGACGAGCGGACCGCCACCACCCGGTACGACGCCGGCCCGGCCGGCTCCGCCGGTCACGACCAGTCCGGCGGCGGGCACGGCCCCGGGACGCGTCACGCGGGCAGCCTGCGGGTCTCCCGGCCCGGGATGGTGCGGATCCTCGAGCGCGAGGGCTTGCTGCCGTGCATCACCTTCATCTTCTCGCGAGCGGGCTGCGACGGTGCCGTGGAGCAGTGCCTGGGCGCGGGGCTCGACCTCACCACGCCGGCCGAGAAGCAGCAGATCCAGGCGACGGTGGACGAGGCGGGGCAGTCGCTGCCGGCCGAGGACCTGGACGTGCTGGGCTTCTGGGGCTGGCGGGACGGGCTGTCCCGCGGCTTCGCCGCCCACCACGCCGGCATGCTCCCGCCATTCAAGGAGGTCGTGGAGAAGCTGTTCGCCGCGGGGCTCGTCAAGGTGGTCTTCGCCACGGAGACCCTCGCCCTGGGGGTGAACATGCCGGCCCGCACCGTGGTGCTGGAGAAGCTGGAGAAGTACAACGGCGAGGCCCACGTGAACATCACGGCCGGGGAGTACACCCAGCTCACGGGGCGCGCGGGCCGCCGCGGCATCGACGTGGAGGGCCACGGAGTGGTGCTGTGGCGTCCCGGCCTGGACCCGGCCGCGGTGGCGGGGCTGGCCTCACGGCGCACCTACCCGCTGAACTCCTCGTTCCGGCCCACCTACAACATGTCCGTGAACCTCATCGCCCAGTTCGGGCTCGAGCGGTCCCGGTCCATCCTGGAGTCCTCCTTCGCGCAGTTCCAGGCGGACCGGTCCGTGGTGGGGCTGGCCCGCGAGGTGCGGACCCGGGAGACCTCCCTGGCCGGCTACGAGCAGTCCATGACCTGCCACCTGGGGGACTTCACCGAGTACGCGCGGTTGCGCAAGGAGCTCTCCGCCGCGGAGAAGGACACCTCCAAGGGACGCAACCGGGCGCGCCAGCGTGCCGTCAAGGACTCCCTGGCCAACCTGCTGCCCGGGGACATCATCGAGGTGCCGGGCCCGCGCAGGCTGGGCACCGCCGTCGTGGTCTTCCCGGCGGGCAACCCCGCCAACCCGCGCGTCGGCGTCATCACGAACGAGGCCCAGCTGCGCCGCATCGGCACGGACGACCTCACCGAACCGGTGGATCCGGTGGGCGGCGCGCGGCTGCCCCAGAACGTCCAGGTCAAGACGCCGACCCAGCGCAAGGACGTGGCCTCGTCCATGCGCTCGGCCCTGCGCGAGCACCGGAAGGCGCCGGGGGACCGACCCCGCGCGGGGTTCCGGTTCCAGGACGACGGCAGCGCCGAGCGCGCCGCCGAGCTGCGCCGGCAGCTCGAGCGGCACCCCTGCCACGGCTGCAAGGACCGCGAGGAGCACGCCCGCTGGGCCGAGCGCTGGTGGAAGCTCCGTCAGGAGATCGACCAGCTCTCCGGCCGGATCGCGGGCCGCACGAACACGATCGCGAAGGCCTTCGACCGGCTCGTCGGGCTGCTGACCACCTACGGCTACGTGACCGCCGCGGCCTCGGGGGGATCCACCGCCGAGGCGTCCCCCGGGGTCACCGACGCGGGCCAGACCCTGCGCCGGATCTACGGCGAGCGGGACCTGCTGACCTCGCTGGTCCTGGAGGACGGCATCGCGGACGACCTCGATCCGGAGGAGCTGGCGTCCCTGGCCGCCCTCCTGGTGTTCCAGTCCAAGGGTGGGGCGGAGAGCGTGGGCATCCCGCAGATGCCCACCACCCGGATCCAGCGGGCCCTGGACCGCACCGCAGAGCACTGGTATGAGCTGCAGCAGGCCGAGCGGGGCGCCCGGCTCGAGCCCACCCCGGAACCCGATCCGGGCCTGGTCTGGCCCATCCACCGCTGGGCGCGCGGGCGCACCCTCCGGGACACGCTCAAGGGCACCGAGCTGGCCGCCGGGGACTTCGTCCGCTGGGCGCGGCAGGTGATCGACCTGCTGGACCAGCTGTCCAAGGTGCCCGGCCACCCCGGCCTGAACGCCCAGTGCCGGCGTGCTGCGGATCTCGTCCGTCGTGGCGTGGTGGCGTACTCTAGTGTCGATACGCTGGACGGATGAGCACCCTCTACGTCAACGGCACGATCCACTCCACCTCCGATCCCTACGCCACCGCCCTGCTGGTGGAGGACGGATCCGTCGCGTGGGTGGGGGCGGACGACACCGCCGAGTCGATGCGGGGGCGTTCCGGTGCCGGCTGGGACGTGGTGGACCTGGAGGGTGCCCTCGTGGTCCCGGCCTTCGTCGACTCGCTGAGGCTGACGGACTCCGACGCCGGCCCCCGTGCCGAGGCGGCCCAGTCCGGGATCTTCCTGTCCGTCACCGTGGGTCGCGACGACGCCACCCCGCCTGCCGCCCCGTCCGCGGCCTCCGGCCCCCGGGCCGTCGGCTACCACCTGGTGGACGCCGGCGAGGCGGCTGGCACCGCCGCGGACCTCGCCGCTCTCGTCACCGGGCTGGGCGCCGAGCGGACCGCGGGGCTCGCGGCCGTCGTCGGGCCCGGGGGACTGGACGGCGCCGCCGCCGCCCACCTGACCGCCCAGGCGACCGCCGCCGGGATCCAGCTGTACCTGCTGCCGCGGGAGGCGGAGGGCTTCGCCGCCGTGCTGTCCGCCCTCCGCGCCACGGCGCAGTTCCAGGGCACCCCGGCCCTCGGCATGGCCCGCCACCGGCTCGCGTGGAACGGGCCCGTGGACGAGGAGTCGATGCGGACGCTGGCGGAGAACAGCCTGTCCTTCACCGCCGTGCCCGCCACGGACGGGACGCTGGCAGCGCCGATCGCCGCCCTGCTGAACCGTGCCGTCCCGGTGTCCTTCGGCAGCGGGGACGCCCCCGCGGACCCGTGGGGCACCCTGCGCGCCAGCCTCGAACACCGCGAGGCGGACCAGCGCATCTCCGCCCGCTCCGGGTTCACGGCCGCCACCCGGGCCGGGCTACGCGCCCCGCCGCACTCCCTCGGGACCCAGTACTCGATGGCCGGCAGGATCGCCCCCTCCTCGCCCGCGACCTTCGGCATCTGGGCCGCCGAGGCCCTCAGCGTGCAGGCGCCGGACGGCCGCGTGGCCGCCTGGAGCACCGACACCCGCGCGGGCACGCCCCTGCTCCCCGTGCTGGAGGAGGGCACCGCCGCCCCGCAGTGCCTGGCCACCGTGGTGGACGGCGCCGAGGTGTACCGCTCCCCGGACTGGAGCTGACCCACCCTATACTTGACCCCCGATACCCGAACCCGGCATCTCACAAAGGATTTCCCCGCCGATGCGCCTGCTGACGATCATCCCCACGTACAACGAGATCGAGTCCCTGCCCCGCACCCTCGATCGGCTGCGCGTCGCCGTGCCGGAATCGGACGTGCTCGTGGTGGACGATGCCTCGCCGGACGGCACGGGTGACTGGGCCGACCGTGCCTCCGTGGCCGATCCGCAGATCCACGTGCTGCACCGCACCCAGAAGAACGGCCTGGGCGGCGCCTACATCGCCGGCTTCCACTGGGGCCTGGACCGGGGCTACGACGTGCTCATCGAGATGGACGCCGACGGCTCCCACCAGCCCGAGCAGCTGCCGCGGCTGATCGAGGCGATCGACCGCGCCGACCTGGTGATCGGGTCCCGCCGCGTCCCGGGCGGGAAGATGGTCAACTGGCCGGCCCACCGCAAGCTGATCTCCGCGTGCGGCTCGCTCTTCCCGCGCCTCATGCTGGGGCTGAACCTCTCGGACGTCACCGCCGGCTACCGCGCCTACCGCGCGGACACCCTGCGCGCGATCGACCTGGACGATGTCCAGTCCAAGGGCTATGGCTTCCAGGTGGACATGACCTTCCGCACGGCCCTGCTCCGCAAGAAGATCGTGGAGGTCCCGATCACGTTCGTGGAGCGCGAGTACGGCGAGTCCAAGATGAGCGGGAACATCATCACGGAGGCGGTCGCCTCCGTGACCCAGTGGGGGCTGGCGGCACGGTGGCAGGTCCTGAAGGGCCGGCTCGGGCTCTGAGGGGTCTGGGTGCCTGAGCGCAGGGTGCCCTGAGCGCAGAGAAGCCCCGACCATCCGGTCGGGGCTTCTTCACTCTGTGCAGACGGTGGGTCAGGCGCTGGTCTTCTCGCCGCGGCGGGCGCGGAGCTTCTTCAGCTGGCCCTCGAGGGTCTCCTCGAGCTCCTCGACGCTGCGGCGCTCCAGCAGCATGTCCCAGTGGGTACGCACGGGCTTGGCGTCGGATGCGTCCGGCTTCTCGCCGTCCACGAGGAACGCCACCCGGCCGGTCTTGGACGTCCAGGTCGGGGGGATCTCCGCATCGGTGGCGAAGATCACGAAGACCTGCTCGCCGTCCTCGCAGCGGTACTCGACCCGCTGGCGCGGTGCCGGCTCGACCCCGGCCTCGGACTCCATGGACTGGGCACCCAGGCGCATGCCGCGCAGGCTACGGTCGCTCATTCGATCTCCTATCGGCCCCTAGCGGGGCGGTACAACGTCGACCACCCAGTGTAGTGGGTGTGCGGGCTCTGTCCTGGCCAACGCCGCGGCGGCTGGTTTTGTTCCCGCCGCCGCGGCGCCGTCACCGGTCCTGGTGGACCTCGTCCAGGTGCGCTGACTCGGCAGGATCCGTGGTGGCATCGAGGGCCCGCTTGGCGGTCGGCGAGTGCTCGTCCTCGAGGATGGCCGGCGGTGCCAGGGCCTCCTCGAGGGGGGTGTCGGTGATCTTCGCGACGCTCTGGGCGGAGTCCTGCAGTTCCGCGGCCGTGGTGGGGCGCGGTTCCCGACGGCGGCGCTCACCGCCCGTCTCGGCGTCACCGGAGGTGTGGCTTCCCGAGCCGCCGGTCTTGCCTGCCCCGCCGGAGCCGGCGGGGGTGAGTAGGTCGCCCAGGCCAGCCCCGTCAGAGCCGCCGCCGAAGGCGGAACCCATGCGGCCGATCGCATCGGTCAGCTCGGCCGGGATGACCCACATGGTGTTGGCGTCCCCCTCGGCGATCTTCGGCAGGGTCTCCAGGTACTTGTAGGCCAGCAGGTCCGGGTCCGGGCGTCCCTCGTGGATGGCCTCGAACACCACGTGGATCGCCTCGGCCTCCGCGTTGGCGCGCAGGATCCGGGACTGGGCGTCACCCTCGGCCTCGAGGATGGCGGACTGCCGCTGGCCCTCGGCCGTGAGGATCTCGGCCTGCTTGGTGCCCTCCGCGGTGAGGATGGCGGCGCGGCGGTCCCGCTCGGCGCGCATCTGCTTCTCCATGGAGTCCTGGATGGACAGGGGCGGGTCGATCGCCTTGAGCTCCACGCGGGAGACGCGCAGTCCCCACTTGCCGGTGGCCTCGTCCAGGACGCCGCGCAGCTGGTTGTTGATGGCGTCACGGCTGGTCAGCGCCGCCTCGAGGTTCATGCCGCCCACCACGTTGCGCAGGGTGGTGGTGGTCAGCTGCTCCACGGCATGGATGTAGTTGTTGATCTCGTACGTGGCCGCCTTGGCGTCGTTGACCTGGAAGTACACCACGGTGTCGATGGACACCACGAGGTTGTCCTCGGTGATCACGGGCTGCGGCGGGAAGGAGACCACCTGCTCGCGCATGTCCATCAGCGGGCGCATGCGGTCCACGAAGGGGACCATGAGCGTCAGGCCGGCACCCTGGGTGCGGTTGTACTTGCCGAGGCGTTCGATGATGCCGGTCCGGGCCTGGGGGACGATCCGGACGGCCCGGATCAGGATGATGGCCACGAGGACCGCGACGACGATGAGCACGATGAGGAGTTCCACGCCGTTGCTCCCTCCTGCGGCCCCTTCTCGGGCCGCCCTGTCGGTCTGCTGCTGCAGAGGTGCTTGATGCCGCGGTTGCGGCGTCAGGTTCCTTCGGGGAGTCCGGCGTTCCCGGAGTCCCAGTCGATGACGGTCTTGGGGTGGATGATCAACGTGGCACCGTCCACCTCGTCGATCTCCGCCTCCTGGCCGGCGGGGATGGTCACCCCGGTGGCCGAGCGGGCGGTCCAGGTCTCGCCGTCCATCCTGGCCAGGCCCGCGGTGGCGCCGGTGTCCTCCAGGACCAGGACCGTGCGCCCGGGGAGCAGGTCCACGTTCGTCAGCTGGTCAGCCGGCCCCTTCTTCAGGTGCCTCAGGGCGGTCGGGCGGACGGCGGCCAGCATGAGCAGGGAGACCCCGGAGAACATGACGATCTGCAGCCACGCCTCGCCGCCGGCCAGCGAGGTGGCCAGCGCGGCCGCCGCGCCGGCCGCCAGCATGAGGAAGACGAGGTCCAGGACCATGACCTCCACCACGGCGAACACCACGGCCAGGCTCAGCCACAGGACCCACAGGTTGTCGCCCACCCATTCCATCGTCCCGGCCTCCTTGGTGGCACTCGTCAGCACCTTGTACCCATCCTGCCTGCTCAGACGGTGATGGACAACGTAAGTTATGGACATGCGACCTGATCAACTGGATCTCATCACCACGGTGGACACCCCGACCCTCACCCCGGACGGCCGGCGGCTCGTGGTGGGGGCGGCCCGGGCGGACGCCACGACGGATGGCTACACGGGGCAATTGTGGGTGGTGGCCACGGACGACTCTGCCCCGCCCCGCCGCCTGACCCGGGGCTACCGGGACGCCGGGGCCCGGCTGTCCCCGGATGGCCGGACCGTGGCCTTCCTGCGTTCCCCGGCGCCGGGCGGGGACCCGTCGGAGTCCGCGCCCCAGTTGGCCCTGATCCCGCTGGACGGGGGCGAGGCCCGCACGGTCACGGACCGCCGGCTGGGCGTCACCGGGTTCAACTGGTCGCCGGATGCGCGCTGGATCGTCTTCGCCTCGCCGGAGCCCGAGCCCGGACGCTACGGGACCGTGGCCGGCGTCGGGCCCGCCACCGAGGACCCGCGGCGGGTGACCGGTCCGGACCACCGGATGAACGGCGTGGGCTACACGGCGGACAAGCCGTCCTGCCTGTTCGAGATCGAGGTGCCGGATCCGGACGGCGAGCCGGTGTTCGCCGCCCGGGGCCGGATGGCGGACGCGCCGGGCCTGCCCCCGCTGGTCCCCCCGGCGCGGCGGCTGACCGACCGGGACCGGGAGGCCACCGAACCCGTCTACGCCGCGGACAGCCGGCACATCTTCTTCACCACCACGCCGGCCACCGGTTTCGGCCGGGACCTGCGGACCGCCGTCGCCGTGGTGCGGTCCCGCGCCGAGGCAGCCGCGGGGGCCCACGCCGGGGAGCACGACGCCGGCCCCGTCCGCCTCGTGGCCGGGGGCACCGCGGTGCCCCGCGGCTTCTTCTCCCCGTGCGTCTCCCGCAACGGGGAGTGGCTGTACCTGCTGGGCCAGGAGCTGGGGGAGTCCGGCCTGGAGTTCGTGGCCGCCAACGCCGCGGTCTATGCCGTCCCCGCGCCCACGGCGGTGCGTGAGGCCACCGAGGGCTGGGGCCGCCCGGCGCCGCAGCTGGTGCCGCGGCGGCTCACGGATCCGGAGACCCTGAACTGCTCCGGCGGGCCGCTACAGCTTTCGGGCCAGGACAACGTGCTGGCCCTGGCGGAGACCAGGGGGAAGACGGTGCTGGTGTGGATGTCCCATCACGGCCGGCCCGAGGTACTCGTGGAGCATCAGGGCGAGGTCATCGGTGCCTCGGAGGCCGGCGGGACCCTGGCCGTGGCCTACACCACCGCGGACTCACCGGGCCGGGTGGGCGTCCAGCAGCGCGGCAGCGGGCTCGTGGAGCTCTTCGACCCCAACCGGTCCTGGCTCCCCGACGTGCGCCCGGCGGCCGCCCGGGAGCGGGAGTACGGGGCTGCCTCCGGTGGGACGCAAGACCAGCCGACCGTACACGGCTGGGTGTTCGTGCCCCCGGGGCCCGGACCGCACCCCGTCATCCTGAACATCCACGGCGGTCCCTACGCCCAGTTCACCTGGTCCTGGTTCGACGAGACCCAGGTGCTGGTGGCCGCCGGCTATGCCGTGGTGATGTGCAATCCCCGCGGCTCGAACGGCTATGGCGCGACCCACGGCGCGGCCATCCGCGGCCGGTTCGGCACCGTGGACGTCCAGGACGTGCTGGCCTTCCTCGACGGGGCCCTGGACGAGTTCGGCCCGGAGGGGACCGGCGAGCTGGACGGGGGCCGGCTCGGGATCCAGGGTGGCTCCTACGGCGGCTACCTGACGGCGTGGATCACGGCCCACGACCACCGGTTCACCGCGGCGATCGTGGAACGCGGATACCTGGATCCCGTCTCGGCGCTGGGCTCCAGCGACATCGGCTGGTTCTTCAGCCGGCAGTACATGGGCACCGTCCTCGAGGACCTCCAGCGGCAGAGCCCCCTGCACCACGTGGACCAGGTGGACACGCCCACCCTCGTGATGCACTCCGAGGAGGACCTGCGGTGCCCGCTGGAGCACGCGCAGCGCTACTACCAGGCCCTGTGGTCCCGGGGCGTGGAGTCGGAGCTGGTGGTGTTCCCCGGGGAGAACCACGAGCTGTCCCGCTCGGGGACCCCGTGGCACCGGCGGGCCCGCTTCGAGCACATCCTGCGCTGGTGGGACAGTCACCTCGCCAGAGAAGTTACCATTGAGTAATATCGAGGCATGAGGACCTCCGTCGACGCACCCCCCGCAGCCGCCGCCCCCGCGCCCTTTCCGCACCTCTTCCGTCCGGTCACCGTGGCCGGGGTGACCCTGCCCCACCGCGTGATCATGGGCTCCATGCACCTGGGCCTCGAGGACCGGCGCTCGGACACCCCGCGGCTCGCGGCGTTCTACGCCGAGCGGGCCCGTGGGGGAGCGGGGCTCATCGTCACCGGCGGCTACGCCCCCAACCTCGTCGGCCGGCTCACGCCGTTCGCCGGCACCATGCGCTCGCGGCGCGATGCCCGGGCGCACCGGACCATCACCGAGGCCGTGCACGCGGAGGGCGGGCGCATCGTGCTGCAGCTGCTGCATGCCGGCCGCTACGCCTACCACCCGTTCCAGGTCGGTGCCGGCAGGGACTCCTCACCGATCACCCCGTTCAGCCCCCGGCCCCTGTCCACCCGGGCGGTCGAGCGCACGGTGCAGGACTTCGTCCGCGCGGCCGGCTACGCCCGGCAGGCCGGTTATGACGGCGTGGAGGTCATGGGCTCCGAGGGATACCTCATCAACCAGTTCCTCTCCCCGCGGACGAACCGGCGCACGGACGACTGGGGCGGCACCCCGGCCAGGCGGCGCCGTGTCGCCACGGAGATCGTCCGCCGGATCCGCCGGGCCGCCGGCGAGGACTTCATCATCAGCTTCCGGATGTCCATGGTTGACCTGGTCCCGGAGGGGCAGAGCCTGCAGGAGACCCTGGACCTGGCCCGGGAGCTCGAGGAGGCCGGGGCCAGCCTGCTGAACACCGGCATCGGCTGGCACGAGTCTCGTGTGCCGACCATCGTCACCTCGGTACCGCGGGCGGCCTTCAGCGACTTCACCGCCCGGATCCACCGCGAGGTGTCCATCCCGGTGGCCGCCTCCAACCGGATCACCATGCCGCACTCGGCCGAGCAGGTGCTGGCCGAGGGCCAGGCCGACCTCGTCACCATGGCTCGACCGTTCCTGGCCGACCCGGACTGGGTGGCCCAGGCCGCCGCCGGGGCGCCCGAGCACATCAACTCGTGCATCGGTTGCAACCAGGCGTGCCTGGACCACACCTTCCAGAACAAGCCGGCGTCCTGCCTCGTGAATCCCCGTGCCGGCCGGGAGACGGATCCCGCCTTCCCGCCGCTGCCGGACCGGCCCCTGCTGCCCCTCGCCCCCACGGTCCGCTCCGCGACCCCGGCCACGGCCACCGCCCCGGCACCAGCCCTGTCCGTGGCCGTCGTCGGGGCCGGTCCGGCGGGACTGGCCGCGGCGACCCAGGCCGCGGCGCGCGGTCATCGCGTGGACCTCTTCGAGGCCTCGAGCGCCATCGGCGGCCAGTTCCGGCTGGCCCGCCAGATCCCGGGCAAGGAGGAGTTCGCGGAGACCCTGCGCTACTTCGAGCACCGGCTCACGGCCACCGGGGTCACCGTGCGCCTGAACCACCGGGTCTCCGTCACGGAGCTGCTCGACGGCGGCTACGACCGGATCCTGCTCGCCACCGGGGTGGTGCCCCGCACCGTGGACCTCCCCGGTGCGGACCGGGCCAACGTGCATGCCTACCCGGACGTGGTGGACGGCCTGGTGACGTGCGGCCCCCGGGTGGCCGTGATCGGAGCCGGCGGTATCGGCTTCGACGTGTCCGAACTGCTGACCGAACCCCCGCACCCGGCCGACCGCACCGCGCCGGCGGCCCCGGCAGACCCGGCAGACTCCGGAGCCCAGCCCTTGGAGGACTGGCAGCGCCAGTGGGGCGTGGACGCCGCCTTCGCCGGTCGCGGGGGACTGACCACCCCGGATCCGGCTCCCGCGGCCCGCACCGTCCACCTCGTCCAGCGCAAGGCCAGCAAGATGGGGGCCGGCCTGGGCAAGACCACCGGCTGGGTCCACCGGGCGACCCTCAAGGCCCGTGGCGTGGAGTTCATCACGGGCGCCCAGTACGTCCGGATCGACGACGCCGGCCTGCACCTGCTCGTCGACGGTGCGCCCCGCGTCCTCGAGGTCGACGACGTGGTGGTGTGCGCCGGTCAGGTCTCCCAGCGCGAACTGTACGACGAGCTGCGGGACGCCGGAGCCGACGTCGTGCTGGTGGGCGGGGCCGATGTGGCGGCCGAGCTGGACGCCAAACGGGCCATCGAGCAGTCCACGCGGGTGGCCGGGGCGCTGTAGCCGGGCGGAGCCCTGCGTACACTGGGGGGCATGGCTACCGTCTACCAAGCAACCCTGGTGCCCTCCAAGAGGGAGCTCCTGGAGTCCTGGCTGGCCCAGCAACCCTGGTCCGGGGAGGGGGAGCTGGTCAAGGTGGGTGCGTACCGCTACGACGACCCGGAGGGCGAGGTCGGGGTGGAGGGACACCTCGTACGCCGTGACGGCAGTGAGACCGTCCTGCACGTCCCCGTGGCCTACCGTGGCGCCCCGCTCGAGGGGGCCGAGCCGCACCTGATCGGAACCGTGGACCACTCCGTCCTCGGGCAGCGCTGGGTCTACGACGCCATGGCCGATCCGGTGGCCACCGCCTGCTTTCAGCGGGCCCTGGACGGGCACCAGCAGCAGGCCGAGGTGCACCTCTACGAGGAGGACGGCCAGTACATCGGGCATGAGGCCGACGAGGTCTCCGTCACGGTGCTCGGACCGTTGCCCGAGCTGCCGGGACGCGTCCAGGTCCACCGGGTGATCGCCGACCCCGAGGCGCCCGGCCACGAGCAGCTCGACGAGGCACGCCGGCTGTGGGCCACCTGGCCCGGCGGCAGCGGGGTCATCTTCAGCCTGAACACGGACGCCCCCGCCTAGTCTCGGATCCTTTCAGAGGACGGTGAACCCCGCCGAGAGCGGTCCACGGCCGGTCAGCGCCTCGGCGAGGACGGCCGCGGCGTCCCGGCGCTCCAGCAGGTCCTCGAGGACCTTGAGGGCACGGTCTCGGTCCCGCTCCACGGAGGCGACCGGATCCGGGCCGAGCGACGCGCCGGCGAGCCGACCGCGCTCGGCGACCGAGCCGGCGTCGCTGCTGGCCGCACCGGGGCGCTCACCCCAGAACGCGGCGAAGTACTCCACCGGGCCGGCCACACGGGCGGCGCCGGGTTCGGGTCAGGCCTCCAGATAGGCGACCACGTTCGTGTGGGATCGGTTGGTGTGCCCGGCCAGCGAGCGGACGGACCATTCGCCCAGTCCGGGGGCCTCCCAGTCGCTGACGGTCCGGCAGATGGACAGGAAGGCTTCGGAGGCGGCGGCGTACAGGGGGAGGAGGTCGGCGGCGGCGCCGGAGTGCTCTGCCATGGGGCCAGTGTGGCACGGTCCTGACAGAATGGGGCGGGTGAGTGAACGCCCCGTGCCGGCCGACCGTCCCATCCCCCTGGAGGACCTGGTGCGCCTGCGCCGGGTGCGGGACCGGATCGACCGCGAGTACCGGCAGCCGCTGGATGTGCCCGCCCTGGCCGCCGGGGTGGGCCTGTCCGCCGGCCACCTGAGCCGGCTGTTCCGGCGGGCCTACGGCGAATCGCCCTATGCGTACCTGATGACCCGGCGGATCGAGCGGGCCATGTCCCTGCTGCGCGGCGGGCGGATGAGCGTGACCGAGGTCTGCTTCGAGGTGGGAGGTTCCTCGCTGGGCACCTTCAGCACCCGCTTCACCGAGCTGGTGGGGATGCCGCCCAGCGTCTACCGCGACCGCGCGGGACGGGACCCCGACGGCCTGCCGACGTGCGTGGTCCGGCACGCCACGCGACCGATCAGGAATCGAGAAGCCTCCGGCCCGGGGCAGGTCTTACGCTGATCCCATGACCACCACCATCCACTCCAGTTTCCTGCCCCATCTCGACCCCGAGGCGTCCCTCGCCTTCTACCGGGACCTGCTCGGCTTCGAGGTCCGCCTCGACGTCGGCCAGGGCGCCATGCGCTGGATCACCGTCGGCCCGGCCGGTCAGCCGGACACCGCGATCGTGCTGACCCCGCCGGCCGTGGACCCCGGTCTCACCGAGCACGAACGCCAGGTCATCACCGAGATGATGGCCAAGGGCACCTACGCCGGGATCAACCTGGCCACCGATGACCTCGACGGCTTCTTCGAGACCGTCCAGGCCGGCGGCGCCGACGTGGTCCAGGAACCGATCGAGCAGCCCTACGGACTGCGCGACTGCGCCTTCCGGGACCCCTCCGGGAACATGGTCCGCGTCCAGGCGGCCCGGTGAGCCCCGCTAACCCCGCGGACCTGCATGACACGATCCGGGTGGTCGGGGCGCGGCAGAACAACTTGAAGGATGTCAGCGTCGAGCTGCCCAAGCGGCGGATGACGGTGTTCACCGGGGTCTCCGGTTCCGGCAAGTCCTCCCTCGTGTTCGGCACCATCGCGGCGGAGTCGCAGCGGCTGATCAACGAGACGTACTCCTCCTTCGTCCAGGGCTTCATGCCGTCCATGGACCGGCCCGAGGTGGATGTGCTGGAGGGGCTGACCACGGCGATCATCGTGGACCAGGAGCGCATGGGCGCCGACCCGCGCTCGACCCTCGGCACGGCCACGGACGTCAACGCGATGCTGCGGATCCTCTTCAGCCGGGCGGGGACCCCGCACATCGGCCCGCCCAACGCCTTCTCCTTCAACGTGCCCTCGGTCTCGGCCTCCGGCGCCATCACGGTGGAACGCGGCGGCAAGACGATCGCCGAGAAGGCGACCTTCAACCGGCTCGGCGGCATGTGCCCGCGCTGCGAGGGCCGCGGCTCGGTCACCGACGTCGACCTCACGGCCCTCTTCGACGAGGACAAGTCCCTGCGCGAGGGCGCGCTGACCGTCCCGGGGTACTCCATGGACGGCTGGTACGGACGGATCTTCGAGGGCTCCGGCTACTTCGACATGGACAAGCCGATCAAGAGGTTCACCAAGAAACAGATGCACGACCTGCTCCACCGCGAGGCCACCAAGATCAAGGTCGAGGGCATCAACCTCACCTACCTCGGACTCATCCCGCAGATCCAGAAGTCCATGCTGGCCAAGGACCGGGATGCCATGCAGCCGCACATCCGCCGCTTCGTGGACCGCGCCATCACCTTCACCGGCTGCCCGGACTGCGAGGGCACGCGCCTGGCGGCGGAGGCCCGCTCCGTGACGATCGAGGGCAGGGACGGGGCCAGGAACATCGCCGAACTGTGCGCGATGCAGATCTCGGACCTCGCCGACTGGCTGCGCGGGCTCGAGATCCCCACGGTGGGGCCCCTGCTGGAGAACCTGGTGGAGACCCTGGAGTCCTTCGTGGACATCGGCCTGGGCTACCTCAGCCTGGACCGGCCCGCCGGCACCCTCTCCGGCGGCGAGGCGCAGCGCACCAAGATGATCCGCCACCTCGGCTCCTCCCTGACGGACGTCACCTACGTGTTCGACGAGCCCACGATCGGCCTGCACCCGCACGACATCCAGAAGATGAACCAGCTGTTGCTGGAACTGAGGGACAAGGGCAACACGGTGCTGGTGGTGGAGCACAAGCCGGAGACCATCGCCATCGCGGACCACGTGGTGGACCTGGGCCCACGGGCCGGGACCGACGGCGGCCAGATCACCTTCACGGGCGACCTCGCCGGCCTGCGTGCCTCGGACACCCTCACCGGCCGGCACCTCGACGACCGGGCCCACCTCAAGGAGGCGGTGCGTGAGGCCACCGGGCATCTCGAGGTCCGCGGGGCCGGCGCGAACAACCTGCAGGACGTGGACGTCGACCTGCCCCTGGGGGTGCTCGTGGCGGTGACCGGCGTGGCCGGCTCCGGCAAGAGCTCGCTGATCCACGGCTCGGTGGCCGGCCGCGAGGGGGTCGTGGTGGTGGACCAGTCCGCCATCAAGGGCTCCCGCCGGTCCAACCCCGCCACCTACACGGGGTTGCTGGAACCGATCCGCAAGGCCTTCGCCAAGGCCAACGGGGTCAAGCCGGCCCTGTTCAGCGCGAACTCGGAGGGCGCCTGCCCCACCTGCAAGGGCGCCGGCATGATCTACACGGAGCTCGGGTTCATGTCCACGGTGGCCTCCACCTGCCAGGACTGCGGCGGCCTGCGCTACCAGTCCGCCGTCCTCGAGTACACGCTGGGTGGGAAGGACATCGCCGAGGTGCTGGCGCTGTCCGTGGCCCAGGCCGAGCGGTTCTTCGCCGACGGCGAGGCCCGCCTTCCCGCCGCCCACACCATCCTGGCACGCCTGGCCGACGTCGGGCTGGGGTACCTGAAGCTGGGCCAGCCGCTCACCACGCTCTCCGGAGGCGAGCGGCAGCGCCTGAAGCTGGCCAACGAGATGGGTGCGGCCGGGGAGGTCTACATCCTTGACGAGCCCACCACCGGCCTGCACCTGGCGGACGTGGAGAACCTGTTGGGGCTGCTGGACCGGCTCGTGGACTCCGGCAAGACCGTCATCGTGATCGAGCACCACCAGGCGGTGATGGCGCACGCGGACTGGATCGTTGACCTGGGGCCGGGCGCCGGGCACGACGGCGGCCGGATCGTCTTCGAGGGCACGCCGGCCGAGCTGGTGGCCGGGACGGGGACGGCGGGGGAGACCCTCACGGGACGGCACCTGAAGGAGTACGTGGGCGCCTGACATCCCCGGGGACGACCGCTATCGGGACTGGATGTCGCGGCGGCGATAGCCGAGGATGCCGACGGCGGCCAGCGCCGCGGCGATCCCCGTCATCGCGACCCAGGACGCGGTCTCGGCCACCCCGACGGCCTGGGCGGGCAGGGCGGGGACGTGGGTGAAGGGGGAGAGGTCCAAGGCCCAGTCCGGCAGCTGCAGCAGCTCCCCGAGGAACAGGGCCAGCGCGATCCACTCGACGGCGATCCAGGCCAGCACGGTCAGCCGGGGCAGCAAACCGAACAGTGCCATGGCCAGCGCGGCGACCAGCAACAGGGCCGGCAGGTAGGCGGCAGCGGCCACGGTCATCTCGCCGATCCAGCGTCCCTCGCCCGTGCCGGCCCAGACGCCCAGGCCCACGCCCGCCCCACCGATCAGGGTGAGGACCGCCAGCTGGACGGCCACGGTGGCGGACCATCCGCCCACGTGGGACGCCCGGGCCCGGCCCGAGACGACGAGGAGTTCGGACCGTCCCGAGGACTCCTCGGTCTTGAGGGTCAGGACGCCGGAGACGCCGATGACCAACGGGGCGATCATCACGAAGGACAGGATCACCCCGGCGAACTCGGCGGTGAGATCGGTTCCCTCGACCGCGATCCACTCGGCCAGCGCCGGGTTCTCCTCGAGCATGCCGTCCAGGGAGTTGGCGAGCGAGCCCATGGCCACCGCGAAGAAGAAGACGCCGAGGGCCCAGGCGATGATCGAGCCCCGCAGCAGTCGCGCCGCCAGGCCGGCGGGGGAGCGGAGGGTACCGGCCGCCGTCGCCGGACCCCGGGGTGCCGGGCGCAGGCCCGCACCCAGGTCCCGGCGGTGGGCCAGCGCGGCGGCCAGGGCGAACGCCCCGAGGGCGACCGAGAGGGACACCGCCAGCGGCCACCACCGCAGGTCTACGAAGACCCGGGTCTGCTGGGCCCAGGCGAAGGGCGAGAACCAGGACAGCCAGGACCCCGTGGGGTGGATGACGTCCCCGATGCCCCGGACCAGGTAGGCCGAGGCCAGCACGCCCATGGCCATGCCGGTGGCACTGCGGGCGTGTTCGGTCAGCTGGGCGGCCACGGTCGCCACGGCGGCGAAGACGAGACCGGTCAGTGCCGTGCCCGCGCCCATGGCCAGGCAACCGGCCACGTCGAGGTCCTCGTGACCGACCCCGAGGAGCCCCACCGTGGTGGCGGCGCCGACCAGCACACAGGCGAAGGCCACGGTGGCCGCGGCCGCGGCGGAGGGGGCGAATCGACCCACCGGACGGGCCCGGAGCATCTCGAGCCGGCCGGACTCCTCCTCGGCCCGGGTGTGGCGCACGGACAGCAGGATCGCCATGATGCCCGCCGCGAGGAACACGTACAGGCTCAGTTCGTTGGCGACCATGGCCCCGAAGGTGTAGTCGTCAGCGGCGAAGGCTGGGCCGGTCATCATGAGGGTGGCCGGATTGTTCAGCAACGCACCCCGGGCCCGGATGGACTCCGGGGTGGGGAAGGCCTCGACCAGCGAGTACACCGAGCCGTAGACGCCCAGTCCGACGGCCAGGGTCCAGATCAGGATCCGGGTGCGGTCCAGCCGCAGGTTCAGCCCGAGCAGCGCTCCGGTTCCGGTGAAGGGGCTCATGGTCGCTCCACCCGGTCGCCGTAGTGACGCATGAACAGGTCCTCCAGGGAGGGAGGCGCGATGGTCAGGTTCTGCACGCCCGTCCTCGCGAGCATCCCGAGCACCTCCGTCATCCGGTGGTGGTCCACGTCGAAGCGCAACCGGCGCCCGTCCACGGCGAGGTCGTGCACGCCCTCGAGCCCAGCCCATCCGGACGCGTCCGCGGAACCGGCCGGGCCGGCGTCGGGCCCCTGCTCCAGGGTGGCGCTGACGGTGGACCGGGTGAGGTGGCGCATCTCGGCGAGGGTGCCGCTCTCGACGGCCCGGCCGGCACGGATGATGGTGACCGTGTCACAGAGCTTCTCCACCTCGGCCAGGATGTGGCTGGAGAGCAGGACGGTCCGGCCGGCCTCGCGCAGGCTGCGGACCTCGTCCGTGAAGACCGCCTCCATCAGCGGGTCCAGTCCCGAGGTGGGCTCGTCGAAGACGAAGAGCTCCGCATCCGAGGCGAGGGCGGCGACGAGGGCCACCTTCTGCCGGTTGCCCTTCGAGTAGGTGCGGGCCTTCTGGGTGGGGTCCAGCTCGAAGCGCTCCAGCAGCTCGTTCCGACGGTCCCGATCGCCCGTCCGGTGCCGGCCGTGTCCCGGGCCGCCCAGGCGGGCCAGGACGTCGATGGCCTCCCCGCCGGTCAGGTTCGGCCACAGGCTGGTGTCCCCGGGGACGTAGGCCAGCCGGCGGTGGATGGCGACCTGGTCCGCCCAGGCGTCCTGTCCCAGCACCCGGGCGGTGCCGGAATCTGCCCGCAGCATGCCCAGGAAGACCCGGATGGCGGTGGACTTGCCCGCCCCGTTCGGTCCGAGGAATCCGGTCACCTGGCCGGTCGGGACGGACAGGTCGAAGCCGTCCAGGGCGCGGGTGGCGCCGAAGGTCTTGACGAGGTCCCGGGCTTCGATGGCGAGGGGAGCGGGGTCGTGGGAGGGCAGGTGCTGCGTGGTCATGGTGTGGTCCTTTCGGCAGAGCCCAGGTAGGCGTCCAGGAGCGAGGAGTCCGTGAGGAGAGGCTCCGTGAAGAGTTCGAGCGTGGGCAGCAGGATCCGTTCCGAGTAGGCCGCGAACCAACCGGGCAGCTCGTCCAGGTCGATCGGCTCCCGGCCGGCGGGCAGGTTGAGCAGGAGCGATCCGAGGGCGAAGTCGGTGAGCAGCCTGGCCCGCGCCGCCTCGTCCCGGCTGGGGGAGATGGTTCCCGCCTCGACCCCCTGATCGAGGTACTCGACGGCGTCAGCCACCATGCCGTCCACCAGTCGGGTGGTGAGCTCTCCGCCCGCCTGCAGGCAGCGCAGCACGTAGCCGACGAGCGCGGCGTAGCCCTCCAGCTGGGCCAGTTGGGCGAGCAACGCGGCCGGGGCGCCGACCGGCGCCATCACCTCTGACTTGCTGTCCCGGATGGCGGCCTGGACGTGGTCATCACAGGCCTGACGCAGGCCGGCGCGGGAACCGAAGTGGTGCAGGATGAGTCCCGCACTGACCCCGGCGTCCGCCGCGATGGACCGGACGGACGCCTCGAGGCCGTCCTGGGCGAACCGCAGGATCGCGGCATCGCGAATGCGCGCCTTGGCGGTCTGATCAGGCTGTACTGAACGCATGTTCAGTACGCTAAACGGGTGTTCAGTGGAGCGTCAAGGGGCCGTCGGCAGACAGTCTCATCGCGATCCTTTTGAACGCGTTCAATTCCTGCCAGCCTGACCCCATGGCCGCCAAGTCCGAACGCACCCGCGAACTGGTGCTGCAGACGGCCCTGCGTCATCTCCGCGAACGGGGCTATGAGGCCACGACCATGCGGGGGATCGCCGCCGAGGCCGGGGTATCCACCGGCAACGCCTACTACTACTTCGCCCGCAAGGATGAGTTGGTCCAGGAGCTCTACCGGCGCCTCCAGCAGGAGCACCGCACCGTGGCAGCTCCGCGGCTGACGCCGGGCGCTCCGCTGGCGGAGAACCTGCGCACGGTGCTGCACGCCGGCCTCGAGGTGATGACGCCCTATCACGGTCTCGGCACCGGACTGCTCACCCCGGCATCGTCCGCCCATCGGGCAGTCAGCCCGTTCTCCGCAGCCTCTGGGGCACCGAGGCAGCAGGCGATCAGCCTGATGGCGGAGACGCTGACGGCCTCACGCGGCACCCCCGGGGGAGCTCTGGGCAACCGTCTGCCCCAGCTGTTGTGGCTGGCCTATCTGGGCGTGACCCTGCACTGGGCCCTGGACACCAGCCCGGACCAGCAGCGCAGCCGCGTCCTCGTGGACGGACTGGCCCCGCTGCTGGCGCGGACCATCTCCCTGGTCCGCCTACCCGTGGGCCGGAGGCTCTCCACCGACGTCATCGAGCTGATGGACCGCCTCGCGGCGCCGACCGCACCCGACACCACCAGCCCGACGGAGGGCCGCCGTGAACCCTGATCGCACCGAGCTCCAGCCCACCGTGGTCATCGCGGGTGCCTCGGGGTTCATCGGCACCCACCTGCGGCGGCACTTCCTGCGCGACGGCTTCCGAGTGGCCAGCATCGGCCGCCACGCCTCCGACGACGCCCGCTGGGGCGAGGGGTACCTGGGGCTGACTTCGGTCCTGGAGGGCGCCGAGGCCGTCATCAACCTGGCGGGGCGGTCGGTGAGCTGCCGGTACACCCAGCGCACGGCAGATGAGATCCTGCGCTCCCGCACGGAGGCGACCGAAGCGCTGGGCCGCGCCCTCGCGTCCTGTGGACAGCCGCCGTCGGTGTGGCTCAACGCCTCCACCGGCACCATCTACCGCGACGCGCGGGACCGGCCCCAGGACGAACGCACGGGCGAGCTCGGGAGCGGCTTCTCCGTGGCCGTGGCGCGCGCCTGGGAACAGGAGCTGGCCGAGGCCCCGACGGCGGTGCGCAAGGTCGCGCTGCGGACGACCATCGCGCTGGGCGCCGGTGGCGCCCTGAACCCGATCATCAACCTGGCCAGGATGGGATTCGGTGGACCACAGGGCGACGGCGGACAGCGGTTCAGCTGGATCCACCTGGACGACGTCTACGGCGCGGTCCGCCAC
This sequence comes from Citricoccus sp. I39-566, assembly GCF_031432995.1. Taxonomy (GTDB): domain Bacteria; phylum Actinomycetota; class Actinomycetes; order Actinomycetales; family Micrococcaceae; genus Citricoccus; species Citricoccus nitrophenolicus_A. Next base: position 2,426,595 of record NZ_CP133842.1, read on the forward strand.
CTCATGGACCGGCCCGACATCAGCGGGCCGGTCAATCTCGCCGCGCCGGAGGCCGTGACCAACCGGGAGCTCATGGACCGGGTCCGCCGGCACGTCGGCGGCGCGGGGGAGCGGGTGGCGGTTCCCCTGCCGGCCTGGGCGCTGGAGGCCGGAGCGCGGATCATCCGCACCGAGGCGGAACTGGTGCTCAAGAGCCGCTGGGTACACCCGGGCGTCCTGCTGGACTCCGGATACCGGTTCGCGTTCCCGGTGCTGGACGACGCGCTGGCTGACATCGCCGCCGCGACGCCACGGGGGCTGTTGCCGGTTCCCCTCGGCTGACGAGGGACGGCAGATATTATGTCAACCGAAGCGAACGATCGACGCCGGCTGTCAGGGACTCCGCATCGATCCAGAGAAGCCTGCGCGTCGCGGAGTGCCGTCGCGTCGCCCTGGTGTGGAATCCCGGGGTGTGGCAGAACGTGTCAGGATGTGCTCGGACGGCCGGGAGACCGGCTGCGGCGTCACGACAGCGCACCTGACACTGCGCACCCATCCCAGCACCCGTCCCCGTGAGGGTCGGGCGGCATCCGGGCAGCCGTTCCATCAGCCCCTTCCGAGGTGATGACAGAACGCCGATAACCCACATTATGTCAACTAGACCATGGCATGTTGGCGATTTCTGCGAATCCGCCGGTTGGGACGACTCCCCCATGACGGAGCGCTGGAGATCGGTTTCTGAGCGGGCCGCGGAGCACTTGCAGTACACCGATGTCCGGACACAGGGGCCAAGAACACCGGGCTGACCAGCGGTTTACGGCAAGCATTGACGGTGGTTCGCGGTTAGTGCGAAGATTTCGCTCATTATGCGAACGCCTGAGGTGGGTCCGGTCGGCAGTGTTCCGCTGGTGCTGCGCTGCGGGACGGGCGTGCTGAACGAGGCCGAGACGGTGTGGGTGGCGATGCTGGACGGGTGGGCGGCCCAGCAGTTCGCCCGGAACCTCTCGGCGGGCACGGTGGAGGGCCGCCGGTCCACGGTGATGCGGTTCCGGCGGTTCGCCGAGGCCTACCCGTGGCAGTGGACGGCCTCGGTGGTGGACGAGTTCTTCCTGGAGCTGCGGGCGGTCAAGGGTGCGGCCCGGTCGACGGTGCTGGGGTACCAGAACGCGCTGAGGATGTTCTTGGAGTACCTGACGGACCCGGCGTATGGGTGGGGCGAGCAGTGCTGGGAGCGGTTCGGTGAGCACCCGGCGCAGGTCTTCCACGAGTGGAACACCGCCCGTCACGCCCAGGATGCGGTGGCCACCCCGGGCAAGCGCCCGTACACCCGGGACGAGCTCGAGGACCTCTTCGACTGCGCCGATGACCGGGTGCTGCGCATTCGCCAGGCCGGGGCCAAGGGGTGGATCCCGGCGTTCCGCACCGCGACGATCATGAAGGTCGCCTACGCGTGGGGGCTGCGCCGCAACGAGGTCCGCTGCCTGGACCTGGTCGACATCGCCACCAATCCGCGGGCACCTCAGTTCGGCAACGCGGGAATTATCTACGTCCGGCACGGCAAGGCCATGCGCGGTTCCCCGCCGAAGCGGCGCAGCGTGCTGACCGTGCCGGAGTTCGACTGGGCCGTGGAATGCCTGCGGCAATGGACCGATCAGGTGCGCCCGTTGTACGCCCCGGCCCGTTCGACCTGGTTGTGGCCGAGCGAGCGGGGCACCGCGGCGATCGCCGCGGACTCGCTGAGCCGGGCTTTCAATGAGGTCAAGCGGGAGGCCGGGCTGGATGATGACCTGGACTTCCACTCGCTGCGCCGGTCTTACGTCACCCACCTGATCGAGGCCGGCTACGACGCGTTCTTCATCCAGCAACAGGTCGGCCACGAGCACGCCTCGACGACCTCGATCTACACCGGCCTGTCCCCCGATTACCGGGCCCGGGTCGTGGACGGGGCCATCCACCGGATGGCCGCGACCGCGATGACCACCAGCAAGGAGTACTGACCCATGAAACGGCACGTGGAGTACACCTGGCGGCTGCGGGAGGTCATGGCCGCCCGGGGGATGAACAACCTCTCCGAGCTCATCCCCCACCTGCACGATCGCGGGGTGAGCCTGTCGTCTTCCCAGCTCTACCGGCTGCTCGGGGCCACCCCGGAGCGGATGAACCTGACTCTGCTCGGGGCGCTGCTGGACGTGTTGGAGTGCAGCTTCGAAGATCTCTGCCCCACCACGGTGGTGGCCACTCCGGTCCGGCACCAGGCCACCGGCACCGAGGCCAGCACCGCGAAGAGAGACGCCATCCGCCCGATCAGGGCCCGCATTCACCGGCCCGAATGAGCCGGCCGGCCTTCACCGGGCCCTGCGCCCGCTGCGACCGCACTGGGGTGAGGTTCGCGGCCACTTGGCCCGGGGGGCGGATCTGCCGGCGCTGCTACCAGCGCGCCACCCACCTGCACGGCACCTGCCCCGGCTGCGCCCAACACCGCCTACTGCCCGGGCTACTCGACGGCGCCCCGGCCTGCGCCGACTGCACCGGCATCCCGGCCGACTTCCACTGCACCCGGTGCGGGCGCGAGGACGAGTTCGTGCGCACCGGACTCTGCGCCCACTGCTGCCTGGCCGATGACCTCACCGTGCTGCTCGACGATGGCACCGGGGCCATCGCTGCACCACTGCTCCCCCTGTTTACCGCCCTGACCGGCCAGAAGCACGCCCGTAGCGCCCGGATCTGGCTCACCATTAACCGGCACGCCGAACAATTGCTGCGGGATCTGGCCCAAGGCCGGCTGCCCCTGACTCACCAGACCTTCCAGGAGCACCCCTGCCCCGGCAAAGTCGCCTCCCTGCGCGCCTTGTGCCTCGAGCACCAACTACTGGAGCCGGTGAACCTGGACATCGAACGCTTCCAGTCCTGGCTCGAGACGAAGGTCAGCGCCCTGCCCGCCGAGGACGCCCGGATCATCCGGCAGTACGCCCTCTGGGTGCACCTGAACCGGATACATCACCTTCAGGCCACCGAGGGCCTGAAGAAGGGCACCTTCCTGGCCGCCAAGCAGTCCATCACCATGGCCATCGGCTTGCTGGGACACCTCAGGGCCCGCGGACACAGCCCCGCGGAATGCACTCAGCACGACGTGGACGCCTGGCTGGCCGGTGGGCCCACCACCCGGAGTCTGGCTCGGGGCTTCGTGCGTTGGGCCGTCGAGCACGGGCACCTGCCCACCGTGGATTTCCCCTACCGCATCGCCCAGGCCACCCCTGTCATCAGCCAGGCCCAGCGGCTGGAACACCTCCGGACCCTCACCGAACCCTCAACTCAGATCCCGGGCACACTGCAAGTCGCCGCTCTGTTCCTGCTGCTCTACGGTCAATCGCTCACCCGCATCTCGCGGATGCGCCTGGCACAGATCCACGACACCGAGGGCAAGCTCACCGTGAGCTTCACCGACGACCGACTCCAGATCCCGCCCCCGTTCGACAGGATCGTGCGGGCACATCTTGACGCGCTGCCGCACACGAACACCTCCGCGCACCGGGCCAACACCTGGCTCTTCCCCGGCATGAGGCCCGGAGAACACCTGCACCAGAACACCATCATGAGCCGCCTGCGTGAGCGAGGCATCGACCTGCTCGGCGCCCGCAACGCCTCTCTGCGGGCCCTGGTCCTGGAAATGCCCGCGCCCATCGTCGCCGACGCCCTCAATTACAGCTACCAAGTCACCGACAAACACCGCCGCGACGCGGGCGCCACCTTCACCGACTACATCAACCACCGCAGCACCGATCTCTGACCTTGGGCTCCCCGCGTAGCCCGCTCCCGCTCTGGAATCGAGAGAATACGCCGGTCACGAATACGTCAGGCCAGCACTTGTAGTCTGCATATTGCATCAGATGAATCAACTCTGCAACCGGGCTCCTCTGCCGTTCCTGCCGTGACGAACAGGGGCTTGACCTGCGAAAATACTGCAGCGGCACGGCGCTTCAGGGGTACCAGCACTGGTCCTAGTGGCCACCTGGTTGTCATGGCGTCTCGGGCGACACGTCTCTGACCTGCACAAACAACCGGGGCATCTCACTGGATGCATCATTGAATCACTAGATGTACCGAGGATCACGTAGACCGCCCCGCCAACGCGGATGAAGGGCTCAACCTTGAAGGTTCCGTGAAGATCGCCGGCCACGGAGGCCCGCGGACTCCTTTACGGGCAAGGATGACGCAGGTGCGGTCGGCCGCCCCTCAGCCCAGCTGCCGGCCCCGAGGACCACGCCGACGGTGAGGACCAGCAGGGCTCGCCTCAACGTGGATCCTGTCGGATCGGACGGTCGGCGACGGGAAGAGCACTTATGCGATCCGGCCGGGGGCGTCGAGGCCGCCGGTGCAGGCCGCTCCGGGTTCAGGCGCGTCGGGAGACTGCCAGTACTTGGCCACGAACTGCTCGATCCGTTCATCTTCCGGGGAATCCACTGCCACCTGCGTCTGCCAGGCCGAAAGCACGATGGGCGAATCCAGGCCCTCGTAGGGGGCCAGGACGATATAGGTGTCCGGCAGGGTCGTCCGAAGAGCATCAACCTGCTCCTGGGAGAGTGCCTCGGAATCGTAGGCGACCCAGGCGGCACCGTGCTCCAAAGCGTGCACGGCATTCCCGTTGGGTACCGGTTCGGTGTAGACCCCGCAGTTGAGCCAGGCGCTGGCATGATCGCCACCCACCGGCGGCGACTGCTCGTAGTCGACAGGGGTGCTCACGTGGGTAGCGCTGAGCCCCTCGAAGGTCTGCAGCCCGGCGATCTCGATATCCTCCCGATCCTGGGGCGGGGGATCCTGAATCAGGGCGAGAGTCACTAGACCGCCGACCACGGCGACGGCGGTGAGCGCTCCCGCTCCGACCAGAACCTTCCGCCGACGTTCAGCCTTGGATTCCTTCGCCCAGTGTGCCTTGAGCAGCGCAGCGCGCTGCTGCCTCACCTGATCGGGGTTCTTGCTATCTGCCATGCGGTGGCCTCCTTAGAAGGACATTCAAATTTTATTCGGGACGAGAATGCTCACCAAGGCCGTGGGGGTCGGTGGCATCATGGTGGTCTATCGCTAGTGCTGGGCCCACAAGCCCTCCCTAAGTGACTGTCTCGGGGCCCGGGCATCACCGTCGAACGGCGTGGACAGGTTGTCATCTCTGCTCTTGGGTTCCAGGGCCCTTAGCGGTACCCGGGTGTCCCCGCTGCGTCTATGGGACTAGGACCTACGTCCTGGCCGATGGCTTGACGGGCGGAGCGTTCGCCCGGTGCTGGACCCTGGTTGGGCACAGGTCGCCGAGGCCTCATCCGTTGTAGGTGAGAGGTCGGTTTCTGTCCTGAATTATCGGTCCATCTCCGCATTTCTATGAGGGAAGGCCAGCGTAGGAGTGCAGTCCGGGGAAGTAGATGTTGACGATGGTGAAGTTGAACACCACGCAGGCGTAGCCGATGATCGACAGCCAGGCGGCGCGTTCCCCGGTCCAGCCGCGGGTGGCGCGGGCGTGCAGGTAGCCGGCGTAGACCACCCAGATGATGAAGCTCCAGACCTCCTTGGTGTCCCAACCCCAGTACCGGCCCCAGGAAGCCTCGGCCCAGATAGCACCGGCGATCACGGTGAACGTCCACATCATGAAGCCCACCGCGTTGAGGCGGTAGGACCAGTTCTCCAGGCTCAGCGCCGAGGGGACCAGGCGCATGAAGGCCAACCCGCCGGTGGCGCCGGCGGGTGCCTTGGCCTCACGGCGGTGCTGGATGAGCTGCAGGATGCTCGTGGCGAAGGTGAGGGTGAACAGGGCCGAGGCCAGCACGGCGATGGACACGTGGATGACGATCCACGGGGACTGCAGCGGCGGCTGCAGGTATGCGATCGGGGTGGGGAAGCCCATGGTGGCCGCTGCCATCATGATGACTACGAGCCCGGAGGCGAACGTCCCCAGGAAGCGGATGTCTTTGCGGATCAGGAACAGCAGGTAGACCGCGGCCACGAGCAGTGCGCCGGTGGTGCAGAACTCGTACATGTTGCCCCACGGCACCTGGCGCGCGGCCAGGGCCCGGGCGATGACCGCGAAGGCGTGTAGGGCGGCGGCGATGACCATCAGTGCCACCGCGACGTTGGCGGCCGGGCGGCGCGTGGCCCCGGTGTAGTCCATGTCTTCGTCCACCAGGCCGCCCCCCGTGTTCCCGGCGGCCGGTGATGTCGTCGTGCCTGGGCCGTGGCCCGGCGTCGGGGTGCTTGCCGCCCCCCCCTGCGGCCCCGACTAGTTGCTTGTGGCGGGCCTCAGAGGAGCGGGCCGCATCGGTGCGCTCCTGTTGTTCGGCCAGTTCGGACTCTAGGGCCCGGATGGTCTTGGAGGAGCTGGCCATGTCCAGGGCGAAGGCGATGAAGGCCGCGGCGTAGACGATAGCGGCGATCAGCATGAACAGGTCGCTGTAGGCGGCCAATTGATAGTTGATGGGTTGCATGGGTTACTCCACTCGGTTCTGTGCGGCACCGGCGACGACGATGGGTCCCTCGCCCTCGGTGCTCTCGGTGTCTTCTGGTGCCTGCACCGGCCACAACTTCTCAAACTGCCGGCGCAGGGCGAGGTTCTCCTCGCGCAGGCCGAAGTCCTCGCCCCGGGCCAGCAGGCCGTACTCCACCACGGTGGACCCATCGGGGCCCGTGGTGCCACGCACCCACGCGCGGCGGCGGCGCACGAACAGGCTCACGCCGAGGGCCACGAGGGCCAGCACAGCGAAGAAGCCCACGCCCCACTTGCCCGGGTCGTAGAGGATGTCCAGCCCCACGTAGCGGCGCAGGCCGTCGAAGCTGATGGAGCCCTTGCCCTCGGGCAGCTCGTAGGACTCCCCTGGCTTGAGCGTGATGCCGCCGGCCTCGAGGTTTCGGGAGTTCAGTTCGGTGAGGGTCTCGGTGTCCAGCACATACACGTTCTGCGGGTCGCCCTCGTCCAGGCCCAGGTCGCCGTAGTAGGAGTTCAGGTTCAGCTCCGGGTTCAGCGGGGCAGGATCGAGCGAGACCGCCACCCCGTCCTCGCCGGTGTAGGCGGCGGGCAGGAAGAAGCCGACGAAGCCGAGCTGATCTGGTTCGGCATCTGGGGCCTTGATAGTCATCAAGGAGGTGAAGACATTGTCCTGGACCTGCGCCACCACCGGACCCTGCAAGGCGATGTCCCCGTTGCCGTCCCGGACGGTGACCACAGGGGCGTACCCGTTGCCGACCAGGTAGACCCGGGTGCCCTGGAAGTCCAGTGGATGGTTGACTTTCAGTTCGACCTCTCGGGCGGTGTCACCGGGACCGTCCTGCACGTCCAGTACGGCCGTGTAATCCAGCGGCTGGCCGTAGTGGGTCGGGGACTGCCGGTCATAGACGGTCTCGAAACGCTTCAGGGTCATCGAGAACGGAGTGAGCATCTCCTCGGAGAAGGCACTGCCCGGGGTGAAGGCGTCGTAGGCGATCAGGGTGTTGGCGAAGCCCTCCCCCTCGACGAGAATCTTCTGGCCCCGGTAGCTCAGCAGCGAGCCGGTGGCCATGAACACCAGCACCCCGATCAGGGACAGGTGGAAGACGATATTGCCGACCTCGCGCACGTAGCCGCGCTCGGCACCCACGGAGGCGCCACCGGCGTCCTCCTGGCGCACCTCGGTGCGGTAACCGCGCTTGCGCAGATACTTCGCCGCCTGGTCCACGGCATCGGCCGGAGCGGGGCCGCCGGGCTCGAGCACCACTCTGCCGTACTCCGGCAACCGGGACAGCCGGCGCGGAGTGCGCGGCGGGGCCGAGCGCAGCGCCTGGGCGTGCTTGACGGCGCGCGGGGCCACGCAGCCGATCAAGGAGATGAACAGCAGCAGGTAGATCGCCGAGAACCAGACCGAGGAGTAGACGTCGAACATCTGGAACCGGTCCAGCCACTCCCCCAGCACCGGATTGTCGTCGATGTAGTCCTGGACGATTCCCGGCCCGGCCGGGCGCTGCGGGACCAGGGATCCGGGCACGGCGGCGACGGCGAGCAGCAGCAGCAGCAGCAGCGCCGTGCGCATGGACGTCAGCTGGGTCCACAGGAACCGCAGGGTGCCCCAGAAGCCCAGTGCGGGTAATGCCACCTCCGGGTGCCGGCGGAGATTCTGGTCGTCGGTGCGGTTCATGTGCTCCCCCTGCCGTCCGGAACGAGCGGGGCCGGTCGGCCCGGGGCCTCAGGGTTCCGGGGGCCGGCAGTGGCGATGCCGGCCGCGGGGTAGTCCATCGGAGGACGGACGGCGACGCGCGAAAGGATCAGGAGGGTCATGGTCGGCTCAGGCCTGCTCGTCCAGCACCGTGGTGATCAGGGTGCGCAGCGTGGATCGCTCGGCGATCCCCAGAATCCGGGCCGAGACCCGGCCCTGACGGTCCAGCACGATCGTGGTGGGCACGGCCTGCGGGGGCACGTAGTCGGTCATGGCCAAGAGCACCTGGCCGCCCCGGTCATCCACCGAGGGATAGGTGATACCGAAATTGCGCTCGAAGGCCTGCGCGGTGGCGATCGTGTCCCGGACGTTGATGCCCAGGAACCGGACGCCTTGGGGTGCGAACTGCTCGTGCAGGGCCTGCAGGTCAGGGGCCTCGACCCGGCACGGGGCACATGCGGCGTACCAGAAATTGAGTACCGCCGGGTCACCGGTCAGGTCGTTCGCGCTGATCGGTTCGCCGGAGAACAGGGCGGAGCTGAACTGCACCGGTTCGCCGCGGTCCTCCTCGGCGATCTCCAGAACCGACCCGTCACCGGCGATGTAGTTCTTGCCGTCGGCGTTGCCGGCTTGGGCAGCCAACGGGTCGTCGCTCGAACAGGCGGCCAGCAACGGCAACGCGGCGAGCCCGGCCAGCCCCGCCAGGACCTGGCGGCGTCCGGTGCGACGCAGAAGGCCGGGGACGCAGCGATCGGGTTCACGGGGATGTTGCAAGGCGGACAAGATGTACCTCCGGTACTTCTTCATCGGGAGTAGGCCGACCTTTCAGATCTCCAGGCGGTATAAGGACAGAGATAGTCCTGAAAGGCTGGCCGTGCGGGGCGTTCGGGGTTCAGATGGGGGTGGTAAAGGTGCCGGCGAGGTTCTGCAGTTGATAGATCCAGGCCGTCCAGATGCCGGTGGCCATCAGGACACCGACCAGTACGAGCAGGGTGCCGCCGGCGATGTTGAACACGCGCATGTGGCGGCGCACGAAGCCCAAGGTGGTGCTCACCCAGCCCAGGCCTCTGGCGACGAGGACGAAGGGGATGCCTAGGCCCAGGCAGTAGGAGAATCCCAGCAAGGCCCCGCGCCAGGGGTCGCCGGTGGTGGTGCTCAGGGCCAGGACGGCGCTGAGGGTGGGGCCCATGCAGGGCGTCCAGCCGAGGCCAAAACCGAGGCCCAGCAGCGGTGCTCCGGCCAGTCCCGTCCTGGGGGTGAAGGCGGGGGCCTTGGTCCTTTGCATAAAGGACAGCATGCCCATCAACGCCAGCCCCATGAGGATGACAACGACGCCCAGGCCTCGGATCAGCAGATCCTGCCAACGCAGCAACCAGCCGCCGATCAGGCCGAAGGCGGCGCCGTAGAAGGTGAACACGGCGGCGAAGCCGAGGATGAACAGGCCCACCCCTGTCATGACCCTGCGGCGGTTGTCCGGACGGGTCGGGTCGGACAGCCCGGAGACGTAGCCGAGGTATCCGGGGACGAGCGGCAGAATGCAGGGCGAGAGGAAAGAGACGAGCCCGGCGATGGCCGCCAACGGGATGGCCATCAGCAGCGCACCGGACTGGACCGTCTGAGCGAAGTACTCGCCCATTTACTTCCTCCTTGGGGCTATGGCAGGGTATCGGGGCCGGAGGCCCGGGTCGGGACGGTCCTGGACGTGGTGGGTGCGAGTGGACGATAGAAGCATTTTTCTTTCCTGAACGGTCACCGGACGACCGCCCGGTGGATGGAAGGACGAGGGGTGGGTGGAGTGGTCAGTGGATGTAGGAGAAGACGCCCATCATCCCGGCCTCGGCGTGGTAGGCGTTGTGGCAGTGGGTCAACCACTGTCCCGGGTTGTCCGCCTCGAAGTCGAAGACGATGGTTTGCCGGGGTTTGACGATGACCGTGTCCTTGCGTGCACCGTTGTCGGCCAGCTGGAAGGTATGGCCGTGTAAGTGCATGGGGTGCCACATGTCGGTGTCGTTGGTCATCGTGACCCGCACACGCTCGTCTAGCCGGAGCTTGAAGGCACCGTCAAAGGGGTTGGCCGGGTCGAAGCGGCGCCCGTTGATACCCCAGTCGTAGTCGGCCATCGATCCGGTCAGCCGCAACTCATGGTTCCTGGTCGGGTCCCTTGGAGCGAGCAGGACGGATTCGTGGGCCTTCAGTCGGCTACCATCGAGCACGGTCCCGCCCAGGGTCTGCGGAAGCTGTCCGGAGAGGGCTGTGTTTGATCCGGCGTGGATGATGCCGTAGGAGTGGCCGGTCTTGCCCTCGGGTAGGGCCAGAACGGGCACGGCCTGGTCGCCGAGGGTGACCAGCACATCCAGGCGTTCTCCCATGCCCAAGACGACGGCATCGGCCTGACGCGGCTGGACCGGGAACCCGTCCGTGTGCGTGATGGTCAGTTCCTGACCAGGGACCCCAACCCGGTAGGCGGTGTCTCCGGCGGCATTGATCAGTCGCAGGCGGACACGGTCGCCTGGCTTGCCGTCGAGGGTGTCGGGATCGGATGGGGGGCGGCCGTTGAACAGGTGCACGGGGATCTTCACGTCGCCGGCATCCCCGCCCAGATAGTCGCTCTCAGCCCCCATGAGCATGTGCTTCATGGGCCTGCCGGAGGAGCTGTCCTCGCTCATGGACCCGTGATCCATCCCCTCCATGTCACCGGACATATCCATTCCGGCGGAGAGCTCCTCGACGGCTTCCTCGGGCGTTCCGGTGATCCCGTCGAGCCAGTCGTCCAGGATCACGACCCATTCCTGGTCGTAGTTGAGGGTTTCGTTGGGATCCTCGACGATCAGCGCCCCATACAGGGCGCGTTCGCGCTGGGTATCGAAGTGAGAGTGGTACCAGTACGTGCCCGGATGGGAGAGTCGGAATCCGTACGTGTAGGTTCCTCCTGCGGCGATAGGTTCCTGGGTCACTCCCTGGACTCCGTCGGCGTCATTGCGCAGGGCCAGCCCGTGCCAGTGCACGCTCGTTCCCTCCGGGAGATCGTTGTCGACGGTGACGTTGAGCAGGTCTCCGGTCTTGGCGCGCAGCAACGGCCCGTTGAGGCTCTTGTCGTATCCCCAGGTGGTCAGACTCTGGTCCTGCAGGGAGGTTTTGAAGGGTGCGGCGGAGAGCCGGTTGGCGACGGTGGCCCCTGAGGAGGCGCGTCGTTTTTCGTATTCGGCGATCAGCGGGTCGGTGGGCAGGATGCGCCCTGACGGTTGAGGGCTGGTTGCGGGGTCGGAGCATGCGGTAAGCCCGGCCAGCGCCAGGGTGCCGACGGAAGCGCCCAGGAAGGCGCGGCGGGTGGTCAGTGGGGAGGTCATCGGTTCCTCGTCTTTTCCTTCTCCCGGTCACCTGCTGCAGGCGGGTGCGACGGGGCGGATATGGCTCATCAGTGTGTGGTGGGGTCGTGGCCCACAGGGCGCTGTTTGCTGTCCTCACGTAGGGGCGTGAGCGTCCTGTGCTTGCTGGAGAGCACGACCGGGCGTTCTAGGTGCGGCTGATGGCCAGTTGAACCAGCGAAGGAGTCCAGGGAAGCCTGAAGTGGACAACCCAGGGCAGTGGGGGCGCGGTCAGCCCCTGACCGGGAAATGACGTGTGCTCCCGGGGGTCCAGATCAAGGACGAGGGAGGGCACGGTCAAGGAGGAAGCGCAGGCGTCGCCTCCGGCCTCCAGTGCGCAATACGGCAGCCCTTGGCCGAGTGCGTCGCCCTCGGGCGGTTGGGCCATGAGTACATCTTCGGAAATCAAGCTGCTAGTTCCGGTCACCATCGGCTTGAGCTGCTGGGACGGCGTTGAGGCGGAGGTGTCGATGCCGGCCACCACCGCGCCGGTGCCCACGCCAGCGTTCATTCCGAGCAGGCCGAGGAGCAACACGAAGGTGCCCAGAACCGACCGGAGGACGGGCCGACGGGGCAGGTCGCGGCGGCGAAGAAGTCGGCGGCCGGCCATCAGCACTGTCCTTTCCTGTCCGTCTGGGCCGGTCGTGGTCCGGTTCAGAACCAGCAGCCGGCCGCGGTATTGGGTCACAGCAGCGGTTCGGTGGTGTTCCCGCCGTCGGTGGTGCGTAGGACGGCCGTGTCGATGACCAGGAGCGCTTCGACCTGCCCGCCGTCAGTGATGCTGGCTCCCAGAGCGGAGGCCGTGCCGACCGGCTGGTCACTGGAGGTCCAGGAGCCGCCGCCGTCGGTGCTGGTCAGCAACCGGCCGTCGGTGCCCGCACCGACGACGGTGGTGTCGTCGGCCCAGGCGACCAGGTGCATCAGCTGCGGAGTGTCCAGGGTGATCCAGGTGACACCATTGTCCATCGACCGCAGCATCCCGGCTTCGGTGGTGGCCAGCGCGGTCCCGGTTTTCGGGGAGATGGCCAGGGATACTGGCGGGGCGGGGATCGTGAGAACCTGCCAGTAGATCCCGTCGACGCTAGCGCGCAGTTGACCATCGAAGCCGAGGACGCCGGCCGGGCCGGCGGCCAGGGCGTGGAAGTCGGATTGACCGCCTCGGGAGAGCACCTCCCAGCTCAGGCCGCGGTCTGTGGACTCCGCCAAACCCGACGGCTCGGGCAGATCGGTACCGGGCGCCGGGTGGCCGGAGGCCAGATAGCGGCCCTCGGGCGTCACGGCGAAACCCATGAGATCCACCACCGGGCCCACCTGGACCAGCTCGCGGTCCTGGAGGCGGAACAGGCCCTCGTGGGTGGCCAGGAGCACGACGCCGTCCTCGGGGTCGCGCACGATGGCATGGATGTGGGTGATGGCCGTGCCCGGGGTCTGCGTGTTGGCGTCTTGGGGGCTTGAGGTGTTCGGCACGGTGCAGGCGGTCAGGGTGCCGACACCGATCAGGCCGAGTCCGCCGGCGAGCAGGGTTCTGCGGGTAGTCATGGTGCCTTTCCGCCCCGATCCGATCGCGGGGCCACCTACCATTGTCCGCCGGAGGCTCAGGGGCTCCGGACGGTTTGCCTTGAAGATTTGATGAAGATTTCCCGGCCTGGTGCCTTGGGTTGCTCTCCCGGTCGTGAGCGGGGGCAGACTGAACACATGAACTTTGGCACTGGCTCGTCCGTCGGGCGGGTGTTGGTCGTCGATGACGAAAAGCCCCTGGCGCGCATGGTCGCCACCTACCTGGAGCGGGCCGGCTACGAGGTCACCACCACCCACACCGGACCCGATGCGGTACAGGCCGCCCGCACGCATGATCCCGACGTGATGGTCCTGGACCTGGGCCTGCCTGGACTGGACGGGATCGAGGTGTGCCGGCGCGTGCGGGCCTTTTCCGAGTGCTACGTGCTGATGCTCACCGCCCGGGGCAATGAACCGGACCGGCTGCGAGGGCTGGCAGTGGGCGCCGATGACTACATCACCAAGCCCTTCAGTGTCCGGGAACTGGTCGCCCGGGTGGGGGCAGTCATGCGTCGGCCCCGCACGACGACGACCGTCCCAGAGCCGGCACGTTCCTTCGGTCAGTTGGTGATCGACTTGGTCGCCCACGAAGCCCACGTGGACGGGAAACCGGCAGGGCTGACCCGCACGGAGTTCGACCTGCTGGCGGCCCTGTCGGGACGTCCCTATCAAGTGTTCTCCCGGCGTCAGCTGATCGATATCGTCTGGGATCCAGGGTGGGTGGGTGATGAACGACTCGTGGATGTGCACATCGGCAACCTGCGCCGCAAACTCGACGAAGATCCCGGGCGCTATGTCGACACGGTCCGTGGGGTTGGCTACCGGATGGCAGAACAGTGACCGGCCAGCGACGTTACCGCGGCCTGGCGGCCCGGTTCTTCCTGGCCCAGTTGCTGGTGGTGGTGGTCAGCATCCTGGCCGCGGTGGCGGTGGCCTCCCTGGCCGGTCCCCCGCTGTTCCACGAGCATTTGGAACAGGCCGGGGCCGGGCATGATGCGACCCAGATGCTGCACGTGGAGCAGGCCTACCGAGACACCAACTTCTGGACCCTGGGTGTGGCCTTGGCCACCGCCCTAGTCTGCTGCCTGGTGTTGACCTGGTACGTCGCCCGCCGGATCCAGAACCCGATCCATGCCCTGACCCAAGCGGCGACGGCTATGGCGCGCGGCAAGTACGACACCCGGGTCCCGGCCATGGGGGCAGGGACCGAGGTGGAGGACCTGGCCGCCTCGTTCAACACCATGGCCGAGCGGCTCGAACGCACCGAGGACACCCGCCGTCGGATGCTCTCGGACTTGGCCCACGAGATGCGCACTCCCATCTCCGTGCTCACCGTCTACCTCGAAGCCCTGCAGGATGGAGTCTCACGCTGGGGCGAAGCCACCGGCGAGCTCATGGACGAACAGCTGGCCCGCCTCACCCGGCTGGTGGAAGACATCCACGACGTCTCCCGGGCGGAGGAAGGACGGATCGAGCTCGATCGCACCATCGAATCGGCGGGCGAGTTACTGCAGGCCGCCGCCGAAGCCCATCGGGACACCTATGCCGCCAAGGGCGTGGCCTTGATCCTGAATCCGAGCCAGGACATCGCGACCGTGGAGGTCGACCGCCAACGCATGGGTCAGGTGTTGGGCAACCTGCTCACCAACGCCTTGCGCCACACCCCCGCAAGAGGCCAGGTAACCCTGGACGCTCGGCAGAGTCCAGGAGGGATCACGCTCAGCGTCAGCGACACCGGCGAGGGCATCCTCCCCGAGCACCTGCCGTACATCTTCGAACGGTTCTACCGCGGGGACACCGCCCGCGACCGGGACCACGGCGGGTCCGGGGTCGGCCTGGCCATCTCCCGGGCCCTGGTCCAAGCCCATGGAGGGTCACTGACCGCCAGCTCCGCAGGTTCGGACACCGGGGCGACGTTCACCATCCATCTGCCCGCCCCAGGCGACAGAAACCACTCCACCACCACTTGATTGATACCCTCCAGGGGTATATACCGGGAGGAGGGCGCAGTCCCACCGCCCACATCCGACGAAGGAGCCCACCATGACCGAACCGATCCCCAGCCCCCTGCCGATGGCCACCGGCGGCTGCTCGTGCTGCGCCCCGGACGCCGCCCCAACGCCGGGCTCCGACGCCGCGGAGACGTCTTTCCCTGCCGCTTCCGGGACCTCCACCACGTATCGGGTGGAGGGGATGACCTGTGGGCACTGCGTCGGAACCACCGCCGGAGCGGTGAGTGCCCTGCACGGGGTGGACGATGTCAAGGTCGAACTGGTGGCCGGCGGCATTTCCCCCGTCACCGTGACCGGGTCCGCCTCCGCGGACGCCGTACGGGCGGCCATCGAAGAGTCCGGTTACCGCGTCCTGATGTCCTGATCGCTTGGCCCACTGCCTCGGACCCGTAGGGGTCAAGGGAAAGGAAATATCATGAGCACCTCGCACCACCACGGCGACCATCACGCCGACCATGACCAGCACGCCGATGAGGACACCCACGGCCAGGCCATGCCCCAGGGACACGCCCACTCCGCGGTGGATGAAGACCATGCGGTTCACGACCACGGGGAACATGCCGGACACTCGGTGTCGATGTTCAAGAACCGGTTCTGGCTCTCGCTGGTCCTGTCGATCCCGGTGGTGGTCTTCAGTCACATGGTCGCGGGCCTGCTCGGTTACCGGGTGCCCGAGTTCCCGGGATCGGAGTGGATCGCCCCGGTGCTGGGCACCGTGATCTACTTCTACGGCGGCATGCCGTTCCTGAAGGGCGGGGTCACGGAGCTGCGCTCCCGGCAGCCCGGGATGATGTTGCTGATCGCCATGGCCATCACCGTGGCCTTCGTGGCCTCCTGGATCACGTCCTTAGGTCTCGGCGGATTCATGCTGGACTTCTGGTGGGAGCTGGCTCTGCTGGTGGTCATCATGCTGTTGGGCCACTGGATGGAGATGCGCGCCCTTGGTGCGGCCTCCTCCGCCCTGGACGCTCTGGCGGCTCTGTTGCCCGACGAAGCCGAGAAGATCACCGCCGAGGGCGCCACCACCACGGTGTCGATCGGTGAGCTGGCGGTCGGGGACACGGTCCTGGTCCGGTCTGGGGCCCGGGTGCCGGCCGACGGGACCCTCACCGAGGGCACCGCGGAGTTCGATGAGTCCATGATCACCGGGGAGTCCCGGGCCGTGGTCCGCACAGTGGGAGAGACGGTGGTGGCCGGGACCGTAGCCACCGACAACACGGTGCGGGTGCGCATCGAGGCGACCGGGACTGACACCGCCCTGGCCGGCATCCAACGGATGGTCGCCGACGCCCAGGAATCCTCCTCCCGCGCCCAGGCGTTGGCCGACCGGGCCGCCGCGCTGCTGTTCTGGTTCGCCCTGGCCGCGGCCATCATCACCGCCATTGTCTGGGTGGCCATCGGCCAGCCGGACGACGCCGTCACCCGTACCGTCACCGTGTTGGTCATCGCCTGCCCGCACGCCCTGGGCCTGGCGATCCCGCTGGTCATCGCGATCTCCACCGAACGCGCCGCCAAGGCTGGGGTGCTGATCAAGGACCGGTTGGCCCTGGAGCGGATGCGCACCATCGATGTGGTCCTGTTCGACAAGACCGGCACCCTGACCGAGGGCGCGCACGTTCTCACCGGAACTGCACCGGCCCCGGGCACCTCCGAGGCGCAACTGCTGGCTTACGCGGCCGCGGCCGAGGCCGACAGCGAGCATCCCGTGGCCCGGGCCATCGTCACCGCCGCCACCGACCATGCCGAGGCCGCCGGGCTGGGACTGCGCGGTACCGGGTTCCAGTCGGCCACCGGCCGCGGGGTGAAGGCGACCGTCAACGGTTCCGAGGTCATGGTGGGCGGGCCCAATATGCTCCGCGAACTTGCCCTGGACACCCCCGAGGCCCTCGCCGCCGACACCCGTGCCTGGACCGACCGGGGGGCCGGGGTGCTGCATGTGGTCCGAGCTGGGACCGTCATCGGGGCGGTCGCCGTGGAGGACAAGGTCCGTCCCGAGTCCCGGGCCGCTGTGGCCGCCCTGCACGAACGTGGGGTCAAGGTCGCCATGATCACCGGCGACGCCCGCCAGGTAGCCGAAGCGGTGGGCCGGGATCTGGGCATCGACGAGGTCTTCGCGGAGGTCCTGCCGAAGGACAAGGACTCCAAGGTCACCGAGCTGCAATCCCGCGGCCTGAGTGTGGCTATGGTCGGCGACGGCGTCAACGACGCCCCCGCCCTGGCCCGCGCTGAGGTCGGCATCGCGATCGGTGCCGGCACTGACGTGGCCATGGAATCGGCCGGCGTTGTGCTGGCCGGCAACGACCCGAGGGCCGTGCTGTCCATGATCGAGCTTTCGAGAGCCAGCTACACCAAGATGATCCAGAACCTCATCTGGGCCACCGGCTACAACCTGATCGCTGTTCCCCTGGCCGCCGGCGTGCTCGCCCCGATCGGGTTCGTGCTCTCTCCGGCGGTTGGGGCGGTGCTGATGTCCTTGTCCACCATCGTGGTCGCCCTCAACGCCCAACTGCTACGCCGGACCGATCTGGATCCGGCCCGACTGGCCCCCGCTAGCACCGGGCAGCGGGACACCACACCCCAGCCCGCGACGGTCACCAGCTGATCGCGGCCCGGGCCCTATGTCGAAACCCCAATGGAAGGAACCATCATGAAACGCAACACCACCACCCTGGCCGCCCTGACTCTGGCCTCCGCCCTGGCCTTGACTGCGTGCGGCACCGGTGCCGAGGACAACGGCGCTGGCTCCGAGTCCACCCCGGCCACCAGCTCGGCTGCTGCCACCTCCACGGCCACGGATACCGCGACCCCGTCCGCCACGGCTACCGGCTCGGCCGAGGAGATCTCGGCCGAGCATAACGATGCGGACGTGATGTTCGCTCAGATGATGCTCCCCCACCACGAGCAGGCCGTTGAAATGAGCGAGATGCTGCTGGCCAAGGACGACATCCCGGCCGAAGTCGCGGACTTCGCCCAGCAGGTGATCGACGCCCAGGGACCGGAGATCGAACGCATGAATGCCATGCTCACCGCCTGGGACGCGGAACCCATGGGAGACATGGAGGGTATGGAGGGCATGGACCACGGTGGGATGTCCGGGATGATGTCCGAGGAGGATATGGCCGCTCTCGAGGAAGCCCAGGGCACCGAGGCAGCCCGGCTGTACCTGGAACAGATGACCGCCCACCATGAGGGTGCTGTCGACATGGCCCAGGACCAGGTCGACAACGGCCAGAACCCCCAGGCCGTGGCCCTGGCCGAACAGGTCATCACCGCCCAGGAGGCCGAGATCGCCGAGATGGAGCAGATGCTCGGAAACCTCTGACGGGATCCACCGCCCCCTCTTGATCGGCTCTGCCCGTTCCGCTGTTGCACTGAAAGGACCCACACGGCTCCATCCACCCAAGCAGATGGGGTCGTGTGGGTCTTGGCACATCGGTTGGACCTCCAACCGACGCGGGATCACGACATTGCTGGGGTTCGCCCTGGGATCCGTCAGTCGGTGGGGCACTGGCGTTCGGCCGGTTCCTCGTAGTCAGGCACGGACCGTGCTTGGGCCTGTTCGGGGGTCGTGGCGATCCCGTTGTCCTGGATGTCCTGGATCAGCCAGTCCATCTCGAAGATTTCCCGCCGCTGGGCCTCGCTGATTTCCACGGCCAGCTGACACACCCTGACGTCCTCGATACCGGCCCGCTCGGACCTCGTGATGGCCAGCGAGTGGTGCGGAATCATGGCGCGCATGAAATCGCTGTCGTTGACGGTCGCCTGGCTGCGGTCCAGGAAGATGCCGCCGCCCAGAAGCACCGCGCTCACGAGCACTACAGCAATGTTCGCCTTCGGGTTCCGGTACATGTTGAGCATCCAGGCCAGCATCACCAGGCCCATCGCCCCGCCCATGGTCAAGGCCATGAACAGCCTGCTCTCGCTCCAGCGGACGTGTCCCCACTCCCAGGAACCGGCGAACATCGTCCAATACATGACCACCATGCCGGTCAGGATCATCGCGGCGAACCGCAGGTACATCTTCAGGGAGCGGCCGGGGTCGTGGTGACCACCGCCGCGATCACCACCCTGGTCACTGCTGTGTTCTGTCTTTGACACGTCGAGTTCTCCTTCTGCGGGGATGCTCTTGTACCGCCGGGCTAGTCAGGGCCAGCAGCACGTGTTCCACGACTGCTGGCCCTGACCGGCATTCCGGCATGGGTCTGGACTGCGCTCAGCCCAGGGAGGCGAGCAACTCGGCGCAGGCCCGCTCGCAGCGCCGGCAAGCCTCAGCGCAGATTTTGCAGTGCTCGTGCATTTCAGCGTGGGAGGCGCACTCGTCCCCGCACGTCTTGCAGGCGGTCCGGCAGGCCTCCAGCAGGGCACGGGTGGTCTCGACGTTGTTGCCGGTCTGGCGGGACAACACACGGCCGGTGGCCGCGCAGATGTCGGCGCAATCCAAATTGAAGCGGATGCACTGGGTCAACTCCGAAACCATGTCCTCGGCCAGGCACGCGTCCGCGCAGGCCGTACAGGTCTGAGCGCACTCGAAACAGGCCTCGATGCACTCGGCCAGCTTCTGCCGGTCGATGTCCCCCAGGTCCTTCGGGTAGGTCTCCAGCATCGAGCTCACGTGATGGGTCATGGCTTACTCCTTCATCGGTGCGGTTCGGAAGACGAACCGGCCGGAACCGGCCCGCCATGCAACCGACCGTAGACCCCCGCCCGGCCCGGATAAAGGGCTCAACTTTGAAGATTCCGTGAAGATCCCAGCCGGCTACGGGCTCCGCCCGGGCCGTTCGAGCGGGCGGCTAGGCCCGAAATGACGGCCTTTCCGGTCCCGGCTCAACCCTGCATCGGCTCGGAACTTGGCACTCCGGCAAGTTGCGACCAGATAACGAATCCGTATTGTTGCATAACGTTCTGGTCACGGACCATTTCGGCTAAGTGACAGCTTGCTCGACGCCGAATTACGAGGCCGTGGGAAAAGTCCAGAACATGTACGCCAATGTCTACCGAGGTAACCCATGTCCTACCCCACCCGCCGTGCCCGCATCGAGGCTGAAGCCCAGGCCCGCCGTTCCCAGTACCGCCGTTCCCTCACCATGGGTGCGGTTGGCCTGACCACCGTGGTGGGAGCCACGGTGGCCGGCATGGGCCCGGCCGCAGCCAACGAGGGCGCCTACGCCGCGCCCAGCGGCTCCACTGCTAATTCCTGGACGTGGGAGGGCGGTACCGCAGCCGAGACGTCCCGCTCTTCCAGGGTTCACACGCACTCGTCCGCGACCAGCAGTGAGCCGGCCCAGGACATCCAGCGGGCCTCTTACTCCACTGCTTCCTCCAGTAGCACTGGTTGGGGGGCGGCCGTGCAGTGGGCTACGGCCAAGGCTGCCGATCCGGGCGTCGGTTACGTCTGGGGTGGTAATGGTCCGACCGGCTACGACTGCTCCGGCTTCACTCAGAACGCGTTCGCGCAGGCCGGCATTGAGCTGCCTCGGAACTCCAAGGCCCAGTATGCGGCCGCTAGCCAATACGTCTCCCTCGACAACCTGCAGGTCGGCGACCTGGTCTTCTGGTCTAGCAACGGCTCGGCCTCCGGGATCTACCACGTGGCCATGTACATCGGCGACGGCAAAATCGCCCACGCCCGCAACCCGCAGATGGGGGTGGCCGTGACGGATGTCGACTACAGCCCCTGGAATATGATGGGCACCGCTGCCCGCTACTGAACGGCACGCATTCAGCCTGCTCGCAAGGTGAAGGCCTGCAGGGCCGATCGGTGCTTGACTGCATCTCTTCTAGTTGGTGGGCTCGGATTAGACGTAGCGGTTAGGCGGGACCCTTGTGAAGGTCGTCCCGGCCGCGGTCCACACGGGTGCTGAGCGAGAAGAGTCCGCTTGTGCGACACGTGCTCCCGCGTCGGCGGTGCCTCCGCCGGCGCGGCGAACTTATCTGGGATCGCACGTGGGCAAGAATCATTCGTGACTCAAACGTTATAATCCCAGTCCCCGTCGTCGCGAAAGACCTCATGAAAAGCATCGCCTTCAGGGCCGCTTCTGCCTTGGCCGCAGCACTGCTACTGACATCGTGCAGCGCGCCGTCCCCCGTGCCGAACCCCGCCGGGGAAGCAGACGGCACCGGCTCCGGCGCTTCCGCCTCTCGCACGCCCGACGCGCCCTCGTCGGCCGCCGCCACCAGCCCGACGATGGAACCCGAGCCGGGGCAGCAACTCCAGCAGCACGCCGTGGCCGCGGCCCACCCGGAGGCCGTCGAGGCCGGGATGGACATCCTGGCCCAAGGGGGCAATGCCGCCGACGCCGCTGTGGCCACGGCTTTCGCCGTGGCCGTGGTGGAGCCCTATGCCTCCGGGATCGGCGGCGGGGGCTCGGCGATCCTGGCCGGCCCCGGCCACGAACCGGTCAGCTACGACTACCGCGAAGTGGTGGCCCAGGACGGCAGGATCCCGGACTCCGGCACGGGTGTCCCCGGTTTCGTGGCGGGACTGGCCGAGCTCCACGCCGAGCACGGCGAGCTGGACTGGCCGGAGATACTGGAGCCAGCGATTGCCTTGGCGGGCGATGGCTTCCCGGTCTCGGAGTTCTTGTCTCTTCGGTTGCGTTCCGACTTCGGCCCCGCCTCCCTTGAGGGGCTCAACCATTATCAAGACGCTTCCGGTGAGCCGTTGGCCGCCGGCGACCAGCTGGTCCAGAGGGATCTGGCCCAGACCATGACCACCTTGGCCCAGGAGGGACCGGAGTCCTTCTATACCGGCAGTCTGGCCCAGGAGCTGACCAGGGTCGACGGCCTGGATGCCGATTCCCTGGCCGCCTATGAGTCGGAGCAGGTCGTGCCGGTCGCCGGTGCCGTCGGGGACTACGAGGTCCTCTCGGCCGCCCCGCCGCTGCCCGGTGCGGCCCTGGTCCAGCAGTTGCAGCTCGCCGAGGCCCTGGGCATCGACGGCCACGAGCCTGGCAGTCCCGGATACGTAGACCGGCTGTCCGAGGCATGGATCGCGGCCGAGGGTTCGGTGAAACACCTGATCGGCGACCCGGACTTCGTGGACGTTCCCGTCGATCGGCTCACGGATCCCGAAGCCAACGCCCGGATCGCCGAGCAGGTGAATCTGCTGGCCGGCGGAGCCGACGCCAGCGCCTCCACGGGGCCGGACGCCCGCGAGGGCGCCGTGCCCGGGGCCGGGGACGCATTGGTGCAGGCCACCGGTCAGCCCGTGACGGCAGGGAACACGACGCACCTGACCGTGGTGGACCAGGACGGTTTCACGGTGTCGATGACCAACACGCTCACGAGCTTCTGGGGCGGCAGCGAGTCGGAGTACGTGGGCGGGTTCTTCCTCAACAATCAGCTCTCCCGGTTCGCCACGGAGGAGTCAGAGGCCAACCAGCCGGAGCCGGGGCGCAAGTCCGTGAGCTGGTCGGCCCCGAGCGTGGTGCTCGACGATCAGGGCAGGCCGGTACTCGGACTGGGCAGCCCGGGAGGACACCAGATCCCGAACATCCTCACCGGCGTGCTGGTGGCGTGGGGCCTGCAGGACGCCACGCTGCAGGAGGCCGTGGACGCACCCCGATTCCACCTGCAGGACGGCGTACTGGCCGTAGAGGAGGAACCCTCGGCACAGCTGGCCGAACTGATCGCGGCACGGGACTGGGAACTGCAGCGCACCGAACGTGACCAGGCGATCTTCGGTTCCGTGCAGGCCTTGGAGATCAACTACGAGACCGGTCAGATTACCGGTGCGCGGGACAACCGCCGGGAAGCGGACGTGGCTATCGCCGACGCCGACTCCCCGACGGGAACCGGATGACAGCCATGGGCACAGTCCCTTCTTCCTTCGACCAGCCCGACGGTGAACGGCGGATCCCGCGTCCGTCCGACGGAGGCACCGGTCAACCGGGGCGTGACGCCCACGGATCCAGCGTGGGACGCGCCGGCGACGGAAAGTCCGACGGCAGAGGGCAAGGTGGACGACTGGTCGGTCTGGACGTCGCCCGGTCGATGGCAATCATCGGGATGATCGCCGTCAACGTGGGCCCCCGGGGCGTCGACGGCATCCTGGGCACGCTGTACGACCTCCCCCTGGGGCGGGCCTCCCTGCTGTTCATGCTCTTGGCCGGGGTGGGGACATCCATCATGACCCGGTCCGTGCGCGCTCCCAGCGGTGCGTCCATGCCGTGGCGTATCCTCCTGTGGCGGGCGGCGCTGCTGCTGGTCGGCGGACTGGCCCTGCAACTGGCCGGACACGAGGCGAGTGTGATCCTGCCCCTGTATGGGCTCCTGTTCATCGCCTGTCTGCCATTGCTGAAGGCACCCGGCTGGTTGCTGGCCGCCCTGTCCGGCGCATCCCTGGTCCTCGGCCCGCTGGTCTGGCTGGCAGTGCGGAGGGGATCTGACGCGTTCCAGGTCACGGAGCCGACCCTGCTGGACCCACCCGCTGAGATCCTGGGCGGCATCCTCTTCACGGGGTCCTACCCGCTGGTGGTGTGGGCGGCCCCCTTCCTGATAGGGATGCTGCTCGGACGGCTCGACCTGAGGAACCCGGCCCTGCACCGACGGCTGGTGTTGTGGGGTGCGGTGGCAGCCGTGGGCGCGTACCTGCTCTCGCAGCTCCTCATCCTGGTCCTGGGCGCGCCGGGCCGGACCGTGGGGCTAGACCGGCTCGTCTCGGCAACCGCCCATTCCCAGATGCCGTTGTGGCTGGTCTCCAGTTCCGGTGCCGCGCTGTTCGTGCTGGGCCTGTGCCTAATGGGGGAAAGGTTCGCGTCCCGGCACCTGTCCGTGTTGGCGGCCACCGGCCGGCTGTCCCTGACCGTCTACGTGGGACACCTACTGGCCCTGGCCGTCATCGTCCGCCCAGGCCCGGGCTCCCTGGCCGAAGGGATCCTGGTCACGGCGGTCCTGTGCACCGCGGCGGTCGCCTTCTCCTGGCTCTGGACCCGACGGTTCCAGACCGGCCCGTTGGAGATACTGTTGCGCCTGCCGCCGCGGAAAACCACATCCGAACGGAACGGGTAACAAGCACCGTCAACTGCCGATATGCGTGCTCACGATCTCCCGTACCCAGCACTGCGCTGTGTAATCGGCATGAACCGGATCCGACTGAAGCCTGATCACTCCATGGACGAACGCGGCCGCCAAGCACAAGTCATTTTACCTTCTTCCTGAGGTCAATGGCGTGCGTGCTGGCAATCCACGCTCGACACTTTTGTGCGTGGGTGCCAACGGCACCCACGCTGCCGATCGCGAACCGGATGACGATTCCAGCTTGGTCCATTTTCTTTCCCGATGGCGCTTGACAAGGATACCCCCTGCCGGTATAAACAGGACCGTGCAGGTACCCCCCTGGGGTATGAAGTCCAATCGGAAGAGATCATGAACACCACTGAATTTCAGGTGACCGGAATGACCTGCGGGCATTGCGAGATGTCGGTGCGCGAAGAGGTTGAGGAGATCCCCGGCGTTGAGTCGGTCGAGGTGAGCCACCAGGACGGGACGCTCGTGGTCACCGGCGCCGAACCCGTCGATGAAACCGCGGTCATCTCTGCGGTGCAGGAGGCTGGCTACCAGGCGGTGCGGTCGGCGTGAATGCCGCCGGACGGCTGGGGGCCTACGCTGCGGGGCTGGCGGTGGTCTTCGCTGGTTCCTTCGCGGCCGGCGGAGCCCTAGTGCCGGACGAAACGGTCTCAGCCTGGATACAGCAGGCTGAGGAGCTGCGGATGGACCAGCACCCCGCCCCCGCCGAATCGCCTGAGCCAGCCGACACGGACGACGACCTCTGACCCCGGCCAATGACCAATGAGTGTGGCTGGACCCCCGGCGACACCGGAAGAAGGATGAACCCCATGTCTGCACCCCTGGTCGCGCCTGAGGCGGGCAGTACCGACGTCGAACTGGCGATCGGCGGGATGACCTGTGCCTCGTGCGCGAACCGGATTGAGCGCAAGCTCAACAAGCTCGAGGGCGTCACCGCAACGGTGAACTATGCCACCGAGAAAGCCCGGATCAGCGCCCCGGCTGGCTACGACCCCCAGTCCCTGGTCGCCGAGGTTCAGAAGGCCGGCTACGCCGCCACACTGCCCGGCACCGGCCGGCAGGACCAAGAAGGGGAAAACGACCGCCCCGACGCCGAACTGGTGTCCCTGCGGCACCGGCTGATCGGCGCCGCGGTGCTGGGCATCCCGGTCATCGCCATGTCGATGATCCCGGCCCTGCAGTTCGAGTACTGGCAGTGGTTGTCCTTGGCGCTGGCCGGACCGGTGATCGTCTGGGCCGGCTGGCCGTTCCACAAGGCCGCCTGGATGAACTTGCGCCAGGGCACCGCCACCATGGACACGTTGATCTCGATGGGCACCATCGCGGCGTTTTTGTGGTCGCTGTACGCCCTGTTCCTCGGCACCGCAGGGACCCCGGGGATGACGCACCCCTTCGAGCTGAGCGTGGCCCCCACCGATGGAGCCTCGAACATCTACCTCGAGGTCGCCGCTGGGGTGCTGCTGTTCATCCTGGCCGGCCGCTACTTCGAGAAGCGCTCCAAGCGCCAGGCCGGGGCCGCGCTGCGCGCCCTGCTGGACCTGGGCGCCAAGGACGTGGCCGTGCTGCGCAACGGGGCCGAGACCCGCATCCCCACCGACCAACTAGCCGTGGGCGACGAGTTCGTGGTGCGTCCCGGGGAGAAGGTCGCCACCGACGGCGTCGTGACCACCGGACGCAGTGCCGTGGACGCCTCGATGCTCACCGGTGAGTCCGTGCCCGTCGAGGTCGCCGAGGGCGACCCGGTCACCGGGGCGACCGTCAACACCGGCGGCCGGCTCGTGGTCCGCGCCACCCGCATCGGCTCCGACACGCAGTTGGCGCAGATGGCCCGGCTGGTGGAGGACGCCCAGACCGGCAAGGCCGAGGTCCAGCGGCTGGCCGATCGGATATCCGGGGTGTTCGTGCCCATCGTGATCGCCATCGCCGTGGCCACCCTGGCCGCCTGGCTCGGCGCCGGGTTCCCGGCCGCCGCCGCGTTCACCGCCGCCGTCGCCGTGCTGATCATCGCCTGCCCCTGCGCCCTGGGCCTGGCCACCCCCACCGCCCTGCTGGTCGGCACCGGCCGAGGCGCCCAGATGGGCATCCTCCTCAAGGGTCCGGAGGTGCTGGAGTCCACCCGCAATGTCGACACGATCGTGCTGGACAAGACCGGCACCGTCACCACCGGCACGATGACCCTGCAGGGTGTCCACCCCGCCATCGGGACCAACGAGGACGAACTGCTACGTCTGGCCGGTGCCGTGGAGGACGCCTCCGAGCACCCGATCGCCCAGGCCATCGCCCGCGGCGCCACCGAACGCGTGGGAGCCCTGCCGGTTCCCGAGGCCTTTGCCAACCACGAAGGTCGCGGCGTGCAGGGCGTGGTCGACGGACACCTGGTCATCGTCGGCCGCGAGACCATGCTGGCCGACTGGTCCTTGACCATGCCGGCGGACCTGGCCGACACGAAGGCCCAAGCCGAGTACACCGGTCAGACGGCCGTCGTCGTGGCCTGGGACGGGCAGGTCCGCGGTGTGCTGGTGGTGGCCGATGCCCTCAAGGCCACCAGTGCCGAGGCGATCGCCCTCTTCCGCAGCCTGGGTCTGAGGCCGGTCCTGCTGACCGGTGACAACCGTGCCGTGGCCGAACAGGTCGCCGCCCAGGTGGGCATCGAGGAAGTTCTGGCCGAGGTGATGCCCCAGGACAAGGTCCGCATCATCACCAAACTGCAGGAGCGGGGGCAGGTCGTGGCCATGGTCGGTGACGGCGTCAACGACGCCGCGGCCCTGGCCCAAGCGGATTTGGGCCTGGCCATGGGCACCGGTACCGATGCGGCCATCGAGGCAGCGGATATCACCCTGGTCCGCGGGGACCTGCGTGCCGCTGCGGACGCGATCAGGTTGTCCCGCAAAACCCTGGGTACGATCAAGACCAACCTGTTCTGGGCGTTCGCCTACAACACCGCTGCGATTCCGCTGGCCGCTCTGGGCCTGCTGAACCCGATGCTCGCCGGGGCGGCCATGGCCTTCTCGTCCGTCTTCGTGGTCGGCAACAGCCTCCGGCTACGTGGTTTCACGAGCAAGGCAGGCACTACCGTGCAGGCCGCCAGTCCAGCGCCGGAATCCCTGCCGGCTCACACCCTAACCACCTGAAACGTCTGACGCCTGACCGAGTGGAGACCACCATGACCACCCCCGCCGAAGCGACCGAAGCCGCGCACCATGCCGGGCACCACGGATACATCTCCGACAAGGACCGGTACCTGGCCCGTCTTAGGCGCATCGAAGGACAGGCCCGCGGCATCCACCGCATGGTCGAGGAAGAGAAGTACTGCATCGACATCCTCACGCAGGTCTCTGCTCTCACGTCCGCCCTGCGCGGGGTCGCATTGGGACTGCTGGACGACCACATGAAGCACTGCGTCGTGGATGCCGCACAGATCGGCGGAGACGAAGCCGAAGCCAAGATGAAAGAAGCCTCGGACGCCATCGCGCGTCTCGTCCGCTCCTGACCCGACCGCCAGCACCTCAGAGTCATGCCCACCGTTTAGCGGACGGGCCCCTCGCGATCGCAACAAGGTGGTCCACGACGAAGTCGCCATTGGGGCCCTGTCGGGAGGGTGTATCCCTTCGAGAAACTCGCGGTGCCTACGGGAGTGTGCTGTTAGAGAGGGGCCCACAACGACATTGGGACTGACGCGGATGACTGACACCGAGGGGTGCGGGCCAACGACCTACTATGGAACCGTGAATTCTCCCGCAGATGTTGCCTCCGGCACTGAGACAACTCGCCCCCTGAGCTGGTACGCCCGGCCCCTCGGCACGGCCTGGATGCTGCTGGTCACCGCCCTGCTGGGCCTGTACGGCACCCTCATGCTGGTCATGGAACGGGTGATGCTGTGGAACGATCCGAACCACATCACCAGTTGCGATCTCAATCCCTGGGTGTCCTGCGGCGAGGTCATGAAGACGTGGCAGTCCCAGCTGTTCAACTTCCCCAACCAGTTCATCGGCATGGTGGCGTTCCCGATCGTCATCACCATCGCCATGGCCCTGTTCGCCCGGGCGCGGTTCGCCCGCTGGTTCTGGATCGGCATGAACCTCGGAGTCCTGGCCGGCTTCGTCTTCATCGTCTGGTTGTGGAGCCAAGCCGTCTACGAGATCAACATCCTCTGCCTGTACTGCATGATCGTCTGGGCCGGCATGATCCCCCTGTTCGTCCTGCTGACGTCCCGGAACCTCCAGCACGGCGTGATCCCCGCGTCTGCCGGTGTTAAGAAGTTCGCCGCGGAGTGGTCCTGGCCGATCATCGTCCTGCTCTACGTGGGCGTGCTGGCCTCGATCATGCTGCGCTTCTCGAACGCTTTCTTCTAAATCGAAGCACTTCCCCGTCGCGAGGACGTACCAGCTGAAGAACTGGCGGTCTTCTGTCTCCACGCCCTCGCCGCGGCCGAGCGCCTGACCTCCGAGGCCGCCGTGCAGCTACTGGTTTCCCTCACCCTGGCCGGCATGCGCCCACAGTCATGACTTGACCCTGGGCAGGTGGCCCCCACCGTGGAGGGACGACGCGCACCCGGGCTGGAGGTACCTTGCCGGATCGTGGATTGCGGCCGCCGTGTCCACCGGTAGTCGTGTCCCGGAGGCTAAGGTGGACGCACTCGGCGCCGGGGACGGCGCTGAGGCCCCGGGTCGCAGGAGGCGGAGGGTTTCGACCCACCGAAGGACGGTCCTCTCGCCTCGGCCTACTGCAGGCCACCGCTGACGCCGTGTTACAGGGCGGCGACCCCCTGCCGGGGCATCGGTGCACGTGGGCCTTGACTATGATCCTCGGTGACACGGACGGCCCCCGCGGGCGACCGCGGATCTAGAATGAGGTCCTGTGACGTGGAACACGCAGCCTGAGGGGGCATCGGGATGAGGGCGTGGCTTTCGCGCACCCGTGGCGGCCTCCGCAAGCAGCCGGTCGGCGGTATGGCCGGTCGCGCCCGCCGTCCTGGCGGGCTGCGTCGGGGGAGGGCGGTCCGCCGGGTCTGCGCCCTGTTGGCCGCTACTGGACTGGCCGTGCTGGTCGCCGGCTGCGCTGGGCCCGGCCAGGGGCTGCCCCCGGAGCCGGTCCTGGGGCACGGCGAGCAGTTCGCGGTGGGTGTCTTCGATCCTCGGGCCGGCCGGGTCGGCGCGCCCCGTGAGGGGACGCTGGTCGTGCACGAGGGCGGGTGCCTGGCCCTGCGGTATTCCCCCGCCGCCGGCGGTGGGACCCGGGTGGTGGCCGTCCCGGTGGGCAGTTCCGTGTCCGATCGGGGCACGGTGTACGTTGTGGCCGGTGAGGCCGACCGCAACGACGGGCCGGTCATGGCCGGGCATGTGGGAGCCCAGGTCCGGTTCAAAGGCCCCGAGGTGGTCCTGGGCGAGGTGGGCGGCAAAGGCGTCTTCATGCCGCCGGGCTGTAGAGCCGACGGCACTCGGATCCTGTTGGTCAAGACCTGAAGGCCGCACTGCTCGGGCAGGCGACGGCGTCGTGAGTCCCCGGGCTGGCGTTGGGCAGCCGCCCAGGCCTGCATGCGAGCGATGACGTTTGTGCGGATGCCCTGATCCGCCATCATCACCCATTCGGGAGGGTGTTCCAGCGACCTCCGTCCCATGCCCACGAGCCTAAACGGCCAATCGGTCCTGGCCCCACCATCTCATGCGTTGACGGTCAGGTTTAGGGCCTGTGGTGTTCCTCGCTTGCTCGGAACGCCACAGGTGGGCGGCCGCAAGCAGCCGACTGTTCTGTCCTGGTCCGCCGGAACGGCGGCGGACCAAGACGGCGGCCCTGGCGGGCCGACCTCCTTTTTTGCCTGCTGTCCTGCGGATTATGCGCCCCGGCTCCACCGGCACAAGCCCCTCCTGCGTCGGGGCCGGTTCCCCCGAAAACCGTGGGTCGGCGCTCCCTCGTTCCTCGGTCGCTTCTTTCCTCCCCAAGCTTTCCTCCTCCACCGCCCTACGGGTTGCTGCCGGCTCCGTCCGGGGCAGCTCACTGCGTTTCGCCAGCAGGCAAAAAACAACGGGGGAACGACGAAGCGCGGGGCTGGCACCGCGGCCCCCTCACCTACCCGTGGAGAGAAAAATGACCACCTTTACCGCTACCACCATTGCTGATGTTCTCGATTACGCCGCCGGGGTGCTTGGCCTGCGGCCCACCCGTTCGTTGGTCGTGTTGCCGATGCAGGACAACGCCTTGGGCCCGGTGCTCCGCACCGATGCCCCCGGTGCTGACGTTCCGGCGCAGGCCCTGGCGGACTCGATCATCGAGAACTTGTCTCACGCCCTCGCCGATGGGGCACTACTCATCGGGTTCGACGCTGACCGGGCCGTGGCCGAGGCCGTGGGCAGGGCCATGACCGAGCGCGGCCTGCCGGTCCACGAAACGATCCACGTGACTGGCAACCGCTACACCTCGTTCCACGGGGCCGAGGGGGAATGGAACCCCGGACAGACCGCGATCGGCCTTGAAACCGCCTACCACCGGGACGAGCGCGACGAGATCCCCGAGCCGCCCACCCCGGCCGGAATGGCGGCAGAGCCCGCACTGACCGAGCGGGCCCGTCTGGTGCGCGCGGACCACGCGGAAGCCATGACCGAAGTCCGGGACCTGTGGGCCGCCGTCCTCACCGGGGCCGAGCCGTCCCCCGCCCAGGTCCTCACCTTGCGGGCCGCGTTTAGCCTCTACGAGTCCCGGGACCGGCTGCACGCAGACACCTACGGGGCCGGAGACGGGGCCGGGTGGGAAGCGATCTTCACCGGCGACCCGGCCGAGCCGGTGGCGTGGGGGAAAGTCGAGACCGCAGAGGCCGCCCTGCGCCTGCTGATCACGCACGCCGATACCCACGAAGCCGCACACCTCTTGGCCCTGCTGGCCCACATCTACTGGATGCAGGGGCGCGGCACCGTGGCCGGACGCACCGCAGATCGAGCCTGCGAAGCCGACGCAGACAACACGTTCGCCCGACTGGTCTCCCACCTGACGAACGCCGGAAAGCTGGCACCGGTCGCCCGCGACCGAGACCGGGCATGGGCCACGAACCGGCCCCAGTGATCCCGGCACGGTAGCCCGGAGGTGGGGTTGTCCACAGGATGACCCCGCCCCCGGGGCGCGACCACCGGGAACCTGCCTACGCTGGGGCCAGCCCACCGGCAGGAGCACTAGCAGGGACCCCCCGCCCTCCCGGCGGGAATCCCTGCCAAGCGCCACCCACACCAGGAGCCCCATGAGCACCACACTCACAACCATGGCCGGGATGGCCGCCATCCGAGTCCACGAGCTGCCCATGGTGGCCACCACGATCTACCGCGCCGAACTGCGCGACGCCTGCCGCCCTGCTGGCGCACCACGTGCACGCACCGTCCTGGCACTACGACTGGGAGCAACAGCAGAAGCTCTCGTGGCCGCCGGCTACGCCGCCGCCCACGACCAACCCTGGGTGTCCCTGCCGCTCGGACTCATCACCCTCGCGATAGTGGCCGGCCCCCTGGCGATCACCGCACTACCGGGCTGGATCGCCTGGACCGACACCAAAGGCCACGCCGTGACCATCACCGACCCCAGTGCCAAGCCCATCGGGCACTGGAGCCTCAAACCCGACCCAAGAGCACCCGGGAGTCAACTCGAGGCGCACCTAGCGGTCATGCTTAAGGGAAGGCCGCCCACCGCAGACACTCGGGTGGACTTATTCACCGCCGAGCAGCACACCGCCCCACCATGGGATACCCGCCACCACACGAACTAAACTCACCCTCCGTACCCCTCCACGGGTACCGGCCCCACAGGGGCCACCACCGGCCCCGGGTTTCGTCGCCCGGGGCCGGTCGTGCACGCCTAGGATTCCTCGTCGGGCAGGGCGTCCAGGGCGGCGGTGAGCTGGTCCTCCGCCGGGACCAGGCTCCGGTCGGCCGCCGGCAGCTGGTCGTAGGTGTAGGCGGAAACCGCCAGTGGTGACGTTGACCGGCCTAAGGCGTATCGGACGGTGTGGTCGTTCTTGCTGCCGCAAATCAGGATCCCCACCGTTGGCGCGTGGGCCTCGCGTTTGAGACGGTCGTCAACCAACGCGACGTAGAAGTTCAGCTTGCCGGCATACTCCGGTTGGAACTTGCCGGTCTTGAGCTCGATGACGAAGTAACGCAGCTGCTCGACGTGGAAGAACAACAGGTCGATGTAAAAGTCGTCCCCATCCACCTCGAGGTGCACCTGACGTCCCACGAACGCGAAGCCGTGCCCCAACTCCTGCAACGTGTCAGTGATGCGGTCCATCAGGGCCTGTTCCAGGTCCCGTTCAGCGACAGCTCCAGACAGGCCCAGGAACTCGAAGGAATACGGGTCCTTGGCGACCTGCTGCGCCAACTCCGAATCCGGGGCTGACAGATGGGTGCCGAAGTTCGACGGGGCGGTGCCGGAACGCTCCAGGGACCGGTTCATGATCATGTTCATCAGCACGTTGCGGGACCACCCGTGCTCCACGGCCGCGGCGGCATACCGGTCCCGCGCAGGCACGGTATCGAGCTTGTCCAACAGGACCCGGACGTGACCCCACGGCAAATGTCCCACAGGCTGTGGGACATTCGGGTCCCAGGCCGGCCAGGCCGCAGCGAAGGCCCGCATGTAGAACAGGTTGCTGCGAGAGAATCCCGTCATCTGGGGGAACTCAGCCCGCAGGTCCTGGGCCAGCCGGCCAATGACCCCGCTGCCCCAGCCCTGGTGTTCTTGCCGGGTCAAAATGTCCCGCCCGATCCTCCAGTAGAGCCCGAGCAGGTCCGTGTTGACCCGACGCAGAGTCTGCAGCCGGGCACCTCGGACGCGCGCCTTCAGTTCCCCCAAGAAGGTTGGATAGTCATCGGGCAAGGCGAGCTCAGAGGGTTCGGTCACGGACCGCATCCTATCGAGGAAGGCCAGAGCCTAACGGTTGGGCTCCCACGTAAAGCGATCGTTTGCGGCTCAATTCGCCCATCAGAAGTTCATCTACCGCAGCCGCTGTGGTCTTGGCTCTTCTATGGCGGGGGCCTGTCGCTGCTTGGGGCGGTGCGGCTTGACCGAGGTCCGGCCGCACCGCCACTACGCCTCTGTCCTGGAGGACTCGCTAGAGGCCGAATGCTCCGCCGCTGATGAGGATGAAGACGCCCAGGCCGATCAATACGATCGGGAACAGTATGTGCTCCCAGCGTTCCAGGACCTCGGCGATGGGCCGGCGGGTGGCGACGAACTTGGCCAGGCCCACCAGCACCGCGACCAGGGCCAGGAATACGACGCAGTAGGCAACCACGGCGCCCGGGCCGACACTGAGGAAGACCGGGACGTAGACGCCGATGTTGTCCCCGCCGTTGGCGAAGGTCACCCCGGCCACGGTCCATGCGGCGACGTTCTTGCCCTCGATCTTGGCCTCATCGTCGTCATCGTCGTCGCCCCCGCGCCAGGCCTGCCACGCGGCCCACAACCCCAGGCCCAGCGGGATAAGCCCGAAGTACGGGATGACCTCCGGGGGCAGGAACGCCCCCGCGCCCAGCGCGACGAGCACGGCCGCGCCGAGGATGGCGACGAACCCTAGGTACTGGCCGACCAAGATCCGGGCGGTGGTCCCGCGCTGTCCCGCGCCGCGAGCGAAGAACAGGGAGAGCACGATGATGTCGTCAATGTTGGTAACCAAGAACAGGCCGATTGCCTGCAGGATCGAGGATAAGATCACGCGACTACCCCCGGGCAGCAGCCGGGCACCGAACATGCCGGGTCCAGGCACGGGGCGCTCTCATCCACCGCAAGGGTGATATCGACCAGTGCGGTCAGCGCCCGCGCCAGGTGCAGGTCGGCGATCTCATACCGGGTCTGGCGACCCTCGGACACGGCGACCGCGATCCCGCAGTCCCGCAGGCACGCCAGGTGGTTCGACACGTTCGACCGCGTCAGCTCCAGGTCCCGGGCCAGCTCGGCGGGATAGGCCGGCCGCTGGAGCAGGGTCAGCAGTATCCGCGACCGGGTGGGATCGGCCATCGCCCGGCCCAACCGGTTCATCACATCTAAACGAGTATCTATAGTCAGCACCCAATGAACTATACAGTCCATACTGAACTATTACCGCAACGGCAACCTCAGCAAAGGCAGGGCGTGAGCCCGCCGGCCTTAGCGTCCAGCCTTCCCATCAAAGGATCCATACTTGAGCTGTCCGCGCCGCAGTTCGCGGAGCACACGCGTACGATCATGAAGTGGAATTCCTTGCTTTGATCATCGCTGGATTGTCACTGGCGATCTCTGCCTATGCAACGTATGTAGCGAAGACCGCCCCTGCTAGGGAGCGCACGAGAGCCATCAGGGACGAGGTCCGTCATGCCGTCCGCGAGGTCTCTGAACAGGCCAAGGAGTTAAAGCACAGTCTCGCTTTTGGTGAGCCTGCAGGGGAACCCCCTAGAGAGCTGGATGCAGCACTCAATGTCATTAGGGTTCACCAGAACCGGGTGCCCGAATACCTCACCATGGTCGACCTTCATTTAACTCTCGGAAAGCTGGAGCGTGGGTGGAAGAGCGCGCATTCTGCGCAAGGGAGCTTGGAGTTCGCTGAGGACTGCGTGGCGGAGTGGGAAGACAAGGCCTCTGAGGGCAATGAACACAGTCGCAATGTGCTGAAAAAGTACCGCGAGGAAGTTAAGGTCAGCACCCGCAGGCGAGACGCGGCGATATCAGATCTGCGCGACACCTTGAACGAGGCGCAGACAAAGACCGCAGCCTATATCGCCAGGCACGACGCCGAGGATCGCCGCGAAGCCAAGTGACGACGAGCAGACCGTCAGTTCGCCGGCTGGCACGAGGTGGCGGTCAGCGGCGAGGGCCCGTGGTGTTCAGCAGCGACGACCGATAACGAACGGTTCGAGCTGGTGAAGAGAGGGCCGGCCCTACCCTCGGGCTATGGATTTCTACGTCACCGCAGCCCAAATCATTCCAGTGTTCTACCTCGCCATGCTGTTTGAATCGCGCTTTCTCACCCGGCGCCCTGACTCATATTTCGAGCGGGACGACGACCCGAGGCAGTGGAACGCGACTCAGGCTATCGGCCGAGCAGCCGTGGTCCTCCTGATGGGCATAGGAGAGATCGCTGCTCTCCTATGTGTATGGCAGCGAATCACCCTCCCCATCGTGGATGCTTTCGTGGTGCTCGCGCTCCTGTCGGGGTTGCTGGGAGTGATCCTGCCGCCCCTCGCCAAACAGGTCATGTTTGTTCGGGAGTACCGGAAAGCCGGGGGCGAGTGGCAGATGCCCACCTTTACGGCGGTTGCCATACTTGCGCTCCTGATCGGACCGCTGAGCTGGCTAGCTTCACTTGCACCGTAGACGGCCGACTGGGCGTTGCGTCTGTGGGCGGGACTACGCAGCGACGGTTGGCATGGGCGAAGCGTGGTGGCGGTTCCGGAGTCGGCATTTACGGCCAAGGCCGGGCGGCGGGCGTCACCACCGGCCGGCCGGCCGGGGTCGATGGGTTCGGCCACGGGCCGGATCCTGTCGGGGCCTAACATTCTTGAAGACAAGTAGTCTTATAGGGCTGAGCTACAAGCTGCAAGAGGGGCGCCCAGGTGGCGCAGCGGCGCGATGCCATTCTTCGAGCAGTTCAGGGGCAAAGCCAAGGTGCAGCGGCCCGTATGGGTGCTCTCGGTATGTGGCCGGGTTTGAGTGCTGTTCCCCGCGCGTCGTCTGTGACATTGAGTTGGCCGAAGGCGCGAGGGGATCCTGGCCTCTAGTAGGGAGAGTCTTCGACTGCTCCTTGAAGTACGTGATTGACCCGTAGGCCGTTGGCGCGTAGCTGTGCGACGAAGTTTCTCAGCTCAATCCGGGTCCCGGCCGGACGCTTGCGCTGAAGCGTGAACTCTCCACCCTTCGGGGACTTCAGGCGAAGCGTCGTTGGGTTATTCTTGGGCACTGCCCAGCCCTGCTCTTTTGCGTTTTCGCAAAGCAGTGCGATCTCGTTCTCTAAGGAATTGAGCGCCTGTTCCGCGGTGGCTGTCGCCAAGGGGTTCGGCACCGGGGCTCGCGTGCCTGTCCCCGGAGCCAATGCGGCCTGGGACAACGCCTGCGTGGCTAAGACCTCTCTCGGGGGAAGGTTGGTCAGCGCTTCCTTGGCGAAATCTTCCGCAAGAGAGCTGACATTCGCCAGAAGGTCTGACTGGCTTCCGCGAGCACGGGGGCCAAGTTGCTCCATGACTTCTTCCACCTGAAGGGCTGCATTGTTGAGTCCAGCCCTGATGTTCTTATCAGGGGTCGGTTGGTATGTGAGTCGGGTTAGGCCTGCGAGGTCAGAGGGCAATTTCGCATCACCCACGCTCAGCCAGTAGACGCGTTCCCGTCCTAACGCTCCAACGAAGAGACCGAACTCGAAAATAATGTTGTCCCGAACTGCTGCCATGTCTTCCCCTCGGAAATTGACAGTGTCGTCGGCTGTGGCAACGAGGATCGCGAAATCAGCCTCCTCCGTCTTCTTGATCAATGCATCGAGAGTCATGCTGCTGGGCTCGAAGACCGCGATATCCCAGCGTTCAACTATGAGTCCCGGCGTTCGGAGCTCTGACTGTAGATTCCGGGCATATATAAGACCCTCCGAAGAAGAGCCTATGAACACCCGTGTCGGAAGAGGCGAATCTGTCATGCCTACAAACATAGGTCAGTCTTGGTGGCCATTTGACTGCCGTCAGCTCGGCTTTCGAATGGATTCTCGCGTAAAACGATCGTTAGATCGGAAGTCCTAGCGAGAGGACCGGAGCCGCCGGTGGTTCCGCGGTTTTCCGGCCCTCCTTTGTCCCAGGAAACGGGTTTCAGCTTGGACAATCGCATCAACTGCACGAGAGACTAATTTTTCGGGAAATCAGAACTGCTAGGGCCAGTCACGAAGTCGGACTCCAGATAACGACCGTTTGTCGACGCTTCGTTTTGACCCTCGTCTACGAGCACCTGTGAACCGCAATAATCGGTGGCTCTGAAGGGTCCGAATACTCATCTGATCGCTCGCATGTGTTCGCGCGAGAAAATGCGAGGGGTTTGGAACTGCCCCGGATTGACTGTCACATTGACGGTCTACGCCACCGTCTGAGAGACGTAGAATAGATGACGGGTTATATGACAACTTTGCAAAACTCCGCGAGTTGCGAGGCTTCTGTCACGTAAACGATCGAATAAATGACAGTGGAGGTGCACGGTGCTCGTCGGGTACATGCGGGTGTCCAAGGCCGACGGCTCTCAGACCACCGACCTGCAACGCGATGCCCTATTCGAGGCCGGGGTGGAACCGGAGGCCCTGTACGAGGACAAGGCCTCCGGCAAGAGCGATGACCGTCCCCACCTGGCCGCGTGCCTGAAGGCGCTGCGGGCCGGAGACACCCTGCTGGTGTGGAAGCTGGACCGGCTCGGGCGGGACCTGCGCCACCTGGTCAACATCGTCCACGACCTCACCGAACGGGGCGTGGGCCTGAAGGTGCTCACCGGCCAGGGTGCAGCCATCGACACCACCACCGCCTCGGGCAAGCTGGTGTTCGGGATCTTCGCCGCATTGGCTGAGTTCGAACGCGAACTGATCTCCGAACGCACCAAAGCAGGCCTGGCCTCGGCCCGCGCCCGGGGGCGCAAGGGCGGCCGGCCCTACAAGATGACCCCGGCCAAGATCCGCCTGGCTATGGCCTCGATGGGCAACAAGGACACCAACGTCGGTGCCCTGTGCAAGGAACTGGGCATCACCCGCCAGACCCTCTACCGCCACGTCTCACCCACCGGTGAACTCCGCGCGGCCGGACAGAAGGTGTTGGCTCAGCGTCGATGACCATCGCGGAACACAGGCGGGAGGCCTGCCACGGGTGTTCCGTATGGCGCACCGTCGCGGGGCGAAGCACCGGACGGGTCCTACGGGATGCCCCGCCCGCCGTGCTTGAGTGTGCGCAGGTCAGAGGCGGGGGTGTCCGGTGGGGGTTCGCTTAATGAGATGCCTGGATTGTTCACTAGATGGGAAAGCCGGGGCAGGACATGTTGCATAAGGAACGGGGACAGTTCGCCGGACTGATCACCCGGGGGACTCTCGAATGTGGAATCGCGGTTCTGGTGGGCGACGGCTAGGAACGGGCGGCGAGCAGGACGACGGCGGTGAGGACCAGGGCCATGGTGACAGCCATTGCCGGGTAACCCCCGAGGACGCCGGCCAGGGCGGGACCGGCGACCGGGGCCAGGGCGCCGACGGCGGTCATGGGGGCGGTGAAGACGGCGTTGATGGAAGCGAAGTTCGTCGTCCCCCAGCGGTCGGAGACGGCGGTGGCCTGGAGCAGGGTGTGGCAGCCGCGGGCGGCGCCGACGAGGACAGCCACGGTGATGAGCAGCCAGCCAGTCCCCCGCGGGGGCGGTCCGAGATGGGCCGAGCGGTTGCCGTGTCGGTGGCAGCCATCATCCTCCCTGTGATCCGTGCGGACCCGCCGCCGGCATACTTCCGATTCAGTTCTGGAGCTGGGCCCAGAGGTCGCGGACGCGGGCATCGATCTCCGCCACGATCTCACGGACCCGTTCCAGGGTCTGTTCGGCGGGGTCGGTGATCTCCCAGTCCAGGTACCGCTTGCCGGGGTAGACCGGGCAGGCGTCCCCGCAGCCCATGGTGATGACGTAGTCCGCAGCGCGGACGACGTCGTCGGTGAGCGGTTTCGGGTAGGCCCCGGACAGATCGACGCCCCGCTCCCGAAGAGCTTGGACAACGAGGGGATGGACCTCGAATCCGGGCAGGGACCCGGCCGAGCGGACCTCCACGCCGTCTCCGGCGTGGTGGGCGAGCAGGGCCGCGGCGATCTGGGAGCGGCCGATGTTGTGCACGCACACGAAGAGCACCTGCGGCACCGGGGAGTCGATCTTGCCCTGCCCCTGGGCCAGGGCC
Source organism: Citricoccus sp. I39-566 (assembly GCF_031432995.1). Lineage (GTDB taxonomy): Bacteria > Actinomycetota > Actinomycetes > Actinomycetales > Micrococcaceae > Citricoccus > Citricoccus nitrophenolicus_A. The sequence continues at coordinate 2,465,584 of NZ_CP133842.1, forward strand.
CGCAGCCGGTTGTCGGCGAAGTGCGTGGCGGTGGCCGCCAGGTAGGTGCGGACCCTGGCGGTGCGCGAGAGGGTCGCGTAGGACTCGAAGACGTAGCGTTCGACCGTCTCCGGGGAGAAGATCCCGGCGTAGCGCTCGGCCAGGTGTTCGGCGTTGCGCTGCAGGACGTGGGTGTCCAGGGTCGTCGGATTGGTGGTCGGGTCGGTGCTCAGATGGGTGCTCGGCTCGGACATGACGACTCCTCAGGGCGGGATGCTCAGCAGATGGTCAGCAGCAGGCGGACACGCGGGCAGTAGGGGCAGTGGACAGGATCGTGATCGGCTCGGGCTCAGCGGCGCAGCAGGCCACGGCCGGTTCCGCGTCCACCGTCGGAGTGCAGCAGCCCTGCGCGGCAGGATCCTCGTTCCCGGTGGCGGGGGCGGGGGCGTCGCAGGATCCGCCGAGGTCGGTGGAGCAGACCCCGGTCTCGGGCAGGTGCAGTTCGACGGTGTCGGCGGCGGCGCGGTCGCCGGCCAGGGCGGCGGCGATGGAGCGGACCTGTTCGTAGCCGGTGGCCATCAAGAAGGTCGGGGCCCGCCCGTAGCTCTTCATGCCCACGATGTAGAAGCCCGGCTCGGGGTGGGCCAGCATCTTCTCCCCGTGGGGGGCCACCGAGCCGCAGGAGTGGAACTCGGGGTCGATCAGCGGGCCCAGCCGACGGGGGGCGTCCACGGCCGGGTCCAGTTCCAGGCGCAGCTCGGAGAGCATGCCCAGCTCGGGTCGGAACCCGGTGGCCGGCACCAGCACGTCCACGGCCAGTTCACGGTCCCCGGCGGGAGTGCTCGCGTGCACCGTCAGGCCCTGGTCGGTGGGGGTGAAGGCGGTGATGGTGAAGGAGGGGTGCACCTGAATGGTCCCGGACTCGACCAGGTGGCGCAGCCGGGTGCCCAGGGCCCCGCGGGCAGCCAGCTCGTCGCGGTCCTCCCCGCCATAAACCTTCGACACGTCGGCCGAACGGACCGCCCAGGAGATCCGGGTGTCCGGGGCGTCCTGGGCCAGGGCGCCGAGCTCGAGCAGGGTGTTGGCCGCCGAGTGCCCGGCCCCGACCACCAGCACATGCTTGCCGGCGAACCGGGCCCGATCCCGTCCGGTGACGTCCGGCAGCGAGGCGGTGATGGTCCCGGCGGCGCGGGCCTCGGCCTCGCCGGGAGCCTCCAGCCCCGCCTGGCCCAACGGATTCGGAGTCAACCAGGTGCCGGAGGCGTCCAGCACCGCCCGAGCGCGGATGTCCTCGCCGGAGCCATCGCAGTGCTGGATTCGGACGAGGAACGGGGTGTCCTGTCGGCCGGCGGTGCGGGTCTTGTCCATCCCGACCCGGGACACCGCCACCACGCGGGTGTTGGTGCGGATCCGGGCGGCCAGGGTCTCGGTGGCGGCCAGCGGCTGAAGGTACTGCTCCACCAGTTCGGTCCCGGTGGGCAGGGCCTCGGGGGCCGGGCCACTCCAACCGGTGGCCTCCAGCAGTCGGGCGGCGGCGGCGTCGATGTTGTACCGCCAGGGCGAGAACAACCGGGTGTGGCCCCAGTCCCGGACCGCGGCCCCGACGTCGGGGCCGGATTCCAGGACCAGCGGGCTCAGCCCGCGTTCGGCCAGGTGGGCGGCGGCGGCCAGGCCCACGGGTCCGGCCCCGATGACCACGACGGGCAACTCAATGGCGCCGGTGGTGTCCGTGCTGGCGTTGGTGGTGGTGGCGGTGTGGGTGGTGGTGTCAGCCATGGGTGGGCTCCTCGACGAGTGCGGTGGCGATGCTGTCGGCATCGTCCAGGGCGGCCAGGTAGCGTTCGGCGTCCAGGGCCGCGGCGCAACCGGTGCCGGCGGCGGTGATGGCCTGACGGTAGCGGTGATCCACCGCATCCCCGCAGGCGAACACCCCGGGCAGGTTGGTGTGGGTGGTGCGGGCGTCCACCACGATGTACCCCTCGGCGTCCAGCTCCAGCTGGCCGGTGACCAGTTCGGTGCGGGGCAGGTGCCCGATCGCCACGAACACCCCGGTGGCGGCCACCTCACGCGTGTCGCCGGTGATGGTGTCGGCCAGGGTCACCCCGGTGACCTTGTCCTCGCCGTGGATGGCGGTGACACGGGAGTTGTAGGCGAAGCGGATCTTCTCGTTGTCCCTCGCCCGGGCGGCCATGATCTTCGAGGCCCGCAGGGCGTCCCGGCGCACGACCACGGTGACGGTCTTGGCGAAGCGGGTCAGGAACAGGGCCTCCTCCATGGCCGAGTCCCCGCCGCCGACCACGACGATGTCCTGCTCGCGGAAGAAGAACCCGTCGCAGGTGGCGCACCAGGACACCCCGTGCCCGCTGAGGCGGGACTCCTCGGGCAACCCAAGTTCCTTGTAGGCCGAGCCGGTGGCCACGATCACCGCCGGGGCCCGGTAGGTCTTCCCGGCCAGGGTGGTGACCTCCTTCAGGTGCCCGGCGAGTTGCACGGTGACGGCGTCGTCGTACTCGATCACCGCCCCGAACCGGGCCGCCTGCTCGGCCAGCCCGGCCATCAGCTCCGGACCCTGGATGCCGCCGGGGAAGCCGGGGAAGTTCTCCACCTCGGTGGTGTTCATCAGCGCCCCGCCGTGGGTGACGGAGCCGGCGATGACCCGCGGGGTCAGCCCGGCGCGGGCGGCGTAGATCGCGGCGGTGTACCCGGCCGGGCCCGAGCCGATGATGATCAGGCTGTCCGTGGCGGTGGTGTCCGTGGTCATGGTGTCCATGGGGTGCTTGGCCTCAGTTGGTGGTGGTCTCGGCGGGGAGCAGCTCGGAGATGAGCTGCTGGATGCGGGTCTTGATCTCGTCCCGGATGGGGCGGACCCCGTCAATGCCCTGGCCGGCGGGGTCCTCGAGCTTCCAGTCCTCGTAGCGCTTGCCCGGGAAGAACGGGCAGGCGTCCCCGCAGCCCATGGTGATGACCACGTCGGAGTCCTGCACGGCCTCGTCGGTGAGGATTTTGGGCCGGTTGGCGCTGATGTCGATGCCCTCCTCGGCCATCGCCGCCACGGCGGCCGGGTTCACGGCGTCGCCCGGGGCGGATCCGGCGGAGCGGACCTCGATGCGCCCATTCGAGAGGTGCTGGAGGTAGGCGGCGGCCATCTGGGAGCGGCCGGCGTTGTGCACGCACACGAACAGCACCGAGGGCTTGGCGGTCGTGGCGGTGGTGTCCGGGGTGGTCTCTGCGGTCATCGGATCATCTCTTCTCGGTCGGTGGTTCAGACAGTGCGGTTCGGGAGGGGTGGTTCAGGAGGCGGTGCTGTCGACGGCACCGGCGAGGTCGGTGAGCAGGGTGCGCACGCGGGCGTCGATGTCGTCGCGGACCAGGCGCATCCGCTCGATGCCCTCGATCCCGCGGGTGGAGGGCTCGTCGGTGTGCCAGGTCTGAATGGTCCCGGCCATCCCCGCCACGGGCTCGACGCGGGCCTCGTCGCCGAGGACGATGACGCGGTCCACGCGGGCCAGCAGCTGCGGGTCGATGGGCTTGGGGTGCCCGCCGGACATGTCCGCTCCGGCCTCGGCGATGACCTCGGCGGACAGGGCGTTGATCGACTTCCCGGGTTTGGTGCCGGCGGAGTGGACCTGAACGGCGCCGGCGGCGTGGTGCTCCATCAGGGCGGCGGCCATCTGGGACTTGCCGCCGTTCTTGGCGCAGACGAACAAGACGGACGGCCGGGGCTGGGACTCTGGGGAGGTCATCTCTGGAGCTCTCCTGTCGGGGGTGAGGGGTCAGTGCCGGGCCGCGGCGGCGGTCTCGGGTCGGGCCGGGACGGTGGGATCGTTCGGGAAGAGCCTGCGCCCGGCCCACAGGGACACGTAGACCAGGGCCACCAACACGGGGACCTCGATCAGGGGGCCGACGACGCCGGCTAGGGCCTGGCCGGAGGTCACCCCGAAGGTGCCGATGGCCACGGCGATGGCCAACTCGAAGTTGTTCCCCGCGGCGGTGAAGGCCACGGTGGTGGACTTGGCGTAGCCCAGGCCCACGGCCTTGGACGCGATCAGGGAGATGCCGAACATCAGCACGAAGTAGGCCAGCAGAGGCAGCGCGATCCGGGCCACGTCCCAGGGGTTGGAGGTGATGGCCTCGCCCTGCAGGGCGAACAGCAGCACGATGGTGAACAGCAGCCCGTACAGGGCCCACGGCCCGATCTTGGGCAGGAACGTCTCCTCGTACCAGGTGCGGCCCTTGGCTCGCTCCCCCAGGGTGCGGGTCAGGAAGCCGGCCAGCAGCGGGATGCCCAGGAACACCAGGACGCTGAGCACGATCGCCCAGACCGAGAAGTCGGCCGACGTGGTCGGCAGCCCCAGCCAGGACGGGAGCACCTGGAGGTAGAACCAGCCCAGGGCGCCGAAGGCGATGACCTGGAAGACGGAGTTGATGGCCACCAGTACCGCGGCGGCCTCCCGGTCCCCGCAGGCCAGGTCGTTCCAGATGAAGACCATCGCGATGCAGCGTGCCAGGCCGACGATGATCAGGCCGGTGCGGTACTCGGGCAGGTCCGGCAGCAGCATCCAGGCCAGGGCGAACATCAGCGCCGGGCCAACGATCCAGTTCAACGCCAAGGAGGTGATCATGAGCCGCTTGTCCCCGGCGACGCGGTGGGTCTCGTCATAGCGAACCTTGGCCAGCACCGGGTACATCATCACCAGCAGCCCGATCGCGATCGGCAGGGACACCTCGCCGATCTTCATCGCTTCCAGGGCGGTGTTCAGGCCAGGGATGAAGCGGCCCAGGGCCAGTCCGACGACCATGGCCAGCAAAATCCAGGCCGGCAGCCAGCGGTCCAGGAAGGACATCTCCTTCATGACCGGCTGGTGCGGTGCGGGTGCGGTGGTGACGCTCATGAAAGCCCATCTCTCGTATCGACTGATATCGATGGGAACACTACCGGGACATATTAGCGTTCGTCAATGTAAGATGGGGTGATGGTCGCGACAACTACTCTTCCCGCCCCCGAAGCCACCGACCGCCGCCCCGAGGATGCCGACGCACCGGGTTCGGTGGCGTGTTGCTCCCTGTCGGCCGGGCCGATCAGCGCCGCGCAGGCCCAGCGGGCCGCCGGGATGCTCAAGGCCCTGGCCGACCCGATGCGGTTGCGCCTGCTCTCCCACGTCGCCGCCCAGGGCTGTGACGCCGTGTGCTCCTGCGATCTCACCGAGGAGTTGGGCATCAGCCAGCCCACCGTGAGCCACCACATGAAGAAGCTCGTCGAGGCCGGACTGCTCACCCGCGAACAGCGCGGCCGGTGGGCGCACTACACCGTGGTCCCGGCGGCCTTCGCCGAGCTGGGCCGGATGCTGGAGCTGGGCTGACCCCGCCCGCCCCGCCAGCAGACCAGACAGCACAGTCCGTGACGGCCGGTGCGGTCGATGTCCTGGTGATCGGCGGCGGTCAGGCCGGGCTGGCCGCCGGGTTCTACCTGCACCGCCTGGCCCGCGACGCGGCCCGGGGCCGCGGCGGACCGGCCCCCAGTTACGCGATCCTGGACGCCAACGACCAGCCCGGCGGGGCCTGGCAGTACTACTGGGACACCCTGGAGCTGTTCTCCCCGGCCGCCTACAGTTCCCTGCCCGGCTACCGGATGCCGCCCTGGACGGGCTCAGGTAACCCCTCGGCCGAGCACGTGGTGGCCTACCTGCGCGCCTACGAGGACCGCTACGGGCTGCCGGTGCACCGGCCCGTGACCGTCCACGCCGTCGAGGACCACCCCGAGGGCGGCTACCGCACCCGCACCGACCGGGGCACCTGGGCAAGCACAGTCGTCATCAACGCCACCGGCTCCTGGCGCCGCCCCTTCGTCCCCCGGGTGCCCGGCGCGGAGCGATTCACCGGCTCTCAGCTGCACACCACCGGTTACCGCAGCCGAAAGCCCTTTACCGGCCGGCGGGTGGTGGTGGTCGGCGGGGGCAACTCCGGGGCGCAGATCGCCGCGGACCTGCTCCCGGTCGCCGCTTCGGTGACCTGGGTGACCCGCCGGCCACCCCGGTACCTGCCCGACGAGGTCGACGGCCGGGCCCTGTTCGCCTTGGCCACCGACCACGTCCAGGCCCTGCGCCGGGGCGAACCCAGTCCCGGCGGGGTCGGCTCCCTTGGCGACATCGTGGCCGTGCCCCCGGTCCGGGCGGCCCGCGACGCCGGCCACCTGCAGGCCCAGCCGATGTTCACCCGCTTCACGCCCACCGGCGTGCAGTGGGACGACGGGCGCACCTTGGAGGTCGACGCGGTGCTCTGGTGCACCGGCTTCCGCCCCGACCTGGCCCACCTGCGCCCCCTGGGCCTGGCCATGGACACCACCACCCCGGCCACCGCCGGTGACCCGCCTACGCGCTCTCGCGACCGGGACGGGCTGTTCTTCCTGGGCTACGGGGACTGGTGCGGCCCGGCCTCAGCCACCCTGATCGGTGTCGGGGCCCCCGCCCGCGCCACCGTCACCGCGGCGACACGACACGCCCTGCCCGGGGGCTGATCGAGCCCGACTGCTCCCGGTGGTGCTCGCAGACGGGGCGATTCCCCGGTTCCCATACACTGGTTTCTATGAGTTCTCCGTTGCCCGATTTCGGTGTGCCCGCTCCCGCAAGCCCGGGCCGACTGGCCCCGGATCGGGCCGCTGCGGAGGACCTGGCTCGGCTGCTGCGCGCCTTGGCGGATCCCACCCGGATCCAGTTGCTGGCCTTGATGCACGGCGCCGGCCCTGAGGGGGCCACGGTCAAGGAACTCACGGATGCGTTGACGTTCCGCCAGCCGACCATCAGCCACCACCTGCGGATCCTGCTGGAGGAAGGCGTCGTGCGCAACGAGCAGGCCGGGCGGCAGACGTGGTACTCCATCGCCCCGGAGCATGCCGAGTCCATCTCCGACTTGTTGCGGTAGTCCGGTGGAGGGAGCCCGCATGGGCCAGAAGGCCATGGACCCGACCGAAGCCCTGGACCGGGCCCGCCAGGTGCTGGTGCTGGCCCACCCGGAACGGCTCTCCGTGCTGAGCCTGCTGACCTCGCTGCCGGACTACTCGGCCTCTGCTGCGGAGCTCTCGGCGTCCCTGGGACTGGCCCCGGAGCTCGTGGATGACGCCTTGGACGCCCTCGCCCAGGCCGGGCTGGTCCACTGGCAAGGCGGTGATCCGTCTCGCGGGCCCCGGGTTTCACCGACGGCCGAGGCCTGGATCCGGTTCAGTTCGCTACTGGATACGCGCGCCTCGACGCAGACATTCCCGCCTGTTGGTTCCGGGCCGGAACCGGTGCCGGATCCCGGGGCCGGGCCGGCAGCGCAGCCCTTCGGCGCCGACCCGGCGCCACAGGCCGAGCAGGAGGTGCCTCCGGTCATCCACCGGATCGCCGAGCAGCTCGCGCACCGGTTCTCCGCGACGTTCTCGCCCGAGACCGTGCACCGCTACGTGCGTGAGACGTACTGGTTGCTGCGCTCACGCAGCCGGGTCCAACGGTACTTGGCGTCGTTGACCAGTCGGTTCGCCACGGAGCGGTTGCACGCCCTGGCCCTGGCCCGGGGTATCGAGATGCGCCCGGTGCCGCAGGTGTTGTTCGTCTGTGTGGCCAACAGCCACCGGTCTCAGATCGCGGCCAGCATTCTGAAGTTCCTCGGTGGGGACAAGGTGCACGTGCGTTCGGCCGGGTCCGCGCCGGCCACCGAGATCGCCCCGGAGGTCGCCGAGGTGCTGGACGAGATCGGGTGTTCGTTGCTGGGGGCGTTCCCCAAACCGCTGACGGACGAGATCGTCCAGGCTTCCGATGTGGTGATCACGATGGGCTGTGGGGACGCCTGTCCGGTGTACCCGGGCAGGTTGTACCTGGACTGGCCAATCGAGCTTCCCCCCGTTCACGACCTGCAGTCCCAGCGGGCGCTGCGCGATGAGATCTACCGCCGCGTTCAGGACTTGTGGCAGTCACTGTCCGCGACCGGGTCCGGGCTGTAACGACGTGGGCGTGGCGGGGGCCCACCGGCAGCCGGGGCGGACTCAGGGCTGACGATCGGGGAAGGTCTCGGGCAGGCCCATCCGGTAGCCCACGCCGCGGACGGTGGCCAGGTAGTCAGCGCCTTGGGCCTGCACGACGTCGAGTTTCCGGCGAAGTTTGCCGATCGCCACTTGCAGGGCTTTGGACTGTTGGCGCTGCGGGAAGCCGCCGGTCTCAACGAGCTCGGCGGCGGTGCGGATCTGGGGGCTGGCAGCCATCAGTTCCGCCAGCACGAGATACTCCTTGACGCTCAGCTGGGTTTGGCCCTGCTCGCCGCGCAGCACCATGGACCCGCAGTCCAGGACCAGCGGCCCCAGGAGCAGTCTGCGGGACCGGCCCGATCGCTTCGGCAGGGACCGTCCCGCGGCCTCGGCCAGGCGGCGGGCGTCCAGGGTCCCGTGGCACAGCCCGTTGGCGCCGGCCTCCAGGACCCGGAAGGCGGTATCGGCGGAGTCGTCCTGCGCCGGGATGGTGACCAGGACGGGAATCTCGGACCAGCGCCGCACGGCCGCCACGAAGGCCTCGATGCCGACACCGGCCAGTTCGGCGTGGGCCACGACGACGTCGGGCTGGAGTTCTCCGACCAGTAAGAGGCCGGCGGAGCCGTCGGCGGCGGTGACCACCTCCAGCCCGGCGGCGAGGTGCTCTTTCTCGGTGCCGCCCAGGACCTTGTTGGGGTCACCGACGATCAGCACACGCAAGGTTCCGGACAGGGTCATGAGCAGGTCTGCGCTGAGCGTGCCGGGACCGTGGTGCCGGGGCACGGTCGTGGTCATCCGAAGCGCCCGGAGACGTAGTCCTCCGTCCGCTGGTCGGTCGGGTGGTCGAAGATCTGGGCGGTCGGGGCGTACTCGACGAGCACCCCGGTCCGGTCCCCGTGGCCTTCGGCGGCCAGGGCGGTGAAGAACGCGGTCCGGTCTGCGACCCGGGCGGCCTGCTGCATGTTGTGGGTCACGATGATGATGGAGAAGTCCTGCTTGAGTTCGTGCATCAAGTCCTCGATGCGCAGCGTGGCGATCGGGTCCAGTGCCGAGCAGGGCTCGTCCATCAGGATCACGTCTGGGCGCACGGCGATGGTTCGGGCGATGCACAGGCGCTGCTGCTGGCCCCCGGACAGGCTCAGCCCGGACTCCTTGAGCTTGTCCTTGACCTCGTCCCACAGGGCGGCCCCGCGCAGGGCGCTCTCGACCAGGTCGTCCATGTTCTCGACCTTCATGCCGGACACCCGCGGACCATAGGCGATGTTGTCGTAGATCGACTTCGGGAACGGGTTCGGTTTCTGGAAGACCATCCCGATCCGGCGCCGGACCTCGATGGGGTCGACGTTCTTGCCGTAGATGTCCTCGCCCTGGAAGGTGATGGAGCCCTCGACCCGGGCGCCTTCGATGAGGTCGTTCATCCGGTTGAGCGAGCGAAGGACCGTGGATTTGCCACACCCGGAGGGGCCGATCAGGGCGGTGATTTCCTTCTGGCCGAACTGCACGGACACGTCGGAGACGGCCTTGAAGTCCCCGTAGAAGATATCCACGTTCTCACACCCCATGATGGGGTCGGTGGGCCGCTCCAGGTGGGTGCCCGGGGTAGCTGAACCGAGGTGAGTGGCCACGGCGTCGGTGGCCGCGGTTGCAGGGGCTGCAGGGGCTGCAGGGGTTGCAGGGATTGTGTCGTTCATGTCACCAACGCTTCTCGTAGATGTTGCGGATCGTGATGGCCACGGCGTTCATCGCCAGCAGCAGCACCAGCAGCAGGATGCTGGTGGCCGAGGCCAATTGGTGGAACTCCGCCTGGGGGCGGGAGGCCCAGTTGAAGATCTGGATTGGCATCGTGGAGAACTGGTCGAAGATGCTCGTGGGGTCGAAGGTGACGAAGACCAGCGCTCCGAGCACCAGCAGCGGGGCGGCTTCGCCCATCGCCCGGGACAGGGCCAGGATCGAGCCGGTGGCGATGCCCGGTACGGAGGAGGGCAGCACCTGTCGCCAGGTGGTCTGCCACTGCGTGGCCCCCAGGGCCAGGGAGCCCTGGCGGATCTCGTTGGGCACGCTGCGGATGGCCTCGCGGGTGGAGACGATGATGACCGGCAGGATCAGCAGGCTCAGCGCGATGGCCCCGGCGATGACGATGTTGCGCTGGACGATGCCCAGGGCGGTGAGCACCCCGAGGGTCAGCAGGCCGTAGATGATCGAGGGGACGGCGGCCAGGTTCTGGACGTTGACCTCGATGGCGCGGTTCCACCACTTGTTGTGGTCGGCGAACTCCTCCAGGTAGACGGCCGCGGCCACCCCGACGGGGATGGTCATCACGGCGGTGGTCGCGATGACCCACACCGAGCCCAGGATCGCCGCACGGGCACCGGCCTGCTCGGGGTCCGAGGAGGCATAGTCGGTGATCAGGTGCCAGGAGAACATCTCCTGGCCATCCACGAATGTGGTGACCAGCAGCACGAGCAGGAACAGCACGGCGGTGGCCAGACAGGCCCACAACACGAACAGCACCACCAGGGCGGTCGGGGCACGCTCGCCCTGGAAGAAACCGGTCTGCTGTAGTCCGCGGGAAGTCGTCGGGGCCGAGGAGTCTCGGCGGGTGGTGCTGGGCATCAGTAGGCCTTCCGGAGGCGGTGGACGATCTGGATGCTGATCATGTTGACCACCAGGGTCAGGACGAACAGCAGCAGCCCTACCGCGAAGAGCGTGTTGTACTCCAGCGAGCCGACCCGGGAATCGCCCAGGGCGGCGCTGGCCATGAATCCGGTCATCGTCTGGCCCTGCTCCAGTGGGCCGGCGACCATCCGGGCCTGCTGGCCGGCGGCCATGGCCACGATCATGGTCTCACCGATGGCCCGGGAGACCCCCAGGACGATGGCGGCGACGATGCCGGAGACCGCGGCCGGCACCACGATCTTCAGCGAGGTCTGCATGCGGTTCGCGCCCAGGGCCGCCGAGCCCTGGCGCAGGGACATCGGGACGGCGGAGAGGGCGTCCTCGGAGATGGAGGCGATGGTCGGGACGATCATCACGCCCATGACCAGCCCGGCCGCCAACACGCTGAAGGCCCCGGTCGGCAACTCCAGCCACTGCTTGAACACGACCGCCTGGACAAAGGTCAGGGCGAACAGGCCGTAGACCACCGTCGGGATGCCCGCCAGCACCTCCAGCACGGGCTTGAGCACCTTGCGCACCCGCGGGCGGGCGTACTCGGAGAGGTAGATCGCCGCGCCCAGGCCCAGGGGCACGGCGACCAGCAGCGAGATCCCGGTGGTCCACAGGGTGGCGGTGATCAGCGGCAGCACGCCGAAGGACGGGTCGGCGAATCGTGGGGCCCACCGGTCCCCGAACAGGAAGCTGCCCACGTTGACCTCGGCGAAGAACTCGGCCGCCGGAACGACCAGCGAGAGCACGATGCCCACGGTGGTGGCCACGGTCAGCATCGCCGCGATCCGCAACACCCAGATGATGGTGCGTTCCCCGGGGCGGGATTTGGCCTGGAAATGACGGGACCCCATGGGGGACGACAGAGCCGATGCCGTCGTCCCCCGGGTCGTGGTGATGCTCACGATACGTACGATTCCTCAGATGATCAGTTCAGCTCGGCGAGCTGATCCTGGGCCTTCTGCATCTGCTCGTCGGTCAGGCCGATGAACTGGGCGGCCTGGGCGATCTCCGTGGAGTTCTCCACGTAGAAGTCGACGAAGTCCTGCACCTGCGGCTTGTCCTGGTAGGACGCGTTGGCGACATAGATGAACAGCGGGCGGCCCAGCGGGGCGTAGGAGCCGTCCTGGACGGTCTCCTCGGACGGGGTGATGCAACCCTCGCCACCGTCCACGTCCAGCAGCTTCAGCGTGTCCGGGTTCTCCAGGGCGTAGGACAGGCCCAGGAAGCCCAGCGCGCCCGGGGAACCGGAGACGCCCTGCACGGTGACGTTGTCGTCCTCGGACGGGGAGTAGTCGGTCCGGATGGCGCCCTCCTCACCGTTGATCGCCTCGGTGAAGTAGTCGAAGGTCCCCGAGTCGGTGCCGGCCCCGTACAGGTCCAGCGGCTCATCCGGGAAGGACGGGTCGACATCCTTCCACGACATCACCTGGCCCTCGGACTCCGGACCCCAAATGGTCTGCAGCTGCTCGACGGTCAAGCACTGTGCCCAGTCGTTGGCCGGGTTCGCGACCACGGACAGCCCGTCGTTGGCCATGACCACCTCGGTGTACTCGATGCCGTTGGCCTCACACTCGGCGATCTCCTCCTCCTTGATCGGACGGGAGGCGTTGGAGATGTCGGTCTCACCGGCGCAGAACTTCTTGAAACCACCACCGGTCCCGGAGGTGGCCACCGAGACATTCACGGATTCGTTGGTCTGGCGGTACTGCTCGGCGGCGGCCTCCGAGAGCGGGGCGACGGTGGAGGACCCGTCCACCGCCACAGCACCGGACACGCCCCCTGCCTCGGTCGCCCCACCCTCGGCGGCAGAGGTGTTATCGGTCGAACCGGCGCTGCCACAGCCGGTGAGCAACAGGGCAGAGAGTCCAAGGACAGCCAGGCCGGTACGGCCCCTGAGAGCATTCTTCACGGAGGAGAGCCTTTCTCGATGCGGGGATGAGACGCAGACGGCGCGTCACATTCATAGAAGGTGGCCTATATGAACGCCGGGTGAACACAAGGCACCATCAAGCGAAATCATTGACGCATATCTATGAGATGTCTCTCAGCGTCCCCTGGTGAACCGCGCGGGTTGTCTGCCGCGCGCACCAATCACCCGGCAGGGGACACCGGTGGCCCGCGCAGTAGTTCGGCCGCGAATCTTCGCTTCCCCGCGGCGCCCGGCCGGGCGGAAAATCCAACGGGGTCATCTCTCCCGGCCGGGACGGTCAAGAACATGACAGACGAGGGATTGACCTTGGGTGGGCGCTCTGGGGTCAGGGTTGGGTAGCAGCGGTGAATGGCCCGCGACGTGGCTGCGGTAGTGCTGGCGGTCAGCCACGGTCAGGCGGTCGCGTAGCTCACTGCGGTTGATGGAGTCGATCAGTGGTTTCGGGTCGAGGCCGAGGGAAGCGGCGTGGTTGGCCATGCGGCCGAGGGATCCGGTGGTGTGGCGGGTGATGGCTTCGATGGCGACGGTGCTGCCGCGGGTGATGTATTGGCCGGCGCCGGCGAGGTCGGCCATGTCGGGGCGTCGTGTGTCGTCGCAGCACCGGAAGACGTCGACGAGGCGATCGGCTTTGATGCTGTCCCCGACGACGTCGGCTAGGAGGTTGTCGCGGATGTGGACGCTGGTGGCAACGGCATGGGCGATGACGGCGACGTGTTCGTCGGTGCACGGCGGCCCGTCGGCACCGCCGATCACCTCGGACCGGAGAAGTCGGGCGCCGGGTGACGCGAAGCGGAAGACTGGGCGGCGAAGGGAGGTCACCGTGATCGAGATGCTCAACCGGCTGGTCGATGCCGTCGAACGGCGGCTGGACGGGGACCTGGACGTGGGCGCCTTGGCCCGTGAGGCCGGGCTGACCGAGTACCACGTGCGCCGGATGTTCTCGGCCCTGGCCGGGATGCCCGTGTCCGAGTATGTGCGCCGCCGTCGGATGACGGTGGCCGCGGCCGACGTGATCCGTGGGGATGAACTGCTGGGCATCGCCCTCCGGTCCGGCTACGGATCGGCCGAGGCCTTCAGCCGCGCGTTCCGAGCCGTCCACGGCGTGTCCCCCGGCGACGCCCGGCGCCACGGCGGCCCTCTCCGCAGTCAACCGCACCTCAGGTTCCGCCTGACCGTCGAAGGGAGTATTCCGATGGATGCCCACATCAACCACCGCCCACCGTTCCGCCTCATCGGACACGCGATCCGTGTGCCGCTCATCCACCAAGGGGTGAACCCAGCCATCCAGGCCCATGTCACAGCACTGCCGGCGGCGGAACACGAACGCCTCAAGGCCTTGCAACACTGATCCGGCGGGGTTGCTCCAGGTCAGCGACGACCTCGAGCCGGAGTATACCGAGGGCAGCGAGCTCACCTACCTGCACGGCGTGGCCGTGGACACCGCCACCCCGGTGCCCGAGGACCTGGACGCGATCGAGGTGCCGGCCGGGACGTGGGCGGTCTTCCACACCGCCGGTGAGTATCCGGCGGCGCTGCAGTCGACGTGGGCGGCGACGGCCGGCGAGTGGTTTCCGTCCAATCCCTGGCAACTCCGCCCCGGCCCGTCGATGGTCTCCGTCCTCGGGCACTCCGCCGACTTCAGCACCGCGAGCTGCGAGCTCTGGTTGCCGGTGACGGCCCGCTGATTCCGGGCCCCTCGACCGATTCCCTGGAGGCCGTCACCGGGTGTTGGGGCGCTCCTCAGGCGAAGGGCTGCGAGGCGGCGTCCAGCGCCTGGACCTCGGCGTCGGTCAGTTCCAGGGACCCGGCGGCCACGAGGGCGTCCAGCTGCTCCGGCCGGGAGGCGGAGGCGATCGGGGCGGTCACGCCGTGGGCTCGCTGCCACGCCAAGGCCACGGAGGCCGGCTCGACGCCGCGGGCCTCGGCGCATCGCACGAGCTCGTCCACCACGGCGAAGCCTTCGTCGCTGGCGTAGCCGCCGGCCATGCCCTCACGGGCCGCGCCCTCGAGATCCGCGGCGGCGCGGTACTTCCCGGTCAGGAAGCCCGAGGCGAGGGAGAAGTAGGGGAAGGTGGCGGCGCCGAACTCTCGGGCGATCGGCAGGTAAGCGGACTCGAAGTCCTTGCGGTGCACCAGGTTGTACTGCGGCTGGATCGCGACCGGAACGGCGAGGCCCTCGGCCGTGGCGTATTCGAACCAGGTACGCATGCGCTCCGGCGAGTAATTGGACAGGGCGATGTGGCGGACCTTGCCGGACGTCACGAGCCCGCCATAGGTCCTCGCCTGGTCCTCGATCGAGACGTTCTCATCGTCGTAGTGACTGTAGAAGACGTCCACGTAGTCGGTCTGCAGGCGCTTCAGCGAGGCCTCCAGCGCCGCCAGGACGGTCTCGTGCTGCTGGTTGTCGAACGGGGCGAGGCCGCCCATCTTGGTGGCCAGCACGACCTGCTCGCGATTGCCGCGGGTGGCGAACCACTCCCCCAGGACCTTCTCCGAGTCGCCGCCGGTACCGTCGCCGGCCCACACGGCATAGAGGTCGGCGGTGTCGATGAAGGTGCCGCCGGCCGCCAGGAAGGCGTCCAGCACGGCGAAGGAGACCTCGCGGTCCGAGGTCCAGCCGAAGGTGTTGCCGCCCAGCACAAGGGGGATGGTCGTGTACTCGGTGTCGCGGAGGGTGATCGTGGTGGTCTGCAGCGTGTTCTGTGAGGTCATGGACCCACCCTAACCCCCCTTTACTTGACGCGTCAACTTGACACGGAAAGTCATGCGCTAGATTGTGGCCATGAACACCCCCGACGCACCACACTGGCTGACCGACCAGGAGATGGACGCCTGGCTGGCCCTCTGGTCCGTCATGGAATGGCTGCCCTCGCGCCTCGAGGCACAGCTCCGGGAGGACTCCGGGCTGTCCCTCAACGAGTACAACGCCCTGTCCCAGATCTCGATCGCGCCGGAGCGGACGGTTCGCCTGAGCGAGCTCGCCCGCGTGGCGAACATGACGCTCTCCCACCTCTCGCGCGTGATCACCCGGCTGGAGCGGTCCGGCTGGGTGCACCGCACTCCGGACCCCGACGACGGCCGGTACACCCTCGCCCGCCTCACCGAGGCGGGGCTCGCCAAGGTCACCCACGCGGCCCCGGGACACGTGGACGCCGTGCGACGCCACGTCTTCGCCCCCCTCTCCCCCGCCCAGTCGGCCGCCCTGGGCGAGGCGATGGGCCGGATCGCGGAGGAGCTCGACCCGCCACGATTGGCCCGGTGAACCCCAGCCATTGTTAGGGTGAAGAGCGCGGCCGCCCGTCCGATTCCCGCCCCGGAACCCTCACCATCACCACCTTCAACGTCCTCCACGCCGAGCAGGACCGCACCGGCCGGTCCGGGCCGGGCATGCTGCACGGGCCGGCCCTCGCCCTGGAGGAGGCCGGCACCCTGCCGCCGGTGCCCGGACTGGAGGACTACCTGCCGGCCCCCAGGGCAACTGGGCCGTGTTCGCCGAGGCCGAAACGGACCCCGACGCGCCGGCGAGGCGCGGACCCGGCTTCGCGTTCGCCGTCGTGAACCTGCACGGGGTCTGGGGCGGGGACCGGGCCCACGAACGCGAACAGCAGATGCTGCACGCCGTGCGGCGGCCCGAGAGCCCGCGGCAGCGGTGGGCGGACTCCGAGCCGGTCCTGGTGCTGGGCGGGGACCTGCGCGTCGCCCCGGACTCCTCCGTGGTCCGGTACCTCACCGGCCTGCAATCCCTCGGCGCCTCCGGCACCTACTGGGTGGACGCCTGGGCCCACGCCGGTGACGGCACGGCCGGCCACACCACCACCGCCGACTCCACCTGGTTCCTCGAGACCGCCCGGGCCATGGGCATCCAGCGGCCCGAGTCCGTCCCCGCGGCGCATCGACTACCTGTTCGTCCGCGACTGGGTCTATGGGCGCCGCGGACAGCCGCTGGCCACCCGGGTCGACCTGACCGGCACCGGCCGCGATGGCCGGCACGCCTCGGACCACTCCGCCGTCACCACGGTGTTGGACGCCGGCCACCACCAGCCGTCCGCGCCCCGGACCTCCTCCGCCACCCGCACCCTGAACTAACCTGACTGCCACCCCCTGAACCCCCTCAAGGAGCGCGCCATGCTGTTGGAACGGATCTACGACCACGACCTCGCCCAGGCCAGTTACCTCATCGGCTGCCAGGCGGCCGGGCAGGCGATCGTGGTGGACCCGCGCCGGGACATCGAGGAGTACCTGGACCTCGCGGCGCGCCACGGGATGGCGGTCACCGCCGTCACGGAGACGCACATCCACGCCGACTACCTCTCCGGATCCCGGGAGCTCGCCGCCGCCACCGGGGCCACCCTGTACGTCTCGGCCGAGGGCGGCACCGACCGGCAGTACCGCTTCGAGGCCGAGCGGCTGGCCGACGGGGACTCCATCACCCTGGGCAACCTCACCCTGACGGCCCTGCACACCCCCGGGCACACCCCCGAGCACCTGTCCTACCTGGTCACCGACGGCGCCGTGACGGACCAGCCCGGCTACCTGCTCTCGGGGGACTTCGTCTTCTCGGGAGACCTCGGCCGCCCCGACCTGCTCGACGAGGCCGCCGGAGGCGTGGACACCCGCTACGAGGGCGCGCGCCAGCTGTTCGCCTCCCTGCAGGACGTCTTCCTACGCCTGCCGGACCACGTCCAGGTGTTCCCGGGCCACGGGGCGGGATCCGCCTGCGGCAGGGCCCGGAGGTGCTGGGCGCCCGCGGGGACCTCGAGGAGCTGGACGCCGCCACCGTGGCCGCCGGCCTCGAGGACGGCTCCCTCGTCCTGGTGGACACCCGCTCCGTGGACGCCGTCCACGCCGGCACCGTGCTCCGCTCCCTGTCCCTGCCCAACCCGGGCAAGACCGCCAGCCACGGCGCCTGGGCCTATGACCCGGAGCGGGACTCCACGCCGATCGTCCTGTTGGCCGCGGACGCCGACTAGGCCCGTGACTACTGGGACCACCTCGTCCGCGTCGGGGTGGACCGGGTGGCCGGCTACCTCCCCTCCATCGAGGGCCTCCCGGCCGTCACCCCCACCGTCGTCTCCCCCGCAGAGCTCGAGTCCACCGACTGCGTCCTGCTGCTGGACGTCCGGGGCAAGGGCGAGCACGCCGACGGGCACATCCCGGGCTCCCAGCAGCTCAACGCCGGCCGCGTCCTGTGGAACCAGGACTCCCTCCCCCGCGAGGGCACCATCGTCACGTACTGCCAGACCGGCGTGCGGAACTCGGTGGCCGCCTCCGCGCTGCGCCGCGCCGGATTCACGGTGGCCGAGCTGGACGGCTCGTACGCCGGCTGGAGCCGCTGGCACCGGGAGCAGGGGCACGACGCCGGCCGCTCACCCGCCGCGTCCGGCGTCGCCTGAACCTGTTCCGCGCTCCGGCCCGCGGCCTACGCTCGGTCCATGACCACAGACCGCGCGGTCGAGCCCGCCTACGGCCTCCAACTCTGCGTCGATTCGGCGCAGCCCCATGACCTGGCCGACTGGTGGGCGCAGGCCCTGCGCTGGGAGGTCGAGGTTCAGGACGAGGACTTCATCCGCCGCATGGTGGCGGAGGGGCACGCCTCGGCCTCGGACATCACCACGCATCGGGGCCGGGTGGTGTGGGTGGCCGGTGCCGCTATCGCCCCACCGGCGGGGACCGCCCCGTCCCCGAACCGGCCCCGCATCCTGTTCCAACCTGTCCCGGAGGCCAAGACCGTGAAGAACCGCGTCCACTGGGACCTGCGGGAACCGGGATCCGACGATGACCGCCGTGCCGTCGAGCTGCAACGGCTGCTCGGCCTGAGTGCCACGCAGGTCGGATCGGGTCGCCAGGGGCCCTGGACCTGGACGGGGTTGCAGGATCCGGAGGGCAACGAGTTCTGCCTCTGAGACGCCGGCCTCAGGTCAGCAGGACCGCCACGCCCACGCACGCACACGCCCACAGCTGGCTCGAGAAGGTGCCGAGGATGAACCGCTCCGCAGCGCCGGACTTGCCCAGCTCCGAGTACCGACCCAGGGCCTTGACGGCCAGGATGATCGCCAGCCCCTCCGGCCAGCCCATGATCAACGTGGAGGCGACGGCCAACCGCTCCAGGACCCCGATCCAGGCACCGCCCCGCAGCACCGGCTGGGACTCATGCTCCTCGTTGAAGATCCGCTCGCCCTCCGGTCCCGTCAGCATCCGCTGATGCTCGGGGTGCGAGGCGTTGAAGGACAGCTGCAGGATCGCCGTGGTCGGCGCTCCGCCGCCCACGGTGGCCGCCGCCACGGCCAACGGGCCGGCCAGCGACCACCCTGCACTGCCGCCGGAGGCCACGGCCAGCGCGGCCGCCGCGCCGAGCAGCAGCAGCTGGATCACCGCCGAGACATACAGGACCGCGTGCGGGTGCCCGGCCGTCCCCCGGAACCGCCGGGAGAATTGCGGCATGCCCACCAGGCCCGCCAGGGCGAGCAATGCCAGGGACAGACCTGCCGGCTCTGTCATGACTGCCCTCCCGATCCCCTCGGACGGTCCTCATCATCCTGATCGACGGCGTCCTGATCCTGATCGACCAGACGGTCGACGCGCGCCAGCATGGCAGAGACCACGGACGCCAGGCGGCGGGACTCGCCCCACAGGCCGCTGCGCAGTCGGGAGCTGATAGCCTGCTGGCTCACCCCCAGCTCCTCGGCGGCCTCCCGCTGCGTCCCGCCCGCGTCCATCCGCCGCCCGGCCTCCTGGCCCTCGGGGCTGCGCCGGAACTCCAGCTCGGCCAGCAGCTGCAGGCTGGCCTCGATGGCCTCCAGCAGTTCCGCGCCGTGGTCTCCGGCCGATTCCGGGCCGGACACCGCGAGGTGGCCCGGAGAGTGCTTCGCCCGCTCCACGGCACGCCGCGCGTGCTCGAAGGCCGGACCCGCCCCGGCGCGGGTCTCGGCCGGTAAGGGGTGCCGTACCGGACCCACTCCGAGTCCCACGCTCCAGTGCCCGGAGCGGGCGGCGGAGAGTGCGATGCCCACCACCGTGTCCGCTCGCTCCACCACCCCCTGGACCTCGTCTCCGGCCGTCCGCTGGAAGGGACGGAGGATGCCGCGGCCCGGCCCCTCGCCGGGGGACGGGCCGTTCAGCCCGTCGACGAGGGCGGTCACCCGGTCAGGACCTCCGCTGGAGGCCCGCTGATCCATGGTCATGACGAACATTTCACAAGGATACTGTATTGTTCAGAGCATCACAAGGTCTAAGACTTGTGATGCTCGTGCGGGGTAGGGTGGTCTGATGCCCTCCTTCCCCACTGCCCCCGCGCCGTATCCCACCGTCCGCACCGCGGGACCCTGGATCGGTGGGGGCCTGGATGTGCTGCTCATCATCCTCTTTGCCGCCCTCGGCCGGCGCACCCATGAATCCGGGATGGACCTCGGCGGCATCCTGCTGACCGCACTGCCGTTCCTGGCGGCCTGGGCCGTGGCCACCGCCCTCACCCGCCCGGGGCGCACCTGGGCGCGGATCTGGCCGGCCGGCGTCGTGGTCTGGCTGGTGACCGTGGTCGGCGGACTGTTGCTCCGGGTGGCCCTGGGTGACACGGCGGCGCCGTCCTTCCAGCTCGTGACCGCCGGCGTCCTCGGCCTCTTCCTGCTGGGGCGGCGTGCCGTCACGGCGGGAGTCCTGCAGTGGCGGCGCAGGCGGCCGAGGCTGCGGTCATAGGATGATGGCGTGAACCCCACCGACCGCACAGGAGGCTCCACCGTGGTGACCGCATTCGTGATGATCAAGACCGACCCGAACCGCATTCCGGAGTGCGCCGAGCAGCTCTCCGACCTGGCCGGGGTGACCTCCGTGTACTCCGTGACCGGTAACTGGGACCTGGTGGCCATGGTGCGCCTGCGCCAGTACGACGACCTCGCCGACGTCATCGCCGACCAGCTGTCCAAGGTGGAGGGCGTCAGGGACACCGAGACGATGCTGGCCTTCCGCGCCTACTCGCGGCACGATCTCGAGGAGGGCTTCGCCCTCGGCTTCGAGAACATCGAGCAGTAGGCGTCGGCGGACCGGGGCGCCCCTCAGGAGTGCGAGGTCCGCACCCACGCATCCAGGACGCCCTGGGCGGCTCCGGAGTCGATGGACTCCGCCGCGCGCGCCATATTGGCCCGGATCCGGTCGAAGAGATGCCCCTCGGCCGCGGTGTCGAAGGCCGTGAGGCCGGCCGCCGCATTCAGCAGCACCGCGTCCCGCACCGGCCCGTGGTGTCCGGCCAGCAGGTTCCGGACGATCCCGGCATTGTGCTGTCCGTCCTGACCGGCCAGTGCCTCCACCGGCGCCAGGTCGATCCCGAAGTCCTGCGGTCGCAGCTCGTGTTCGGTGACGGTCCCGTCCCGCACCTCGAAGACCGCAGAGGGGCCCGAGGTGGTGATCTTGTCCCGCCCGTCGCTGCCCCGGAACACGAGCCCCCGTAGGCCCCGGTCGGCCAGGACGCCGGCCAGCAGCGGGGCCATCCGCTCGCTCGCACAGCCCAGCGCCTGGGCACGTACGCCCGAGGGGTTCGTCAGCGGGCCCAGGTAGTTGAAGACGGTCGGCACGCCCAGCTGCTTGCGGGCGGGGGCCACGTACTTCATCGACGGGTGGTATCCCTGCGCGAACAGGAACGTGATGCCGACGGACGTCGCGCATTCCACCACCTTGTCCACCGGCAGGGACAGGTCGACCCCGAGGGCCTCGATCACGTCGGCCGCGCCCGCCGTCGACGACGCCCCACGGTTGCCGTGCTTGACCACCGTGGCCCCGGCGCCGACCGCCACCAGGGAGGACATGGTGGAGATGTTGACGGTCCCGAGCTTGTCCCCGCCGGTGCCGACGATGTCCAGGGTCTCCCCCGGGACATCGAGGTGCACCGCGTTGTCCAGCATGACCTGGGTGAGCCCCAACAGCTCCTCCACCGTCTCCCCCTTGGACGCCAGCGCCATCAGGAAGCCGGCGATCTGCGCGTCCGTGGCATTGCCGGACATGATCTCGCGCATGGCCCACATGGCCTCGTCGGTGGTCAGGTCCCTTCGGGACACGAGCCGTCCGAAGACATAAGGCCACGAGACGGACGGGGGGGTGGGGCTCGATGTACTCACGCGGGTCATGCTATCCCTGCCCGGATCGCGCACCTAGGCATGCGAATCCGCATTGCACCGGGCAGCGAGGTTCCCCAGGGTCTTCCGCTGGCGCGCAGATTAGGACATACTCTTGACTCGTAACTCGGCGAGCACCCCAGAACAACTGCCGACTGACCTGCAAACCTGCGTCTTTGCTGGGTGTCCGGCTCGAAGTTCGTGAGAGAAGGCTCGATCCGGGAAGAACAGGAAACGCCGAAACGTTCGTCGCATTGGAGCCGTGGGCCGTTTTAGGGCCATAATGGCTGGGTGACGACTGCAACCCATGCCCTCCCCAGGCCCGCAACAGGGCTCCCCAGCCGACCCAATATGGTGCAAGTGGGCACCATGGTCTGGCTCTCCAGCGAGCTGATGTTCTTTGGCGGGCTCTTCGCCATGTACTTCACGCTGAAGTCGACCTCGCCCGAGCTCTGGGCCGAAAGCACCGCGACGCTGAACGTCCCGCTCGCTTTCGTGAACACCCTGGTACTGGTGGCGAGTTCCTTCACGGCCCAGGCCGGCGTCTTCGCCGCCGAGCGCCTTCAGCCGCGCCGCACCGGTGGGATCTTCTCCCTCAAGCGATGGGGCATGGTCGAGTGGTTCATCCTGACCTTCATCATGGGCGCGATCTTCGTCTCCGTGCAGTGCTACGAGTACGCGGTGCTCGTCTCGCACGGCGTCACCATCGACGCCAATGCCTACGGCTCCGCCTTCTACATCACCACCGGCTTCCACGCCATCCACGTGTTCGGTGGCCTCATCGCCTTCCTGTTCATCATCGGCCGCGCCTACCTGGCCAAGCGCTTCGGCCACCACGAGGCCACCTCGGCCATCGTCGTGTCCTACTACTGGCACTTCGTCGATGTCGTCTGGATCGCCCTCTTCGCCATCGTCTACTTCCTGAAATAGCCCGCACCTCCCGGGCACGCCCGCACCACACCGAGGAAGACCGGATACGGAACGTCACCCTCCTCCGGTCAACAAGAAACGTTAGGAACCCACCGTGAAGGCACTCTCACAGAAACGGCGCCACCCCATCGCCGGGCTCGCGCTGCTGCTTCTGGGACTTCTCATCACCGGCGGCCTCTACTCCGTCGCCAGCACCATGAACCAGGCCCAGGCCGCCACCACGGGTTCTACGTACAGCGCTGAGGACATCACCGAGGGTGAGAAGCTCTTCAATGCCAATTGCGCCACCTGCCACGGCATGGACGCCGTCGGCACCCAGGATGGCCCCACCCTGGTCGGCGTGGGTGCCGCCTCCGTCGACTTCCAGGTCGGCACCGGCCGCATGCCGATGCAGATGCAGGGCCCCCAGGCCCAGGCCAAGCCGAACCAGTTCAGTGACGAGCAGACCATGCAGCTCGCCGCCTACGTCTCCTCCCTCGGTGCCGGTCCGGCCCTGCCGGAGGACCAGTACCTGGACACCGACCACGAGGACGTCGACCTCGGCAACGGTGGCACCCTCTTCCGCGTGAACTGCGCCATGTGCCACAACGCCGCTGCCTCCGGTGGCGCCCTGACCCGCGGCAAGTTCGCTCCGGGCCTCGCCGACGTGTCGGAGAAGCACATCTACGAGGCCATGGCCACCGGGCCGCAGAACATGCCGGTCTTCAGTGACGCGAACCTCAAGCCCGAGGACAAGCGTGACATCATCGCCTTCCTGAAGCAGATCGAGGGCCAGGGCTCCCCCGGCGGCGCCTCCCTGGGCTCCCTTGGTCCGGTGTCCGAAGGCCTGCTGGTGTGGACCGGCGGACTCGCGGTCCTCGTCGGCTTCATGGTCTGGCTGACCTCCAGGTCCTCCTGATTTGACGGCGCCGTGGGGGCGCCGACCACACACAACGTCACCATCACTCAAGCAAAGGATTCAGATCTATGTCTGAGCAAAGCCACGGAGGCCCGGAGCACTCGGGAGCCGTTGAGCACGCCGGTGCGGAGGAGTCGAGGCAGTACGCCGTCGACAACCCCGGCATCCCGCCGCACCGGCCGCGGCTGGCCGACGAGGATCCCCGGGCGGCCAAGCGCGCCGAGCGCCAGGTAGCCTTCCTCTTCGGTCTCTCGATCGTCGGCACGCTGCTGTTCTTCGTCGGCTACTTCGTGGTGGGCCAGATCGGCCCCGGCACTCCGATCTCCACGGTCCGCCTCCAGAACATGCTCCTCGGACTGGGCACCGCCTTCGCCATGTTCGGCATCGGTGTGGGCATCGTGCACTGGGCGAAGACCCTGATGCCGGACCATGAGGTGACGGAGGACCGGCATGAGGTCCGCACCGAGGCGGACCGTCAGCTGGCCGTCGGCATGGTCGAGGACATCATCGACGAGACCCAGATCAAGCGCCGTCCACTGCTGCGGAACACGCTGATCGGCGCCGGCGCCCTCGCCGTTCTGCCGGCCATCGCGATCTTCCGCGACCTGGATGACACGGACAACTTCAGCGACCTGGCCGCCGAGAACTTCGGGCCAGAGCGCCTGCGCCACACCTTCTGGGCTCCGGACGTCCGCCTGGTGCGCGACCCTACCGGCACCCCGATCAAGGCCTCCGACGTCACCATGGGCTCCGCCTTCCATGTGATCCCTGAGGGGCTGAACGAGCTGCCTCCGCACGAGATGCTCAACCAGAAGGCCAAGGCCGTCGTGCTGCTCATGCGCCTGAACCCTGAGGACATGCACGTCTCCCCGGAGCGCGAGAACTGGAACGTGGACGGCATCGTCGCCTATTCCAAGGTCTGCACGCACGTCGGTTGCCCGGTGGCGCTCTACGAGCAGCACACCCACCACCTGCTGTGCCCCTGCCACCAGTCGACCTTCGACCTCACGCAGGAATGCAAGGTCATCTTCGGCCCGGCTGGCCACGCCCTGCCGCAGCTGCCGATCCGCGTCAATGAAGAGGGCTTCCTCGTCGCCCGGAGCGACTTCCACGAGCCCGTCGGACCTGCCTACTGGGAGCGTGGCTGACACTTATGAGCACCCCAACCAACACCGAATACCAGGCGTCCACCCCCACGGGGAGGATCGCCAACTTCATGGACACCCGCGTCGGTGTCTCCCCCATCGTCAAGGAATTCGGCCGGAAGATCTTCCCGGACCACTGGTCCTTCATGTTCGGCGAGGTCGCCCTCTACACCTTCGTCATCCTCCTGATGTCGGGCACCTTCCTGACCTTCTTCTTCGACCCCTCCATGGCCCACACCACGTACGAGGGCTCCTACAAGCCTCTCTACGGCGTGGAGATGTCCGTTGCGTACGCCTCGGCTCTCGACATCTCCTTCGACATCCGCGGTGGCCTGTTCATGCGTCAGGTCCACCACTGGGCGGCCCTGCTGTTCGTTGCGGCCATGTCCGTGCACATGCTGCGCGTGTTCTTCACGGGTGCGTTCCGGCGTCCGCGTGAGCTGAACTGGGTCGTCGGCTGCACCCTGCTGATCCTGGGCCTCGCCGCAGGCTTCACCGGCTACTCCCTGCCGGACGAGATGCTCTCCGGCAACGGCCTGCGCATCATCGACGGCGTGGTGAAGGCGATCCCGCTCATCGGCACCTACATCTCGTTCTTCCTCTTCGGCGGCGAGTTCCCCGGTGACGACATCGTCGGACGCCTGTACATCCTGCACGTGCTGATCGTTCCGGCACTGATCCTGCTGATGATCGTCATGCACCTGTTCATGGTGGTCGTCCACAAGCACACCCAGTACCCCGGCCCGGGACGCACCGAGAACAACGTGGTCGGCTACCCGGTCGGCCCCGTGTACGCGGCGAAGGCCGGTGGCTTCTTCTTCATCGTGTTCGGCGTCGTGGCGGTGCTCGCCGGGTTCTTCACCATCAACGCCATCTGGAACTACGGACCGTACGACCCCTCACCCGTGCAGGCCGGCACCCAGCCGGACTGGTACATCGGCTTCGTGGACGGCGCCCTCCGCCTGATGCCCGGCATGCTGGGCGACTTCTCCTTCAAGTGGGACATCCCGCTACCATGGGGTACCAACACCCTGGCTTTGGGCGTGCTGCTGCCAGCCCTGGTCCCCGCCGGCATCCTCTTCGGCCTGATGTTCGGATGGCCCTGGATCGAGCGGTGGATCACCAAGGACGACCGCGAACACCACATCCTGGACCGTCCGCGCAACGCCCCGACCCGCACCGGGGTCGGCGTGGCCGGCGTCGTCTGGTACTGCGTCATGTGGGCGGCGGCCTCCTCCGACCTCATCGCCACGCACTTCCACGTGTCCCTGAACGATGTGACCTACTGGTTGCGATTCCTGTTCATCTTCGGTCCGATCATCGGCTTCATCATCGCGAAGCGGGTGTGCCTGGCGCTCCAGCGCAAGGACCGCGAGATCGTGCTGCACGGCCGTGAGGCCGGAGTGATCGAGATGACCCCCGAGGGCGAGTTCCGTGAGCGCCACGAGCGGCTGGACGACTACAAGCTCTACAAGCTGGTCAGCTTCGAGTCCAAGAAGCCGCTGCCGGCCCAGCCGGGCCGTGATGGCAAGGTCTCGGGCACCGAGAAGGGCCGCGCCAAGCTCCACCGCTGGTTCTACGAGGACCGGGTTGAGCCGGTCACCCGCGCGGAGCTCACCGAGGCCAAGACCCACGACCACGGGCACGTCCCGGACGCCGTGGAAGGCCAGAGCAACCAGTCCTCAATCGGCCACTGACCGAGACGGACCGGACCTCCGGAGCGCAGAAGGGCCCCGCCGATCACGGCGGGGCCCTGCTGCTGTCCGGTCCGCTCCCGTCAGGACTCAGCTGTCAATGTCCAGGGGCTTCTGCCCGTAGGTGGCCAGCGCTCCGGCCCGGTGTCGGCCAGGAGAACTGACCACCCCGCCGCGGTCAGCCCACCGGAAGCATCACGATGCCATCAACGACCATCAGCTCGGCGCATGCGCCTATGGGCCGGTTGGTGGTGATCACGAAGCGGGTCTTGAGGTAGCGCTGGTTGGGCAACTGGAACAGGGCTGAGGCCGCTGCGGTGGGCAGCGCGAGGTAGCCGGGTTCGTCGATGACCAGCAGGGTCGGTCCGGAGAAGTAGCGAATCGTGGTGGACCAGCGTCCTTCCAGGGCGGCCTTGTGGCAGCAGGCAGCCATGCCGACGGCCAGGTGGGTCTTCCCGGTGTCGATCCGCCGGCAGTGGCCAGTTTGAATATTCGCTTCACTGGGGTCCACCAGTATTATGCGTGGGGGCCAACGGGCGCATCTTTCTATGGTGGGCATGGGAGCCAGCAGTGGTGTGCTTGGAAACACCCTGCTCACGGCGTGGACGTGCACGTGCGTTGCGGGAGCGACGACGCGGTCCGGACCTCAAATCTGGAAGTCGACGGTCCCGGCTGTCAAGGGCCGTTGAGTTCTGCCCATAGGCGGCCAGTGTTTCGTCCCGCTGGTGGCCAGGAGAACTGCCCACTGGTGGCCAGCTGGTTTGCCCGCTTGGGTGGTGGTGCTGGCCACCGTGATGGGATCAGTTCAGTGGCATGACTCCCCTCCCGGCCATCGCCTGGGTCATCCGCACAGAGTCTCCGGTGGTCTTGCAGACGTGGGCGTGGTGCAGCAGCCGGTCCACGGTGGCGGTGGCCAGGGTCTTGGGCAGGAGTTCGTCGAAGCCGGTCGGGTGCAGGTTCGGGCTGATGGCCACGGAGCGTTTCTCGTAGGCGGCGTCCACGATGCGGTAGAGGCCCTCGGCGGCATCGTCGGCGACCGGCAGTAGGCCGATGTCATCGATGACTGTCAAGGGACACCGGGACCTCCCTGTCGGCGGACATCTCCTCTCCCAACAGGCGGACAGTCGATCTCCCCGCTGGCTGGGTCCGTAGCTAGACTCCGCGTCCGGCGAAGGGGCCTCATCGTGCCCTAGTGGGCCGCTTTCGGTGACGATGACGAGGACGAAGTGGGCTGCTGGCGCCGCCACGACGGGGCCTCCGGACTGGAGTCGATCCTCGGCGGTCTGCAACGGCCGCTCTGAGACGAAACAGGCCGGGAACCCCGTGAGGGATTCCCGGCCCGTGTGCCGTTGCGTGGGTGGATCAGTGGGCGTGGTCGCCCTTCGAGTACTCGAAGACCCAACCCACCAAGAAATAGATCCCGAGCCCGACGCCGACGAGGAAGATCCACCAGCCGAGAGCCAGTCCCAGCACGAGACCAGCGCAGGCCACGCCCAGTCCGAGCGGCCACCAGCTCCAGGGGGCAAAGGATCCGTAGGTGCCAGCGTACTGGGCGATTTCACCGTGCTCGTCATCATCCGGGCCCTGGCCGAACTTGCGGTCGGTGAGCCACAGGAAGACGGCGGTCATCAGGGAGAGGCCAGCCACGGCGTAGAGGGCCGGGATTCCGGCCCACTCGGTCCACCGGACCCAGAAGCCGTACACCGTGGCCACGATGATCAGGAAGACGCCGAGGATCGTGAACAGCTTGACGTTGGTTCTCACTTGGCGGCCGCCTTCTCTCCGAAGATCTCGGGCTCATGCTGCGGGGACGTCGGCAACAGTTCAGGGTGGTGCAGGTCCAGTGCCGGACGCTCCGAACGGATGCGCGGCAAGGAGTGGAAGTTGTGGCGCGGGGGCGGGCAGGAGGTGGCCCACTCCAGGGAGCCACCGAAGCCCCACGGATCGTCCACGGTGATCTTCTTGCCCTTGCGCGCCGTGATGTACACGTTCCAGAAGAAAGGGATCAGGGAGGCACCCAGCACGAACGAGAAGATCGTGGAGAACTGGTTCATCAGGGTGAAGCCGTCCTCCACCATGTAGTCGGCGTAACGGCGCGGCATGCCCATGACGCCCAGCCAGTGCTGGATGAGGAAGGTGCCGTGGAAGCCGATGAACAGCATCCAGAACTGGATCTTGCCCAGTCGCTCGTTGAGCATCTTGCCGGTGAACTTGGGCCACCAGAAGAAGAAGCCCGCGAACATCGCGAACACCACGGTGCCGAAGACCACGTAGTGGAAGTGCGCCACCACGAAGTAGGTGTCGGAGACGTGGAAGTCCAGCGGAGGCGAGGCGAGGATGACGCCGGTCAGGCCACCGAACAGGAAGGTGACCATGAAGCCGAGAGACCACAGCATCGGATTCTCGAAGGTGATGGACCCCCGCCACATGGTGCCGATCCAGTTGACGAACTTCACGCCCGTCGGCACCGCGATCAGCATGGTCATGAGCGAGAAGAACGGCAGCAGCACCGAGCCGGTGACGTACATGTGATGCGCCCACACGGTCACGGACAGGGCCGCGATGGCCGTGGTGGCGAAGACGAGCGTCTTGTAGCCGAAGATCGGCTTGCGGCTGAAGACTGGGATGATCTCCGAGACGATGCCGAAGAACGGCAGGGCGATGATGTACACCTCGGGGTGACCGAAGAACCAGAACAGGTGCTGCCAGAGGATGGCACCGCCGTTCTCGGGGTCGAACACGTGCCCGCCGAACCGCCGGTCCATGCCCAGGGCCGCCAGTGCGGAGGCCAGCGGCGGGAAGGCCATGAGGACCAGGATGGCGGTGATGAGCGTGTTCCACGTGAAGATCGGCATGCGCCACATGGTCATGCCCGGGGCGCGCATCGTCAGGATGGTGGTGATGAAGTTGACGCCACCCATGATGGTGCCGAAGCCCTGCAGGAACAGGCCGAACACCCAGAGGTCCCCACCGACGCCCGGTGAGTACGTGGTGTTGGACAACGGCGCGTAGGCGAACCAGCCGAAGGACGCCGCCCCCTGGGGGGTGAGGAATCCGGCCACCACGATGATGGAGCCGAACAGGAAGAACCAGAAGGCCAGCAGGTTCAGCCGCGGGAAGGACACGTCCGGCGCGCCGATCTGCAACGGCATGATGACGTTCGCGAACCCGATGAACAGGGGCGTGGCGAACATCAGCAGCATGATGGTGCCGTGCATGGTGAACAGCTGGTTGTACTGCTCCTTGGTCTGCAGCAGCTGCATCCCGGGCTCGAACAGCTCCGCGCGGATCAGCAGCGCCATGACGCCGCCCACGCAGAAGAAGATGAACGAGGCGATCAGGTACATGTACCCGATGGTCTTGTGGTCTGTACTGGTCAGCCAGTTGACGATGATCTTGCCCTTGGAGACGGGCACCACGCGTGGCTGGGCCGTCGCGGCGTCATCCGTGGCGTATTCGTAGGTGGTCATCAGTTGTCTCCCTCGCCGATCGAGTCTTCGCCGCCGGTCGGGCCTCCGGAGTCCACCCGGGTGGTGCCGTCGCCCTGAACCGGGTTCTCCTGGTTCTGGGCGCCGCCCTCGTGCTCGTTGGGGTTGCGGTTGTACTCGTCACCCACGTGGCCGTCCTCCATCTGGGACAGCTGGGACGTGAACTCCTGCTCGGAGACCACCTCCACGTTGAAGAGCATCTCAGAGTGGTATTCACCGCAGAGCTCTGCGCACTTGCCCTGGAAGGTGCCCTCCTCGGTGGGCGTGAGGTACATGTAGTTCGACTTGCCGGGAACCATGTCCAGCTTGCGGAGGAAGGCCGGGACCCAGAAGGAGTGGATGACGTCGCGGGACTTGAGCTCGAACTCGACGGGCACGTCCACCGGCAGGTACAGGGTGGGCAGGGTCTCCTCGACGCCCTCGGTGCCGTCCAGCTGGGCCTGCACGCCCTGGTAGTGCTTCTGCTCGCCCTCATAGCTGTAGTTGAAGTCCCAGGCCCACTGCTTGCCGTAGACCTCGACCGTCAGCGGCGAGTCCTCCACCGGGGTGTCCACCTCGCGCTGGACGCGGTCGGTGAAGCCCCACAGGGTCAGCACCATGATCACCGGGATGATGGTGAACAGCGTCTCCAGCGGCACGTTGTAGGCCATCTGGCGCGGGAAGCCCTTGTCGCTCTTCCGGCGCCGGTAGGCCACCATGCACCAGAGCATCATGGCCCAGGCCGCCAGACCCACGATCAGGGCCGCGATCCAGGAGTTGACCCACAAGTCGGTCAACTGCGGGGTCTGGTTGGTGGTCTCCCGTGTGCCGGGCAGGAACCCTCGTTGAACCTGCTCCGAACAACCGGACAGGACCATGGCTGCCACAACGGCAAGCGCTCCCCCCTTCAGGAGACGCCTGCCACGGCTGCCGGCTTGATTCTGCGATCTCACAGACGGCCCTTCCTCTTCAATCTCGAGTGCGAATGCCTCCTACGGCCGGACTCCGCCCAGTCAGAGCGCTGATCAGCGGCTGAACTGGAACGAAGCGGCCACAGGGGGACCCCTAGGTTTACTACCTACTGTAGAGCTTACCGCCCTGTTCGTCTGCCCTGTGACACGCGAAAACGCCGGGTGCCCGTGCCGAAATTCGGCACGGACACCCGGCGTCCAGGCGGGAGACGGCAGGCTTAGTGGAAGGAATCACCGCAGGCACAGGAGCCGCCGGCGTTCGGGTTGTCGATCGTGAAGCCCTGCTTGGAGATGGTGTCCTCGAAGTCGATGCTCGCGCCCGTCAGGTAGGGCACGCTCATCTTGTCCACGATGACCTCGACGCCGTCGAAGTCGCGCAGGGTGTCCCCGTCCAGGACCCGCTCGTCGAAGTAGAGCTGGTAGATCAGTCCGGAGCAGCCGCCCGGCTGCACGGCGACGCGCAGGCGCAGATCGGTGCGACCCTCCTGCTCGAGCAGGGTGCGGACCTTGGTGGCCGCCACCTCGGTCAGCTGGACCTCATGGGCGTCCAGGCCCTGCGCCGGCTGGGCGGTCGGGATCTCGGTCTCAGTGGAATCCGCGGAAACGGTCATGCTCGCTCCTTCGTCTGCGTGCGTTCTCCTCGGTCCCAACACCGGTTCCGGGCAGTTCATTCCCGCCGGCTGGTTCGGGTGGCTCGGAAGCCGAGGCGTCCCCTGATTCTAGGTCAGAGCCCTGCGGCGGCCAACAGCAGGGCCTCCGCCAGCACGGCGTGCCGGAAGTCGCCCAGGTGCAGCGACTCGTTGGCGGAGTGCGCCCGGGAGTCCGGGTCCTCCACCCCGGTGATCAGCAGGGTCGCCTCCGGGAACACCTCCACCAGGTCCGCCGTGAAGGGGATCGACCCGCCCATCCCGGACTCGACCGGCTCCACCCCGAAGGCGGCGCGAAGGGAGGCCAGCATCAACTGGGCCGGGCCGGCGGAGGTGTCCGTGGAGAACGGCAGGCCGGTCTCCCCCGGTTCGAAGATGACCTGCGCCCCGAACAGGACGGTGTCCCGCACCGAGTCCAGGTGGGCCCGGACCGCGTCCATCGCGGCATCCGGGTCCATGCCCGGTCCGAGCCGCAGGCTGAACTTGGCCCTGGCCTCCGGCTGCAGGGTGTTGGAGGCCACCTCCAACCGCGTCACGTCCGTGCCGATGATGCTCAGCGCCGGCCGGTTCCACAGCCGGTCGGCCAGGGATCCCGTGCCCGCCAGCCGGACGGAGTCCAGCACGGCGGCATCGGCCCGGTAGTCCGCCTCGGGGTACTCGAGGTCCGCATGGTGTGTCTGGTCCAGCCCGGCGATCGCCACGTTGCCCTGGTCGTCGTGCAGGGTCGCAATGAGCCGGGCCAGCAGGGTGGGCGCGTCCAGCACGGGTCCGCCGTACATGCCCGAGTGGACGGCGTGGGACAGCACGCGCACGCCGATCACCCCGTCCACCAGTCCCCGCAGGGAGGTGGTCAGCGCCGGAACCCCGACCTTCCAATTGCCCGAGTCGGCCACCACGATCACGTCGGCGGCCAGCTTCTGGCGGTGCCGCTCCAGGAACGTCCGGAAGGTGGGTGAGCCGGCCTCCTCCTCGCCCTCGATGAAGAAGGTGACGCCCACGCCCGAGTCGGCGCCGGCGTCGAGCATGGCCTTGAAGGCGGCCAGATGGACCATGATCCCCGCCTTGTCGTTGGCCGCGCCGCGGCCGTACAGGCGGCCCTCCCGCTCGACGGCGGTGAACGGCTCCGTCTCCCACAGCGACTCCTCCCCCACCGGCTGGACGTCGTGGTGGGCGTAGAGCAGGACGGTTGGCTTCCCGGGGGCGGCCGGCCGGCGCCCGACGACGGCCGGTCCCCCGGGCGTGCCGTCCGCCTTCGCCTCGGTCACCACCTCGACGTCCACTACGCCCAGGGAGCGGATGAGCGCCGCGACCGCCTGCGCCGAGCGCTCCAGCGGTTCCCGGTCGAAGGAGTCCCAGGCGATCCCGGGGATGGCCACGAGGTCCGTGAGGGTGGCCACGGTCTTCTCGAGGCCGCGGTCCACGGCGTCCGTGATGCGGGCCACCGTCTCGGCGTCCAGGGGCAGGCGGGCAGAGGTCTGGAACGGTTCAGTCATAGCCGCCAGCCTAGCGAGTGGACCACGGCACGGTCCCGGCAACCGGCCGTCCGGTGACCACCTAGAATGAACGGGTGTTTGGACGCAAGAAGACCTCCGAGAACCCCTCCAGCGACGCGGCCGCGACGGCTCCCGTGATCGAGACCCCCGAGCAGACGGCCGCGCGCCATCAGATCAAGAAGGGTCCGACGCCGACGCGCGCCGAGCGGGAGGCCGCGCGCCGCCGCCCCCTCGTGCCGGAGGACCGCAAGGTGGCCCGCAAGGCCGCCCGCGACGCGGAAATGGCCGAGCGGCAGAAGATGCGCCTGGCCATGGAGACCGGCGACGAGCGGAACATGCCGTTGCGGGACCGCGGGCCGCAGAAGCGCTACGCCCGCGACTGGGTGGACGCCCGCACTGGCGTGGGCGAATGGCTGATGGTGATCGTGCTGGTCTACGTCTTCATGGCGTTCCTTCCGCAGTCGGACATCGCGATCTGGCTGACCTTCTCGCTGTGGGCGATCGTGCTGCTGGTGGTGCTGGAGGGCGTGCTCATCTCCTTCCAGCTGAAGAAGCGCCTGACCGAGAGGTTCGGTGAGGTGGAACGCGGCGTGCGCTGGTACGGCGTCATGCGGGCCATGCAGCTGCGGCGGCTCCGCCTGCCCAAGCCGCAGGTCAAGCGCGGCCAGTTCCCCGCCTGATCCCGCTCAGCCGGCGAGCTCGCGGTTGATGCGGGCGGCCCAGAACGGCCCCTCGTAGAGGAAGGCCGTGTAGCCCTGCACCAGGTCCGCGCCGAGGTCGAGCCGCTGACGGACGTCGTCCCCGGTGGTGACCCCGCCGACGGAGATCAGTCCGACCGTGTCCGGCAGGACGCCCCGCAGCCGCGTCAGCACCTCGAGGGACCGCCCCTTCAGCGGCGCTCCGGACAGGCCGCCGGCCCCCATGGCCTCCACCTCGGCGCCCGGCGTGCTGAGCCCCGCGCGGGAGACGGTGGTGTTCGTGGCGATCACGCCGTCCAGTCCCATCTCGACGGCCATCGCGGCGACCTCATCGATGTCCTCGTCCGCCAGGTCCGGGGCGATCTTGACGGCCAGGGGGACGTGGCGGCCGGTGGTCCGGTCCGCCTCCTTGCGCACCGCGGCCAGCAGCGGAGCGAGGGACCCGATGTCCTGCAGCTGGCGCAACCCGGGCGTGTTGGGCGAGGACACGTTGACCACGAGGTAGTCGGCGTGCCGGGCCAGGGCGGCGGTCGAGATGAGGTAGTCGCCGGTGGCGTCCTCGAGCGGCACCGCCTTGGTCTTGCCGATGTTGACGCCCAGGACGGGCCGGCGCCGGCCGAACCGCCGGGTCAGGAGGGTGCGGGTGGCCTTCAGCCGCGGGGCCACGGCCGCGGCGCCGTCGTTGTTGAAGCCCATCCGGTTGACCAGCGCCCGGTCCTCCGTCAGCCGGTACAGGCGCGGGGCCGGGTTGCCGGGCTGGGGCTGCCCCGTGATGGTGCCGACCTCGATGTGCCCGAAGCCGAGGTCCGCCAGGGCGGCGGTTCCCAGCCCCTGCTTGTCGAAACCGGCGGCCAGGCCGAAGGGCGAGGGGAAGTCCAGTCCCATCACCCGGGTGGCCAGCCCCGCCTTCGGCCGGGTGGCCCGCCGCAGGGCCGCCGAGGCCCCGCTGGTCTCGGCCGCGCGGATCATCGAGAATCCGATGTGGTGGGCCCGCTCGGCGTCCATGCCCCGGAAGACGGCGTTGAAGAACGCGGGATAGACGCGCGGCAGCGGGGGCAACGGGGGCAGAGCAGTCATGATCCTTATGGAACCACGTTTCGGCCGGTGGCCCGGTCCACGTTGCGCCGGCGTACCATGACGAACCCATGGACACCCCCTTCTCCCCCGCCACCGAGCCTGCACCCGACGCGCTGCTGGCCGACTCGCCTCCCGGCGTGTGGGTCCCGGACATCCTGGAGGGCTTCGAGCGCCAGACCATCCCGCTGGAGGTGGACGAGGAGGGCCCCAACGCGGCCACCCTGGTTCGGTTGGCCGGTCCGGAGCCGCTGGGAGGCACGATGCCGGCGGACGGCGACGAGCCGGCGTCGGGCCTTCCGGTGCTGTATGTCCACGGCTGGTCCGACTACTTCTACAACGCGCCCCTGGCGCGGCTGTTCGCCGAGCGCGGCTATGCCTTCCACGCCCTGGACCTACGCAAGTACGGCCGGTCCCTGCGCCCGGGCCAGACGCCCGGCTGGGCCGAGAGCCTCGAGGTCTACGACGACGAGATCGGGCAGGCGCTGCGCATCATCGCGCGGGACCACCCGCAGCAGCCGGTGCTGATGGGACACTCCACGGGCGGGCTGACCCTGGCCCTCTGGGCCGCGCGGCACCCCGGCCGGGCGCGGGCACTGGTGCTCAACAGCCCGTGGCTGGAGATGCAGGGCTCCGCGCTGGTCCGGCACATGGCCTCGGCCGTGCTGGATCCGGTGGTGCGGCTGCAGCCCAAGAACTTCCTCAAGTTGCCCCGGGTGGACCACTACTGGCGGACGATCTCCGCGGCCGCCGACGGCGACTGGGACCTGCACCCGCTCTGGCGCCCGCAGTACGCCTTCGAGGTGCCCGGCGGCTGGCTCAAGGCCGTGATGGCCGGCCACGCCACGGTGGCCGCGGGCCTCAGCCTCACCGAGCCGGTCCACGTGATGCTCTCCGACCGCACCGTGTTCGGACCGTCCTGGCGTCAGGACATGACGGCGGCGGACATCGTGCTGGACGTGGAGATCCTGGCCCAGCGGGCCACCCGGCTGGGCCGGCACGTCACGGTGGTCCGCCACGCCGGGGCGCTGCATGACGTGATGGCCTCACCCCAGGCCATCCGCAGGGCCGCGGCCCGCGAGATGTTCCGGTGGCTGGACACCTACGCGGTGGAGCCGGTGCCGGACTGATCCACCGCGCCCCCGTACCGGCGGTCGCGGCGGGCATAGACCTCCACGGCGTCCCACAGGGTGGTGCGGTCCACGTCCGGCCACAGCGTGTCCAGGAAGACGAGCTCGGCGTAGGCCGACTGCCACAGCAGGAAGTTGGAGAGCCGCTGCTCGCCCGAGGTGCGCACGAAGAGGTCGACGTCCGGCACGTCCGGCTCGTCCAGGTGCCGGGCGATGGTGTCCTCGCGGATGCCGGAGGGCTTCAGCCGGCCTGCGGCGACCTCGCGGGCGATGTCCTGCACCGCGTCGGTGATCTCGGCGCGCGAGCCGTAGTTGACGCACATGGTCAGGTGGCAGCGGCTGTTGGCGCGGGTCTGCTCCTCGGCGACCTCGAGTTCCTTGATCACGGAGGTCCACAGCCGGGGGCGACGGCCGTTCCAGCGGATGCGCACGCCCCAGGAGTCCAGCGTGTCCCGCTGGCGGCGCAGCACGTCCCGGGAGAAGCCCATGAGGAAGCGCACCTCCTCCGGGGAGCGCTTCCAGTTCTCGGTGGAGAACGCGTAGACGGAGACGTACTCGATGCCCAGTTGCACGGCCCCGGCCATCACGTCCAGCAGCGCCGCCTCGCCCGCCCGGTGTCCCTCCGTGCGCGGCAGCCCGCGCTCATTGGCCCAGCGGCCGTTCCCGTCCATGACGATGGCCACGTGGCGGGGGACGAAGCGCGGATCGATCCGCGGCGGTTCGGCGCCCGAGGGATGCGGGAACGGTTCGGCGCTGCCGGTGCTGCGGTCGGGGCGGGAGGGCATGCGGCGGGTCCTCGGGTTGGTGGGTGGTTCAGGGGTGGTTCAGAGCTGGTTCGGGGGCGGCCTCAGGTGGACCGGTGGCTGGACTGGTCCATCACGGCCAACGACTTCAGGTGGCGTTCCAGGTGGAACTGGAGGTACCCCGCCACGATACCGGCCGCCTCGCGGCGCGAGGTCTCGTCCGAGGCGTCCGCCGTGTCCCACTGCCCCGAGAGCAGTGCGGCGAGCAGGGCGATGGTCCCCGGGGACGGGGTGGAGGATCCCGGTGGGCGGCAGTCGGGGCAGACGCTGCCGCCGAGGGAGACATTGACCGAGCGGTGCGGGCCGGGTGTCCCGCACCGGGCGCAGTCGGTGAAGCTCGCGGCCCAGCCGGCCGTGGCCAGGGACCGCAGCAGGTAGGAGTCCAGGAGCAGGCGGGGCGCGTGGGCACCCCGGGCGAGGGCGGCCAGGGCTCCGTGCAGCAGCCGGTACTGGCTGGGCGCCTCCAGCCCTCCCCCGTGCTCGCCGACCTCCGCCGCGGTGAGCCGCTCGGCGGTCTCCACCATGGCGGAGGCGGCGGCATAGGCGTCATAGTCCTGCGCGATCCGCTGTCCGTACGGCGTCACGGACTGCGCCTGGGTGATGATGTCCAGGTTCCGGCCGTGGACCAGCTGCAGCCGGGAGAGCATGAAGGGCTCCAGGGTGGCGCCGAACTTGGACGTGGTCCGGCGCACCCCCTTGGCCACGGCCCGGATCTGGCCGTGGCCGGGGGTCAGCAGCACGATGATGCGGTCGGCCTCACCGAGCGTGTAGGTGCGCAGCACCAGGGCGTCCGTGCGGTAGCTGTTGGCCGCATAGCCCGCACCCGACCTGCCGCCTCCCCGGGCCATCAGGGACGCGGAGCCGTGCCCCGGGCCGGGGACTCCAGGGCCCGCGCCAACTCCTCGTCATCCCGCACGGCGCGGTTCACGGCTGAGACCACGGCCTTCAGCGAGGCCATGGTGGTGTTGTAGTCCAGTCCGGCGCCCCAGAGGACCCGGTCCCCCACGGCGCACTCCACATAGGCGGCCGCCATGGCCGAGCCGCCCTCGGACAGCGCGTGCTCGGAGTAGTCCAGCACCCGGATGTCCAGTCCCTCGTCCCCGAAGATCTTGACGAGGGCGGCGATGGGGCCGTTGGCCGTGACGGTGCGGACGCGCTTCTCCCCGGCCACGTCCGCCTCGGCGGTCATGGTGAAGCTGCCGTCCTCGGCGGTGTGCGAGCTGACGTCGCCCAGGCGGTAGCGGCCCCACCGCGCGCTGTCCTCCGCCGTGTCCTCAGCCGGCAGGTACTCGTCCTGGAAGACGCCCCACAGCTGGTCTCCGGTCACCTCGCCCCCCTGGGAGTCCGCCATGGCCTGGATGACGTGGGAGAACTCGATCTGGGCGCGGCGTGGCAGGTCCAGGTTGTGCTCGGTCTTGAGCAGGTAGGCCACCCCGCCCTTGCCGGACTGGGAGTTGACGCGGATGACGGCCTCGTAGGAGCGGCCGATGTCCTGCGGGTCGATCGGCAGGTAGGGCACGGCCCAGGGGATGCCGTCGCGGTCCGTGCCGGCGGCCGCGGCGTCCGCGTCCATGGCCTCGAGACCCTTCTTGATGGCGTCCTGGTGGGAGCCGGAGAAGGCCGTGAAGACGAGGTCTCCGCCGTAGGGGACCCGCTCGGCGACCTGCAGCTGGTTGCAGTACTCCACTGTGCGGCGGATCCCGTCCATGTCCGAGAAGTCGATCATCGGGTCGATGCCCTGGCTGTACAGGTTCATGCCCAGGGTCACGAGGTCCACGTTGCCGGTCCGCTCGCCGTTGCCGAACAGGCAGCCCTCGATCCGGTCGGCGCCGGCCAGGTAACCCAGCTCGGCGGCCGCCACCCCGGTCCCGCGGTCGTTGTGGGGGTGCAGGGAGAGGATGATGCCGTCCCGGTTCTCGAGGTTGCGGTGCATCCACTCGATCGAGTCGGCGTAGACGTTCGGCGTGGCCATCTCCACGGTGGCCGGCAGGTTGAGGATCATCTGCCGGTCGGTGGAGGCCTCGAGGATCTCCCCCACCGCGTTCGAGATGCGGAGGGCGAACTCCAGCTCGGTGCCCGTGTAGGACTCCGGCGAGTACTGGTAAACGATCTCGGTGCCGGTCAGCTGTTCCTCGTACTTCCGGCAGAGCCGGGCCCCGGAGGTGGCGATGTCCACGATGCCGTCCATGTCCTCCCGGAACACGACCCGGCGCTGGAGCACGGAGGTGGAGTTGTACAGGTGCACGATGGCCCGGTGGCAGCCCTCGAGGGACTCGTAGGTCCGCTCGATGAGGTGTTCACGGGACTGGGTCAGCACCTGGATGGTGACGTCCTCGGGGATGCGGTCCTGCTCGATGAGCTGGCGGACGAAGTCGAAGTCGGTCTGCGAGGCCGAGGGGAAGCCGACCTCGATCTCCTTGTACCCCATGTTCACGAGCA
This sequence comes from Citricoccus sp. I39-566, assembly GCF_031432995.1. GTDB lineage: Bacteria > Actinomycetota > Actinomycetes > Actinomycetales > Micrococcaceae > Citricoccus > Citricoccus nitrophenolicus_A. Next base: position 2,504,646 of record NZ_CP133842.1, read on the forward strand.
GCTCGAACATCCGCATCTTGCGGTCCGGGCCCATGGGGTCGATGAGGGCCTGGTTGCCGTCCCGCAGGTCCACCGCGCACCAGCGGGGTGCCCGGGTGATGACCTGGTCCGGCCAGGTGCGGTCCGGGAGGCGGACCTCGATCTGGTCCTGGAACGGGGTGTACTTGTGGAACTTCATCCCGGAGGTCTTCTGGAAATCGCGCATGGGGCTGGACGCCTGCCTTTCGTGAAACCCGGTTCGTGCACCGGGGGGGGTCTGGCTACGGGGCCGTGAGGTCTCCTCCGCAACGGGGTTCCGGCCCGGCCAGGGTGCGAAGACCCTGGTGCGTCAGCGCGTGGCGGGCGCCACGACCGACGGCTCAGCCCCGTTGCGGCGGCGTAGTAGCAGCCCCGCAGCGGTGTCCGGGGTGGCCCCGGTGAGATCCAGTCGGTCGAACATGGGGTCAGCCTAGCACCGTCAGAATCCGAGGCGGCCCAGCTGCTTGGGGTCCCGCTGCCACTCCTTGGCCACCTTCACCCGCAGGTCCAGGTAGACCGGGGTGCCCAGCAGCTTCTCGATGGAGGTCCGGGCCGCCGAGCCGATGGCCTTGAGCCGGGAGCCGCCCTTGCCGATGATGATGGCCTTCTGACTGTCCCGTTCCACGAAGACGTTGGCATAGACGTCCAGCAGCGGCTTGGACTCGGGCCGACCCTCGCGCGGGTTCATCTCCTCCACCACCACGGCCACGGAGTGCGGCAGCTCGTCCCGCACGCCCTCCAGCGCGGCCTCGCGGATCAGCTCGGCCACCATCGTCACCTCCGGCTCGTCCGTCAGCTCGCCGTCCGGGTACAGCGGGGGGGAGGCCGGCAGCCGCTCGGCCAGCACCCTCGCCACGTCCTCCACCTGGTGTCCCCCCACGGCGGACACCGGCACGACGGCGGCGAATCCCGTGCCGTTGTTCTCCGGCCCGAGCACCTCGTCGCCGAGGGCGGTGACGGCGAGCAGCTGCTCGGCGATCGCGTCCGGCTTCACCTTGTCCGTCTTGGTCACCAGGGCGATCACGGGCTTGCGGTTCAGCAACGCCAGCTGGCCGGCGATGTAGCGGTCGCCCGGGCCGATCTTCTCGTCCGCCGGAATGCAGAAGCCGACGGCGTCCACCTCGCCGAGGGTCTCGTTCACGAGGTCGTTGAGCCGCTGTCCGAGCAGCGTCCGGGGGCGGTGCAGGCCGGGGGTGTCCACGAGGACCAGCTGGAAGTCCTCCCGGTGCACGATCCCCCGGATGGTGTGCCGCGTGGTCTGCGGCTTGGAGGAGGTGATGGCGACCTTCTCCCCCACGAGGGCGTTGGTCAGGGTGGACTTGCCGGCGTTGGGACGGCCGACCAGGGAGACGAACCCGGCGCGGAACCCCTCGGGGACGGCGGTGGAATCAAGCAGGGATGTCATGGTCTGGTCTCCTGGGACTGGGACTGGGACGGGGACTGCTGCGCGGGCAGGGAATCGGGGCCGGGCCGTCGTCGGTGGCGGCCGCCTTCCGGCGACGCCGACTCCCGCACCACCAGCCGGGCCACGCGGTTGCGCCGGCCCTGGAGGGACTCGGCGGTCAGCTCGATGCCCTGGACCACCACGTGCGAGCCCTGGATCGGCACGCGGCCGAGCGTCTTGGCCAGCAGTCCGCCGACGGTGTCCACATCGTCCTCGTCGTCCAGGTCCATGCCGAAGGTCTCGGCGAAGTCGTCGAGGCCCATGCGGGCGTCCACGCTGAAGGCGCCGTCCCCGAGCGGCTCCACCTCGGGCCGGTCCTGGCGGTCGTACTCGTCGGAGATCTCCCCGACGATCTCCTCGATCAGGTCCTCGAGGGTCACGAGGCCGGCCGTGCCGCCGTACTCGTCCACCACGATCGCGATGTGGGTGGACTCGCGCTGGAGTTCCTGCAACAGCACGGACACGGGCTTGGACTCGGGCACGAAGCGGACGTCCCGGGCCACGTGGTCCACGGGGCTGGCCGGATCGGCGGCACCGTCCCCCAGGCCGCGGTGCAGGGCGCGGGCCACGTCCTTGAGGTACACCATGCCGAAGACCTCATCGGAGCTGTCCCCGATCAGCGGGATGCGGGAGCAGCCGGAGCGCAGGAAGAGGTTCATCGCGTCCTCCAGGCTGGTGCCCGTCTCCACCGTGACCACGTCCGTGCGGGGCACCATGACGGCGCGCACCAGCGTGTCCCCCATGTCGAAGACGGACTGGATCAGCTCGGCCTCCGCGTCCTCCAGGACATCGGCGTCATGGGCCCGGGCGACGAACTCGCGGAAGTGCCGCTCCTCGATCTCGGCGGCCTCCTCCTCCTCGTCCTCGGACCGGGGGCCGGGCGCCGCCACGCGGGCCGGCAGGGGGCCGAGGGCGGCGGTGAGGAACCGGACGAGCCCCGCCGTGCGCTGGGCCGCGGCCACGTCATGCCGGGTGCCCACCTGCCGGGGGGACAACACCGTCAGCAGCAGGGCCAGCAGCCCCATGAGCAGCACCGAGAGAGCTGCGGTGATCCACAGGTCGCCGAGGAGTGAGCCGAGGAACAGGGTCCCGGCCACGGCTGCGGTGGTCTCGGCGAAGAGGCGCCAGAACCGCAGGGCGTGCAGGTGTTCGGGCAGCCGCGCCATGACCGTCAGGATCGGACTGCGCGGACGGCGCATCGCGATGCCCTCAGCCTCCTTGCGGGAGAGGTAGCCCAGCGAGGTCTCGGCCAGACCCAGGGTCCAGGCCAGGAAGAGCAGGGCGGTCAGCAGGACCGCCAGGGTGATGGAGGTCAGCATCAGTCCTCAGTGGGGTCCGGGGCGTCGCGGCCGAGGAAGTCGCTGAGGAGCCGGTGCTGCACGGAGAACATCTCCGCCTTCTCCTCGGGCTCCTCGTGGTCGAAGCCGAGCAGGTGCAACAGCCCGTGGGTGGCGAGCAGGAGGATCTCGTCCTGGGTGGAGTGCCCGCCACGGGCGGCCTGGACGGCGGCCACCTGGGGGCAGATCACGATGTCCCCGAGCAGTCCCTCCGGGCTGGGCGAGTCCTCGGTGCCGGGACGCAGTTCGTCCATGGGGAAGCTCATGACGTCCGTGGCATCCGGCAGGTCCATCCACTCCTCGTGGAGCTGGGCCATGGCGGCCTCGTCCACGCAGACCACGGACAGCTCCGCTCCCGGATGCACGTGGAGCGCCGCCAGGACGGACCGGGACAACGCCAGCAGCGCCTCCTCGTCCACCGTCAGCCCGGACTCGTTGACGACCTCAACGGCCATGGGACTCCTCCTCGTAGGCGTCCACGATGCGACTCACGAGACGGTGGCGGACCACGTCCACGGAGCGCAGGCGGATGATCGCGATGTCGTCGAGCCCCTCCAGGACGGACACGGCCTGGGCGAGTCCCGAGGTGACGCCACGCGGCAGGTCCACCTGGCTCGTGTCCCCCGTGACCACCATGTGGGAGCCGAAGCCCAGCCGCGTCAGGAACATCTTCATCTGCTCGCCCGTGGTGTTCTGCGCCTCGTCCAGGATGATGAACGCGTCGTTGAGCGTGCGCCCGCGCATGTAGGCCAGCGGGGCCACCTCGATGGTCCCGTCCGCCATGAGCCGGGGGATGGACTCGGGCTCGACCATGTCATGCAGGGCGTCATACAGCGGCCGCAGGTACGGATCGATCTTCTCGCTCAGCGATCCCGGCAGGTAGCCCAGCCGTTCCCCCGCCTCCACGGCGGGACGGGTGAGGATGATCCGGTTGATCTCCTGGGCCTGCAGGGCCTGCACGGCCTTCGCCATGGCCAGGTAGGTCTTGCCCGTGCCCGCCGGCCCGAGGCCGAGGGTGATGGTGTTCGCGTCGATGCTCTCCACGTAGTGCTGCTGGTTGAGCGTCTTCGGTCGGATCTTGCGGCCACGGCTGGAGAGGATCGAGGCGGAGAGCAGGCCGGAGGCGCCCGCCTGCGACCCGCCGCGGACCAGGCTCGTGACCTGCTCGATGACCTCGGGGGTGACGTTGGTGCCCCGCCGGACGAGCCCGTGCAGGTCCTCGATGACCTGCCGGGCCTGGCTCACGTCCCGGTCGGGCCCCTGCACCTCCAGGTCCTCGCCGCGCACGGAGACGGTCAGCTCGGGGTACAGCCCGTCGAGGATCCGCAGCAGCAGGTCCTGCGGTCCGAGGGTCCGCACCATGGTCTCCGCCGAGGCGAAGCTGATGGTGATCTGGTCGCGTTCCGTGGGAAGGCTCAAGGGAGGTGCTTCAGCTCCTGCGCTGGTGGGTGGCGTTGCGGCGGGTGGTCGTCTGGGTTCAGTCTACGTGCGTGGCCCGAACCGGCCCAGCAGGTGCTGGAGGACGGCGACGGCGGCCGGTCCGGCCGTGGAGGAGCGCAGGACATTGAGGCCCAACAGCACCAGGCGCCCGCCGGCCGCGGTCAGGGCCTCGACCTCGGCGGGGCTGATGCCGCCCTCGGGGCCGACGACGAGAACGACCCGCTCGACCGGAGCGGAGACGTCCAAGGCCTCGCCCAGGGCCTCGCCCAGTGACACGGTCGCGTCCTCGTGCAGGACGAGCACCAGGGTGCCGGGCCCACCGACGGAGGCGACCGCGCCGCCGTCGAGCATCTCCCCCAGGCGCGGCACCCGGGTGCGCCGCGCCTGCTTGGCCGCCGAGAGCAGGGCCGCCTCCCACTTGGCCGCGGCCTTGGCCGCTTTCTCGCCCCGCCACCGGACGATGGACCGCTCGGCCTGCCAGGGGTGGACCCCGTCGATGCCGAGTTCCGTGGCGGTCTGGACGGCCAGCAGGTCACGGTCCCCCTTGGCCAGCGCCTGGACCAGGACGAGTTCCGGCACGGGGGCCGGCTCGTCCGTGACGGACTCGGCGGACACCTCGAGGCGGTCGGCGGCGGCGGAGAGCACGGGACCGCTCGCGCGCCGGCCGGAATCGTCCGCCACGTCCACCCGCTCCCCCGGGGCCAGGCGCATGACCTGGGCGGCGTGGCGGGCCTCGGCGCCGGTCAGCACGACGGTGCCCCCGGGCGCGATGTCGGCCAGCGCGCCGTGCTCGGCGTAGAAGAGCGGGTTGGACATGGCTCAGCTCACAGGTTCTTGAAGTTGTCCCGGAACTTGGAGAACAGCCCGCGGTGCTCGGTGGTGCCGTGGATTGCCTCCTCGCCGCGTAGGGTGGCCAGCTGCTCGAGCAGGGCCCGCTGTTCGTCGTCCAGTTTGGTCGGCGTCTCCACCCGGAGCGTGACCTTGAGGTCGCCGCGGCCGGAGCCGCGCAGCCGGCCCACGCCGAGGTCCTTGAGGGTCTGGACCTCACCGGACTGGGTGCCGGCCTTGACCGGGACCTCCCGTTCGCCGTCGAAGGTGTCCAGGGTGAGGGTGGTGCCCAGGGCGGCGGCGGCCATCGGCACGCTCATGGTGGCGAGCAGGTGGTCGCCGTCGCGGACGAAGACGTCATGCTGCCGCACCTCGATCTCCACATAGAGGTCCGCATTGGGCCCGCCGCCCGGCCCGGCCTCGCCGCGACCGGCGAGCTGGATGCGCGTGCCGGTGGCCACGCCGGCCGGGACCCTGATGGTCAATGAGGTGCGCTGGCGGATGCGCCCCTGGCCCGAGCACTCGCGGCACGGGTCCGGGATGACGGTGCCGAAGCCCTGGCAGGCCGAGCAGGTCTCGGCGGCCATGACCGTGCCGAGGATGGAGCGGACCGGCCGGCGGATGGCGCCCTGGCCGTTGCAGATGGTGCAGGTCTCCGGATGGGTCCCTGGCTGGCAGCAGGTGCCGTCACAGGTGGGGCAGACCACGGCCGTGTCCACCTCGAGGGTCTTCTCCGTGCCGAAGACGGCGTCCGGCAGGTCGATCTTGGCCATGATGAGGGCGTCCTGGCCGCGGCGCGCGCGGCTGGTGGGGCCACCGCCCATGCCGCCGCCCATGCCGCCGGAACCACCGCCGCCGAAGAACGTCTCGAAGATGTCCTGGAAGCCGCCGAAGTCACCGCCGCCGAACCCGCCGCCCATGCCGCCGGTGCCGTTCTCATGGCCCGTGGCGTCATAGTTGCGGCGCTTCTCGGCGTCCGAGAGGACCTCGTAGGCGCGCGTCACGTTCTTGAACTGGTCGGAGGCCTCCGGCGCGGGGTTCACGTCAGGGTGGAGCTTGCGGGCCAGCTTGCGGTAGGCGCGCTTGATCTCCTCGGCAGAGGCGTCTCGGCCCACGCCGAGCACCTCGTAATGGTCAGCCACGGTCTGCGGTGTTCCTTCCGGTGGTGAATGGTGTCAGTGAAGTCTGTGGTGCTGCGGTACGGGCGATGTCACGGTTGCTGGGACAGGATCCGGGACAGGTACCGGGCCACCGCCCGCACGGCGGTCATGGTCCCCGGGTAGTCCATGCGGGTGGGTCCCACGACGCCGAGCTTGGCCCCGGCACCCGGGCCGTAGCCCGCTGCGATGACGGAGGCCTCGGCCAGCGATCCCGAGTTCTCGGATCCGATCCGCACGCTGAGGCCACGCACATCCTGCTCCATCTCGGTCAGCAGGCGCAACAGCACCACCTGTTCCTCCAGTGCCTCGAGGATGGGTCCGATCGAGAGGGGGAAGTCGCCGGTGGAGCGGGCGAGGTTGGCGGTGCCGGCCATGATGATGCGGTCCTCCCGGCGGGCCGCGAACACCTGGTCCAGCTGGGCGGCGAAGCCCAGGGCCAGCGCCCGGTCCTCCGCGGGCACCTCGGCCAGGGCCAGCTGCAGGCCGGCCGCCGCCTGGGCCGGGGTCAGCCCGTCCAGGTAGCGCAGGAAGAGCTGCTTGAGCGCCGCGACGGAGGCCTCCGGGGCGTCGGCCTCCACGTGGAAGGCCCGCTGGTCGACCTGCCCCGAGGAGAGGATCACCACCACCAGGGCCCGATGCGGCGCCAGCGAGACGAACTCGAGGTGGCGGATGGTGGAGGAGTCCACGTGCGGGTACTGCAGCACGGCGACCTGGTTGGTCAGCTGCGCGAGGGCCCGCACGGTGCGGGCCATCATCTCGTTGAAGTCCCCGGTGGCGTCCAGCAAGGTCTGCACCGCCCGCTTCTCGGCGGCGGACAGGGGCTTGACCTCGGAGATCTGGTCCACGAAGAGGCGGTAGCCCTTGTCCGTGGGGATCCGGCCCGAGGAGGTGTGCGGGGCCACGATCAGCCCCTCCTCCTCGAGGGCGGCCATGTCATTGCGCACGGTCGCGGAGGACACGCCCAGCTCATGACGGTCCACGAGGGCCTTGGAACCGACCGGCTCGCGGGAGGACACGTAGTCCTCCACGATCGCCTGCAGCACCTGCATGCGGCGCGGTTGTTCGCCCATCGGCTCCTCCTGTTCCGTGATCGTCACTCGCTTAGCACTCGGCTACATCAAGTGCCAAGTCTAGTCCCTGTGTCCAATTGGGGGCGTCCCCTCACGCGTGCCGTTGCCGCGTGCCGTTGCCCCGGAGGGTCTGGCGCGCTTGCTAACGTCGGTACCCGTGGAAGGAGAAGCCGTGGAATGGAATAGCTGGGGACCGGGCACCCTCGACGGCGGCTTCCGCCCTGCCGCCCGCACCGTCGCCAAGGTCCCGGCGAGCACGGGCACCGTCCTCGAGGACACCGGCACCGGGTTCACCGGTGCGGTCCTGCGCGTCGAGAGGTCCGGTGGCGTCCACCTGGTCGTCCTGGAGGACCGCAGGGGGCGCACCAAGTCCTTCCCCCTCGGCTTCGGATTCCTCGTGGACGGAGACCCCGTCGAGGTGGTCCCCCCGTTCCCGGCGGGCACCCCGGGCTCCCCGGGCACCGCGTCCGGCGCCGCCGGCCGGAAGCCCGCGCGGACCGCCTCCGGCTCCCTCCGGGTGGAGAACGCCCGGGCCCGCACGGCCCGAGCCTCCCGGATCTGGGTCGAGGGGCTGCATGACGCCGAGCTCGTGGAGAAGGTCTGGGGCGAGGACCTGAGGCTCGAGGGCATCGTGGTCGAACCCCTGCACGGGGTCGACGACCTGGCCGGTGCCATCACCGAGTTCTCCCCCGGCCCGCAGCGGCGCCTCGGCATCCTGGTGGACCACCTCGTGACCGGTTCCAAGGAGGAGCGGATCGCGGCCGAGGCCATGAAGGTCCCCGGCGCCCGCGGGAACGTGCTGATCGTCGGGCACCCGTACGTGGACGTGTGGCAAGTCATCAAGCCGGCCGTCCTGGGCATCGGCGCGTGGCCCGTGGTGCCCAGGGGCCAGGACTGGAAGACGGGCATCCTCGCCGGACTGGGCTGGCCGCACCGCACCAAGGAAGACGTCGGCCTGGGCTGGAAGCGACTCCTGGCGCAGGTGCGCACCTATGCCGACCTGGAGCCCGCCCTCCTGGGCCGGGTCGAGGAGGTCATCGACTTCCTCACCGCCACGGTGGACTGAGCCGCCGGGGCACGGCGGTACACTGGCGACCGAACGACTCCCGACCGGAAAGGCCCAGGCCGTGTCCCAGCAGCAGCCCGGCGGTCCCCACCGCCAGCGTCCCCACGCCGCCCCCCGGCGCGACCAGCAGCTGCAGGGCTCCCCCGGTCAGGCCGAGCCGTTGACCCCCACCGAGGACCGGCAGTGGGCCACCCTCGCGCACTTCGGCGGATTCCTGGGCTGCATCCCCTCACTGGTGATCTACCTCGTCTTCCGCCACCGCGGCCCGTTCACGGCCCAGGAGGCCAAGGAGGCGCTGAACTTCACGCTGCCGCCCACCGTGCTGGCCATCGTGGCGAACCTGCTGGCCCTCATCCCCATCGTCGGCGGCATCTTTGGGATCGTCGCCATGCTGCTGTGGCTGTTCATGACGGTCTCCGGCGTGGCCGCCGGGATCCAGTGCAACAAGGGTCGGCCCTACCGCTACCCGCTGAACCTGCGCCTGATCCAGTAGCTAGAACCCGGCGAGGCGACGCACGATCGCGTCGTCCAGCAACCGGCCCTGCAGCGTTGGCACCACCCGGCCCGCCAGGGCCGCTCGGCCATCCAGCAGGCCCTCACCGATCAAGGCGGCGATCTGACGCCTGGCCTGCGCGCCGCCGTCGGGCGCCGCCTCCAAGGCTGACACCGGCAGGCCGTCCGAGAGCCGGACCCCCAGCATGATGCGCTCCAGGAACCGGGCCTCGGCGTCCGGCTCCTCCCGCCCGACCGAGGGCGAGACGCCGGTGGCCAGCCGCTGGGCGTAGGCAGCCGGGTGCTTGGCGTTCCAGAACCGCACGCCGGCCAGGTGGGAGTGCGCGCCGGGGCCGGCGCCCCACCAGTCCTGGTCCCGCCAGTAGGCCATATTGTGCCGGGCCCGGTGGATCCCCTCGTCCTGTGGGTCCAACGCCCAGTTGGAGATCTCGTACCAGCGGTAGCCGGCCGCGGCGAAGAGCCGCTCGGCCAGCAGGTACTTGTCCGCCTGGTCGTCCGGGTCCACGTCCGCCACGGTCCCCCGCTTGACCTGTGCCCCGAACTTGGTGCCGTCCTCCACGATCAGCGAGTACGCCGAGAGGTGGTCGGGACGCAGGGCCAGGGCGGCCTCCACCGTCTGGCGCCAGTCCTCCAGCGACTCCCCGGGCGTCCCGTAGATGAGGTCCAGGGAGACCTCCAGCCCTGCCTCACGGGCCCAGGCGACGGCGGCCGGCACGTTCTCCGGCCGGTGGGTGCGTTCCAGCGTGGCCAGCACGTGCGGCACGGCGGACTGCATGCCGAAGGAGACCCGGGTGAAGCCACCGGCGGCCAGGTCCCGCAGGGAGGCGGCGGTGACCGAGTCCGGGTTGGCCTCCGTGGTGACCTCGGCGCCGGCCGTGATCCCGAAGACCTCCCGGGCCCGGCCGAGGATCCTCACCAGGTCGGCGGCGGGCAGCAGGGTGGGCGTGCCGCCGCCGAAGAACACGGTCTCCAGGGTGCGGTCCGGCACGCCGGAGCCCCGCAGCGCGCCGGCGGCGAAGTCCAGCTCGCCGATGACGGTGTCCGCGTAGCTGCCCCGCGAGGCCCCCGGCCCCAGGTCCTCAGCCGTATAGGTGTTGAAGTCGCAGTAGCCGCAGCGGACGTCGCAGAACGGGACGTGGACGTACAGGCTGAAGGTGCGGGGGCTGCCGGTCTCGGCCGCCGAGCGGATCCGGCGCCCGACCTCGGCGGGGAACCGGCCGTCGTCGGGCGCGGGATTCCCGAGGGGAAGGATGGAGGGCAAGCGGCCGACTACTTCTTGGCGCCGGTCTCGGAGCCGGCTCCGTCCGAGGAGAGCGCGGCGATGAAGGCCTCCTGCGGCACCTCCACGCGGCCGACCATCTTCATGCGCTTCTTGCCCTCCTTCTGCTTCTCCAGCAGCTTGCGCTTACGGGAGATGTCGCCGCCGTAGCACTTGGAGAGCACGTCCTTGCGGATGGCTCGGATGTTCTCGCGGGCGATGATGCGCGAGCCGATGGCCGCCTGGATGGGCACCTCGTACTGCTGGCGCGGGATGAGCTCCTTGAGCTTGCCCGTCATCATCACGCCGTAGGCGTAGGCGCTGTCCTTGTGGGTGATGGAACTGAACGCGTCCACGGTCTCGCCCTGCAGCAGGATGTCCACCTTGACGAGGTCGGACACCTGGTCCCGGTCGGCCTTCCAGTCCAGGGAGGCGTAGCCCTTGGTGCGGGACTTGAGCAGGTCGAAGAAGTCGAACACGATCTCGGCGAGCGGGATCCAGTAGCGGATCTCCACGCGCTCCTCGGAGAGGTAGTCCATGCCGTTCAGCTGGCCGCGCTTGCCCTGGCACAGCTCCATGACCGAGCCGATGAACTCGCTCGGGACGATGATGGTGGCCGATGCCATGGGTTCCCGGACCTCATGGATCTTGCCCTCCGGGAACTCGGACGGGTTCGTCACGGTGACGACCGTCTTGTCCTCCTTGGTGACCTCGTAGACCACGTTCGGGGCGGTCGAGATCAGGTCCAGGTTGAACTCGCGCTCGAGCCGTTCGCGGATGATCTCCAGGTGCAGTAAGCCGAGGAAGCCGACGCGGAACCCGAAGCCGAGGGCCACGGAGGTCTCGGGCTCGTAGACCAGCGCCGCGTCATTGAGCTTGAGCTTGTCCAGGGCGTCGCGCAGCACCGGGTAGTCGGAGCCGTCGATCGGGTACAGGCCGGAGAAGACCATGGGCTTCGGGTCCTCGTAGCCACCGATCCGCTCGTCGGCGGGGTTCGCGGCACCCGTGACGGTGTCACCGACCTTGGACTGGCGCACGTCCTTCACGCCGGTGATCAGATACCCGACCTCGCCCACGGACAGCCCCTTGGATGGGATGGGCTCCGGGGAGGACACGCCGATCTCCAGCAGCTCGTGCGTGGCACCGGTGGACATCATGCGGATCTTCTCCCGCGGGGACAGTCGGCCGTCCACCACGCGGACATAGGTGACCACGCCGCGGTAGGTGTCATACACGGAGTCGAAGATCATGGCCCGCGCCGGGGCGTCCACCACGCCCTCGGGGGCGGGGATCTCCTGCACCACGCGGTCCAGCAGGGCCTCCACGCCCACGCCGGTCTTGCCGGAGACCCGGAGCACGTCGTCCGGGTCCACGCCGATCAGTCCGGCGATCTCGGCGGCGTAGCGGTCCGGGTCCGCGGACGGCAGGTCGATCTTGTTCAGCACCGGGATGATGGTGAGGTCGTTCTCCATCGCCAGGTAGAGGTTGGCCAGCGTCTGGGCCTCGATCCCCTGGGCCGCGTCCACCAGCAGGATGGCCCCCTCGCACGCGGCGAGGGAGCGGGAGACCTCATAGGTGAAGTCCACGTGGCCGGGGGTGTCGATCATGTTCAGGGCGTAGTCGGTGCCGTCCACGCCCCACGGCATGCGCACGGCCTGGGACTTGATGGTGATGCCGCGCTCACGCTCGATGTCCATCCGGTCCAGGTACTGGGCCTTCATGTCCCGCGGCTGGACCACACCGGTGGACTGCAGCATGCGGTCCGCCAGGGTGGACTTGCCGTGGTCGATGTGCGCGATGATGCAGAAATTCCTGATGATCGCGGGATCGGTGGCGGCGGGCACCGGCGCGTTGCTCGCCATGGGCGACACGGGCATCTTCCTTCGACTGGTACGTGGGCAGGTGATCGGACCCTTATTCTTCCATGCTTTGGAGCGGAACCCCGCTTCCACCGCCGCTCCGGCCCGCCCTTCTGCTTGCTAGGTTGTGCCCATGGCCTTGAACCTCAAGCAGCTGCTGTCCGTGGGCCGGCGCGTGGCCCGGGCGGCCCGTCAGATCCAGCGGGGGTCCCCCTCGAACCGGCCCGACGGCGGCCCCGGACCGTCCGGCGGTCCGGTCACGGGCTATCCGGGCGACTTCCGCGGCTCCGCCCGGGTTCAATACTCCCCCGTGCCGGGTCCCGAGGCCGGTCCCGGTGAGGTGGTGTGGACCTGGGTCCCCTTCGAGGAGCTCGACGGGCGCGGCAAGGACCGGCCGGTGCTGGTGGTGGGCCGCCACGGCGGGTACCTGCTCGCGGCGCAGCTGACCAGTCGGGACCGCAACAACAGGGCGTCCCAGGATCCCGACTACATCGACATCGGCTCCGGCGCCTGGGACTCGCGGGGTCGGCCCTCCGAGGTGAAGCTGGACCGCATCCTGCAGATCGACCCCCGCGACGTCCGCCGCGAGGGCGGGGTGCTGGACGAACGGACCTTCCAGGCCGTGTCCGCCGGACTCCGGGACCGCAACGGCTGGTCGTGATAGACTCACCAGCTGTGTGTCCGCGCAGGTCGACGGGCACTCCCGGAACGGCTTACCTCGGTATCCCCACGCCGCTCAGTCGCCGGATTCGGGATTACCCCTCACCGACCACGTCAGAAGACAACAGAAAGACCTTTCCTTGGCAAACATCAAGTCCCAGAAGAAGCGCATCCTCACCAACGAGAAGGCGCGCCTGCGCAACAACGCGGTGAAGTCCGAGCTGCGCACCGCCATCCGCGCCGTGGACAAGGCCGTCGCCGCCGGCGATCAGGCCGCCGCCGCCTCCGCCGTCGCCCTGGCCAGCAAGAAGCTGGACAAGGCCGCCGGTAAGGGCATCATCCACAAGAACCAGGCTGCCAACCGCAAGTCCGGTATCGCCAAGCGCGTCAACAAGGTCGAGGCCTGAGCCTCCCCCTGTGAGCGAGGCCCTCGTCCGGTTGGACGGGGGCCTCGCTGCTTAAGACGTCGAGGCCCCCGCGGACGTCGATGCCACCGCGGTCAGCGCCGGGCGGCCAGCGCGATCCGCGTGACGGCCCGTTCCACCGCGTAGTCGGCGTCCTTGGCCAGCCCCTTGGCCTCCGCGTCCGCCTGGGCCACCCATTCGATGGCCGCGGCGATCGTCGCCGGGTTCCAGAACCTGACCGTCTCCGCCACGCGCCTGGCCTGCCACGGGGCCATCCCCAGCACCCCGGCGATCTGGCCCTGCCCGATCCGGGCGTCGACGATCCTCGCGATCTGGCGCGTCTTCATGGCCAGGGCGCCCGTGATGGCGGGGGCCGACACGCCGGTGGCGAGGGCATGCCGCAGCAGCGCGGTGGCCTGGCCGGCCCGGCCCTCGATCGCGGCGTCGGCCACCCGGAACGCGGTGGCCTCCACGCGGCCGCCGTAGTACCGGTCCACGACCTCGGACGTGACGGTGCCCTCCGTGTCCTCGGCCAGCTGCTGGCAGGCCGCGGCCAGGTCGGTCAGCGAACCGCCCGTGGCATCTAGCAGGGACCGCACGGCCTCCGGGTCGATCTGCCGGCGCCGGGACCGGAACTCCCCCTGCACGAACTCCGTCTTCTCGGCGTCCGACTTGATCGGCTGGCAGTCCACGAGCACCCCCGCCGCGGTGACGGCGTCGAGCAGCTTCTTGCCGCGGTTGCCGCCGGTGTGGCGCAGGACCAGGGTGACGTCGTCCGCCGGGGACCGGACGTAGTCCAGGCAGTCCGCCAGGAACAGCTCGTTCATGTCCTGCAGGGCATCCACCTGGAGGATCTTGGCCTCCCCGAACAGGGACGGGCTGGCGAGCATGGAGAGTTGCCCGGCCTCGTAGTCGGAGGCGTCGAGGCGGTGGGTCTCGAGGCCGGGATCCTGCTCCCGCAGCGCCGAGCGGACCCGGTCCATGACGCGCACGGCGATGAAGTCCTCCGGGCCCTTCAGCAGCATCAACGGGGCCGGCGCCACGGTGCGCCAGTCGGCTCCGGAGCTCGTGGATCGGCGGCTTCGGCTCGGTGCGGGCATGCGGACCATTCTATCCGTCCTCACCGCTCTGGCCGCCCCGTCCGGCTGTCTCGGGGGCGCGGGACCCGGTGAGGGTCGGCACCAACTGACCGTCCCGGAGCGAGAGCACCGTGGTGCCGTGGCGGTCTGTGCGGATCACCGGCCCGTGCCGCTCCAGCTCGGCGATCACGGAGGGGTGGGGGTGGCCGTAGCTGTTGTCCCGGCCCACCTGCACCACGGACACCGCGGGATCCACCGCGCGCACCATCTCGTTGCCCCCGTTCCGGGCGCCGTGGTGGGCCACCTTCAATACGTCCACCGAGTCCGGGAACGTTCCCTGCTCCAGCAGGGCCGCGCTGGCCTCCTCTTCCATGTCTCCCGTCAGCATCACCGTGTAGCTGCCGTCGGCCGTCAGGACGGTGGCCACCATTTGTAGTGACGCGTCGTTCTCGTTGTCCGCCGCAGGGTCGGCCGCCAGCACGGTCCAGTCGACCTGCCAGCCCGACGTCGGCCGGTCGCCGACGCTGCCCCGGTCGCCGGGTTCGGGGATCCTGGCCCTCGGCGGCACGGCACCCTCCCCCCTCGAGGAGAACAGGACGGCCGAGGGCCGGCAGCAGTCGAGGACGGCCTCGGTGCCGCCGGCGTGGTCCTGGTGCAGGTGGGAGAGCACGAGCAGGTCCACCCGCTGCACCCCGATCCGGTCCAGGCAGGCGCGTGCCGCCGCCGGGTCCGGGCCCGTGTCCACCACCATGCCGGACCGCTTTCCCGTGCGCAGCACCAGCATGTCCCCCTGGCCCACGTCGCAGGCGGCCAGGGACCAGTCGTCCGGGAGCGTGCCCGAGGGCGGGGCGATCACGAGGCCCAGCTGGCTTCCGGCCGCCGCGCAGACGGTGGTCCACGCGGCGGCCAGCATCCAGCGGGTCCGGCGCGGCGGCCTCGTGCGGGGCCGTCCGCCAGGACCCAGGATCCGGACGCGGGCCGGTCGCGACCGTTCCCAGCGCAGTATCATCCACAACAGGGCGATCGCCGCCGCGAGGTGTGACATCACCAGCGCGACGCCCAGGGTCCCCTCGGGCCAGGCGTGCAGGGCTCCGGGCCAGCCGGACACGGTGGTGGCGATTCCCCCGATGCCCGTGGCGGGCCACCCGATCACCCAGAACAGCGCCGCGGCCACGCCGGGCCAGGGCACGGCCAGCGCGGCGGCCACCGTCCCGGGCACGGTCACGAACGGCACGAGCGGGGCGGCGATCAGGTTCGCCGGCACGGCGTAGGCACTGAGTTCCCCGGTCATCCCGACGAGAAGGGGCTGGCAGGCGATCTGTGCCGTCGTGGACACCGCGAGGGCGGCCCCGAGGACTCCCGCCGCGGGCCCGGGCAGCCACCGGCTCATCGCGGCCGTCAGCCATTGCTCCACCGGCCGCGCCGCGAGGACGATCCCGGCCGTGGCCGCCAGGGAGAGCTGGAACGCCGGTTCGGCGGCGAGCCCGGGCTGCCAGCACAACAGCACGCAGGCCGCCAGGCACAGCAGGGGCAGGGCCTGGCGTCCCCGCCCGAAGAACACGGCCCACGCGCCGAGCGCACCCATGACGGCGGCACGGATCACGGAGGGTTCGAACCCCACGATGATCACGAAGACGAGCAGGACCCCCAGCACGGCGCCGAGCACCACCGGTCGGCGTACCCGGAACGAGCGCAACGCCATGGTCACGGCGCCGGCGATCAGCGTGCAGTTCGCCCCGGAAACGGCTGATAAATGGCTCAGTCCCGAGGCCTTCATCGCCTCATCCAACTCGGGCTCCTGCAGGGAGCGGTCCCCGAGGACGAGACCGGGCAGCAGCTGCGGAGCCGTGCCGACCGTTCCCGAGGCCGACTGGCGCACGGCCTCGCGCACCACGTCCCGGCCGGTGGAGCCGCCCTCGGCCGGGTTCTGGTCCGCGCCTTGACCCACGCTCGGGGCCGCGCCCTGGCTTAGAGCTGTCGCGTCGCAGGCGCCGGTCAGGGGTCCGGTGGACGCGCGGGCGAACACGGTGGACCCCTCCAGCTCCGGCGTCGCCACGAAGCAGACGGCCGTACCCTCCGCCACGCCGTCCCAGTCGCCTCCGCCGGACACCACGGCCGAGTCCCCACCGGGGACCTCGGTGAGCGGGTGGCCGAACGACTGCACGGTCACCGTCAGGTGCCAGGACTCCCCGAAGGCACCCACGCGCCGGGTGGCCGGGCCGTCAGCCACGCCGGCGATCCGCACGGGCCGCTCGGCCGCGAGGACCGCCTCCCAACCGGACTCCCGCACGGGGATCCGCTCGGCGGCGGCCTGCAGTGCGGCCACCGCCGCGATCCAGCAGGCACAGGCGGCCAGCCCGGCCACGACCGCCAGGGCCGCCGGGCCGGTGGCGCGGGTTCGCCGGTCACGGGTTCGCCGGTCACGGGCCGCCCACACCAGGACCGCCGTGGACAGCACCGCACCGGCGAGCAGCCACCACGGCACGCCCAGGGCGAGCTCGTAGGGCAGCACGGGCACAGCGAGGCACGCGGCCAGCGTGAGCACCACGGCAGGCAACAGCCTCAGGTCGACGGGCGCGGGAACCCGGCCCTCGGCCTGGATCCTCACCAGCTGACCAGGCCGTCCAGCCGTTCCATCATGGCCGGGCCGATGCCCGAGACCGCATCCAAGTCCGCCAGGGACCCGAAGGGACCGACCTGCTCGCGATGGTCGATGATCCGGCCGGCCAGCGCGGGACCGATGCCCGGGAGCTGCTCCAGGGTGGCGGAGTCGGCGGTGTTGACGTTGACGCCGGGCCCACCCGCCCCCGCTCCACCCGGCCCCGACCCGGTCGCAGCAGGGGCCTGCGCCGCGGACCTGCCGCCCTCGTCGCCGCCGTCCCCGGCCGCGCTCTCCGGCCCGGGCACCAGGACCTGACTGCCGTCCACCGCCGGGGCGGCCAGGTTCAGCAGGTCCACCACGGCCTCCGTGGTGGGGCCCCCGGCAGCCTCCAACGCGTCCTGCACGCGGGCGCCGGCGGGCAGCACCACGAGGCCCGGCTCCGACACCTCCCCGGCCACATGGACGGTGACGGACCCAGCGGTGCCGGTGGGGCCGGCGTCGGGCACCGGTGTCTGAGACTCCGGCGCGGTATCCTCCACGGGCGCCGCCACCGGCGCTCCGGCCCCCGTGGGCCCGGCCGGGGAGGTGAGCCACCCGACGGCCCACCACGTCCCGGCCAGGACGGCCAGCAGCAGGACGGCCGAGGTCACGATGCGGGTGCGCCACAAAGGGGCGGGCCGCGGCGAGTCCTCCCAGTCGACCTGGTCGTCGGCCTCGGTGGCCTCTCTGGCGTAGTGATGGCGTCCCATGGACCCCACCCTCGCCGCGCCGCGGCCACGGGGGCAGGGGCTGCCCCTTCCGCTGGGGGTGGCGCGCCCCTACTCGGTCCGCTGTGGAGGAATCGGGTTCAGGGTGACGCCCAGCGCCCCCAGCCCCAGGTGCGCGGCCAGCACGGCGGGCAACGGGATCACGGGGACGGGCATCGAGGAGAGGTGCTGCAGCCGCCAGGCCAGCTCGTGGGCCGCCGCCTCATTGCCGAAGCCGTGGATCGCGATGCGCACCCGGCGGTCCTCGGAGCCCTGCACCGACTCCTCGGCGAGCTCGATCAGCCGCTCGGTGGCACGGACCGTGGTGCGGGGCCGGTCCACGAGGGAGACCAGTCCCTCGTCCAGGGTCAGCACCGGCTTGACGTTGAGCAGGGTGCCGAGCAGGCCGGCCATGGTGCCGATCCGCCCACCGCGCCTCAGCTGGTCCAGGTTCGGGACCGTGAAGAAGACGTCGGCCTCCTGGGTCCCCTCGTCGACCCGGGCGAGCACCTGGTCCGCGGGCGTCCCGAATCCGGCGGCGATCACGGCATCCAGCACCACGGTGCCCAGGGCGAAGCCCGAGGTCTGCGAGTCCACCACGGTCACCGGGATGAGTGCCTCCCGGCCCGCGAGCCGGGCGGCCTCGACCGTACCCGAGAGCTGACCGGAGATGTGGATGGAGATGATCTGCTCGAAGCCGGACTCGGCCAGTTCCTGGTACACGGCGCTGAAGGACCCGGGCGAGGGCCTCGAGGTCTTCACCGCGGTGCCGGCCGCCAGGGCGAGGGGGAGCTCACGCAGCAGCTCGGAGGTTCCCTCGGCGTGGATCTGCTCGCCCAGCATGACCGGCATGGGCACCTGGCGCAGCCCCTTGGCCAACGGGTGCGCCACCACCTCGGCGGGGATGGAGGCGGAGGAGTCGGTGACGATCGCGGTGCGGCCCTTGCGGGACGGCGGCAGGCCGAAGCGGACCAGACCGGGTTGGGTGCTGCGCACCTGCCGGATGTGCGCGAGCATGGCCTCCTGCCACGTGGCCAGATCGGCCATGCCCACTCCTCTCCGGGTGATGTGCCTCAGACGACGATGTTGACGAGCTTGGGCTCGCGAACGATCACCTTGCGGACGGCGGCGTCGCCGATGGAGCGCTGCACGGCCTGCGAGGCCAGCGCGAGCTCCTGAAGGTCCGCGGCGGAGATGTCCGCCGGCACCTCGAGACGGTCCCGCACCTTGCCCTTGACCTGCACCACGGCGGTGGTGGTGTCCTGCACCAGCAGGGCCTCCTCCACGGCCGGCCAGCCGGCCCGGGCCACCGAGGGCTCGTGGCCGAGTTTGGCCCACATGTCCTCCGCCGTGTACGGGGCGAACAGGCTCAGCAGGATGGCCACGGCCTCCACGGCCTCGCGCACGGCGGGGTCGCCGGAGCCCAAGCCGGACGCGCCGCCGTCGATGGTCTTGCGGACGCCGTTGACCAGCTCCATGGTGCGGGCCACCACCACGTTGAACTTGTGCTCGTCCAGCAGCCGGGCGGCATCCGCCACCGTGCGGTGCGTCAGCCGGCGCAGGGTGAGGTCGCCGTCGTCGGGATCCGTGCCCGGTGCCGTGCCGGCGGACTGGACGTCCTGCGCCAGCCGCCAGGCGCGGGCCAGGAACTTGGCCGAGCCGCCGGGCGAGACGTCCGCCCAGTCCACGTCGTCCTCGGGCGGGGACGCGAAGATCATGGTCAGCCGGACGGCGTCCACCCCGAAGGTGTCCAGCTGCTCGCCGAGATCCACGCCGTTGCCGAGGGACTTGGACATCGCCTTGCCGCCGTTGAGGACCTGGCCCTGGTTGAGCAGCGCCTTGAAGGGCTCGGTGAAGGAGACCAGACCCATGTCATAGAGGGCCTTGGTGAAGAAACGCGAGTAGAGCAGGTGCAGGATGGCGTGCTCCACGCCGCCCACGTACTGGTCCACCGGCAGCCAGCGGTCCACGGCGGCCCGGTCGAAGACCTGGTCGTCGTCGTTCGGGGAGGCGAAGCGCATGTAGTACCAGGACGAGTCCACGAAGGTGTCCATGGTGTCCGTGTCCCGCAACGCCGCGCCGCCGCAGCCCGGGCACGTGGTGTTGACCCAGGACTCGATGCCGGCCAGCGGGGACTTGCCCTTCGGCGCGAGCTGCTCGCCGGCCACGTCCTGGGGCAGCAGCACGGGCAGCTGGTCCTCGGGGACGGCGACCTCGCCGCAGTCCGGGCAGTGCACGATCGGGATGGGCGCGCCCCAGAACCGCTGGCGGGACAGCAACCAGTCCCGCAGCCGGTAGTTGACGGTGCCCCGGCCGGTGCCCCGCTCGCCCAGGATCTCGATGGCGCGCGTGATGGCCTCGGCCTTGCCCAGTCCGTCCAGGCCGTCCGGGCCGCCGGAGTTCACGAGCGTGCCCTCCCCGGTGGCGGCCACGCCCGAGACGGCGGGGTCCTCCTCGCCGGTGTCCAGCACGGCGCGCACGGGCAGGTCCATGGCCCGGGCGAAGTCCAGGTCACGCTGGTCATGGGCGGGCACGGCCATGATGGCACCGGTGCCGTAGTCCGCCAGTACGTAGTCCGAGGCCCACAGGGGCAGCCTCTCCCCGTTGAGGGGGTTGACGGCATGGCGGCCCAGGAAGACGCCGGTCTTGGCTCGGTCCGTGGCCTGGCGCTCGATCTCCGAGACGTTCTTCAGCGCCTCGCGGTACGTCTCCAGGGCCTGGCGGTGCTCCGGGTCCACCAGCTCCAGGGCCAGGTCGGAGTCGGCGGCGACCACCATGAACGTGGAGCCGTACAGGGTGTCCGGGCGGGTCGTGAAGACGGTGAGGTCCCGGCCCGCCGCGTCCCCGGCGGCCTCTGACGGCTCGACGCGGAAGTCCACGTGGGCCCCCTCGGAGCGGCCGATCCAATTGCGCTGCATGGCCAGCACGCGCTCGGGCCAGTGGCCCTCGAGCTCGGCCATGTCCTCCAGGAGGCGGTCCGCGTACTCGGTGATCTTGAAGTACCACTGGTTCAGGGACTTCTTGGTGACCGGGGTGCCGCAGCGCTCACAGGCGCCGTTGACGACCTGCTCGTTGGCCAGCACGGTCTGGTCCTTGGGGCACCAGTTGACCGGGGAGTCCTTGCGGTAGGCCAGGCCCTGGGCGTGGAACTGCTGGAACAGCCACTGGGTCCACCGGTAGTACTCGGGGTCCGAGGTGTGCAGTTCACGGGACCAGTCGGCGGAGATCGCGTAGCGCTGGAAGGAGGACTTCTGCGTGTCGATGTTCTTGTAGGTCCACTCGGCCGGATGCGCGTCGCGCTTGATCGCGGCGTTCTCGGCGGGGAGCCCGAAGGAGTCCCAGCCGATGGGATGCATGACGTCATAGCCCTGCTGCATCCAGTAGCGGGCCACCACGTCCCCCATGGCGAAGGCCTCGGCGTGGCCCATGTGCAGGTCTCCCGAGGGGTACGGGAACATGTCCAGGACGTAGCGGCGCTCGGCGGAGCCGTCATCGAGCGGGGCGAAGGTGCGGTGCTGCTCCCAGTAGCCGCCCCAGCGGTCCTCCAGCGCCGCGAACGAGTACTCCTCGGTCTCGGGGGGCTGCGGAGTACCTGGTGCTGGCTGGCTCACGGAGGTCCTGTCCTTCGGGTGCATGGGGATGCAGGGGTGCGGTTGGTGAACGGCGACGCCGGCCCGGTCACCCGGGCGTTCGGCGCGCCTGTCCATCGTACTCCGGTGGGTCGATGGCTCAGGAATCCGCCCAGCTCAGGGACCGCTGGATGGCCTGCTCCCAGCGGCCCAGCAACCGGTCCCGCTCTCGGGTGGACATGGACGGCTCCCAGCGTCGGTCCTCGCGCCAGAGGCCCGCCACCTCGTCCAGGTCCCGCCAGACCCCCGAGGCCAGTCCCGCTGCGTGCGCCGCCCCGACCGCCGTGGTCTCCACGAGTTCCGGCCGCACCACGGGCAGGTCGAGGATGTCCGCCTGGAACTGCATCAGCTCGTCGTTGACCGTCATCCCGCCGTCCACGCGCAGCTCCTCCGGCCGCTGGCCGGCATCCGCCACGACCGCCTCGAGCACGTCCCGCGACTGGTAGGCGGTGGCCTCCAGGGCGGCCCGCGCCAGGTGGCCCGCCGTGGCGAAGCCCGTGAGCCCGGCGATCAGTCCCCGGGCGTCGGGCCGCCAATACGGGGCGTACAGTCCCGAGAAGGCCGGGACGAAGTAGACCCCACCGTTGTCCGCCACGGACCCGGCCAGTGACTCAACCTCCTCCGAGGTCCGGATGATGCCGAGGTTGTCCCGCAGCCACTGGACGAGGGAGCCGGCCACGGCCACGGATCCCTCCAGCGCGTAGTAGGCGGGGCCGTCCTCCACCTGGTAGGCCACCGTGGTGACGAGTCCGTGGTCCGAGATCTCCGGGGTGGTGCCGATGTTCTGCAGGAGGAAGCACCCCGTGCCGTAGGTGTTCTTCACGTCCCCGCGGTTGAAGGCCGCCTGGCCGAAGGTGGCCGCCTGCTGGTCCCCGAGGATGCCGCACACCGGCAGGCCGCTCAGCGGCTCAGCGCCGACGATCGTGCCGAACTCGCCCACGGAGGGGTGGATCCGGGGCAGCATGCCCGCGGCGAGGTCCGGGTCGATGCCGAACAGCTTCGCCAGGTCGTCGTCCCAGTCGAGGGTCTCGAGGTCCATCAGCAGGGTGCGTGAGGCGTTGGTGACATCGGTGGAGTGGATGCCGCCGTCCGTTCCGCCCGTCAGGTTCCACAGCAGCCAGCTGTCTATGGTGCCGGCGCGGAGGCGGCCGGTGCGGGCGAGTTCCCGGGCCTCGGGGACGTTCTCCAGCATCCAGCTGATCTTCCCGGCGGAGAAGTAGGAGGCCAGTGGCAGACCGGTCCGGGCCCGGACGGCGTCCTCGTGCCCGTCCGCCTTCAGCCGGTCCATCAGCTCATCCGCGCGGGCGTCCTGCCAGACAATGGCCCGGTGGACCGGCCGCCCCGTGACGGCGTCCCACAGGACGGTGGTCTCCCGCTGGTTGGTGATCCCGACGCCGGCCACATCCGTCGGCCTCAGGCGTGCCCGCGTCAGGGCCAGCCCGGTCAGTTCGCGCGTGTTCTCCCAGATCTCCAACGGGTCGTGCTCCACCCATCCGGGCTGCGGGAAGTACTGGCGGTGCTCCCGTTGGGCGCTGGCGGCCACCCGCCCGTCCTCCGTCATCACGACCACGCGGGTCGAGGTGGTGCCCTGGTCGATGCTGATGACTGCCTTCATGCGGGAAGCCTATCCACACTCGCGCTTCTCCTCGTTCCGGTGCCGACGTGGTTAGCCTGAGGGGGTGAGTACTCCCCCGGCTCCTCCGGTTCCCCGATCAGTCCCCCGGCCGCTGCCGATCCGCTGGCGTGATCGCCTGCTGGTGCCGCCGGCGCCCCGGGACACGTCCGTCATCACGGGATTCCCCGCGCGGATCCCCGAACGGATCCTGCTGGAGATCCCGGACCCGGTCTCGGGCCAAGCCACTCCCGTGGCCGTCTGGCACTACCCGCGCGGTCCAGTGGCCGGTCCCCGTGTTGCGGAAGCCCCGGCCGACTCGACTGATCCAGCGTCCGCTGGCCATCGCGCGCCGATCGTGGCCATCCACGGTTTCCGGGGGGACCATCACGGGCTGGCCCTCCTGGCCGACTGCCTGCCTGGCGAGGAGATCTTCCTCCCGGAACTGCCGGGCTTCGGCGACTCGCCGGCCTTCCCCGACGCCGAGCACACGCTGACCCACTATGCGGCGGCCGTGGGCAGCGCCGTGGAGGCGTTGGGCCTGGTCCCACCGGCGGAGACCGGTGGGACCGGCCAGCACGGACGACGCGCGGCACCGAACCCCGCGGGCCACCAACCTCGTCCCACTCTGTTGGGCCACTCCTTCGGGTCCGTCATCGCCTCCCACCTGGCCACCGAGGCCCCGGATCGGTGGGACGGGCTGGTCCTGCTCAACCCGATCTGCGAAACGGCGTTGACCGCAGACGACTCGACCGCCAAGATGCTGATGTCCCGGATCGCCGAGGGATACTACGAGACCTCGGCGGCACTGCCGGACCGCCTCGGCCACGCGCTGCTCTCCTCGCCGCTGGTCGTCTGGATCACCGGGACCGTGATGGCGAAGACCACGGACCGCCACACCTTGGCCTACCTGCACGACCAGCACCAGAACTACTTCTCGTCCTTCGACCACCGCACCGTGCTCGTGGAGGCCTACCGCGCCTCCACGACCGGGTCCGTCCTGGACGTGGCGGAACAGCTGCGCCTGCCCGTGCTCCTGGTGGCCGGCGCCGACGACGAGCTGGGCTCCGTGCGTGGCCAGCGCAAACTGGCCCGACGCATCGGCCGGGCCTCCCCCAGCGTCCAGCTGGAGATCCTCAACGGCGTCGGCCACCTCATCCACTACGAGCGGGCTCCGGAGACAGCCGAGTTGATCCGTGCCTTCAGGTCCGCCTCCGAGTCGTCACGGTCGGGTGGCTGACGTCTGAGCCCGACAGAGGGGTGCAGGGTTACCGGCAGCAGCGCGACGTGCCACCGCGGCGGTCATCAGCAGCTGGATCATGCCCTGCTCGAGGAGGCTGTCGGCCGGCCGGTAGGTGACGTGGCCGAGCACGGGATCGGGAGACGGATCCTCCGGCACGTCTGGTGGCTGGTCGGTTGACGCACGTGGTGCCGGGCCTCCGGCGGGTGCGCCCGGTGGTGCTCCCGCCACGAGCGGACCGTTCCGCACCGTGTACCGGTGGCCCGTGGGCGTGGTGACCGCCAACCGGTCACCCTCCACAGCATGGGACCAGTCCGGGTTCTCCTTGCTGTAGTTGCACCGTGCGCACAGCCCGGCGCCGTTCGAGGCGCTGGTGGGCCCGCCAGCCCGGTATGGGATGACGTGGTCGACGTGCTTGACCGGGGCATCGCAGTAGGGGGTACGGCAGGTGTCATCCCGGACCAGGATCAGTTGGCGCAGGGCTCCGCTGAAGGTGCGGCGCGTCGAATCCATGGCCACGAGCTGTCCGGAGGCCGGCTCGGTGTACAGGCGGCGGATGAAGACCTCCGCCTCAGAATCCGAGATGACCCTCCGGGCCACCTCAGCCGGAATCGGCCCGTGCCCGACCAGCCATGCCGGGGTCAGCGACGCCTCCGCCGGGCTCAGGCCTGCCGGCTCATCTGCTGCCGGGCCCAGGTCACCTGGGTTCTCGGCTGCCGGGGCTTGCTCTGCTGGGCCATGGAGAGCCGGCCCTTCTGCTGGGACCCGGTCTGCTGGGTCATGGGGAGCCGGACCTGCCGCTGCCGGGGCCTGGGCTGCAAGGTCCTCTGCTGCGGGGACCGGAGTCGTGTCGGTGTCGGCGGTGCCCCAGAGGGAGCGGTCGGTCATAACGAGGTGGATCTCCACCGGCACGTCCTCGGCATGGGCCTGTCCGGTGAGGCGTTCCACGAGGAGGTCGGCCATGACCTGGTCCTGCGTCCGCTCCGCGCGGTCTCCCGTGCCGACCGTGGTCGCCGCGGACTTCTTCAGCCGCCCGAGGCACCCCACGGCCTGGGCCATCGGCAACAGCGCCGTCAGATACGCCATCGCCCCGGGCGCGGGCCGCACCGAGACCCGCCGCTCCCGCACGGACCGGTCCATCTGCGCCACCGCCGAGGCCTGGTCCAACCGCTGGGCGTGGGCCCGGGCCACCCCGGCCAGCTTCTTGACCCCCAACTCCACCAGACAATCCGCCATGAGCTCGTCCACCTCACGCCGGTCCTGCACCGGAAGCCACGCGGTCTCCCGGCACATGATGGTGGCCTTCCACTCCGAGATGGCCCCCCGCGTCAACGCGGCCAGGGTATGCGGCATCTCCTCACACAGAGCCCGCGCCAGGCCCAGGTCCCTGGATCCGGTGTTCGGCGACTCCCGACGCGCCAAGGCCACCTCGGCGGCCAGCCCACGGCCACGGTCCCGGACCGGCACACCCTGCAGCGCCTCGGCCTCGGTCCTCAGCCCGTGCAGGGCCGCCGTGGTCCTCGCCTGCGCCGCCGCACACGCCGCCTTGAGCTCCTCCAACGCCCGGATCCGATCCACCGCCTCGGCCTCCGAAACCGGCACCGGCAGGCCCGACAGCACGGACCCGCACGCGAGCAGATCCGCCGCACCGGCAGGGATAGAGGCCGTGCCCGTGGAGACGGTAGCGGTGGGAGGTGCGGGGACAGGGCCGGACCTCGAGGTGGCGGAGGCAGGGACCAAGGCGGGCGGATCTGCACCGTCTCCGTCCCCGACTGCATCCCGCACCACTTCTTCGAACATGTGTACTACGTTACGGGGCGGGCCGGACGCCGTAAAGGCCTCACCCTCGGCCTGTGGATCCTCGACGAAGAGGGCGTGGCCGCTACGACTACGGCAGGTCGACCGGGTCGATCCGGACGCGCACCGGGTCCGTCAGCCGCCGCGCGCTGGCCGCGGATCGGGCCGCCCGCAGGGACTCGACCACGGCTCGGGCTGCACCATAGGGAAAGAACAGCAGCGCCCGGTGCCGTGGCGGCTCCCCGGCAGCGGCGAGTGAGCCGGCAGCACCGGCACCAGCCCTCGCAATCTCCTCCATGGGCACCGGGCCGATCCACGGTAGCTCCTGGGCACCAGCCGGCAACTCCACCAGCTCGATGAAGGAGAGCACCGCATCAAGAGGCCCGGACACCTCGGCCATCCGGGCGGCGGGCGGCAGGTGCAGCTCGCGCCGCTCGGCCAGCTGCCGGGAGGCGTACCCGGGAGGATCCATCCGCACCAGCGCGCCCACCACGTCCTCCTGGGAGGCGGTCACCACCACCACTCCCCCGTGATCGCGGGGCCGCACCAGGGCAGCGGCGGCGAACCACCGCGAGAGCACCTGCCCCGGCGTCCTCAGCCCCTCACGCTGCAACTGCGAGTCGCCGTCCAGCAGTAGGGCCGCCGCGTAGCCCCCCGCGGCCACGGGCTCGGCCCCCGTGGTCGCCACCACCAGAGCCGGCGTGCCGTCCACGGTGGACAGGATGTGGTCCCCGGAGGAGGACAGCACCGGGGTGTTCGGGAACGCCCGGCCCAGCTCCTCGGCCGTCCGGTCCACCCCCCGGGAACCGGCCCGCAGCCGCGGCGAGCCGCAGTCCGGGCACGAGTACTCGCGCTCGCGCCGGCCGCACCACCGGCAGGCGGTCTCATGCCGGGCCGAGGCGGTGCGGTCCGGGAAGCCGAGCGGACCGGTGCAGTGCCGGCAGCGCGCGGGTGTCCCGCAGTCGCGGCAGATCAGCGCGGGGATGAAGCCGCTGCGACCCACCTGGACCAACACCGGGCCGGGTTCCCCCTGCTTCCCCTCCAGCCCCTCACGGGCCGCCTTCCAGGCCGCCTGGGGCAGCCGGGCGCGGGCCAGCAGGGGATCCCGCTCGGTCTCCCAGGAGTCGGCGGTGGAGACCACACGCGGCGTGGCCGCGTGGATCATGGCCCGGTCCACGCCGAACTCGCCCAGCCAGCCGGATTCGACCATCCGCTGCACCTCGGGGGTGCGCGTCGTCGAGACCAGCAGCAGCCCGGCTCCGGCCAGCTCCGAGCGCAGCAGGGCCACCTCCCGCACGTGCTGGTAGGGAGACCGCTGCTCGGCATGCAGGGCGTCGTCATCGTTCCAGACCGCCACCAGGCCGGGATGCTCCACGGGGGCCCAGATCGCGGACCGGGTGCCCACCGCGATCCTGCGCAGGCCGCGGCGCAGCTGCAGGAACGCGCGGTACCGGGGGGTGGGGCCGTCGTCGGCGGTCAGGCGGGCATAGCCCGCGGTGCCCACGCGGTAGTCCAGGGCCCGGCACAGCCGGTCCAGGTCCCGCTGGTCCGGCACCACCACGACGGCGGCTCGGCCGGCCTCCGCGGTCCGCGCGGCGGCGTCGGCGAGCAGGTCCGCCGCATCCCACTCGCCGTGGGCGCTGGGCACGGTCAGCGCGGCGCGGGGCCCCTCCCCAGCGGCCACCTGCCCGAAGAAGGCCTCGGCGCCGTGCAGCCGTGACCAGTCGAAGCGACCCTGCGGGTCCGGCCGCGCGCCAGCAGCGGGGGCAGCGGGGGCAGCGGTGGCAGCGGCGGCAGCGGTGGCGGTAGCGGCAGCGCCATCGGACCCGGCGCCCGTGGCCTCCGGCGACTCGGCCTCGGCGTTGAGGGCCTTCTCCACCTTGGCCACGCGCGGCGGCACGGCCACCCGCAGCACATCGGCCACGGTCCCGGCGTACCGGGACGCCACGGCGCGCGCCAGGTCCCGGACCTCGGGCGTCAGGACCGGCTCCGGTGAGACCACCGATCGCAGGGGCAGCAGCTTGGCCCCGGTGGAGGGCTCCGAGCCGCGGGACATGAGCCACCCCAGCACGTCCTGGTGGCCGAAACGCACCTTGACGCGCACGCCCGGGCGGGCGCCGTCGTCGAGGGCCCGCGGGACGAGGTAGTCGAACTCCCGGTCCAGGTGCGGGACGCCCGAGTCCAGCAGGACCCGGGCCACCGGCTCATCCGGCCAGCCGCCGGCCACCTCCGGCAGTCCCGTGACCGGTGGCGGGACGGGGAGGTCGAAGAGGGGCTCGTCTACCAACCGACGGCGGCGCGCAGGGCGTCCACGCGGTCCAGGCGTTCCCACGTGAAATCGGGGTCCTCCCGGCCGAAGTGCCCGTGCGCGGCGGTCTTGCGGTAGATCGGCCGCAGCAGGTTCAGGTCCCGGATGATGGCCAGCGGGCGCAGGTCGAAGACCCGGTTGACGGCCTCGATGATGGCGCCCTGGTCCACCTTCTCGGTGCCGAAGGTGTCCACGTAGAGCCCCACGGGACGGGCCTTGCCGATCGCGTAGGCGACCTGGAACTCGGCGCGGTCGGCCAGGCCGGCCGCCACCACGTTCTTGGCCACCCAGCGCATGGCGTACGCCGCGGAGCGGTCCACCTTGGAGGGGTCCTTGCCGGAGAAGGCCCCGCCGCCGTGTCGGGCCATGCCCCCGTAGGTGTCCACGATGATCTTGCGGCCGGTGAGGCCGGCGTCACCCACGGGCCCGCCGATCACGAACTTGCCGCCGGGGTTGATGATGAAGGTGGCGCCGCCGGCGTCCAGGCCGGAATGCGCCAGGACGGGTCGGATGACGTGCTGGATGACGTCCTCGCGCAGCTGCTCCAGGGTGAGGACGTCCAGGTGCTGGGTGGAGACCACCACGGTCTCCACGGTCTGCGGCTGCCCGTCCTCGCCGTAGCCGACTGTGACCTGCGTCTTGCCGTCCGGCAGGAGGTACGGCATGGGGCTGTCCTCCTGGTTCCGGACGGAGGTCAGCCGCTCGGAGAGGCGGTGGGCCAGGAAGATGGGGGCGGGCATGTACGCCGGCGTCTCGTTCGAGGCGTAGCCGAACATGATGCCCTGGTCGCCCGCGCCCTGGCGGTCCACGTCGTCCACGGAGCCGTCCCGGGACTCCAGGGAGGTCTCGACCCCGGCGTGGATGTCCGAGGACTGCTGGCCGATCGAGATGTTGACCCCACAGTTGGCGCCGTCGAAGCCGTTGGCCGAGGAGTTGTAGCCGATCTGCAGGATGGTGTCCCGGACGATGCGCGGGATCTCCACGTAGGCGGAGGTGTTGACCTCGCCGGCCACCTGCACGAGCCCGGTGGTGGTCAGGGTCTCCACGGCGACCTTGGCCGTGGGATCCTGCGCCAGGATCGCGTCCAGGATGGCATCGGAGATCTGGTCGCAGATCTTGTCCGGGTGGCCGCTGGTCACGGACTCGGAGGTGAACAGACGGAGGCTCCCGCTGCCGACCCCTCGGTAGGACTCGTAGTCGGCGGTTCCGGGCTGGGCGGCATTCTGTGCGTCAGTCACCGATCCATCCTATCCAGACGCGCGGGCCGATCCAGCAGTCCCGCCAGTTCCGTCACGATCGCCACCCCCACGTCCGTCTTGTCCCCCGCCGCCGTCACCGGCTCGCGGCCGTCCGCGAACAGCATGGTGACCTCGGTGGTGTCCTGGCCGAAGACCTTGTCCCGGCCGACCTGGTTGACCACGAGCATCTCGCAGCCCTTGCGGGCGAGCTTGGCGGCGCCGAACTTCAGCACGGAGGTGGTCGCGTCCCCGGTCTCGGCGCCGAAGCCCACGATCACGCCCGGCATGGGCTCCCCGGCGGCCCGGGCGGCCACGGTGTCCGCGAGGATGTCCGGCGTGCGTTCCAGCCGGATCACCGGGTTGGTCCCGTCCTGCGCCTTCTTGATCTTGGCCTCGGCGTACTCGGCGGGGCGGAAGTCGGCGACGGCGGCCGCCATCACCAGCGCGTCGGCGCCGGGCGCGTGGCGCAGGACCGCCTCGTGCAGCTCCTGGGTGGACTCGACCCGGACCACGTCCGCGCCGGCGGGGGGCTCGACGGACATGGCCCCGCCGATGAACGTCACGGTGGCGCCGGCGGCCAGCGCTGCCTCCGCCACGGCCACCCCCTGCTTGCCGGAGGAGCGGTTGCCCAGGTAGCGGACGGGATCCAGGGCCTCCCGGGTGCCCCCGGCGGTCACGACGACGGTGCGTCCGGTCAGCGGCGCGGCCTCGCTCTGCGCACGGGGCCGGGAGGCCCGGCTGCCGCTCGCCGCAACCAACTGCTGGGCCTGCGCCCAGATGCGCTCCGGCTCGGGGAACCGCCCGGGCCCGGTGTCCGCCCCGGTGAGCCGACCGGAGTCCGGGTCGAGGACGGTGACGCCGCGGGAGCGCAGGGTGGCCACGTTGGCGACGGTGGCCGGGTGCAACCACATCTCGGTGTGCATGGCCGGGACCATGAGCACGGGGCAGGTGGCTGTCAGCAGCACGTTGCCCAGCAGGTCCGGGGCCAGCCCGGCGGCGGCGCGGGCCAGCGAGTCGGCGGTGGCGGGGGCCACGACCACGAGATCCGCCTCGCGGCCCAGGCGGACGTGGTTGACCGATTCCACGGCCTCGAAGGTCTCCGTCCGCACGGGGCGTCCGGAGAGGGCCTCCCAGGTGGCCCGGCCCACGAAGTTCAGGGCGGCCGGGGTGGGCACCACGTCCACCCGGTGCCCCGCCTCGGTCATCAGGCGCAGCAGCAGGGCGGACTTGTAGGCGGCGATCCCGCCGGTGACTCCGAGAACGATCCTCATGGGATCCAACCTAGTCGGCCGGTCCCCGGAGCCGGAAACCGATCAGGCCTGCTGGTCCTCGGCGGCCTCGCCGTCGGTGGGGTCCGCGAGGTCGGCGAGGTCGGCGGAGTCCGTCGACATCGCGGTCTCCGTGTCCGCGATCTCCGCCACGGCGTCCAGGCCCACGCCCTCGGCCGAGAACGCGTCCTCGGAGAAGTCGGTCTCGGCCGAGCCCGCCAGCTCGAAGGGGGCGAAGTCACCCTGGGCCTCGGCGGCGAGCTGCTCCTCGGTCATCGGGGTGGCCTCCAGGAGGTCCTCCTCGATCTCCCGCATGGAGATGGACAGGGGCTTCTCGTTGAGCTTGGTGTCCACGAGCGGTCCGACGTACTCGAACAGGCCCTCGTGGAGCTGCGAGTAGTAGGCGTTGATCTGGCGGGCGCGCTTGGCGGCGAAGAGCACCAGGGCGTACTTGGAGTCAACCTTCTCCAGCAGGGTGTCGATGGGCGGGTTGACGATGCCTTCGTACTGTTCGGTCACAAGATCTCCACGGTTGTTCATTGATGGTCTGCGGGCTGCCTGGGGTCCTCGCGGCAGTCGTGGGGGTCCAGTCCCATGATGCGGACCAGCTCCTGCGCGGCGCGTTCCACGGTGTCATTGACCACCACGGCGTCGAACTCCGGCTCGGCAGCGAGTTCCAGTCTAGCCGTTTCCAGCCGCCGCCGCTGTTCCTCGGCCGATTCCGTGCCCCGGCCCACCAGTCGATGCACCAATTCGTCCCAGTCGGGCGGGGACAGGAAGACGAAGGTGGCCTCCGGCAGGGCCCGGCGCACCTGGCGCGCCCCCTGCAGGTCGATCTCCAGCAGCACGTGCTGGCCCTCGTCCAGGGCCCGCTGCACGGTGTCCCTCCGGGTGCCGTAGCGGTTCACGCCGTGCACCACCGCCCACTCCAGCATCTGGTCCCGGGCCACCAGCTCGTCGAAGCGCTCCGGTCCCACGAAGAAGTAGTGTTCCCCCTCCACCTCGCCGGGCCGCGGTTCGCGGGTCGTCGCGGAGACGGAGAGCCAGACCTGGGGGTAGTGCTCCCGGATGAACCGGGAGACGGTGCCCTTCCCGACGGCGGTCGGTCCCGCGAGCACGGTGATGGTCGGCCGGCTCCCGGCCGGGGACTGCTGGTGCTCGGGCCGGAGGCTGACCGGGCGGGCTGCGGGAACAGCGGGTACGTCGGGAATGGTCACACGGTCTCCTGGCTGGGGTTCTCCGCCCGGTGGCGGGCTACCGGCCAATATAAGCGATGAGCGCCTCCCGCTGCCGACGGCCCAGGCCGCGCAGGCGACGATTGGGGGATATGCCACAGGACTCCATGATCTTGGCCGCCCGCACCTCCCCCACCCCCTGCAGGGTCTGCAGCAGGTCGACGGTGCGCATCCGGCCGATCGCGGCATCCTGGTCCGCGGCCGTGAACACCTGCTCGAGGGTGGACCTCCCGGAGCGGAACGACTCCTTGAGATCGGCTCGCGCCGTGCGAGCCTGCAATGCCTTGCTCCGCGCCGCCTCCCGCTCAGCGGCCGACAATTCCTTCAGTGCCATTTCGTCTCACCTCGGGGACTAGGGTGTGCGAGCCCCGGCGAAGTCGCCGTGACTTGGACGTAAAGTACCCGATGGATACCGCTCCGGTCTGCAGTCCACGGCCGGGGCCGGGAACTTTACCGAACGGTGACCGTCTAGCCCGTCAGCTCCCCGACCGCGGCCCGGAGGCCCTCACGCAGGCCTGCCACCGCCGGCCCCCGGGCCAGGATCGCCCGGCTCGAGGTGGCCAGCACGGCGGGCCAGGAGGCGCCGAAACCGGCCCGCATGGACACCCCGGAGGCCCCCTGGGCGCCGAAGCCGGGGGCCAGCAGGGCGCCCCGCACCTCGGCCAGGTCGAGGCCCAGCCGGGCGGCCTGGCCCGCTACGGTGGCGCCGACCACGAGCCCCACGGGGCCGAAGGCCGGGCGAGACCCGACCGCGGCGGCCGCCTGCCCCTCGAGAGCGCGGGCGTTGTCCCGCGCGGCGGCCTCCGTGACGGCGCGCGCCACCGAGCCGCCCGCGGCCCCGTCGTCCGGCACGGCGTGCTGCACGGAGGCGCCCTCCGGGTTGGACGTCAGCGCCAGGATGAAGACGCCGCGCCCGGTGGCCTCCGCCAGGTCCACGGCCGGGGCCAGGGAGCCGTAGCCCAGGAAGGGACTCAGCGTCACGGCGTCGGCGGCCAGGGGCGAGTCATCGGCCAGCCACGCCTCGGCATAGCCGGCCATGGTCGAGCCGATGTCCCCGCGCTTGGCGTCGGCGATCGTCAGCACCCCGGCGTGGCGGGCCTGGCGCAGCAGCCGCTCCAGCACGGCCAGTCCGGCCGAGCCGTGCCGCTCGTACAGGGCGACCTGCGGCTTGAGGGCGGCCACGGCAGTCCCGCCCGGCCCCTCGGCGGCCGCCTCCAGGGCGGTCATCGAGAACCGTTCCAGGCCCACGGGCGTGTCCGGGAGGTCCCAGTCCGCCAGCAGTCCCGGGTGCGGGTCGATCCCCAGGCACAACGGTCCGGCCGCGTCCATCGCGGCCGCGAGCCGGACGCCGAAGGGGACCGGGCCGGCGTCGGGCGCCCCGTCCGCGGGAGGGTTCATGCCCCGGTACCGGACCGTTCGATCGCGGCGGCCAGCCGCGCGTCGTGCTCCTGCAGGGAGGTGACGTCCCACTCGTACTCGCGCTGGGCCTCGATCGCCTGGATCGCGGCGCCGAACTCGGCGAGCGTGGTGATCATCGGCACGCCGATGGAGGTGGCGGCGGCCCGGATCTCGTAGCCGTCCCCGCGGGAGTCGCCGCCGGAGGGAGTGTTCAGCACGAGCGCGATCTCCCCCGCCTCGAGGCGCTCGAGGATGGTCCCGCCCGTTTCCCCGGCACCGCGCCCGGGGCTGTCCGCGATCTTCCCCACCACGTCCGCCTGCACGCCGTTGCGGCGCAGCACCTCGGCGGTGCCCCCGGTGGAGACGATGGTGAAGCCCAGGTCGATCAGCCGCTTGGCGGGCATCACGATCCCGCGCTTGTCCCGGTTCGCCACGGAGACGAAGACGGCCCCGGACATCGGCAACGGGTTGTTCGCGGCGGCCTGGCTCTTGGCGAAGGCGGTGTCGAAGTACTTGTCGATACCCATCACCTCGCCCGTGGAGCGCATCTCCGGGCCGAGCAGCGAATCCACCACGCGGCCCTCAGGGGTGCGGAACCGCGCGAACGGCAGCACGGCCTCCTTGACGGCCACGGGGGCATCCAGCGGCAGGGTCGAGCCGTCGTGGCCGGACGGCAGCATGCCCTCGGCCCGCAGCTCGGCGATGGACTGGCCGGTGCCGATGAGTGCGGCCGCCTTGGCCAGCTGCACGCCGGTGGCCTTGGACACGAACGGCACCGTGCGCGAGGCACGCGGGTTGGCCTCGATCACGTAGAGAACGTCCGAGGCCAGCGCGAACTGGATGTTGATCAGCCCGCGCACGCCCACGCCGGCGGCGATGCCCCGGGTGGCCTCGCGGACCCGCTGCAGGGTGTCCGGGCCCAGGTTGATCGGCGGCAGGGCGCACGCCGAGTCACCGGAGTGGATACCGGCCTCCTCGATGTGCTCCATGATCCCGCCGATGTACAGGTCGGTGCCGTCGAAGAGGGCGTCCACGTCGATCTCCGTGGCGTCCTCCAGGAAGCGGTCCACGAGCACCGGGTGATCGGCCGTGATCTCGGTGGCGTTCTCGATGTACCGGGACAGGGACTCCTCGTCGTAGACGATCTCCATGCCGCGGCCACCCAGGACGTAGGACGGGCGGACCAGGACGGGGTAGCCGATCTCGTCCGCCACCCGCTTGGCGTCCGCGAAGGAGACGGCGGTGCCGTTCTTCGGGGACACCAGCCCGGCCTCGTCCAGGACGCGGGCGAACTCGCCGCGGTGCTCGGCCAGGTCGATGCTCTCCGGCGAGGTCCCCAGGATCGGCACGCCGGCGTCGGCGAGCTGCTGGGCCAGCTTGAGCGGGGTCTGGCCGCCGAGCTGGACGAACACGCCGAGCACGCCGCCGGAGCGCTCCTCCGCCGCGATGACCTCGAGGACGTCCTCGAGGGTCAGTGGCTCGAAGTACAGGCGGTCGGAGATGTCGTAGTCCGTGGAGACGGTCTCCGGGTTGCAGTTGACCATGACGGTCTCGTAGCCGGCCGCCCGCAGCGCCAGGGAGGCGTGCACGCAGGAGTAGTCGAACTCGATGCCCTGGCCGATCCGGTTCGGGCCGGAGCCGAGGATGATGACCGAGGGCTTGGCGTGGTCCGTCACCTCGTCCTCGAGGTCGTAGCTGGAGTACCGGTACGGTGTGTAGGCCTCGAACTCGGCGGCGCAGGTGTCCACGGTCTTGTACACCGGACGGATGCCCAGCGCGTGGCGCACCCCCCGGACCACGGCCGGCTCCATGTGCCGCAGCTGCCCGATCTGGGCGTCCGAGAAGCCGTGCCGCTTGGCGTGGCGCAGCACGCTGGCGTCCAGCTCGGGGGCTGCGGCCACGTCCGTGGCGACCTCGTTGATGAGCACCAGCTGGTCCAGGAACCACGGGTCGATCTTCGTCGCCTCGAAGAGCTGCTCCAGACTCGCACCCCCGAGCAGGGCCTGCTGCACCTGGGCCAGCCGGTCCGTCGTCGGGATCCTGGACTGCTCGACCAGGGCGGCGACCTCGTCCGGTCCCGGGATGCCGAAGGAGAGTTCGGCGCCCTTCTGCTCCAGGGAGCGCAGGGCCTTCTGCAGCGCCTCGGTGAAGTTGCGGCCGATCGCCATGGCCTCGCCGACGGACTTCATGGTGGTGGTCAGCGTGGGGTCGGCCGCCGGGAACTTCTCGAAGGCGAACCGCGGGACCTTGACGACCACGTAGTCGATGACCGGCTCGAAGGAGGCCGGGGTCTTCTGCGTGATGTCGTTGGGGATCTCGTCCAGGGTGTAGCCGAGGGCCACCTTGGTGGCGATCTTGGCGATGGCAAAGCCGGTGGCCTTGGACGCCAGCGCGGAGGAGCGGGAGACGCGCGGGTTCATCTCGATGACGATGATCCGGCCCGTGGCCGGGTCCACGGCGAACTGGATGTTGCAGCCGCCGGTGTCCACGCCGACCTCGCGGATGACGGCGATCGAGATGTCCCGCATCTTCTGGTACTCGCGGTCCGTCAGCGTCATGGCCGGGGCCACGGTGATGGAGTCGCCGGTGTGCACGCCCACGGGGTCGAAGTTCTCGATGGAGCAGACCACCACGACGTTGTCGTTGCGGTCCCGCATCATCTCCAGCTCGTACTCCTTCCAGCCGAGGATGGACTCCTCGAGCAGGACCTCGGAGGTCGGGCTGTACTGGATGCCGGCGCCGGCGATGCGGCGCAGGTCCTCCTCGTTGTAGGCGAGGCCGGAGCCCAGGCCGCCCATGGTGAAGGAGGGGCGGACCACCATGGGGTAGCCGAGCGTCTCGGCCGCGGCGAAGGCCTCGTCCATGCTGTGGACGATCACCGACTTCGCCGACTCGGCGCCGCAGCGCTCCACCACGCCCTTGAAGAGCTCGCGGTTCTCCCCCAGCTCGATGGCCTCGATGTTGGCGCCGATCAGCTCGACGCCGTACTTCTCCAGCACCCCGTTCTTGTCCAGGGCGATCGCGGTGTTCAGGGCCGTCTGGCCGCCGAGGGTGGGCAGCACGGCGTCCGGACGTTCTGCGGCGATGATCTTCTCGACCACCTCGGGGGTGATGGGCTCCACGTAGGTGGCGTCGGCCAGCTCCGGGTCGGTCATGATGGTGGCCGGGTTGGAGTTGACCAACACCACGCGCAGTCCCTCCTCCTTGAGGACCCGAATGGCCTGGGTGCCGGAGTAGTCGAACTCGGCGGCCTGGCCGATGACGATCGGGCCGGAGCCGATGACCAGGACGGACTGCAGATCGGTGCGCTTGGGCATACGGGCTCAGGCTCCTTCGGCGGGGTTGGAGGTGGTGGACATCAGCTCGATGAACCGGTCGAACAGCGGGGCCGAGTCGTGGGGTCCGGCCGCCGACTCGGGGTGGAACTGGACGGAGAAGGCGGGGCGGTCCAGCAGGCGCAGGCCCTCGACCACCTGGTCGTTGAGGGACCAGTGCGAGACCTCCACGCGGCCGTACTGCGACTCCGGGGCGGTGACCGGCTCACCCAGCGGCGCGTCCACGGCGAAGCCGTGGTTCTGCGAGGTGATCTCCACCCGCCCGGTGGTCTTGTCCATCACGGGCTGGTTGGGGCCGCGGTGGCCGAAGGGCAGCTTGTAGGTACCGAAGCCGAGCGCCCGGCCGAAGACCTGGTTGCCGAAGCAGATGCCGAAGAACGGCAGTCCGGCGTCCAGGACCCGGCGGGTCAGGGCCACCTGGTCGTCCGCCGTGGCCGGGTCCCCGGGCCCGTTGGAGAGGAAGACGCCGTCCGGGTCCAGGGCGGTGATGTCCTCGAACGTCGCGGTCGCGGGCAACACGTGGAGACGGATGCCCCGGGCGGCCAGGTGCCGCGGCGTGGCCGCCTTCAGGCCGAGGTCGAGCGCCACCACGGTGTGCAGCGGCTCGCCCTCCCAGCCGTGCTCGGACGGCTCGACGGTGTAGGCGGACTGCGTGGTCACCTCCTCGGCCAGCCGGGCCCCGGCCATGGACGGCTGGGCCGCCACCTCGGCCACGAGGTCGGCGAGCGGCCGTCCGGCCGCCTCCCCGGAGAAGATCCCGGCCTTCATCGAGCCGGCGGACCGCAGGTGCCGGGTGATGGCGCGGGTGTCCACCCCCTGGATCCCGACGACGCCCTGGGCCTGGAGCTCCTCGTCCAGGCTGCGCTCGGTGCGCCAGTTCGACGCCCGGCGGGCGGCATCCCTGACCACATAGCCGGCGGCGAAGACGGCCCGGGACTCGGCGTCCTCCGCGTTGACCCCGGTGTTGCCGATGTGCGGGAAGGTCTGCACGATGATCTGCCGGGCGTAGGAGGGATCCGTCAGGGTCTCCTGGTAGCCGGTCATGCCGGTGGTGAAGACAGCCTCACCCAGGGTGGTGCCGGTCTGGCCGTAGGCGTGGCCGTGGTGGGCGGTGCCGTCGGCCAGGACCAGCACGGCGGGCGCGCGGTTCAGTAGGCTCACGAGTTGTTCTCCATCTGCGGGTCTGTCGGGTCTGACGGGTCGGGGTCTGGGGTGGGGTCGATGAGGTGGTTCAGTGCGGCCAGCAGGGGATCGCGGTCCTGCGCGGCGCGGGTGCGGAAGCCGGTGGTGACCTGAAGACCGTCCAGCGTCCAGGTCAGCACCAGCAGTCCGCCGCGCTCCACGAACTTGCCGCTCATGCCGGCGTCCAGTCCTGCCTGGCGGAGGTCCCCCCGGGGGATGAAGAAGTTCTGGCTGCCCTCGCGGAGCACGGCGACGCCGGAGGCGTGCACCTCCAGGCGGGCGTTGGTGCGCAGGCCCAGACCGTGGACGGCGATCCGGTCCAGGTAGTCCTGGCCGCGCACCGTGGAGACGTACATGCCCTCGGCCGCCGCCAGGGGCTCGGCCCCGAGGACGTCCGCCGGCACGGCCGCCGGGGCGGCCACGTCCTGCTGGCGTCGCTTGCGGTTACGCCAGCCCCACCACATCAGGAGCACGATCACCACCAGTCCGATGACGGTCAGGACCCCGATGAGGGTGTATTCGGTGCTGAAGTCGTCGTTCACTGCTGGGTGGTTCCTGTCTGGTGGTTCTGCTGGCGCGGTGTGGCCAGGGCACGGTCACGCACCACGGGATGGCCGTGGTTGAACACGTCGGTGACCTGTCCGGGCAACTCCATGCCGCGGTAGGGGCTGTTGCGGGACTTCGTGGCGTGGCGCTCCGGATCCACGGTGCGGGTGACCGTGGGGTCGTAGACGGTCAGGTTGGCCGGGGCGCCGATCTCGAAGACGCCGTCCGGGGAGATCCGGCCCTGGTCGGCCAGGCGCGCGATCCGGGCCGGCGTCGAGCTCAGGATCCGGGAGAGGCCCGCCCAGTCCATCAGGCCGGTGTCCACGAGGGCCAGCTGGGCCACGGGCAGGGCGGTCTCCAGCCCGGTCATGCCCATGGCGGCCACGGTCCATTCGCACTCCTTGGTCTCCGCGGTGTGCGGCGCGTGGTCGGTGCCGATCGTGTCGATGGTCCCGTCCGCCAGGCCCTCGCGCAGCGCCATCACATCCGCCTCGCGGCGCAGCGGCGGATTGACCTTGTAGACCGGGTTGTAGGTGCGGACGAGCTCCTCGGTCAGCAGCAGGTGGTGCGGCGTGGCCTCCGCGGTGACGTCGATCCCCCGCTGTTTGGCCCAGCGGATGAGCTCCACGGAACCGGCGGTGGAGACGTGGCAGACGTGCAGGCGGGACCCCACGTGCTGGGCGAGCAGCACGTCCCGGGCGATGATCGCCTCCTCAGCCACGGCGGGCCAGCCGGCCAGGCCGAGCATGGAGGACAGGGCGCCCTCGTTCATCTGGGCCCCGTCGGTGAGACCCGGCTCCTGCGCGTGCTGGGCGATCACCCCGTCGAAGGCCTTGACGTACTCCAGCGCGCGGCGCATCATCACCGGATCGGCCACGCACATCCCGTCGTCGGAGAACACGCGGACCGCGGCCCGGGACTCGGCCATCGCGCCGAGCTCGGCCAGGCGCTCCCCGCCCAGGCCCACCGTCACCGCGCCCACCGGGTGGACGTCGCACCAGCCGGCCTCCCGTCCCAGCTGCCAGACCTGCTCGACGACGCCCGCCGAGTCCGCGACCGGCGTCGAGTTGGCCATGGCGTGGACCGAGGTGAAGCCGCCGAGCGCTGCGGCGCGGGTGCCCGTCTCGATCGTCTCCGCGTCCTCACGGCCCGGCTGGCGCAGGTGGGTGTGCAGGTCCACGAGGCCCGGCAGGACCACCCGGCCGGCCGCGTCGAGCACCTCGGTGCCGGCCGGCGTCGCCAGATCCGGCCCGACGGCGGCCAGCAGGCCGTCCTCGACCAGGACATCCGCGGTGGTGCCGTCCGGCAGGGTGCCGCCGGTGATCAGGTAGTTCTGCGCGGTCATGCGGACTCCTTCTGGTTCAGCAAGAGGTACAGCACGGCCATCCTCACGGAGACGCCGTGGGCGACCTGTTCCAGGGCGGTGTTGCGGGCGGAGTCCGCCGCGGCGGCGGAGATCTCCAGGCCGCGGTTCATGGGCCCGGGGTGCATGATGACGGCGTCGTCCACGCCGGCGGACTCCAGCCGGGCGAGGCGTTCGTCCGTGAGCCCCCAGGACCGGGTGTACTCCGCGGCGGAGGGGAAGTACGCGTCATGCATCCGCTCGGACTGCACGCGCAGCATCATCACGGCGTCCGGCGCGGTGGCCAGGGCCTGATCCAGCGAGTAGGTCACGGTGCAGGGCCAGTCCCCCGCCCCGATCGGCACGAGGGTGGGCGGGGCGGCCAGGGTGACCTCGGCTCCCAGGGTGGTCAGCAGCCACAGGTTGGAGCGGGCCACCCGGGAGTGCAGGATGTCCCCGACGATGACGACCCGCATCCCGGCCAGGTCGGTGCCGTGCGGGGCGGTGCCGTGCCGCCGGGCCAGGTGTCGACGCAGGGTGAATGCGTCCAGCAACGCCTGGGTGGGATGCTCGTGCGTGCCGTCCCCGGCGTTGACCACGGCGGAGCGGATCCATCCGGAGTCCGCGAGCTGGGCGGCGGCCCCCGAGCCCCAGTGCCGCATCACGATCGCGTCGGCGCCGATGGCCTCGAGGGTCTGGACGGTGTCCTTGAGGGATTCGCCCTTGGACACCGAGGTGCCCTTGCCGGAGAAGTTGATGACGTCCGCGCTGAGCCGCTTGGCCGCCGCCTCGAAGGAGATGCGGGTGCGGGTGGAGTCCTCGAGGAAGAGGTTGACCACGGTGCGGCCGCGCAGGGCGGGCAGCTTCTTGACCTCGCGGCCGGAGACGGCGGCCATCTCCTCCGTGGTGTCCAGGATCCGCAGGGCGTCCGGGCGCGAGAGGTCCTGGGTGGAGAG
Source organism: Citricoccus sp. I39-566 (assembly GCF_031432995.1). Lineage (GTDB taxonomy): Bacteria > Actinomycetota > Actinomycetes > Actinomycetales > Micrococcaceae > Citricoccus > Citricoccus nitrophenolicus_A. The sequence goes on from NZ_CP133842.1 coordinate 2,545,216, forward strand.
CAGGTGCCTCATGCGCCGGCCCCGTCCGCGGAGGGTGCGGGGGCGGCGTCGGTGATGGCGACCAGGTCCTCGGGGTGCTCGGGGCCGTCGATCTCCAGGAGCCGCACCTGGACGCGCTCGGCGGTGGAGGTGGGGAGGTTCTTGCCCACGAAGTCGGCTCGGATCGGCAGCTCGCGGTGGCCGCGGTCCACCAGCACGGCCAGGCGCACGGCGGCCGGGCGCCCGAAATCGTTGAGCGCGTCCAGGGCGGCACGGATGGTGCGCCCCGAGTAGAGCACGTCGTCCACCAGCACCACGGTGGCCCCGTCGATGCCGGACTCCGGCAACCGGGTGGGGGCGGGGGTGCGGGTGGTGGAGCGGCGCAGGTCGTCACGGTAGAGCGTGACGTCAAGTTGGCCGGTGGCGGCGGAGGCGCTGAAGCCGGGCTCGATCCGCTCCAGCTTCGCGGTGAGTCGCTCGGCCAGCGGGACGCCGCGGCGCGGGATGCCGAGGACCACTAGGGACTCGGGGCCCTTGTTCGACTCGAGGATCTCGTGGGCGATCCGGGTCAGTGCCCGGTCGATGTCCGCCGCCGTCAGGACCTGACGGACGGTGCGCACGGCGCGGCTCTCAGCCTGCACGCATGCCTCCTTCCCCGCCTCACAGGACGGAACTTAAAGGAAACGCCACCCCGGCTGGGGTGTGCTTGGTCCGGCGTCCACCCTAGCACCGCGGTGCCGGGCCGATCCGCGCCGGGCCGGGTATGACGTCAGTCCAGCAGCGTCGGCTTGAGCTGCTGGAGACGGCCCAGGAGGCCGTTGACGAAGTCCGGGGAGTCGTCCGTGGACAGCTCCTTGGCGATCGTGACCGCCTCGGACACGGCCACGCGGTCCGGCACGTCGTCGTTGAAGAGCAATTCCCAGGTGCCGATCCGCAGGATGGCGCGGTCCACCGCGGGCATGCGGTCCAGGGTCCAACCCTGCGCGTAGGAGGACAGGATCTCGTCGATGCGCTCCTGCTCCGCCACCACGCCCTGGATGATCTCCACGGTGTACGGGTTGATCACCTGTTCCGTGGACGTCCGGCGGGAGCTGACGCCCGCCTCCGGGGCGGTCCCGCGCTGCTCGGCCTCGAAGAGGATGTCCAGCGCGCGCCGCCGTGCTTTGCCTCGTGCACTCACCGAAGGGGCCGTCAGTCGTTCACGCGGCCGAGGTAGTCACCCGTGCGGGTGTCCACCTTGACCTTGGTGCCCTGGTCCACGAACAGCGGGACCTGGATCTCGTAGCCGGTCTCCACGGTGGCCGGCTTGGTGCCCGCGGAGGAGCGGTCACCCTGCAGTCCCGGCTCGGTGTAGGTGATCTCCAGCACTACGGACGGCGGCATGTCCATGTACAGCGGGGTGCCCTCGTTCATGGCGATGGTGACCTTCTGGTTCTCCAGCATGAAGTGCGCGGCGTCGCCCACCACGGCCGGGAGCACCGTGATCTGGTCATAGGTGTCCAGGTCCATGAAGACGAAGTCCTCGCCGTCCTGGTACAGGTACTCGTAGTCCGAGCGGTCCACGGTGGCGGTCTCGATCTTGGCTCCGGCGTTGAAGGTCTTGTCCACGAGCTTGCCCGTGGTGATGTTCTTCATCTTGGTGCGGACGAACGCCCCGCCCTTGCCCGGCTTCACGTGCTGGAACTCGATGACGTTCCACAGGTGGCCGTCCATCTTCAGCACGGTGCCGTTTTTGATGTCATTGCTCGTTGCCACTGTCAATCTCCGTTACGTCTGGGGTCGGCCGGTCGATGGCGTCGACGCGGCGCGCGGCGAAGTCCAGTCGACCATTCTAGGGGATGGGGCTACTCCGCGATCTCCTGGTAGGTCGCGAAGAGCAGGGAGGCGTCCGGGACGTCGTACGTGGTCGGCTTGCCCAGCCCGTCCAGCAGCACGAACCGCAACTGGTCACCCCGGTTCTTCTTGTCCCGGCGGATCCCGTCCAGCAGGGCCTCCCAGCGGTCCCCCGCGTACCGGGTCGGCAGGCCCAGGGACTCGAGGATGCTGCGGTGGCGGTCCGCGGTGGCGTCGTCCAGCCGGCCCACGGACCGGGCCAGCTCGGCGGCGAAGACCAGCCCCACGGAGACGGCGGCCCCGTGGCGCCACTGGTAGCGCTCGGCGAGCTCGATGGCGTGGGCCAGGGTGTGGCCGTAGTTGAGCATCTCCCGCGGCCCTGATTCTCGCAGGTCGTCCGAGACCACGCCCGCCTTCACGGCGATCGACCGCTCGATGAGTTCGCGCAGCTGGTGCGAGTGGGGGTTCTGGGCCTGTTCCGGGGAGGACTCGATGATCCGCAGGATCTCCGGGTCCGCGATGAACCCGCACTTGACGACCTCGGCCAGCCCGGAGACCAGCTCGTTCGGCGGCAGGGTCAGCAGCGTGTCCAGGTCCGCCAGGACGCCGGCGGGCGGGTGGAAGGCCCCCACGAGGTTCTTGCCCTCGGCGGTGTTGATGCCGGTCTTGCCACCGACCGCCGCGTCCACCATGCCGAGCAGGGTGGTGGGGATGTGCACCACGCGCACCCCGCGCAGCCACGTGGCCGCCACGAAGCCGGACACGTCCGAGACCGAGCCGCCGCCCACGGAGACCACGGCGTCCGAACGCGTGAAGTCGTTCTGGCCCAGGACCTGCCAGCAGAACGCAGCCACCTGGATGTGCTTGCCCTCCTCGGCGTCCGGGATCTCGGCGGTGAGGGCCTGGTACCCGGCGGTCTCCAGGTCGGCCTTGACCACGTCACCGGTGGCGCGCAGGGCGCGGGGGTGGATCACCAGGACGCGGCGGACCGAGGGTCCCAGCATCTGCGGCAGCCGGCCCAGCAGGCCCTTGCCCACCACCACGTCGTAGCCGCCGGAGGCTCCGGCCGCCGATCCCCCGGAGGCCGGGATGACGGTGGCATCGTCGGAGACGGGTTCGGTGGACGGCACGTTCGGCTCGGTCATGGATGGACACTCCTGTGGTCTTCGGATGCGGATTCCGCCGTGTGGACCAGGCGGATGACCTGGTCTGCCAGGTCGGTGGTCTTGCGGCCGGTGGTGTCCACCGTCCACTGGGATACCTCACGGTACAAGCCGTGGCGCTCGGCGAGGATGCGGCGCCACGTGCGGCCGGGGTCCCCGGCCAGCACGGGGCGACCCGCGCCGCCGTCGAGCCGTTCCAGGGCGGCCGACTCGTCCACCGTCAGGTAGACCACGTGGGAGCCGAGCAACAGCCGGTCCCGGGTGAGGGCGCTGAGCACCGCTCCCCCGCCGAGGGACAGCACGCACGGCTCGGCGCGGGAGAGCACCTCGCCGATCACGTCCTCCTCGGCCTGGCGGAACGCCGGCTCGCCCCGGGTGGAGAAGTAGTCGGCGATCGGCCCGTGCTGGGCCACGAACAGGTCGTCGGCGTCCAGCCGCTGCAGGCCGAGCCGGCGCGCCAGGACGGTGCCGAGGGTCGACTTGCCGGAACCCATGGGTCCCACCAGCACGATCCGGCGACCGGGAGACCAACGAGGCGCGCCGCTCGTTGCGGGACTCACTGCAGCGGATCGCCCATGGGTGCATCGGCCGGCGCGGCCGCATCGGCGGGGGCTGGATCCGGCAGCGGCTCCAGCGCGGCCACGAAGGACTGCAGGTTGCGCCGGGTCTCCGCCACGGAGTCCCCGCCGAACTTCTGCAGCACGGCCTGGGCCAGCACGAGCGAGACCATGGCCTCGGCCACCACGCCGGCCGCCGGGACGGCGCAGACATCCGAGCGCTGATGGTGGGCCCTGGTGTCCTGGCCCGTGGAGGTGTCGACGGTCCGCAGCGCCCGGGGAACGGTGGCGATCGGCTTCATGCCCGCGCGGACGCGGAGCACTCCCCCGGTGCTCATCCCGCCCTCGATGCCGCCGGCGCGGTTGGAGGTGCGCACGGGGTGGCCGTCCGCGCCACGCACGATCTCGTCATGGGCCGCGGTGCCACGCCGGGCCGCGGTGGTGAAGCCGTCACCCACTTCGACCCCCTTGATGGCCTGGATGCCCATCAGTGCGCCCGAGAGCATCGAGTCCAGGCGACGGTCCCAGTGCACGTGGCTGCCCAGGCCGACGGGCACGCCGTAGGCCAGGACCTCCACCACGCCGCCGAGGGTCTCGCCCTCCTTGTGGGCGGCGTCCACCTCGGCCACCATGGCGTCCGAGGTGGACTTCTCGAAGCAGCGCAGGGGGTCGGCGTCCAGCGCGGTCACGTGCTCCGGGGTGGGCAGCGCCGCGCCCTCCGGCACGGAGACGGTGCCCACCGCGGTGGTGTGGGACACCGTGCGGATGCCCAGCTGGGCGAGGAAGGAGGAGGCCACGGTGCCGAGGGCCACCCGGGCCGCGGTCTCCCGGGCCGAGGCGCGCTCGAGCAGCGGGCGGGCCTCGTCGAAGCCGTACTTCTGCATCCCGGCCAGGTCGGCGTGGCCGGGGCGGGGACGCGTGAGGGCGGCGTTGCGGGCCACCCCCTCGAGCTCCTGGGGGTCCACAGGATCGGCCGACATGACCTTCTCCCACTTCGGCCACTCGGTGTTGGCGATCTCGATGGCCACGGGCGAGCCGATGGTCGAGCCGTGGCGGACACCGCCCACCAGTGTGACCTGGTCCTGCTCGAACTTCATCCGAGCCCCCCGGCCGTAGCCGAGGCGACGGCGCGCCAAGGCGTCCTGCACCATCGAGGTGGTCAGGGGGATGCCCGCGGGCAACCCTTCGATGATTCCAACGAGTGCGGGCCCATGAGATTCGCCCGCTGTCAACCAGCGCACCATGGACTCGATTCTCTCACGGCCCCGTGGCCGCGGGGCACAGAGTGACCGGGCCGCGTCACAACGGTGGGGGTCAGGTCACTGTGCGCCTGGAGGGTGCGGTCAGGGGCTTGAGGGAGTCAGGGGGTGCGTGGGGGGAGGTCGAGGGCGGCGGCCATGGCGGCGGTGACGGCGGCCCAGTCGGGCGCGCTGCCGGCGGGGAGGACCCGGCCGGTGAACAGCCGCACCTGCTCGACCGCCTGGTAGAGCAACATCTCCAGGCCGCTGACCACCTGGCCGCCCCGCGAGCCCCACGCGGTGGCCAGCGCCGACGGCCAGGGGTCGTAGGCGGCGTCCAGCAGCGGCGGCAGACCGCCCCCGGTCTCACCGGCCAGCCCGGCAGCCGTCGGGTCCGCGGCCCGCGGGGGCAGGGTGGCGACGACGGCGCGGAAGCCGGCGGCCGCCGTCGGGAAGTCCTGCAGCGACCGGACCCGCGCGGCCAGGCCGAAGCCGCGGGCGAGCTCGGCGTGCTCGGCCGACTTGGCCGGCGTGCGGACGAACAGGTCCACCCCGGACAGGCCCATCAGGTGGGCGGCGGCAATGGCCGCGGCGGCCGTCCCGCCACTGCCCAGGATGCCCATCCTGCCGCCGGCCTCCGACCTGTCGAAGCCCGCGAAGACGAGGGACTCGACGATCCCCTCCACGTCCGTGTTGTAGGCCGTGGTGGTACCGTCCGCCTCCCACACCACGGTGTTGAGGAACCCGAGCCGCTCGACCCGCGGGGAGAACCGGTCCACCTGGCGCATCATCGGGGACTTCAGCGGCATGGTGACGGACAGTCCCAGCCACTCGCCGGTCAGGTCCGCCATGAAGGCGGGCAGGTCCTCCGGCGTCACGTCATGGGCGTGGTAGTCCACGGCCAGTCCCAGGGTCCGGTAGGCGGCCCGGTGCAGGACCGGGGACCTCGAATGCGCGATGGGGTGCCCGAGGACACCGGCCGTCTGAATGGTCACGGTGTCCTTAGCCACAGATCTCCTGGTTCTCGGCGCAGTAGTCGCGGTACTCCTGCTGGTAGACGCGGTGCTGCTCGTAGTCCTCGGCGAACTTCGTCTGACCGGTCTCGATATTGGTGGTCACCCAGTAGTAGTAGGGGTTGTCCTCCGGATGGGCCGCCGCGTCGAGGGCTTCGGTGGACGGGGCCCCGATGGGTCCGGGCGGCAGGCCTCGGTGGGCATAGGTGTTGTACTCGTTGGAGGCATCCTGCTTGTCCTCCTCCGAGAACTGCAGCTGACGCTGGCCCAGGCCGTAGATCACCGTGGCGTCGATCTGCAGGTAGCCGCCCGTCTCGTCGTTCTCCGGGCGCAGCCGGTTCTCGATGATGCCGGCCACGATCGGGTAGTCGCCCGGCAGCGCCTCGGCCTCGAGGATGGAGGCGATGGTGACGGTGCGGAACTGCTCCTGCTCGTCCGTGATGCCCTGCTCCTCGAGCTCGGCCATGGTCGGCTCGATCATCAGGGCGAAGATCTCGGCCGGCTCGGCATCCACCGGGAAGCGGTACTCACCGGGGGCCAGGTAGCCCTCCAGGCTGGGCGCCTCGGCCGGCAGCCCGAAGTCCTCGGGGTCCGCCGCCGCGGCCTCCAGGTCCCCCACGGAGATCCCGGTGGAGTCGCTCACGGCCTGGATCGCCTCGTTCAGGCGCATGCCCCGGTTCACGGCGACGTAATGCACCTGGCCCTGGCCGTCACGCAGCAGGATGGACGCGGCGTCCGAGGCCTTCATCTGCAGCTTCAGCGGGTAGTCCCCCGCCTGGATCGAGTTCTCGGACCGGGACTGGTTCACGGCCTCGATGAACGCGCCGCTGCTGGCCACGATGTCCTCGTCCGCGAGCCGGTTGCCGATCGCGATGGCCCCCTCGCCGGCATTGACGGTGAAGGTGACGTCCTGGCCGCCGGGGCCCGGGTAGTCCTCCGCCGCCGGCGTCGGGAGGATCCCCCGGAGCGCGAAGGACAGCCCCGCCACGAGCACCACGAAGGCACCGAAGGCGGAGATCAACACGATATTGCGGCGACGGCGGCGCTTGCGGCGCGCGTCCCTCTTCGCCTGCGCGTCCGGGGAGCGGTACCGGTTGACCGTGACCGTCTGGTATCCCTTGCGCCCGGCCGGTCGGACGATGAGGGGCTCCTGCGAGACGTCGCTGTCCCCGGCCGGTTGGTAGCGGCCATCGGGCGCGGCGTCCGGGTACTCGCGGAGGTCCTCCTCCACCAGTGGCTCCGGGGCGTCCGGGGACCGCTCCGCCTCGCGGCGGCGCAGTTCGCGGCGGGTCACCGGGGTGCCCTCCTCGCGCGGTCCCTCAGGAGTCAGATCGGCCACGTGTCCCATCCTCTCCGTCGGGCGCGGGCACGGCGACGGGACGCCCGGCGTCCCGCTGGAGCGATTGTTGCATATTCAAGGCCTGCTCGAGGATCTGCACCGCGGCCACCTGGTCCACCACGGCCCGGTGAGACCGCGTGTCCCGGCCGGCCTCCCGCAGCTGGCGGTGCGCCGAGACGGTGCTGAGCCGCTCGTCCACGAGGTTCACCCGTGCACCGCTGCCGGCCGCGAGGAGCTCCGTGGCCAGCTGCTCCGCGTACTGCTCGGCGTCCTGCGTGGAGGCCGTGGAGCGCCCCTGCAGGTTGACCGGCAGCCCCACGTAGACCACCACCGCGTCCCGCTCGAGCGCCTCGCGGACGATCATGCGCCGGTCGAACCCCTTCTGGGCGTCCCGCTTCAGCGTGCGGACCGGGCTCGCCAGGATGCCGTCCGGGTCGGACGCGGCGAGGCCGACGCGGGCCTGGCCCACATCGACCCCGAGCCGGACCCCCCGTTGCAGCGGCCCGCTCACGCGCCCGCGGCCCCGGTCGCAGCCCCGACCCCTGCCGCGACGGCGCCCCGCACCGCGCTCAGGGCGTCCGCGATCCGGCCGGCGTCCTGGCCGCCGCCCTGGGCGACGTCGTCCCTGCCGCCGCCCCCGCCGCCGAGCACGCCGCAGGCGGTCTTGACGAGGGCCCCGGCCTTCAGTCCGGCGTCCCGGGCGGCCTGGTTGGTGCCGATGACCACGAGCGGCCGGCCCTTGGCCGTGCCGGCCATGGCCACGACGGCGGGGGTGCCCGCCGCGTTGCCGGAGGCGTTCTCGAGCCGGGAGCGAAGGTCCAGGACCAGGGACCGCAGCTCGTCGCCAGAGCCGACCGGGCCGGCGTCGTGGGCCAGCAGCCTGACGGTGGCCTGGGCGCCGGAGACGTCCACGGCCTGCTCCACCAGGCGGCCGGCCTCGGCCTGCAGCTGGGCGGCCCGCAGGCCGGCCAGCTCCTTCTCGACCTCCTTGAGCCGGGCCAGGGTGCCGGCCACGCGGTCCTTGACCTGGTCCGCGGGGACCTTCAGCAGGCCCGTCAGCTCGTTGACGAGTGTCCGCTCGGTGGCCAGGTGGCGGAAGGCGTCAAGGCCCACCAAGGCCTCCACGCGGCGGTTGCCGGAGCCCACCGACTGCTCTCCCAGCAGCGCCAGCGAGCCGATCTCCGCCGTGGCGCCGACGTGCGTGCCGCCGCACAGCTCACGGGACCACGCGCCGTTGACCTCGACCACGCGGACGCGGTCCCCGTACTTCTCCCCGAACAGGCTCATGGCCCCGAGGCCGCGGGCCTCCTCCAGAGACATCTCCCGGGTCAGCACGGGGTGGTTGTCCCGGATGGCCAGGTTGGAGACGTCCTCCACCTCGGACCGGGCCATCTCGCTCATGGCCTCGCCCCAGCGGAAGTCGAAGCGCAGGTAGCCCTCCTTGTTGAAGGAGCCGGACTGGGTGGCTTCCGGGCCGAGGATCTGGTGCAGGGCGGCGTGCACGAGGTGGGTGCCCGTGTGGGCCTTCTGGGCGTCCAGGCGGCGCTGCAGGTCAATGGCCCCGACGGCCTCGGCGCCGGCCGGCACCTCGCCCTCGGTGACCTTCACCCGGTGCACGCTCAGTCCCCTGACGGGGGCCTGGACGTCCATCACCTCGAGGACGAAGCCGTCCCCGGTGATGTACCCGGTGTCTGCGGCCTGGCCGCCGGACTCGGCATAGAACGGGGTGGCGTCCAGCACCAGCTCGAGCTCCTGGCCGGCGGCCGCCGAGGCCACCTGCTGCCCGCCGGACAGCAGGCCGCGGATGCGGGAGGCCGTGGTGTGCTCGGTGTACCCGGTGAAGACGGTGTCCCCTCCAGCCTGCAGCTCGCGGTAGGCCGAGGAGTCCACGTGCCCGGACTTCTTGGACTTGGCGTCCTGGCGGGCACGGGTGCGCTGCTCGGTCATGAGCTCGCGGAACCCGGCCTCGTCCACGGCCACCCCGGCCTCCTGGGCCATCTCCAGGGTGAGGTCGATGGGGAAGCCGTAGGTGTCATGCAGCTCGAAGGCGTCGGCGCCGGAGATGCCTGCCGCCGTGGCACCCGGGGACTGGGCGGCGGACTTCGCGGCCGTGACGGCCGAGTCCATCCGGGCGGTGCCGGCGGCGATGGTCCGCAGGAACGCCTTCTCCTCGTTGTAGGCCACCCGGGAGATCCGGTCGAAGTCCCGCCCGACCTCCGGGTAGGTGCCCTGCATGGCGTCACGGGAGACCGGCAGCAGCTCGGGCAGCACCGGATCGGTCACGCCCATCAGGCGCATGGCCCGCACGGCGCGGCGGATCAGGCGGCGCAGCACGTAGCCGCCGCCCTCGTTGCCGGGCACCACGCCGTCCGTGATGAGCATCAACGCGGAGCGGACATGGTCGGCCACCATGCGCAGCCGCACGTCGTCCACGTAGTGCGGGTCCGCCGGGTCCTCGGTGGAGGTGTACTCCTTGCCGGCCAGCGCGGCGGCGCGGTCCAGGACGGGGCGGACCTGATCCGTCTCGTACATGTTCTCCACGCCCTGCAGGACCATCGCCAGGCGCTCGAGGCCGAGGCCGGTGTCGATGTTCTTGTTCGCCAGCTCCCCGGCGACGTCGAAGTCCTCCTTGGTGCGGACCTCGGAGAGCTGGTACTGCATGAAGACGAGGTTCCAGATCTCCATGTACCGGGTGTCGTCCACCGCCGGTCCGCCGTCCTGGCCGTAGGCCGGGCCGCGGTCGTAGAAGATCTCGGAGCAGGGGCCGCCGGGACCGGGCTGGCCCGTGTTCCAGTAGTTGTCCGCCTTGCCCAGGCGCTGGATGCGGTCGGCGGGGACGCCCACGTCCTCGCGCCAGATGCGCGCCGCCTCGTCATCCTCCTCGTACACCGTGACCCACAGCCGCTCCGGGTCCAGCCCGTAGCCGCCCTGCTCCTGGGGCGTGGTCAGCAGCTCCCAGGCGAAGGGGATGGCCTGCTCCTTGAAGTAGTCGCCGAAGGAGAAGTTGCCGCACATCTGGAAGAACGTGCCGTGGCGGACGGTCTTGCCGACCTCCTCGATGTCCGCGGTGCGGATGCACTTCTGCACGGACGCGGCCCGCTGGTACGGCGGGGTCTCCTGGCCCAGGAAGTACGGGATGAACGGGACCATCCCGGCGATCGTGAACAGCAACGACGGGTCCGGGGAGACCAGCGAGGCCGAGGGGACGGGGGCGTGGTCCTTCTGGGCGAAGAAATCCAGCCAGCGGCTGGCGATGTCCTGCGACTTCATGGCGGTGCTACGACTGCTTTCGTGGGTCGGTGGGGGGCGTGGCGGACGTGGCGGTTCCCTGGATGGTGGTGTGGGCGGGGTCCTGGTCCTCGCCGGAGGACGGCGCACCGGAGGACCGCGGCGCGGGGTCCGCCAGCGAGGAGGAGATCGTCTTCCACGCCGGGACCTCCTCGCGCAGCTGGGACGCGAAGGACCGGGCGCTGGCGGCCAGCGCGGTGGCGGCGGCCTGGCCGGCGTTGCGGCCGATGTTCTCCGGGTTCAGGGTGTTCCGGATCGTCTCCTCGGCGCGGACGGCGGCCGCGTCCCGGCCCTTGCTGAAGACGGTGTGGCCGAGCCAGCCGACGGCGGCCCCCACTCCCACCAGCATGACGCGCTTGATCACGGCGTAGTCCTTTCGGTTCGATGCCTGGTCCACCCTACCGGGGACGCGCCCCTGGCGTGGAACGATGCGGGCTTAAACGCCGGAACCCGGCGTCCCTGTGCGGGGCGCCGGGTTCCGGAGGATGCTGCGGTGCAGCGGATCCGTCAGCGGATCAGCGGGCGTAGTACTCCACCACGAGCTGCTCCTCGCAGGTCACGGGGACCTCGGAGCGCTTCGGGCGGCGGGACAGCTTGGCCTGCAGCTTCTCGATCTCGACGTCCAGGTAGCCCGGGACGGCCGGCAGCACCTCCTGGTGAGCGCCGGTGGCGGAGATCTGGAAGGGGACCATCTTCTCCGAACGGGCGTGGACGTGGATCAGCTGGCCCTCCTTCACGCGGAAGGACGGACGGTCCACGCGGGCGCCGTCCACCATGATGTGGCGGTGGACCACCATCTGGCGGGCCTGCTGGATGGTGCGGGCGAAGCCGGCGCGCAGCACGAGGGCGTCGAGACGCATCTCGAGCAGCTCCACCAGGTTCTCACCGGTCAGGCCGGAGGTGCGCTTGGCCTCTTCGAAGTAGCGGCGCATCTGGGCCTCGCGGATGTTGTACTGGGCGCGCAGGCGCTGCTTCTCCTTCAGGCGCACCGAGTAGTCGGAGTCGGCCTTGCGACGGGCGCGGCCGTGCTGGCCGGGGCCGTACGGACGGCGCTCCATGTACTTCTCGGCCTTGGGGGTCAGGGCGATGCCGAGGGCGCGCGAGTGGCGCACGGTGCGGCGGGTACGGAGGTTGGAAGCCACGAATGGACCTTTCTTGTCAGGCGGCACGGTTCTGGTTTGTCTCCGGTCCTGGCACGGTCGTGGGGGCTCCCACGGTGTGACAAGGGTGGACCGGAACCTGGCCTCCTGCACGTCCACGAGGAGAGCTGAGGGGCATGCCGCTGCCCGTCATCGCTACAGCGCCGCACTCGAGGGACGAGGTGAAAACCGGCGACGCTTGCCAGACAGCAGACCAGTCTACCAGTTACCGGGCCTCGTCCGTGCCCTCCGGCATCGGCTGCCCGTCAGCCACCTGGGCGGCCAGGGTGATGTGGGTGGCCTCCACGAGCACGTCATAGGACTCGGCCTCCATGACCTGGATGGAGGAGAAGTCGCGGCGCCCGCGGGTGGCGGCGTGGCCCAGGGCCCCGAAGATGGCGCCCCAGACGGCGCCGAAGCCCAGCGCCATCAGCAGGATCGTCAGCCAGCCGGAGGCCGGCGCCAGGATCAGGAACAGCAGGCCGATCATCAGGCCGAACCAGAGCCCGCCCAGGGCGCCCCGCCCGGCGGCCTTGCCGGTGGTCATCCGGCCGGTGATCTGCTCCACGGACCGCAGACCGGTCCCGACGATCCGGGTCTTCTCCACTGGGAAGCCGCCGTCGGAGAGCCGGTCCACGAGCTCCTGGGCCTGCTCGTAGGAGGCCACCGTCTTGAGGATCCGGTAGTCGACCTCGGTGGTGTTCGGCACGAGGCCGCCGGCGGGGTTGTTGGCGGGGGTGGTCATGGTGCATCCTCCTGGATCGAGCGGACACGGACGGCCCCAGTCTAGTCCGCGGGGGGTTCGGTGCCCCGGATGATGGAGCGCAGGTGCTGCAGCCGCTCCCCCAGGCTGCGCTCCACGCCGTGCTGCGTGGGCCGGTAGTAGTCCTTGGTCCGGAGGGTGTCCGGCAGGTACTGCTGGCGGGCCACCCCGTGTGGGGCGTCGTGCGAGTACACGTACCCCTTGCCGTGGCCCAGCGCCGCGGCCCCCGGGTAGTGGGCGTCCCGCAGATGCGCCGGGACCTCCCCGGACAGGCCGGCGCGCACGTCCGCCACCGCGGCGTTGATGGCGGCGTAGGACGCGTTGGACTTGGGCGCGGTGGCCAGGTGGACGGTGGCCTCGGCCAGCACCAGGCGGCCCTCCGGCATGCCGATCAGCTGGACGGCCTGGGCGGCCGCCACCGCCGTCTGCAGCGCGGTCGGATCCGCCATCCCGATGTCCTCGGAGGCGGAGATGATCAGCCGGCGCGAGATGAACCGCGGGTCCTCCCCCGCCTCCAGCATCCGGGCCAGGTAGTGCAGGGACGCGTCCACGTCCGAGCCGCGGATCGACTTGATGAAGGCGCTGATGACGTCATAGTGCTGATCCCCGGCCTTGTCGTAGCGCAGCACGGCCCGGTCCATGGCCTGGGCGGCGTCCTGCAGGGTGATGGCCGGCCGGGCGTCCTCCCCGGCTGCCTCCTCGTGCCGGTCCAGGGCGACGCCGGCACTGGCCTCCAGGGTGGTCAGGCCGCGGCGGGCGTCCCCCTGGGCCATCCGCACCAGGTACTCGCGGGCCTCGTCCTGCAGGTCCACGGTGCCGTTCAGCCCCCGCTCGTCCGCCACGGCGCGGTCCAGCAGCCCGGCGATGTCCTCGTCCGTGAGGGGCTTGAGCGTGAGCATGATGGAGCGGGAGAGCAGCGGGGCGACCACCGAGAAGGAGGGGTTCTCGGTGGTGGCCGCCACGAGCACCACCCAGCGGTTCTCCACCCCGGGCAGCAGCGCGTCCTGCTGGGCCTTGTTGAACCGGTGGATCTCGTCCAGGAACAGCACCGTGGTGCGGCCGTACAGGTCACGGTCGTTCAGCGCCTGGTCCATGACCTGGCGGACGTCCTTGACGCCGGCGCTGATGGCGGACAGCTCCACGAACTTGCGGCCCGGCCCGCGCGCGATCACGGTGGCCAGGGTGGTCTTGCCGGTCCCGGGCGGCCCGTACAGGATCAACGACGACGGCCCCGCGCCTCGGGCGCCCGGCCCACCGGCCGCGCCCTCGGCCAGCTTGCGCAGCGGGGATCCCGGTTTGAGCAGGTGCTGCTGGCCCACGACCTCGTCCACCGTGCGCGGGCGCATCCGCACCGCCAAGGGGGCACTCGGGCGATCCCGGCCGCCGAAGGAGGCGCCGTCGTCGTGAGCCTCCGGTTCCCCGTCATCGGCGGCGCCGGCGCCGCCGAGCACACTGAACAAATCACTCACCGTTCCAGACTAGCCCGCGGTCCGGACCCTGATAGGCGGTGGTCCAAACTGGAGGGTATGAGAGCACTGCTGCAGCGGGCGAGGACCGCCTCCGTGACCGTGGACGGGACCGTGACCGGGCACCTCGACTCCCCCGGGCTCGTGGTGCTGCTGGGCGTGTCCGCGGAGGACACCGAGGCCGAGGCCCGCCAGCTGGCGGAGAAGACCGCGCACCTGCGGGTCCTCGAGGACGAGGCGTCGCTGGTGTCCGCCGGAGCGGGCGCCCTGGTGGTCAGCCAGTTCACCCTCTACGGGGACGTGCGCAGGGGCCGGCGCCCGTCCTGGTCGCGGTCGGCGAGAGGTGACCACGCCGAACCGCTGTACGAACTGTTCATGGCGGAGCTGGAACGGGCGGGCGTGCCCGTGGAGCGCGGGGTGTTCGGGGCGATGATGGACGTGGCCCTGGTGAACTCCGGCCCGTTCACCGTCTGGGTGGACACCGACGAGCTGAAGGGCCCGCGGCGGGGCTGAGCACCGTCACCTCACCGCTGGCGGGACGTCCAGATCCTCAGCACGACGACCTGCGCCAGCAGTCCGCCGCCCAGGGCCAGCGCCCAGCGCAGCAGGAAGTGCCAGTCGGTCGTCATGTCGATCAGCATGCTGAGCCCGAAGGTCACCACCAGGACCGGCAACAGCCGGACCGCGGTGGGCGGGACGTCCGCAGGGCGGGGCCGCCGCTCGGGCTCGGCCATCTCAGGCGCCGCTGGTCCCGGCCGCGGCGGCGTCCTGCGCGGCGGACTCCTGCGGTTCCGGCTTCGCGTCCACGCCGGCCTCCTTGCGCTGCTGCTCCGTGATGGGCGCCGGGGCGGAGGTCAGCGGGTCGTAGCCGTTGCCGGTCTTCGGGAAGGCGATGACGTCCCGGATGGAGTCGGTGCCGGCCAGCAGGGCCACGATCCGGTCCCAGCCGAAGGCGATGCCGCCGTGCGGCGGGGCGCCGTACTTGAAGCCCTCCAGCAGGAATCCGAACTTCTCCTGGGCCTCCGCCTGGGACAGGCCCATGACCTCGAAGACCCGCTCCTGCATGGCCTCCTGGTGGATACGGATGGAGCCGCCGCCCACCTCGTTGCCGTTGACCACGATGTCGTAGGCGTAGGCCAGCGCCGAGCCCGGATCCGTGTCGAAGGTGTCCGCGAACTCGGGCTTCGGGGAGGTGAAGGCGTGGTGCACGGCGGTCCAGGCGCCAGCGCCCACGGCCACGTCCCCGGAGGCCACTGCGTCAGCGGCGGGCTCGAACATGGGGGCGTCCACGATCCAGACGAAGGCCCAGTCGGCCTCGGCGGCGGGCACCTCGGGGCCGGCGTCCTTGATGAGGCCGACGCGGTGGCCGATCTCCACGCGGGCGGCGCCCAGGATGGCGCGGGAGGGGGTGGTCTCACCGGCGGCGAAGAAGATGCAGTCACCCGGGTTGGCGCCCGTGGCGGCGGCCAGGCCGGCCTTCTCCTGATCCGAGATGTTCTTGGAGACCGGGCCGGTCAGCGAGCCGTCCTCCTGGATGAGCACGTAGGCCAGGCCCTTGGCCCCGCGCTGCTTGGCCCACTCCTGCCAGGCGTCCAGGGTGCGGCGCGGCTGCGAGGCGCCGCCGGGCATCACCACGGCACCCACGTAGGGCGCCTTGAACACGCGGAACGGGGTGTCCGCGAAGTACTCGGTGAGGTCCGTCAGCTCGAGGCCGAAGCGCAGGTCCGGCTTGTCCGAGCCGTACTTGTCCATCGCCTCGCGGTAGGTCATGCGGCGGATCGGGGTCGGCACGTCCACGCCCACCAGGGACCAGACCGACTGCACGATCTTCTCGCCGAGCGCGATGACGTCGTCCTGCTCCACGAAGGAGGCCTCGATGTCCAGCTGGGTGAACTCGGGCTGCCGGTCGGCGCGGAAGTCCTCATCCCGGTAGCAGCGGGCGATCTGGAAGTACTTCTCGATGCCGCCGACCTGCAGCAGCTGCTTGAACAGCTGCGGGGACTGGGGCAGCGCGTACCAGGAGCCGGGCGCGAGGCGGGCGGGGACCAGGAAGTCGCGGGCGCCCTCCGGGGTGGAGCGGGTCAGGGTGGGGGTCTCGACCTCGATGAACCCCTCGTCATGCAGCAGGTTGCGGGCGGTCCGGTTGACCTCCGAGCGCAGGCGCATGATGCGGGCCGGCTCCGGGCGGCGCAGGTCCAGGTAGCGGTGGCGCAGCCGGGCCTCCTCGCCCACCTCCACGTGCTCGTCGATCTGGAACGGCAGCGGGGCGGCGGTGTTGAGCACCGTCACGTCCTGCGTGATCAGCTCGATCTCCCCCGAGGGCAGCCCCGGGTTCTCGTTGCCCTCCGGGCGGCGCTCCACGGTGCCGGTGACCTGCAGGACGTACTCGTTGCGCAGCGGATCGAAGTCCTTCTCATCCCGCACCACCACCTGGGCGAAGCCGGAGGCGTCGCGCAGGTCCACGAAGGCCACCCCACCGTGGTCCCGGCGCCGGGCCACCCAACCGGTGACGGTGACGGTCTGTCCGATGAGCGAGGCGTCGAGTTCGCCCAGCTGGTGGGTGCGCAGCACTGATGGTCCTTCCGGTCCCGGTCCACCGGGAGTTTCGATGAGCGTGGTAATGACATACACGTCCGGCATGGCCAGGACATTTCCCGGTCGATTCTAGTGGGTGGAGCGCATGGGCGATCACGCAGGTCTGCAACGACGGCTCGGCCTGCCCGGGGCCGTGGTCATCGGCATCGGCTCCATGGTCGGCGCCGGGGTGTTCACCGCGCTCGGGCTGGCCGCCGAGCGGGCCGGCACCCTGCTGCTGCTCGCCCTGGCCCTGGCCGGAGTGGTCGCGTGGATCAACGCCACCTCCACGGCGCAGCTGGCCGCCGTGCACCCGACCTCCGGCGGTGCCTACACCTTCGGCCGGCGGCAGCTGGGTGAGTGGGCCGGGTTCCTGGCCGGCTGGGGCTTCGTGACCGGCAAATCCGCCTCCATCGCGGCCATGGCCTACACCTTCGCGCTGTACGTGGTGCCCGCCGCCAGCTCTTCCGGCACCGACTGGACCGCGCGCTGGGTGGCGGTGGCCGCCGTCGTGCTCCTGACGGCGGTGAACCTGCTCGGCATCACCCGCACGGTCCAGGCCACCGTGGCGATCGTGGTCCCGGTGGTGCTGATCCTCGCCGCGGTGATCGTGGCCGGGTTCCTCTCCCCCGGGCTCGACGCCGGCCCGCCGACCCCGGGTGCCAGGGCGCCGGACGCGGTGGTCCCGAAGCCAGAGCAGTGGGGCGTCCTCCAGGCCGCCGGCCTGCTGTTCTTCGCCTTCGCCGGCTACGCCCGCATCGCGACCCTGGGCGAGGAGGTCCGTTCCCCGCGGCGGACCATCCCGCGGGCGGTCTTCGGGGCGCTGGCGTTCACCCTGGTGCTCTACGTGCTGCTGGCCACGGCGCTGCAGCGGATCCTCGGGGTGGACGGGCTCGCCACCTCGGCCGCGCCCGTGCGGGATGCCGTGGCGGTGCTCTTCGGAGCGGACTGGATCTGGCTCGCGGTGCTCGGTGCCGCGCTGGCCTCGCTGGGTTCGATGCTGAACCTCGTGGCGGGGCTCTCCCGCACCGGGCTGGCCATGGCCCGCGAGGGCGACCTGCCGCGGGCCCTGGCCACGGTCTCTGCGCGGACCTCGGTGCCCTGGGTCGCCCAGGTGGCCGCCGCCGCCGTGGTGGTGCTGCTGGTCCTGCTGACCGATGTGCTGACGGTGGTGGGCTTCTCCTCCTTCGGCGTGCTGGTCTACTACGCGGTGGCGAACCTGGCGGCCTTCACTCTCACCGAGCGGGTGGTGCGGGCGCCGCGCTGGCTGAACCTGGCCGGCGTCGTGCTCTGCCTGGTGCTGGCCGCCACCCTGCCGTGGGTGTCCGTGCTGGTGATGCTGGGGGTCTTCGCGGTGGGACTGGCGGGGCGGGCCATGGTGGTGTGGCGGCGGGGGCGGCGGTAGCCTGCTGCGCATGGGCATCAGGTTCGAGAACGTCGGCATCGCCGTGCGGGACCTCGAGGCGACGATCGCCTTCTTCACGGACCTCGGCCTGAGCGTGCTGGGACGGGACACCGTCAGTGGCGAGTGGGCGGACACCGCCGTGGGGCTCGACGGCAACCACGCGAAGATCGCCATGCTCCAGACGCCGGACGGCCACGGCCGGATCGAGCTCTTCGAGTACCTGCACCCCGACGCGATTGAGACGGAGCCGACGCTGCCGCACGAGATCGGCATGCACCGGGTGGCCTTCTCCGTGGACGACCTCGACGCGGCGCTGGCCGTGGCAGCGCGGCACGGCTGCCATCCGCTGCGCGGGGTGGCGACGTATGGCGACGTCTACAGGCTGACCTACGTCCGGGGCCCGAGCGGCATCATCGTGATGCTGGCGGAGGCGTTGCAGCAGGGTTGACGTTTCGACCCGGCGATCCCCTGCAAGCTTGACGGGCTGCACGGTTACCCCGGGGCTGCCTTCGATGGCCCTGATCGTCGACGACGGAGATCCACTCTCATCGATTAATTGCGGCGAGCATGAGCGCCGCCGGGGGTGATTGGTCCCGCCACGCTTCCACGCGCGTGTCAGTTGACGAACCCTCACCGGGCACTTCACCGGACGGGTCAACCGGGACGCCATGTGATCCATGCTGGCGACTTCCCAGGCCAATGGCGAGGTCTTCCGGTGGGGGTTCCACTTACGGAATGGCGAAGAGGGGTCACCGGAGCACCTCTTGAGGCACAGCTCGTTTGCATCCCCTCGTAGTAGCGTCGCGATATGAACGACAGCGACGGTCAGCCTCCTATGGTGCGGATGTTCCCGGACTACGCCGATACCGTTCTGTGGTTCGGTGAGCCCGTGCCGTACGACGAATCCGGCCTCACTGAAGGGCTGGTCCGCGAACTAGAGGATTGGGAACAGTCCTACTACGACTCACTGACGCCCGACGAAGACTGGAAGTCAGCAGAACTGGCCCGCCAGTTCACCGCGGAAGGCAACCGTCTGGCCCAACGGGTGGCAGATGAACTGGGTGACGGCTACGAAGTCCAGTTCAGCTCATACGAACCGGGTGTCCCACCGCACAGGTTCCGTGGGGCGCGCTCGGGCCTCAATCCTCGAGCCGCCGCTGCCTTCGGAGAGCTAGAAGCGGCTCTGATCGCGGAGCAGCAGAGATCCGACAATGCTGCAATTGCTCCTGACGGAGATAACTCCGAGTGGTTCGCCGTTGCGCCGTTGACGGGCGCCATCTTCAAACCACATCGGTAGACCATCCCTCTCCGGGCGAGTCTTGTTAAATGGGGGAATGGATATTCGCCCCTGCACCGACGCGGACCTGCGGGTGTTGTGCTCGCGCTGGAGGACACCCGGTGGTGTCCCCGAGGCGCACCATGCCCGCCAGCGGGACGGCCAGGCCACCTACCTGGTCGCGTGGCAGGACCAGGAGCCACTGGGCTCCGGGGTACTGCAGTGGGGCGGGTGCATCGGGTCCAACGCCCGGACCGCGTACCCCGAGGCGGTGGAACTCAATCA
Organism: Citricoccus sp. I39-566; assembly: GCF_031432995.1. Lineage (GTDB taxonomy): Bacteria > Actinomycetota > Actinomycetes > Actinomycetales > Micrococcaceae > Citricoccus > Citricoccus nitrophenolicus_A. Next base: position 2,564,534 of record NZ_CP133842.1, read on the forward strand.
CCTGCAGGTCCGTGACCAGTACCGCGGACAAGGAGTGGGCAGCGCCCTGATCGCCGCCGCCGAGGACCGCGCATCACAAGCCGGCCGATACCAGATAGCGGTCGGCGTCGCCGAGGACAACCCGGACGCCGAACGCCTGTACCGTCGCCTGGGCTACTGCCCCACCGGTGCCATCGACGTCAGCCAGTACGACTGGATCACCCCCGAGGGAGCGGTTCGGCATGAGACCGAACGCGATCACCTGCTGGTCAAGGACCTCGGCCCCACCCTGGAGCGAGCCCGGTAATGCTCGTCATCGAACGCGTCGTCGACCTGCTGACGAACCACTCGGTGGTCGAGGCCGACGCTGACATCCAAGAACGCGATTACTGGCTGGTCTATCTCGAGTACCGACACATCACCGCCACCCTGATCTTCAACGGCCACTACTCCACCGACGACCGCATTCAGCGCGGACGAGAGCCGGGCTCCGTTCAGGAAGGTCCCGGGCTTTGGTATGTCCCGGACGGCACGCCGGTGGAGATCGCCTCGTTCCTGACCGGTTGGATGATCGGCCGAGCCGGGGCACCCCCGGGGCCTTCTCCGGCAGCCGAGCTTTCCGGATCGACACCAGGACACCCCGAGCCTCACGAAAGTGGGAACGTTCCCCGCCCTAGCGAATGGTTCTCTCCGCCGGCATTTTTCGAAGGTCAGCACCGGGCCCGGCTGGGCCCGGACGAGTGGACCGGATGAACACCCGGTGCTCGCACCGCCAGTCCCTCCTGATGCACACAGTCGGACTCTCCCACGAGGCATGCTGTGCCGGTCGGTCAAAGAGAGTCCGTCATCCTGGGAGGCCGTCAAAGTCTCGCCCTCTACTGGCTGCGGTGGCTGAGAGCACCTCCTGTGACGTGATTCCCTCTACGAACCAGTACATACCCTGTTGACCTGCGGAACCCGGTCCCGCACCCAAAACCGACTGTGGAGTTTCGCCAGGTCGAGGCACCGGCAACCGAAGATGCTCTGGGCTGGGATGAAGCATCTGAGACCGATGGTAAGACGTGGCGGTAAGCCACATACCTGCATCATTCTCCAGTGGCCCGAGGCGCGAGTCATCGCGCGCGCTTCGTTCAGCGTGGGGCCAGAACGGTTCCCCGTACGAAACGACGACGTCGATGTCCCAAGCACTATTCGGGTCGAGTGGTGTATCCAGCATTTTCCCGGACCTGCCCGCGCTCAGTTCCGGTACAGCTACCCGGCTAAGCGCAGCGTGTTTGAATCGGGGGCGCTGGAGGTCCCAGGTCCATCGCAGCCGAGCAACCAGATATGCATGGTCGGCAAGTTTCGTTCCGTCGAACTCAAGCCCTTTGCCCAGTCCATGCTCCAAGAAGGACCCTCCCATCCGAGCACTCTTGACAGCTTGGCGGTCGGCCTTGACGTGGAAGCGATGGCCGGAAAACTTTTCGTTGGGGCCGTGGATGGACAGATGAAATCCGCCATTGTGCGTTCCCTCAAAGTCGAGGTAGAAGTCAGTCTTCTTCGCCGTGATCTTCCAGATGTTTCCCCGCGCGTGGTTGTCGTCAGCACTCAGGACGACAAAAATCTCCCGCTTCGTCACCACTTCATCCTATGGATGAAGTTGTCCACACCGCATGGCAGTCTCCCGTTGAGGCGCGTCCGTGTGGGGATCCCTCGCTGGGACGGTGCTGGCGAGCTGATTCCTGGTTCATCGTTGGACCGGTGAGCGTTGGTTATGCGGGTAGATTCACGACGGCCCTGTTGACCCAACTGTTGCACACACGACTAGGTCATGTTGCTCAAGGGTGCGGTGACTATTGCGTGGCCGGTTCAGGCGCAGCAGGAGAGCTTGGAGGGGTCGGTGGTGAAGGACTGGCAGGCGAGTTTGATGCCTTCGGCCATGGTCAGATAGGGCGCCCACATGGCGGCGACGTCCTGATAGGTCTGGTGTGCCTCGAGGAGGAAGACGCCGGCGGCGGCGAGTTCGCCGGCGTCCTTGGCGAGGGCGGTGATGCCGAGGATGCGGCCGGTGTCGTCGTCGATGACGACCTTGATGAATCCGCGGGTGTCCCGGTTGACCAGGGCGCGGGGTACGTAGTCCAGGGGCAGCACGCGGCAGTTGCACCGGTAGCCGGCCGTCAGGGCCTGCTGCTCGGTCATCCCGACCGCGCCGATGGCGGGACTGGTGAACGTCACCCGGGGCAGGTGACCGTAGTCCACCGTGCGTCCCGCGTCGGTGAAGGCGTTGTCAACGACCATCGCGCCGTGGTGGGCGGCGACGTAGACGAACTCCGGGTGCCCGGTGACGTCCCCGGCGGCCCAGATGCGCGGGTTGGCGGTGGCCAGCGCGTCGTCGACGACGATCTCCCCGTTCGGGCCGGTCTGGACCTGCACCGTTTCCAGGTTCAGGGCGTCGGTGACCGGCCGGCGGCCCAGCGCCACCAGCACCCGCTGGGCGCGGAACTGGCTGGTCTGGCCTTCGACGGTCGCGGTGGCGGTCACCTCGCCGGTGGTCTCGTCCTGGGCGATCGTGGCGAGCTGGGCGGGGCGGATCACCGTGATGCCCTCGTCGGCGAAGACCGATGCCAGGACCTGGTTGACCTCGGGTTCCTCGGCGGAGGCCAGCCGGGAGCGGACCAGCATGGTCACCGTCGTACCGAGCCGGGCGAAGAGCTGGGCCAGCTCCAGGGCGACGTACCCACCACCCAGGATCAGCAGGGACTCGGGGACCTCGGTGAGTTCCATCGCGGTGGTCGAGGTCAGGTAGTCCACCTGCTCCAGTCCCGGCAGGTCCGGGACCCAGGGGTGCGCGCCGGTGGCGACCAGGTAATGGGCGGCATCGATCACCTCGGTACTCCCGTCCGGGCCGGTGACCCGCAGCACCGGGGCCTCTGGGGAGCCTCCGAAGGAGGCCACGCCCTGAAGGATCGGCCAGTCGTAGGAGGCGGAGAGATCGACGTACTTGTCCGACCGCAGGTTCTCCACCAGCGATTGCTTGGCCTGGATCAGGGCCGGCATGTCCACCGGACCGGCCGCGGTGGCGATGCCGGGGAACCGGCCGGTCGCGTCGGCGGCCACGTGCCGGGCCTCGGCGGCGGCGAGCAGGGCCTTGGACGGCACGCAGCCGATGTTCACGCAGGTGCCGCCGACCGTGCTCCGTTCGATCATCACCACCGACTTGCCCAGGCCGCGGGCCCGGATCGCGGCGGAGAACGCCGCGCCCCCGGAACCGATCACCGCCAGGTCCACCTTCTGGCCCATTTGAGATACCCCCATCACTTGGCGAAATACTGCACTGAGGCCAGACTGGACCTTCCAGTGCAGGGCAAGGTCAAGTTCATCCCGTCGGGGACCCCAGGAAGAGGGCTGTCATGAGGATCGGTGAACTCGCCGCCGCCGCGGGCACCAGCACCAAGACGCTGCGGTTCTATGAAGAGCAGGGCCTGCTGCTCGCCCCGGACCGGACGCCGGCGGGGTACCGGAACTACGACTCGACCGCGCTTGACCGGCTGGACTTCATCCGCCGCGGCCAGGCCGCCGGACTCACTCTGGCCCAGATCCAGCAGGTGCTGGAGATCCGCGACGGCGGACAGGCCCCCTGCGGCCACGTCCGCGACCTGCTCGACCAACGCCTGGCGGACATCGAGGATCAGCTGCGCAGCCTGACCGCACTGTGCGACACCCTCACCTCGCTTCGTGACGAGGCCACCACCCTGCACCCCGACACCTGCGGCCCCGACCAGGTCTGCCGCTACGTCTGAACCGCGCTGCACTCACCGGTGGCGAGCCAGTGGAGGGCGGCGGCCAGGCGCAGACCGGCGTGCTAGCTGCCGGCGGTCTTGTCGGAGCGCAGCGCGATCCCGCGCCACTGCTTGAGGCGGTTGAAGCACCGCTCCACGACATGACGGCCGCGATACCGGGCCCGTTGCTGCTCCCCGAAATCGACCGGTCGGCCCGGCCTGTTCCGGCGGTGCGCGATCTGATCGTCGCGTTCGAGGATCCACCACCGTACACACCCGCAGCCGACGTGGGTGAACGGCGGTACGCCGAGGACGCGGACGTCAGGAGTGGGTGCACGGATGGTTATTCTTGCTGCCGATCGTCGTTCGGCGGGCACGGGGCTTGTGTCCTTTGCGGTCCGGGAACCAACCGGGTCGCCAGCCCGGACCCGTCTCGTGCCCCGTCCGGTCCGACGCCCACTAGCCGAGTTCACTGTGAGATGTTCAGTCTTGGGCCAGGAGGGCTTCCAGGCCTGTCGCATCCAGCAGGGTAATGACGTCGGCGTCGACGGTGATCAGCCCGCTGGCGGTGAGCCGTGCCAGGGCCCGGCTCATCGATTCGGGGGTGGTGCCGAGTATCGAGGCGATGTCTTTCTTGCTCAGCCGTAACCGCAGCCGTGGGCTAACGGCTGAAGAGGCTGTAGCAGGCGCGGAGTCTGAGGTCTCGCGCAGCAGGGGTTGGTCCAGTAGGTAGTCGGCGACCCGGACGTCGACCTCGAGGGTGCTCTGTGCCAGACGGCGTTCGGTCTCGGCCAGCCGCTGGCCGAGGTTGCGCAGCATCTGCAGCGCGATGCTGGGGTGCTCGGCCACGAGAGCGGCGAGGTCGTCGTGGGAGAACACGCAGAGGCGTGTCTCGGTCAGCGCTTCGGCCTCCTCGAGCGTGGGGCCACCGGTGAGGAAGCCGTGCTCGCCCAGGGTCTGCCCGGGCCCGGCCACTCGCATCAGGCGCCGGTGTCCGCTGGGCAGGGTGCGGCTGAGCTTGACCTGACCGGTGTGTACCACGGACAGCCGGCGTGATCGTTCCCCGGCTCCGTGCACCAGTTCCCCGGCCGAGAGCACCAGAGGCCGGACCAGTGCCCCGACCAGGTCCTGCTGGTCCTCAGTGAGTCCGGAGAACAGCGGCACCCGGCGCACGCAGCTGATCTCGTCCCGGTGGATCTCCCGCAGCGGCAAGGTACGCATACTCCTTGATTCTGCCCGGTGGCCGGTGCTCGTCAAGCAGGGACAGGACTCGGCAACAGGTGCAGGGTGCACCGCCGTGCGGGGACTTGACGTCCGTCAAGGCCCCGGATCTGCCTGCTGACTACGGTGAAAGCGTCCATCAGAAACACCGACACCGGAAGGGAGCGGACATCATGACCACCGCCACCACCACCCACACCGTCTTCCGCGCCGAGGGCTTCTCCTGCCCGTCCTGCGTGGCCAAGATCGAAAAGCAGGTCGGCCGGCTCCAGGGCGTCTCGACCGTGAAGGTCCACTTCGCGACCGCCCGCATCGAGATCGACCACGACGAGTCCAAGACCTCCGTGGACGAGATCGTCGCCGCCATCGCCAAGGCCGGCTACAAGGCCACACCCTCGGCCTTCTGACCCTCCTGTCCGCCCGTGATCACCATCGGTCATGGGCGTGCGGGGGCCCGGACCGCCACCGCGCGGATCAGCCCTCATCCACACACGCATTCTCCAGAAAGGTCGCACTCGCAGTGAACAGGCTCCAGAAGTGGGTCCGCAGCAGTTGGTCCGTCCCCGTGGTCTCGGGCCTGCTCATCCTCCTGTCCTTCGGCATCGAGCGCCTCGGCGGCGGTGCCTGGAACGCGGTGATCGGCCCGCAGTGGTGGATCGACGCCGGCGCGCACGCGCACGGTTCCGGCCACGTCTTCACCCTCGCCAACGCCTTCATGCTGGCCGCGGCGGTCGTGGCCGGCTACGGGATCGTGGTCAAGGCGGTCCGCGCGCTGATGGTCAAGGTGATCGGCATCGACCTGCTGGTGTCCATCGCGGCCATCGGCGCCACCCTCATCGGCAACTTCTGGGAGGCCGCCGCCGTCACCTTCCTGTTCGCCATCGGCCACGCCCTCGAGGCGGCCACCCTGACCAAGACGCGCTCGGCTCTCACCGAGCTGGTCGCCGTCGCCCCGGACACCGCGATCGTGATGCGGGACGGCGAGCAGGCCGAGATCCCGGCCCACCAGGTGCGGATGGGTGAGATCGTGCTGGTGAAGAACGGGGCGAAGGTCCCCGTGGACGGCCAGGTCGTCTCCGGCACCGGCGCCATCGACGAGGCCTCCATCACCGGTGAGTCCATCCCGGTGGAGAAGGCGAAGTCGGACCAGGTGTTCGCCGGCACCGTCTCCCGCGGCGGTTTCCTGCAGGTGCTGGCCACCGGCATCGGCGCGGACACCACCCTGGCCCGGATCATCCACCGCGTGGAACAGGCCCAGGACGCCAAGGCCAAGACCCAGGCCTTCATCGACCGCTTCTCCACCTGGTACACCCCGGCCGTGATCGTGCTGGCGGTGGCCACCTGGCTGCTCACCGGCGACGTGGTGCTGGCCCTGACCCTGCTGGTCATCGGCTGCCCCGGCGCCCTGGTGATCTCCATCCCGGTCGCCATCGTCGCCGGCATCGGCCGCGCCGCCCGCAACGGCATCCTCATCAAGGGCGGCGAGTACCTGGAGACCTCCGCGAAGATCTCGGCCGTGGCCGTGGACAAGACCGGCACCCTCACCGAGGGCACGCCGAAGCTCACGGACATCGTCGTCCTGGCCGAGGACATGGACCGCACCGAGGTGCTGCGCTGGACCGCGGCCGCCGAGGCCGGCTCCGAGCACCCCCTGGCCCGGCCCATCCTGGACACCGCCCGCGAGGCCGGCGTGGGCCCGGAGGGCATCCCCGGGCAGGTCACCCCGGTGCCCGGCAAGGGCATCGTGGCCGACGTCGGCGGTCGGCGCGTGCTGGTCGGCAACCCGCCGCTGCTGGCCCAGTACGGCATCACCGACGACGCCGGCGCCGGGCCGGCCGCTCGGGAGCTCGCCGCCGCGGGAAAGACCCCCATGATCGTCGCCGTCGATGAGACGGTGATCGGCGTGATCGCCGTGGCCGACCAGATCCGCGAGGACGCCCCGGCGATGGTCGACCGGCTGCACGAAGCCGGCGTGCAGAAGGTCGTCATGCTCACCGGTGACACCCGCCTGGTGGCCGAGTCCATCGGTCAGAAGACCGGGATCGATGAGATCCACGCCGCCCTGTTGCCGGAGGACAAACTGGAGGCGGTGGCGCAGTTGCAGCGTCAGGGCCACACCGTGGCCATGGTCGGCGACGGCGTCAACGACGCCCCGGCCCTGGCCACGGCCGACATCGGCGTGGCCATGGGCGCGGCCGGCTCGGCCGTGGCCGTGGAGACCGCGGACATCGCCCTGATGGGCGACCACCTCCTGAAGCTGCCCGAGTCCATCAGCCTGGCCAAGCGGACCGTGAACGTGATGAAGCAGAACATCGCGATCGCGCTGGCCACCGTCGTGGTCCTGCTGGCCGGAGTCTTCACCGGCGGGGTGACCATGTCCGTGGGCATGCTCGTCCACGAGGCCTCCGTGCTGGTGGTCATCCTCAACGCCATGCGCCTGATGCGCAACGACCACAACTCCACCGCCATGGCCAGGGAACTGCGGACCCCGGCCAAGGACCGCGAGGCGGTGGACGCCTGACGGATTCATCTCGGGGCACGTCACCGGAGCCCTCGGGCCAACACCACTGGAGAACAAGATAGGAAACGGGAAAGGTAAGGACCATGACTGAGAAGCACTTCACCATCGAGGGCAACGTCGAGCACTTCACCATCGCGGACATCGCGCAGGAGAACCAGGACTTCCGCAAGACCATCTGGACCGGCAAGCACTCCCAGATCGTCCTCATGACCGTTCCCGTCGGCGGAGAGATCGGCGACGAGGTCCACGAGACCACCGACCAGATCCTGACCTTCATCTCCGGCACCGGCGAGGCCGATCTGAACGGCGAGACCCACCCGATCGAGGCCGGTGACCAATGCGCGGTGCCCGCCGGCGCCCGGCACAACTTCCGCAACACCGGAGATGAGCCCCTGGTGCTCTACACGATCTACTCGCCGCCAGAGCACGCCGCGGATGCCCAGTACGCCACCAAGGAGGAGGCCGACGCCGCTGAGGCCTCCGGTGAGGACACCCCGCCGCAGGGCTGATCCTCAGCACCCGGCGGCACGGGGCGCCCGTCGAACCGGCGGGCGCCCCGTGTGGTCCAGGCAGAAAACCACGTCAGAACAGGGGAACCACCCCCCCAGGGTAGGACGAACCGGCTCAGCCGGGTCCCCACCAGCAGTACGCAAGAGGAGAAGCAGATGTCGAAGGTGTTGGTCTTCACGGACTATGGCGGTCCGGAGCACCAGGAGCTCATCGAGCGCGAGGTGCCCGAGCCGGGCCCCGGCGAGATCGTGATCCAGGTGATGGCGGCCGGCGTGAACCCGGCCGACGCGAAGATGCGCCAGGGACTGTTCGGCACGAAGCGCACGCTGCCTTCGCCGATGGGCCTGGAGGCCTCCGGGATCGTCACCGCGGTGGGCGAGGGCGTGGAGGCCTTCGCCGTGGGCAACGAGGTCCTCGGCAGTCCGGCCAAGGGCCAGGGCACCTTCGCCGAGCACGCGGTGCTGAACGCGGCCAAGACCGTGGCGAAGCCGGAGGAGATCTCCTTCGTGGACGCCGCGGCCATCCCCGTGGCCGGGACGGCCGCCTATGACGTCACCCACCAGGTCGAGCTCGAGCCCGGCCAGTCCCTGCTCATCCTCGGGGCCGGCGGCGGCGTCGGGCTGATGGCAGCCCAGATCGGCACAGTGCACCAGTACAGGGTGATCGGGGTGGCCAGTGCCTCGAAGAGAGAGCTCGTGGAGTCCACCGGGGCCACCTTCGTCGAGTCGGGCGACGGCGCGGCCGACCGGGTGCGCGAGGTCGCCCCGGAGGGCGTGGACCTGGTGGTCGACCTGGTCGGCGGACAGGCGCTGCGGGACATCGCGCCCGTGGCGAAGGATCCCAAGAACGTCATCACCACCGCCGACCCGGCCACCGCGGAAGAGCTCGGCGGAGCCGGCGTGAAACGCACCCAGGAAGCCCTGGAGAAGATCACCGGGGTCATCCAATACGGTCTCGTCGATCCGAACGTGGGCCAGCGCTTCAGCCTGGCCGACGCCCAGGAGGCGATGGCCGCCGTCGAGGGCGGCCACACCGCCGGCAAGGTGGTCATCGAGCCATGAGCCACGACCACCACCACCTCCGGTCCGGAGCCGGGGCCGGTGCCGATGGACCGCGCACGGATCGGTCAGGTGTTGACCAATCTGCTGGCCAACGCCCTGCGCCACACCCCGGCCGGGGGCACCATCACCGTGCACACCAACAACACCCCCGACGCGGTGACGATCACCGTCACCGACACCGGGGACGGGATCGCCACCGAGCACCTGCCGCACGTGTTCAACCGCTTCTACCGGACCCACACCGGCCGCGAGGCCGGCCCCGGCTCCGGACTGGGTCTGGCGGTCTCCCAAGCCTTGGCCCACGCCCACGACGTTCACCTTGTCCCTGCCCCACGCCTTAACGTTCGTCGGGGCGACGCCCCGGTCTTAGGAAGGGCTCACTGACACCCTCCCGCAAGCGGATCCTTGATCGGAACGCGGTGAGCTCTGCTCCCGAAACTGACGTCGCAACGCCTGAAGTGTTTCCCCAAACGGACAGTGTCGCCGTCCCCCTGGGGATCAGTGAAGGCACTGCTGACATCAGTGCCGTCGGATTTTGAACGTGGCATAACTGGGGCGGTCGTGTGCTCTTAGCGGGTCACTTGCCCTGCCGCTCCTCGCCCACACCGCCTCAGCGGCCGAACAGGCGCCCCAGCCAACTGGTGCCGGGGTCCGCTGGTGCGCTCTCGGCCATCCCGGCGGGGTCTTCCGGTCGCACGCGCACCGGTTGGACACCGGCACGTTCCTCATCACCTGGTCCACGTGGTTGCCACAACCGGCCCACGTGGTCTTACCGCACTTGGCGCACTTCACTGCCTGGCACATGATGTGTCTCCTTCTCCTGAGGTCCTAGGGTCGGAGGCGTACCAAATCGAACGATCGCCGAACCTCCGGAATATACCCCTGGTGGTATTAGTTACCAGCATGCGTCTCCTTGCGGGATACCCCCGTAGGTATTACTCTCGACTCAGAGCCGATACCCGAGGGGGTATCTGTAAACCAACGAAGGAGACTCCATGCTGCTTGAACGGATCTACGACGAGGACCTCGCCCAGGCCAGCTACTTCATCGGCTGCCAGAAGAATGGCACGGCCGTCGTGGTCGACGCCCGTCGCGACCTCGCCCCCTACCTGGATCTGGCCGAGAAGAACGGCATGACCATCGTGGCGGTCACCGAGACCCACATCCACGCCGACTACCTCTCCGGCACCCGCGAGCTCGCCGCCAAGACCGGCGCCGAGATGTACGTCTCCGGTGAGGGTGGCCCCGACTGGACCTACGGCTTCGAGGCGAACCTGCTGCACGACGGGGACAAGATCACGATCGGCAACATCACCGTCCAGGCTGTCCACACCCCCGGCCACACCCCCGAGCACCTGTCCTTCCTCGTCACCGACGGCGCCTTCAGCGACAAGCCGGGGTACATGCTGACCGGTGACTTCGTCTTCTCCGGCGACCTCGGCCGCCCGGACCTGCTGGACGAGGCCGTCGGCGGGGTGGACACCCGCTTCGGCGGTGCCAAGGACCTGTTCCGCAGCCTCAAGGAGAAGTTCGTGACGCTGCCGGACCACGTCCAGGTCTACCCGGCCCACGGCGCCGGCTCGGCCTGCGGCAAGGCCCTGGGTGCGATCCCCTCCTCTACCGTCGGCTACGAGCGCCTCTACGCCTGGTGGGGCAAGTACGTCACCGAGGACGATGAGCAGGGCTTCGTCGACGAACTGCTGGCCGGCCAGCCGGACGCCCACGCCTACTTCGGCCGCATGAAGCGCGAGAACCGGGACGGCCCGGCCGTGATGGGCGATCGTGCCCCGCTGCCGCAGCTGGCGATCGAGGACGTCGCCCGCGACCTCGAGCAGGACAAGGTCACCTTCTTGGACACCCGCCCCGTGGACGAGGTCCACGCCGGGACCGTTCCCGGGTCGATCAGCATCCCCGCCCCGGGCAAGATGGCCACCTACGGCGGCTGGGCCTACGACCCCGAGAAGGACGATCGCCCATTGGTACTGCTGGCCCAGGACCAGGAGCAGGCCCAGCAGTTCTGGGACCACCTGGTGCGCGTGGGCATCGACCACGTCTCCGGGTACGTCACCGGGATCGAGGGCCTGCCGACCACCACCCCGCGGATCATCCAGCCGGAGGAGCTCGAGGGCTTCGACGCAGCCTTGGCCCTGGACGTGCGCAACAAGACCGAGCACACCGAGGGCCACATCCCCGGTTCGCGCCAGCTGAGCGCCGGCCGCGTGCTGTGGCACCAGGACCAGCTGCCCAGCGAGGGCACCATCGTGACGTACTGCCAGTCCGGGATGCGCAACTCGGTGGCCGCCAGCGCTCTGCGCCGGGCCGGACACGACGTCGTCGAGCTCGACGGCAGCTACAGCGCCTGGTCCGAGTGGGCCCGCCGCAGCGGAGTCCAGCCGGAGACCTCGGAGACCGCCCAGGAACCGGTCGGCGCCTGATCCGGCAGCCGACCGGCTGACGAGTCGCCCGGTCCACCGGACCGTCCGCAGAAGGGGCGCCCCTTCTGTATACCCCCGGACACGCGAAAACCCCCGGAGCATTGACGGGTCAATGCTCCGGGGGCGTCGGAAACCGCAGTCCAGGCCTCAGGCCAAGGAGAGGAAGAGCTTCTCCATGTCCGCCTTGTCCATGGAGCCGTCCTCCGTGCGCAGGCACTGCTCCAGGCCGGTGGCGATGATGGCGAACCCGGCCCGGTCCAGCGCCTTGGAGACGGCGGCCAGCTGGGTGACCACGTCCTTGCAGTCGCGGCCCTCCTCGAGCATACGGGTGACCGCGGCCAACTGGCCCTGGGCCCGCTTAAGCCTGTTGAGGATCGGCTTGAGCTCGGTGGTGTCGAGTTCCATGAGGTGCTCCTCGGGTCGTGGAGGGGATATCAGTCCCCTCCATTCTATACCCCTGGGGGTGTGTTGCATACCCTAGGGGGTATGTGGCAGACTCATGGAGTCATATTCAGACGAACGGAAGAGAAGCCTCTTGACCTCCCTCACCCCCGCCCTGACCGACGTCGACGCCCCGACTCTGCGCGAGTGGATCGATCGCCACGATGACCTGATCGTGCTGGACGTGCGTTCCGCCGCGGAGTTCGAGGGCCTGCACATCAAGGGTTCCTACAACGTCCCGCTTCCGCTGCTGTCCGAGCACGCCGACGAGCTCGCCCAGCGCCTGGACCGCCACGTGGTGCTGGTCTGCCAGTCCGGCGTCCGCGCCGGGCAGGCCCGCCACCGGCTGAACACCGCCGGCCTGGAGAAGGCCACGGTCCTCACCGGCGGCGTCCCCGCCTTCGAGGCCGCCGGTGGGGACGTCGTCCGCGGCGCCCAGCGCTGGTCCCTGGAGCGCCAGGTGCGCCTGGCCGCCGGCTCCCTCGTGCTGGCCGGGATGCTGGGCGGGAAGCTCGTCTCCCCCAAGGTGAGCATGCTCGCCGGGGCCATCGGCGCCGGGCTGAGCTTCTCCGCCGTCACCAACACCTGCGCCATGGGCAACGTCCTGGCCAGGATGCCCTGGAACAGGACGGCCTCCGAGCCCACCGCCCAGTCCGCGATCCAGCAGTTGCCCTCCGCGGGCTGACCCAGACCGCCCGGCGGCGGCGCACCCCCCCTCCGCGCCGCCGTCGGGCCCTTTTCTTCCCAGCCCCGCCCTGCCTACTCCCAAGGACCATCTATGACCGTCACGCTCATCGTCGCCCTCGCGCTCTCGGTGCTGATCGGGGTCTCCCTCGGCCTGCTGGGCGGTGGGGGGTCCATCCTTACCGTCCCAATCCTCACCTACGTGGCCGGGCTTCCCGCCAAGGAGGCGATCGCCGCCTCGCTGTTCGTGGTGGGCACCACCTCGCTGGTCAGCGTGGTCTTCCATGCCCGCAGGGGGAGGGTGAAGTGGCGTACCGGCCTCGTCTTCGGAGTGGCGAGCATGGCGGGCGCCTTCGGCGGCGGGCTGCTGGGCGGCCACATCCCCGGCACCGTGCTGATGATCGCCTTCGCCCTGATGATGGTCGCCACCGCGGCCGCCATGATCCGGGGCCGGAGGAAGGCCCCCTCCTCCGGTGGGGACGAGGCGAAGAAGCTGCCCGTCGTCAAGGTCATCCTCGAGGGCCTGGTGGTCGGCCTGGTCACCGGGCTCGTCGGCGCCGGGGGCGGCTTCCTGGTGGTGCCCGCGCTGGTGCTGCTGGGCGGGCTGTCCATGCCGGCCGCCGTCGGGACGTCCCTGGTGGTCATCGCCATGAAGTCCTTCGCGGGCCTGGGCGGCTACCTCACGAGCGTCCAGCTCGACTGGGGGCTCGTGGCCGGGGTGACCGCCGCCGCGATCGTCGGTTCGCTGATCGGGGCGAAGCTGACGGGGATCATCCCCGAGAACATCCTGCGCGAGGGCTTCGGCTTCTTCGTGCTGGCCATGGGCGTCTTCGTCCTGGTCCAGGAACTGCCCTCCCCCGCAAGCGCCATCGTCGGCGTCCTGGGCTCCGGTGCGGTGGCCGCGGTCCTGCTGTGCCGCTACGCCATCCCGGCCTGCCCGATGCACCGAAACAGGAAACAGACCGACACCCCGCAACCAGCCCCGATCGGCTGACCACTCCGGGATCAACCGCTCCTGCTGCCGGTGCGGGACCGAACACCCCGGCCGCACACCGAGGTTTGAATAGCAGAGACAAATAGCCGGATTATCGCAAACTTGTTTGACCGCCTAGTTCAGTCGCGTCCGCATGGGGATCGTCTTTCGGGACGCTCAGGGCGACCTGACGGATCGGCCGGCACATCGGGCCCATGGCTCAGCAGCCTTGCTCGCGTGGAGGAAAGCCACCTGCGTGCTGTAGCCAAGGACCTCGGCAACGAGCGAGGGCGGGCATTCGAGGACGAGCTCACCGATGGCTCGGTTGCGGGCGCTGAGGGGTTGACGCCCAGGTCGCGCAGCCGCTCTATGACGGTGTTGGGGTGCAGGTGATGGCCGGCCAGTGTGCTGGGGAGGCTTGCAGAGTTGATTCCTCTGATCCAATACTCAGGCCACCTCGTGACGTCATCTGGATTACAGGCCGGGTGTCCATGCAGGTGGCCATTAGACACTGGGTCTGGCGCTGATCGGGGGGGACTATCTGGTGCCTGGGTGGCGCGCGGTATTGACAGGCCCGGGTTGATCTAGTCAGCGGCTCGTGGTCAGGACGGACGGGGGGTTGTACCGCTGCCTTGTCGGCCCTTACGCAGCCCGATTTCGTATGCGGTGAAGGCGATCAGCGTCACCGTGATCAATGGGAGGACAAACCATGCCATCACGGCGGTAAATCCTTCCAGTGCGTCGTGTGCGGTGGCAGCCAGGATGAGATACCCGAGGTAAACCAGATACAGGGCTACGAACAGGGCGCCTTCCCATCGCGCCACCGTGAAGCCGGTGAAGGCTACGGGCAGCAAGGCGATCGCGGCCGCCAACATCACCGGGATATCGAAGGCCAGGGCGGCGCTGGATACGGGAATGCCCTCGAGGGAGATCATGGCTGGCAACCCGAGCACGACTCCGATGTTGAAGATGTTGCTGCCGACCACGTTGCCAATCGCCAAGTCACGTTCGCCACGGCGCACGGCGATGAGGGAAGTCGCCAGCTCAGGCAGAGATGTGCCGATGGCCACGACGGTTAAACCGACCACTAGGCTGCTCACCCCGAGCGTGGTGGCGGTGTTCACCGCGCCCTCGACGAGGAGCGTGGCCCCGGTTACCAGGAGAGCAACTCCGAACACCACGAGCAGAATCGACTTTCCGCTCGAGGCCACAGGCAATTTCTGGGCCTGGGCGGAGGTGCCGATACCCAGGGAACCCTCAGCCAGCTGCATAACAGGGGCCTTGGACTGTGTCCTTCTGCGGCCGATGGTGACGGTCAGCACGGTGTGAGCGACCACGGCACCGAACAGGATTAGCCCGTCTACCGCGCTGATCACCCCGTCGAGGCAGACCAGCAGCAACGCCGCGGACAGAGAAAGCATCAGGGGGAGATCAAAGCGCACCAACCGTTGTGTCGCGGCCAGCGGCAGCACTAGAGCGGAGAGGCCGAGAATGAGCAAGACGTTAGCAATGTTGCTGCCGACCACATTGCCCACCGCCAGTCCGGGTTCGTCGCGCAGGACCGCACCGATACTCACCGAAAGCTCGGGCGCCGACGTGGCCGCCGAGACCACGGTGAGCCCGACCACCAGGGAGGAAACCCCCGCTCGACGAGCCAAGGCGGAGGCCCCTCGCACCAGTAACTCCCCGCCCAGCACCAGCAGCACCAACCCGACAATGATCCGCCCCAGGTCTAGAAGGTCCATAAGTAGGAGTGTACGGATCACAACCCGAGTCGCGATGAGCACTCCATCGACCCGGTTGAGCACCCGCATGAGGATCGTTCTGCGAGACAGGGACCGATGCTTACACCTCAGACTCGTGACCGGCCTGGTCTCGGTGAGCTGGGTATGGATCGGCTAGATGCTCTGGTGATCTGCAGGCATAGCCGCCGGGGCACAGCGCAGGGCCTGCCACGCGAGGAAGCCGACAATCAGGACGTTGAGGACGACCGCTGCGGCCTCCGGGGCGGCGGGTACGAACCACCACGCCGCTATCTGGCCCAGGCCGGCGACCAGAACGAGAGCACCGGATCGCACCACCGCAGCCCGCGATCGCCTGTCAGACCAGGACAATAGGCCGGCCCCGAGCATCCACAAGCCCACCAGGGCGCTGGGCCCCACGGTGAACCAACTCAGCATCAGTAACGGCACGCTCACTCCGACGGCTCCGACCAGGAGTAGCAGGCCAGTGCCGAGCTGACCAGTCAGGCTGGCCAGGATCACTGAACCCGCCAAGGCCACCACCGGAAAGGCCGCTACAACTGCCAGGGGCGACCCCGACCAGTTGACCCACAACGTGGGGGACAGAACCCCGGCCAGGCACCCCACCGCCGAACAGGCCAGCAACAGGCTCGCATGCCAACGCCGCATCTCTCCGACCACGCGCGGTGTTCCAGGCAGGCGTCGGTGATGCGCTTCAGCTACTCGAGCGTCCCCCATGAGCGGATCCTACCGCCGCCGCCCCAGTGCCCCACACGGACCAACACAAGGTGCAGTCAACCGAATATCGCCCCACGGTTCTTAAGGGGATCTCCAACCGGACCGGCCTCAGTAGAGCGGTGCCCGCCAATGACTCGGGTTGAGAAGCTTCCTCTACTGCACAGACTATTTTCGTTATACGATTTGTTGATGGTCAGTGACGAGCAGATCAAGAAGTGGGCAGATGAGGCCGAAGCCGGTTACGACGTCGAAGATTTGAAGCGTCGCGGACGCGGTCGCCCCGGTCGCGGTGCTGAGCCGATGCAGGTCGTTGCCGTTCGCCTCACCGCCGAGGAGGTCGCAGCACTGGACGAAGCGGCTGAGCGAGAGCACCTGTCACGTTCGGAGGCGATCCGCCGCGCTCTGACTGACTTCGTCGCGTGAAGGTCCACGCCAGCGCACTCAAGCACGGCGTACTGCCCGAAGATGCGGCCCAGGCAGCCGACTGGTGCCAGTGGATCGAACCCCTTGAGGAAGATGACTGGCCGCATCGTGAGTTGCGGCTTGGCTTCGACACCCGGGCCCGCTTGCTTGAGACCGTTGTGCTGGTCTTTGAAAGTGGCGAGCAGCTGGTGATCCATGCCATGCCCGCCAGAAGACAGTACTGGGACCTTTTGCCCTAATCACAGTCGCGTTCTTGCTGCGGAGCGGTCGCATGTGCCGCTGAGGGCTCCTTGAGGGGTAGATCGTTGAACCTTGCCGTTCCGAGGGTGGTAGGCGCTGGGTGACAGGGTCGGGTGATGCTCGACGCTCGAGGCGAGCCACTCCGGGTTCGGCCGAGTCAACCTTTTTGGAGGTGCGCCATGAGCGCACTGCTTATCGGGTACGCCCGATGCTCAACCGATCAGCAAGACCTGACCGCCCACGGGTCCCGTGTTTCATTCAGCAATGATCCCCGATGATGAGAGCGGCTTGCACACGTCTCGGCCACTACCCCGTATGTGGATCCCTGAACGGGGCGGTATCGGTGAACCTCGTGCTCCGCCCGGAATTTTCGCCGATAGCGAGTGCTCAGACGGTACTTCGCGTCTCCGGAACCTCGAGCGCGGAAGTCGACTGCCTGCGGTGGACCTTCGGGTGACGCAACCCAGGCGGTGACACTCGACGTCGCCGGAACGGAGGCCAGAGTGGTTCGCGACGGGACCGATACCACCGGCCTCGCCGCCGAGGGGTGGACGCAGATCCACGAGAGCCTCCTGGTGCGGTAACCCGTGTGTGGAGTGTGCTCCTAGACCTAGGGAACCCAGAGATAGAACGAGACCGTCGCAGTGTCGTAGCACCCTCCCGGCAGGACGATGTCCTCGATTCCGTTTCGAGCTTGCTCGGCGCTGACCTAAGGCCCACCACCGCTGATCGTCGAGCCGACCCGATACTGAAGGGGTTGACCGTGTTCGTCCTCCCACCCCACCGGACGGACCACGAACTCCCCCGGAACATGGATCGTGCCATCATGCTCGACGAAGGTGCCGCGAGGGAACAGCACCGGGTGGATACCCGACTGGTCCTCAAGGACCAGGCAGTCGTCGCTGTCTGCCCTGAGCGTGCCCTGGCGGAGAATGTCCGGCCATTCGGACAGTGAGCTGTACGTCCCAGCAGTGAACGTCAGATCGTCGCGGGAGACCAGTACCTCATCCGGCTCACCGGTGTCCGACGTTGTCGGGCTGGCCTCAACGCTCACTGTTGCGGTTTCTACGGGTCTGGACGGTTCGGTGTCAGTGATGCAACCGGTCAAGGCCAGGACCACGAGAGCCGACAGCGCGATCACTGCGAGCGCTGGATCCCGGGGTCTCATGGTCTGCCTCCGTTGTGTGGCGTTGAATCGACTGTAGGTCATCACTTCGGCCTGAAGCTGGTGTTCCGGTCGACACACCTGCGAAGACCACTGCCAATTCCGGAGCCCCCGGACCAATGGTCGTGCTGGGGCCAGCCCATTCCCGAGGACACCGCCGGCATGTGATACTTGGCGTCTCACAGGGAAGGACCGGCCCGTGTTCTCTTGGTTTCGCCGACCCTCAGTGCGTTCAATCCTCGCGAGGGGATCCGTCATTGCGTTGTCGGCCGGGTTCGCTGGGTTGGCCACACCGGCCGCGGCAGCGCACGTCCCCGCGGATTCGACAGATCCCCGGATCTACTACGCGACCCCGGAGTGGGTGAGGAATCCGGACCACTATTGGACACCCAGTACCGACTGCGTGCACTTCACAGAGGCCTTCGACCCGCCCTGGGACCCGCTTCCCGTGGGGCACCCCAACCCGCAGGGGAAAGGCGAGATCACCTACTTCTCGGGCTGTGCCACGGAGAACGCCGAGCTCACCGCCTGGATCAAAGGCAAGGCTTAACCGATGGACTACGGCGTCGATCGGACGTACTTCCACGGCAGGACCTGGCACTGGATCGACTACGACTGCCTGGCCGTGGGCACCCCCGTGCTCATCGAAGGCCCCGATCGCTTCATGGTGACCTATGGCGGGCCCGGCGATGGGGACGGCACCGGCCCTGAGCGGACGGTGCCGGTGACCCAGGAGATCTCCGAGTGGGACAACGCCGACGAGCTGTTCCGGTACAAGGACCTGCCCGCCCGCTGCGGGAGCCCGTCAGTCTTCACCGACATCGGCACCGGCCACGCCTTCTACGAGCCCACCCAATGGGCCGCGGCGAACGGGATCGCGACCGGAGGCAAGGATGGGAAGATCCGCCAGGCCCAGACCGTCACGCGCGAGGAGATGGCGGTCTCGCTGGCCCGCTGGGGCAAGGTCCCGACCACGAACAAGATCGACGGCGAGCAGAACTTCAACATCGACTGGCGACGCTGGGAGCCTTCGATCCGGCCCCGGTTCCACGATGTGCCGGCGGCCCGGCAGTACTCCGTGGAAATCAGCCTGTTGTCCCAGATCGGGGTCATCAA
Organism: Citricoccus sp. I39-566; assembly: GCF_031432995.1. Taxonomy (GTDB): domain Bacteria; phylum Actinomycetota; class Actinomycetes; order Actinomycetales; family Micrococcaceae; genus Citricoccus; species Citricoccus nitrophenolicus_A. The sequence goes on from NZ_CP133842.1 coordinate 2,583,541, forward strand.
CGGCCGAGCGGATGGGACGTTCCGACCCGCCCAGAAGGTGACCCGCGGGCAGGCCTCGGCTTTCCTCTACCGCTTGGCCGGTTCACCGGTCCATTCCTCGCCCCAGGCCTCCACGTTCAAGGACTCCAGACCCGGGACGTCGTTCTTCCCGGAGATCTCCTGGATGGCGTCCAACGGTTTCACCACTGGCTACGCCGACAAGACCTTCCGGCCCCACGCCACGATCACCCGCGGTGAAATGCTCGTGATGCTGCACCGCCTCGAGAAGGTCTACTCCGGAGCCAACCGCGGCAACGGCATCGTGGAGTAGCCTCTGGCCTTATCGCGGACCAGGCAGCGGGCCAGCCGGGTCTTCAGCACCGCGTCTCATACCTGGTCAGGAGCACGCCGTCGGGAAAGGTCCGGGTCTCCACCAGGTCCAGGTTCACCCAGCGGTCCAGGGACGTGAAGAAGGGCGTGCCGCCGCCCACCAGGACCGGGTGGGTGATGATCGCGTACTCGTCGACCAGCCCGGCCCGCATGGCGGCCGCGGCGAGGGTGGCGCCGCCGATGTCCAGGTCGCCGCCCTCCCCGGCCTTGAGCCGGGTGATCTCGGTGACGGCGTCGCCGGTGACCAGGCGGGCGTTCCAGTCGACAGTCCCGGTCGTCGAGGAGAACACCACCTTCGGCATGGCCAGCCAGCGGCGGGCGAACTCGATCTGCGCCGGCGTGGCGCCGGGCTGCTGGTCGGCGGTCGGCCAGTGTGAGCTCATCCTCTCTCACAGCCTGCGACCGTACAGCGCCAGGCCCGTCGCCCCCACCCGGTCGGACCACCACTGGAACAGCTCGTCGCTCGGCACGCTCCAGTCGAGGTCGTCGCCCGGCGCCGCGATGTAGCCGTCCAGGCTCACGTTCATGCCGAAGGTCAGTTTCCGCATGGCCCCAGCATCCACCGTCCACCGCCCGCGGCACCAGGTCCCGAGGACCTTCCGTACCCGTGACCGCGCTGGGATACTGCGTTCATGCATGACGAGGCGTTTCCCATCCTCAGCGTCCGGGATCTGACAGCGACGCGTGCCTTCTACGAGCAGCTCGGGTTCTCGCAGACCTATCAGTTCCCGCCCGAAGGTGAGCCCGGATTCGTGACGACGGAGCGCGGCGGTTCAAGTATCGGTCTTGGCTCCAGCGGCGAGAGCAGAGAGGACGCCTTCAGCCTCTGGGTCTACGTCGATGACGTCGATGCGACGCTCGCAGCGCTGGGCACGTCGGGTGCGCCGGTGGTCTCTGAGCCCGAAGACCAGCCGTGGGGTGAGCGCGTGGCCCGGACCAGGGATCCCCAGGGGAATCTGGTCATTCTCGGAGCCGTCCTCTGACGGCCGGGAACCAGATGCTCCTAGCGCCTCCCCGCCACCGCGGCGAGACCCCCACCCAGACACAGGCCTGCAACCAGCACGGCCAGTGGGCCCGGGGTCAACAGCCCTTGAGCAGCACCGAAACCGACGGACCCGAGCGCCTGACCAGTGGCCAGGGCGATAAAGAGTACAGTGGTTCCGACGCCGGGATTCTCCGTCCACGCCTGGCGGGCCCAGAGGATGAGAACCGTGGTCAGACCCATATACCCGGCTCCGAACGCGGCCATACTGGCGTAGGCGATCCAGAGGTCACCCGTGGACACGGACAGCGCGATTCCGACGCTCGCCAGCGCCAGCCCACCGGTACAGACATACCAACCGCCTCGTCGCCCGATGCGTTGCACCACAGCTCCCGTCGTGGTGCCGAACAGCCCGCCCAGGCCCAGCGCGATCCACAACCATCCGACCTGCTCCGACACCACGGGGCCAGAATCGGTCAGGATCAACGGCCCGAACGTCCAGAGCAGCGATGACCCGGCCCCCACGAGGAGTGCCGCCACGCCCGGGATCACCAAGGACCGCAACGCCCCGATCAACGGTGCTGAAGCCGACCGCGACACTCGAGATCCAGTCGAGGCCAGATCAGTACGCGCTCGGACGAACTGCCACATCGCGATCATGGACGCCGCGCAGGCCAGGGCCATGAGACACCATGCCGGTCCGACCACGGGGAGGGCCCACACCAGCAGGCCTGAGGCAATCACGCCGACGGCAGTCCCCGTATCGACCACGGACTGTGCGGTCGAGGAGAGACCGGGCGCTACCACCCTGTCGATGATCGGCACGAGGGCCGGAGAGGCAAAGCCTCCGCCCATGCCACCGATGAAGACCGCGATGATGAACAGTGCCGGCTCGGTGGCGACCGCCACGCCCAGACAACCCATGGTTGCCGTCACCCCGGCGAGGATCAAACCCCTGCGCGGGGCGTGGGCCACGAGCCGGGCAGCCAGCGTTGCCGCCAGAGCGTACGAGGTGAACTGGGCACCGGCCGCCCATCCCAGCACTGGTAGCAGTTCCGGACGGTCAGCCGCCATACGGGGCGAAAAGCCCCACTCCGAAGCGAGCCATCCCGTACGTGGCGGCGATCAGCAGCATCCCCGCCACGGCCGCACCCGTACCCGAGCCGTGCCCTACGGTCGCCTTCGTCGACACTGCAGCCATCCCGGCTCCTTCGAGTATAACGTTCGTTTTGCTGTAACGAACGTTATACTACGAATATGGCCAATCCACAGCACACCAGGAACCGCATCCTCGATGCCGGAGAGCACTTGTTCTTCAATGAGGGCATCGCCGCCACCGGCGTGGACCGGGTTGCAGCAGAGGCCGACGTGGCGATCGTGACGCTCTACAAGCACTTCGGATCGAAGGACAACCTCCTGCGTGAAGTCCTGTCCCGTCGGCTTGCGGCCTGGACCCACCACTGGGATCACGCCATCAACGCCGTCGAGAGCCCCCAAGAGCGCCTGCTGGCGATCTTCGACGCCATCGAGGCCTTCCGTGCCTCAGCCGGGCCCACGCAATGGTGCTGTTTCCTGGCGACCGCTTCCGAGCGCCCTGCCCCCGAGGCAGGGACCAGCGACCCGGTCTTCGACCTGATCGATCAGGACACCCACGAGGTCCGGACGCGGCTGGCAGACCTGGCTCGAGGGGCTCGGTGTGCAGATCCAGACGCGATGGCCTCGATGCTGCTGCTGCTCTACAACGGCGTCCTCAGCAGTCTCCTGAGGGGCGCTCCCTCAGAGCCGATCACCCATGCACGCCGCACGGCGCAGGTGCTCCTCGACTCGGGCACCGACGCGGCCTAGCCGGCAGGCGTGGCGCCGAGCCCCAGCTCCACCACCCGAGGCAGCAGGTCCTCGGCCGGCGGCATCCAGGTCGCAGGATCGGCCTGCACCTGCTCGCCCGAGCGGATGTCCTTGACCTCGTGCACGGTGGCGCCGTCGTCGTCCGTCCGGGTGAACCAGACGAAGGGGATGCCGCGCTTGTCCGCGAACTTGATCTGCTTGCCGAATTTCTCCGCGGAGACGGCCACCTCGGTGGGGATCCCGCGGGACCGGAGCGCACCGGCCGTATCCTGCGCGGCCGACCAGTCGTCGTCGTGCGTCAGGGCGACGTAGACCGCGGTGGGCACCGAGCGGGAGGCGCGCGCCATCTCCTGGGAGAACATGCGCATCATCAGCCGGGTGACGCCGATGGACAGCCCCACGCCCGGGAAGGTGCGGTTGCCCTTGGCGGCCAGGGCGTCATACCGGCCGCCGGAGCAGATGGAGCCCAGCTGCTCGTGCCCGGTCAGCACGGTCTCGTAGACGGTGCCGGTGTAGTAGTCGAGCCCGCGGGCGATGGACAGGTCCGCCACGGCCCGCCCGGGGGCGCGGCGGTGCAACTCCCCGACGACGGCGGCCAGCTCCTCCAGGCCCTCGTCCAGGAGCTCGTGGCTCACCCCCAAGGCGCGCACCCGCTCCACGAACCCCGTGTCCTCCGTGCGGATCGACGCCAGCGCGAGGGCCTGGGCCGCCTGGTCCTCCGTGGCACCGAGCTCGGACTGCAGCAGCCGGGAGACCTCGGCGGCGCCGATCTTCTCCAGCTTGTCGATGTTGCGCAGCACCCCGGCCGTGTCCTGCAGGCCGAGCCCGAGGTAGAAGCCCTCGGCCAGCTTGCGGTTGTTGATGCGGATGGTGAAGTCGCCGATGGGCAGCGCCCCGAGGGCCTCGGCCATCACCAGGGCCACGTCCACGTCATAGCGGAAGGGCAGGGCGCCGTCCCCCACCACGTCGATGTCCGCCTGCGTGAACTCGCGGGCCCGGCCCTCCTGCGGCCGCTCCCCCCGCCAGACCTTCTGGATCTGGTAGCGGCGGAACGGGAAGTTCAGGTGCCCGGCGTTCTCCACCACGTAGCGGGCGAAGGGCACGGTCAGGTCGAAGTGCAGGGCCAGGCGATTCGGGTCGTTCGCGTCGGTCTCGCCCTGGAGGCGGGAGACGGCGTAGACCTCCTTGTCGATCTCGCCCTTGCGCAGCAGCTGGCCGAGGGTCTCCACGGCGCGGGTCTCGATCGAGGAGAAGCCGTGCAGCTCGAAGGTGCTCCGCAGGGTGTCCAGCACGTGATGCTCCACGATCCGCTCGGCGGGGAGCCATTCGTGGAAACCGGACAGAGACGCCTTGCGGGACATGGGCCACCTTCTGTTGAGACTGATCGGACGCCGTTGCGGGACTTTCGGCTCCCCATTCTAGGTCCAGCCGGTACGCTGGAGAGGACCGAATCCACTATTCCCTGCGGCCGCACGCCGGTGCAGGGCACCAGCAGAAGGTTCCAGCGGTGACCACCAGTCAAGAATCCGACGATCAGCAGTCCACCCAGTCCGAGGAGGCGCTGCAGCCCGAAGCAGTGCAGCCCGTAGAGGTCGCGCAGGCCGAGATCCCGGCCGCCGCAGCCGAGACCGAGGACGTCCTCGCCTCGGTCGGCTCGGTCGAGTCCGCCGATACGCCGATCTCCGAGCCGTCACCGAACGCCGCCCCCGCCGAATCGGCGTCGACCGCTCCTGCCGCCGAGGCAGCCCCGGCGGCCACACCGGCACCGGGGCCCGTGCCGGTGGCACCGAAGCCCGGCAAGGCCCCCAAGCCCTCCAACCTGCCGCGCCCGGCCGGCGCCCCTGGTCAAGCCTCCCCCGCCGCCGCGCCCGCGGCGCCGATGCCGGCGCCGAGCTACACGACGCCCCCCGAGGAGGCCGCGACGTACGCCAGGATCAGCGACGACGGCCACGTCGTCCTGCTCGACGGCGGCGAGGAGCACCCGGTGGGGCAGTTCCCGGACGGCACCCCCGAGGAGGCCCTGGCGTACTTCTCCCGCAAGTACGACGAGGTGGTCTCCCAGGTCATGCTGCTGGAGCAGCGCGTGGCCACCGGTGCCCCGGCCGGGGAGATCCAGAAGACCCTGGGCCACCTGCGCCAGACCATCGGCGAACGCGGCATGGTGGGCGACATGCCGGCCCTGCGCGCCCGCGTCGAGGCCCTGCAGACGCGGCTGGACGACCTGAAGCTCGCCGAGAGGCTGGCCCTGGAGAAGGCGCAGGCGGCGCAGCTCGCCACCCGCGAGGCGATCGTGGCCGAGGCGGAGGAGATGGCCGCCAGGGACCCGCAGCAGGTGCAGTGGAAGAACGCCAGCGCCCGCATGGCCGAGCTCTTCGAGAACTGGAAGGCCGCTCAGAAGGCCGGCCCGCGACTGGGCAAGTCGGTGGAGGACGGGCTGTGGAAGCGCTTCCGCACCGCCCGCACCACGCACGACAAGCACCGCCGTGCCTTCTTCTCCCAGCTGGACGCCACCAATGCGACGGCCAAGGCGGCCAAGGAGAAGCTCATCGCCCGCGCCGAGGCGCTCTCCACGTCCACGGACTGGGGGCCGACTGCCGGTGCCTACCGGGATCTGATGGACGAGTGGAAGGCCGCCCCGCGTGCCTCCCGCAAGGAGGACGACGCCCTCTGGGCCCGTTTCCGCGCCGCCCAGGACGTGTTCTTCAACGCCCGCAAGTCCCAGAACGACGAGATCGACCGGGAGTACGGCGAGAACCTCAAGGTCAAGGAGGCCATCCTGGCCGAGGGGCAGAAGCTGCTGCCCGTGACGGACGTGAAGGCGGCCCGCAAGGCCCTCAACGACCTCCGCGGACGCTGGGAGGACGCCGGCCGGGTGCCCCGCAAGGATGTCTCCCGCATGGAGTCGGCCTTCCGCAAGCTGGAGGACGGCCTGAAGTCCGCGGAGGACGACCACTGGCGCAAGACCAACCCCGAGACCAAGGCCCGGACGAACTCCGCGCTCAGCCAGCTCGAGGACAAGGTCGCCGAACTCGAGGACGACCTCACCAAGGCCCAGGCCAAGGGAGACGCCAGGTCCATCGCCAAGGCCCAGGAGGCCCTGGACGCCCGCAAGCTCTGGCTCGAGACGCTGCAGAAGTCGGCCCAGGGACTGCGCTGATCCCTGAGGTTGTCCACAGCTGTGGCCCGGCCGGGTGCCGGGCCACAGCTGTCTCTGCCACGCTGGGACGGTGACCCCCGCTTTGGCCAGCTCCCCCACCGAGACCCCCGTGGAGTTCCTGGTGCCCGGCCTGCCCTACTCCGGCCCGGAGCTGCGCGGCATGGAACTCTCCGGACTCGTGGACCACATGATCGGAGACCTCTACCTCCCCGCCGACCAGCGGCCGGAGCCGACTCGGGTGCGCGCCGCCGCCGCACACCGCCTGGCCGTCCCCGTGCTCACGGGGCGCTGGGCGGTCATGGGCGTGACGGCCGCCTGGGTCCTGGCCGGCGGCCCGGCACCCTTGGCGCTCGAGGCGGCCGTGGACCGCTACCACCGCATCCCGCTGCAGCCGCTGTCCGTCCGGCTGGCCCTGGAGCAGACGGACGTGGTGAAGGACCCTGCGGACGTCATCCACCTCTGGGGGCTGCCGTGCACCTCAGCCGCCCGGACGGTCGAGGACCTGCTGCGGCGGGCCGAGGATCCCGCCCGGGCCGCCGACGCCCTGACGGCGGCCGCCCGACTCCTGCCCATGACCCCCGCGGAACACCTACGGCAGCGCTTCGAACACCACCGGAGGCGGCCCGGAATGGCCGGTGCACGCCGAGCCCTGGAGACGCTGCTGGCCCGGGAGCCGAGGACTGCCGGCCGTCAGCCGTCGGCCGGGGCGGCGTTCCGGCCGGCCGTCCGGTAGACGTCATAGACGCCGTCGATCCGGCGGACGGAGGACAGCACGTGGCTCAGGTACTTCGGGTCCCCCATCTCGAACACGAACTTGCTGATGGCCACGCGGGACCGGGAGGTGTTCACCGAGGCGGACAGGATGTTCACGTGGTGCTCGGCCAGCACCCGCGTCACGTCCGAGAGCAGGGACTTGCGGTCCAGGGCCTCCACCTGGATCTCCACGAGGAACACCGAGGACTGGGTGGGCGCCCAGGAGACCTCGACCATCCGGTCCGGCTCCTCCTTCAGCTGGCCGATGTTCCGGCAGTCCGCGCGGTGCACGGAGACGCCGGAGCCGCGCGTGACGAAACCGACGATCTCGTCCGGGGGCACGGGGGTGCAACAGCGGGCCAGCTTGGCCATGACGTCCGCGGAGCCCTGGACCATGACGCCGGAGTCCGAGGTCCGGGTGGGGGTGGCGATGCTCGTGATCGGGATCGAGGACGTGTCCAGCGAGCCGTCGTCCGCCTCCGGCACCGCGTGCAGCCGCTCGAGGTGCTCGATGACGTTCTGCACCGAGACGTTGCTGTCCCCGATCGAGGCGTACAGGGTGGCGATGTCCGGCAGGTTCAGCTCAGTGGCCACGGCGGTGAGCGAGTCCGGGCCCATCATCTGCTGCAGGGGCAGGTTCATCTTGCGCAGCTGCCGGGTCAGCTGCTCCTTGCCCTTCTCGATGGACTCCTCGCGGCGCTCCTTGGAGAACCAGTGCCGGATCTTGTTGCGGGCCCGCGGGCTGCGGACGAAGCCGAGCCAGTCCTGGCTGGGCCCGGCACCCTCGGTCTTCGAGGTGAAGATCTCCACCCAGTCGCCGTGGTGCAGTTCGGAGTTCAGGGGCACCAGCTTGCTGTTCACCCGCGCGCCGATGGTCCGGTGGCCCACCTCCGTGTGGACGGCATAGGCGAAGTCCACCGGCGTGGACCCGGCCGGAAGGGCCATGACCTCACCCTTGGGGGTGAACACGAAGACCTCTGCGGCGTCGATCTCGGCCCGCAGCGAGTCCAGGAACTCGTTCGGGTCCGTGGTGTCCTTCTGCCAGTCCATCACCGAGCGCAGCCACCCCGGCGTCTGCTCCGCCGGGCCGGCGGCGCCGTGGGCGGACTGGTCCTTGTACTTCCAGTGGGCGGCCACGCCGTACTCGGCGCGGCGGTGCATCTCGTGGGTGCGCAGCTGGATCTCCACGGGCTTGCCACCGGGGCCGATCACCGTGGTGTGCAGCGACTGGTACATGTTCAGCTTGGGCATGGCGATGTAGTCCTTGAAGCGGCCCGGCAGCGGGCTCCACTTCGAGTGCAGGACGCCGAGGGCCCCGTAGCAGTCCCGGACCGAGTCCACGAGCACGCGCACGCCGGTGAGGTCGTGGATCTCGTCGAAGTCCTTCCCGCGGACGATCATCTTCTGGTAAATCGAGTAGAAGTGCTTCGGGCGGCCCGTCACCGTGGCCCGCACCCGGGCCTCCTTCAGGTCCTTCTCGATCTGCCCGCGCAGCGCGGCGAGGTTCTTCTCGCGCTCCGGGGTCCGCTCCCCCACGAGGCGGACGATCTCCGCGTACACCTTGGGGTACAGCGCCGCGAAGGACAGGTCCTCCAGCTCCCACTTGATGGTGTTCATGCCCAGGCGGTGGGCCAGGGGCGCGTAGATCTCCAGGGTCTCCTTGGCCTTGCGCGCGCTCGACTCGGGGGCCACGTACCGCCAGGTCCGGGCGTTGTGCAGCCGGTCGGCGAGCTTGATGACGAGCACGCGCACGTCGTCCGCCATGGCCAGCACCATCTTGCGGACGGTCTCGGCCTGCGCGGCGTCCCCGAACTTCACCTTGTCCAGCTTGGTGACCCCGTCCACCAGGACGGCCACCTCGTCCCCGAAGTCCCGCCGCAGCTGGTCCAGGGAGTAGCTGGTGTCCTCCACCGTGTCATGCAGCAGCGCGCCGGCCAGGGTGGTCCCCGTCATCCCCAGCTCGGCGAGGATGGTCGCCACCGCCACGGGGTGGGTGATGTACGGATCGCCACTCTTGCGCTTCTGGCCCGCGTGCGCCTTCTCCGCCACCTCGAAGGCGCGGATGATCAGGTCGAGGTCCTCTTTGGGCTGGCGCACCTTCAGCGTGCGGACGAGCGGTTCCAGGATCGGCGAGTAGTCGTTGGTGACCCGGCCGGTCAGTCGGGCCAGCCGGCTCCGGGGGCGGCGGGAGACGATCGCGGCGCCCGCGGGGCTCGCGGCCGTCGGGGTGCCGGCAGAACGAGGTGACCGCACCGCAGGGGGCAAGGCGGCCGGCGTCGTGGTCCGTGACTCCTCGCCGCCGGGCACGGAAGAGGAGTATGTCTGGTGGGGCGTGGGCACCGCGCGGGAATCCTCGCCCATGGTTGCCGTCCTTCCCGCGGTCAGCGCCTACCCTGGCGCCGCCCCGCTGTCCTGCCACCCGCACGGGAGGTAGTGGCCCATTCTAGTGCCCGCGCCGATCAGGCGGTGACGGGGACCTCGTCCTCGTGATCGCGCCGGTCCAGGACCTTCGCGTCCGCCTCCTTGATGCCCGGCTCGTTGCGCCGCAGCAGCGCGTAGAGCGGGGCCTGGATGAAGATCGTGGCCAGGGTGCCGACGATGACGCCCACGAAGATCGCCAGGGCGATGTCCTGCAGGGTGCCCGCGCCGAGCAGGAAGGCGCCGATGAACAGGATGGAGCCCACCGGCAGGATGCCCACCATCGAGGTGTTGATGGAGCGGACCAGGGTCTGGTTGATCGCCAGGTTGACCATCTCGGTGAAGGTCCGGGACGAGTCGTCGTGGTAGTCCTGTGCGTTCTCCCGGATCTTGTCGAACACCACCACCGTGTCATAGAGCGAGTAGCTCAGGATGGTGAGGAAGCCGATGATGGCGCTGGGCGTGACCTCGAATCCTGTGGAGCCGTAGATCCCGGCCGTCAGGGCCACCACGTAGAACAGCCCGATCACCGCGGCCAGGGACATCTTCCACGTCCGGAAGTACAGGGCCATCAGCAGGGTCACCAGCACGATGAAGATGACCAGGCCGATCCCCATCTGCTCGGAGATGTTCTGCCCCCAGGTGGGACCCACGAAGTTGGAGGTCACCCGGTCCTGCTCGACCCCGTAGGCGGACTGCAGGTTCTCCGCCACCGCCAGGGTCTGCTCGTCGTCCAGCCGGTCCGTCTGGATCCGCATGGTGCCCGGGGCGATGTTCGTGACGGTGGCCTCGGCCTCGGGGACGGCGTCCGTGACGGCCTGCTCGCCGGGGGCCACGTCCGTGTTCTGCACGGCGGACACGGTGAACTCGGAGCCGCCGCGGAAGTCGATGCCGAGGTTGAAGCCGCCCCGGGCCAGGGTGAGGCCCCCGGCGATCACCAGCAGGATGGCGGCGAGCGAGAACCAGAGCTTCCACTTCTTGACGAAGGGGTAGGACGTCTTGCCGGTGTAGAGCCGGTTGCCCCACTGGGCCAGTGCACTCACTTCTGCTCCTCCGTCCGGTCCGTGGCGGCGTCAGGGCCGGCGGACAGGCCGACGGCGGCCATCCGCTCCTCGCGGCGGCGTTCGGCGATGGTCTGGCGCTTCACCGCTTCCTTGGATGACTTCTGGTTCTTCCTGGGCCGGGCGGCCGTGGCCGCCGGCTTGAACTCGCGGATGCGTCCGGCGCCCTGGTAGAGCGGCTCCACGCCGAGCAGGGACGGGTCCAGCCCGGAGGCCTTGTGCCCGCCGCCGAAGAAGCGGGTGTGGGCCAGCAACTGCATGACCGGGTGCGTGAACATGAAGACCACGATGAGGTCCGCCACGGCCGTGAGGCCCAGGGTGAAGGCGAAGCCCCGCACGTTGCCCACGGCCACGAAGTACAGCACGACGGCGGCCAGCAGGTTCACCGCCTTGGAGGCGGTGATGGTGCGCTTGGCCCGGGCCCAGCCGTACTCCACGGCCTCCGGCAGCGGGCGCCCCGCCCGCAGTTCGTCCTTGATGCGTTCGAAGTACACGATGAACGAGTCCGCCGTGAGCCCGATCGCCACGATCAACCCGGCGATGCCCGCCAGGGAGAGCCGGTAGTTGTCCGACCACCCCAGCAGCACGATCGCCAGGTACGTCAGGACGCCGGCCACCACCAGGGAGGCCATGGTGACCAGTCCGAGCACGCGGTACTGGAAGAAGGAGTACACGGCCACGAGGGCCAGGCCGATGAGGCCGGCGATCAGGCCCAGCCGCAGCTGGTCCGCGCCGAGGGTCGCGGAGATCTGCTGCTCGGACTCGATCGTGAAGCTGATCGGGAGGGCGCCGTACTTCAGCTGCTCGGCCAGGGCCGCGGCGGACTCCTCCGTGAAGTTCCCGGAGATCTGCGCGCGGCCGTCCGTGATGACGGCGTTGGAGTTCGGGGCGGAGACCACCTGGCCGTCCAGCACGATGGCGAACTGCTTGCGCGGATCGCCCTCCGGGAACGGCGTCAGGCGCTGGGTGACCTCGCGGAACTTGTCCGCCCCCTCGCCGTCGAAGGTCAGGTTGACGGCCCACTGGTTCGTGGACACGCCGGTGGCGGTGTTGACCATGCCGTAGTCGGCGTCGGCGATGTCCGTGCCCGGCACCTCCACGGGGCCGACGATGTACTTCACGCCCTGGTCCGGGTCGCACACGATCGCGGCCTCGTCCTGCGGCAGGTCCTCACGGTTGGGGTCTCCCAGCACGGCGGGGCAGTCATAGGCCTCGAACTCGGCGGCCAGCTCCGGGGTGATCCAGTTCGGGTCGGAGCCGTTCTCCGGCTCGGCGGTGGGTTCCGGGAACTCCTCCACCGGGGTGCGCTCCTCCTCCGGGGTCGCCGTGAACGGCCCCCGGGTGATGACCGGCCGGAACTCCATGTTGGCGGACGCCTGGATCAGCGCGCGCGTCTCCTCGTCCGGGATGCCCGGGAGGGAGACCACCACGTTGGAGCCGCCCTGGGTGGTGATCTCCGCCTCGGCGACGCCGGAGCCGTCCACGCGCTGGCGGATGATCTCCACCGCCTGATCCAGCTGCTCGGCCGACACGTCCTGCCCACCCGTGGCCTCGGGGGCGAGCACCATCTGCGTGCCACCCTCCAGGTCGAGGGCCAGCTTGGGGGCCAGTTGGGCCTGGCCGGTGAACACGCCTGCGCCGAGGATCGCCGCGAGGACGACGGTCAGGCCGGCGAGCCACCAGAGGGTGCGCTTGGCGCGTCCCCGGGGGGTCTTATCTGCCATGGAGGATGCGGCTTTCGATCAGTCGGGACTCAGGAGGGGATCAGCGCGCTCAGGGACGCTCGGTGCCGGGACGCTGCTCGTCCGGGCCGTTCTCGTCCTGGCGGCTCGGGTTCTCCTCCAGGCCGGCCGGGGAGTCCGGGACGGTGGTGTCCGGCACGGAGCTCCCACCCTCGGACGCCGCTGCGGCGGCCACGGGATCCACGGCCTTGCCGATGGCCTGCAGGTGCACGGTGGCGGTGTTGCCCGGGGAGATCTCGATGACGGCCTTGTTCTCCTCCTTGTCCACGGACAGGATGGTGCCGAACAGGCCCATGGTGGTCATGACCTCCACGCCGGGGCCGAGGGTGTCATGCAGCTGGCGCTGCTGCTGCTGGGCCTTCTTGCTGCGGCGGAACATGCTGAAGATCAGGAAGCCGAAGACCACCAGCATGAGCAGCAGGAAGGGATCGAAGGGCATTCCGCCGCCGCCTTCCGGGTTCGCGCCTTCGGCGACGATCGAGACGGTGGTCGGGGCAATCAGCTGGGTCACGTCGGGGACACCACATTCCAGGGTCGGGGCACAGGGCAACCCGGCCAGTCTACGGGGTGCCCGGACCGAACAGCGTGTCCGTCTGCCCGGCCGCGTCGTCACGCGGCCCGGCCCCGTCCCGGCCGGTCGACCCGGCCACGGTCCAGAAGGCGGCACCCGGCGACTCGGGTGGCGGCGTGAGCCCCAGGTGCTCCCAGGCGGCGGGCATCGCGATGCGACCTCGCGGGGTGCGCCCGAGCAGGCCCTCGCGGACGAGGAAGGGCTCGGCCACGGTCTCCACCGTCTCGGTCTCCTCCCCCACCGCGATGGCCAGCGTGGACAGGCCGACCGGCCCCCCGGCGAACTTGGTGCACAGCGCCTGGAGCACGGAGCGGTCCAGGCGGTCCAGGCCCTTCTCATCCACCTCGTACATCTCCAGGGCGGCGGAGGCGGCACGGGAGTCCACCTGCTCCAGCCCGCCGACCAGGGCCCAGTCCCGCACCCGGCGCAGCAGCCGGTTGGCGATGCGGGGGGTGCCCCGGGACCGGCTGGCGATCTGGGTGAAGCCCGCCGAGTTGACCTTCATGTCCAGCAGCAGGGCCGAGCGGCGCAGCACCAGCTCGAGCTCCTCCGTGCTGTAGAACTCGAGGTGCCCGGTGAACCCGAATCGGTCCCGCAGCGGCCCCGGCAGCAGCCCGGCCCTCGTGGTGGCGCCCACCAGGGTGAAGGGCGGGATCTCCAGGGGGATGGAGGTGGCCCCGGCGCCCTTGCCCACCACGATGTCCACGCGGAAGTCCTCCATGGCCATGTAGAGCATCTCCTCGGCCGGGCGGGACATCCGGTGGATCTCGTCCAGGAACAGCACCTCGCCCTCGGTCAGGGAGGAGAGGATGGCGGCGAGGTCACCGGCGTGCTGGATGGCCGGGCCGGAGGAGATCCGCAGGGGCGCGTTCATCTCCGCGGCGATGATCATGGCCAGCGTGGTCTTGCCGAGGCCGGGCGGGCCGGACATCAGCACGTGGTCCGCGCTGCGCCCGCGCATCCGGGCCGCTTCCAGCACCAGGGAGAGCTGCCGGCGGACGCGTTGCTGGCCCACGAAGTCGTCGAGGTTCTTGGGCCGCAGGGCCGCCTCGAGGTCGCGTTCCTCGCCCTCGGCTCCCCCTGCCACGATCCGGCCGTCTGGCTGTTCCGTCATGCGCCGCTCCCCCGCGTCCTAGCGTCCGGACCGGGAGGACTGGCCCTGGCCCAGGTGCCGCAGGGTCGCCTTCAGCACGCTGGCCACGTCACCGGACTCCTCCAGTCCCGGCTCGTGCCGGACGGTGTCCCGCACGGCCTTCTCCGCGTCCTTCTCGGTCCACCCCAGGCCGGTGAGGGCCTCCAGCACGCGGTCCATCCACGGCTGCTCCACGGCGCCGGCCGGGTCCCCGTCCGCGCCGGCGGCCACCGGGGCCCCGGTGGGGACCAGCTTGTCCGTCAGCTCCAGCACGATGCGCCGGGCCCCCTTGGGGCCGATGCCCGGGACCTTGGTGAAGGCCTTGTCGTCCCCCGTGGAGGCGGCCACCCGGACGGCCTCGGGGTCATGCACGGCCAGCACGGCCAGGGCCAGCCGCGGCCCCACGCCGGAGACCCCGAGCAGCACGTCGAAGACCTCGCGCTCGTCCTCGGTGGCGAAGCCGAAGAGCGTCATCGAGTCCTCCCGCACCACCATGGAGGTCAGCACCCGGCCCGGCTCGCCCACGTGCAGGCCCGCGAGGGTCTGGGGGGTGGCGGAGAACCTCATGCCGAATCCGGACACGGTGATGACGGCGTGGTTCAGGGCCACGGACTCGACGGTGCCGGTCAGGGAGGAAATCATGCTCAACTCGCTAGCTTGGTTCGAACGTATCTCCGAAGACCCTAGCCCATGGCGGCGCTCAGATGCGGGATCCGCCGCCCCAGCCGTTGGAACCCCTGGCGCCGCGGCTCCGCTGCTCGGCGGCCAACCAGGCCTTCTGGGCCGCGGTGCCCGCGGCGCCTCGGGCACCGGGGCGACCGGCCGCCGTCGGGAACCGGGACGCGCGCTGCGGGCTGGTGAGGTGGCCGGTGTCCAGGCCCCGGCCCATCAGCCCGCCGCGCCAGGCGTGGGTGATGGCCAGCGCCAGGGCATCGGCGGCGTCCGCGGGCTTCGGGGGCGCGTCCAGCCGCAGGATCCGGGTGACCATGGCGGTGACCTGGTCCTTGCCGGCGGTGCCGCTGCCCGTGACGGCGGCCTTGACCTCGGAGGGCGTGTGCAGTGCCACGGGGATGCCGTGCCGGGCCGCGGCGGCGATCGCCACGCCGGAGGCCTGGGCGGTGCCCATGATGGTGGGCGTGTTGTGCTGGGCGAACATGCGCTCCACCGCCACGTGGTCCGGGGCGTGCCGGTCCAGCCACTCGTTGACGGCCTCGTCGATCGCCAGCAGGCGCCGGTCCAGGGGCTGCTCCGCGCCGGTCCCGACGACGGTCACCCCCACGAGCGTGGCAGTGCGGTTGGGCGCCACGTCCACCACGGCGATGCCGCAGCGGGTCAGCCCGGGATCGACCCCGAGCACCCGCAGCGGCCCCGGCTCACGGCGTGCGGTCCGGCCGGTCACGGGGACGGTCAGTCCTCGCCCAGCTGCGCGAGGACCTCGGGGGCGATGTCCACGTTGGAGTACACGCTCTGCACATCGTCCAGGTCCTCGAGGGCGTCCTCGAGGTGGAAGTAGGTCTTGGCGCCCTGGACGTCCAGGTCCACCTTCATGGTGGCCACGAACTCCATCTCGTCCGTGTCGTACTCGATGCCGGCCTCCTCCAGGGCGGTGGCCACGGCGCGCAGGTCCGAGGGATCGCACAGGATCTCGAAGGAGTCCCCGGACTGCATGACCTCCTCGGCGCCGGCGTCCAGCACGGCCATCAGGATGTCGTCCTCGGTGTGGCCCTCGGCGGGGAGGCGGACCAGGCCGGTGCGGTTGAACAGGAAGGCCACGGAGCCGGAGTCGGCCATGGTGCCACCGTTGCGGGTCACCGCGGTGCGGACGTCCGCGGCGGCACGGTTCTTGTTGTCCGTCAGGCACTCCACCATCAGGGCCGACCCCTGGGGGCCGCGGACCTCGTAGATGATCTCGGTGTACTCGATGACCTCGCCGGTCAGTCCCGCGCCGCGCTTGATGGCGCGGTCGATGTTGTCATTGGGCACCGACTGCTTCTTGGCCTTGGTCACCGCGAGCTCGAGGGCCGGGTTGCCGTCCAGGTCCGGGCCGCCGACGCGGGCCGCCACCTCGATCCCCTTGACGTACTTGGCGAAGGCCTTGGCGCGCCGCGCGTCGATGACGGCCTTCTTGCGCTTGGTGGTCGCCCACTTGGAATGCCCTGCCACGTGTTCTCCTCCCCTCGCCCGCCGCGGTGACCCGCGCGCCGGCACTGGCTGTTGTCTGGTCCGATTCTAGTGGGACGGTCCGGACGAGCCCTGTCCCCCGCCCCGCGAATGTGAAACAGTTGCTTTCCATGACCGAGAACCCCCTGCTGACGCCGTCCACGCTGCCCTACGGCCTCCCCGACTTCGCCGCGATCTCCGACGAGCACTTCCTGCCCGCCTTCCGCTCCGGCATGGCCCAGCACCGCGAGGAGCTCCGGGCGATCGCGGCGGACCCCGCCGAGGCCACCTTCGAGAACACGTTCCGGGCCTTCGAGCGCTCGGGAGGCCCGCTGCGGCGGGTGCAGATGGTCTTCTCGAACCTCGTGGCCGCGGACGGCACGGACACGCGCCAGGCGATCGACGAGGAGATCAGCCCGGAACTCGCGGCCCATGAGGACGCCATCTACCTCGACGAGGACCTCTACCGCCGCCTCGCCGGGCTGGACCTGGACGCGGCGGGTGGGGCCGGGGAGCGGCTGGACGGGGAGGACCGGAGGCTGGCCGAGGAGGTCCTGAAGAGGTTCCGCCTGCTCGGCGCCGAGCTGGACGCGGCGTCCAAGGCGCGGCTGGCCTTCCTCAATGAGCGGCTGGCCGTGCTGTCCTCCCAGTACGGCCGGCGCATGGTGGCGGAGAACGCGGCCTCGGCCGTCTGGTTCGGCACCGCCGCAGAGCTGGCCGGGCTCTCGGAGCAGGACCTCTCCTCGGCCGCGGCCGCGGCACGGGAGGCGGGGCACCAGGGCGGCTACCTCCTGACGCTGTCCATGTTCACCTCCCAGCCCTGGCTCGCGGTGGTGGAGGACCGCGAGTCCCGGCGGCGGATCCACGAGGCCGCGTGGCGGCGCGGCACCACTCCGGGCGAGCACTACGCCCTGGACCTGGCGGTGGAGCAGGCCACCCTGCGCGCCGAGAAGGCCGGCCTGCTGGGCTATCCCAGCTGGGCCGAGTACGCCCTGGTGGACCGGACGGCCCCGGGCCTCGGCGCGGTCCGCGAGCTGCTGGAGCGGGTCATCCCCGCGGCCACCGCGAACGCCCGCCGCGAGCGCGCCACCGTCCAGGCACTGGCCGGGCACCCCATCGAGCCCTGGGACTGGCCCTTCTACGCGGCCCGCGTGGAGCGGGAGCAGTACCGGGTGGATGCCGCGGGGCTGCGGTCCCACTTCGAGCTGGACCGGGTGCTGCGGGATGGCGTGTTCGCCGCCGCCGGCGCCCTCTACGGGCTCTCGTTCCGCGAGCGCGAGGACCTGTCCGGGTACGCCCCGGGGGTGCGCGTCTGGGAGGTGTCCGACGACGGCCCCTCCGGTCCCCCGGTGGGGCTGGGGTTGTTCGTGGGAGACTTCTTCACCCGCCCCACGAAGTCCGGCGGGGCGTGGATGAACTCCTTCCGCGAGGCCTCCACGTTCCTGGGCGAACGGCCCGTGGTCAGCAACAACCTGAACATCCCGCAGCCGGCCCAGGGCGAGCCGGCCCTGCTGACCGTGGACCAGGTGAACACCCTGTTCCACGAGTTCGGCCACGCCCTGCACGGGCTGCTGTCCACGGCCCGGTATGCCACCCTGTCCGGCACGGCGGTGCCCCGGGACTTCGTGGAGTTCCCGTCCCAGGTCAACGAGATGTGGATGTACTGGCCGCAGATCGTCGCCGGCTACGCGCGGCACGTGGCGACCGGCGAGGCGATCGACCCGGAGCTGCTGGAGGCGATCGAGGCGTCCGCCCTGTGGGGCGAGGGCCACCGCACCACGGAGTACCTGGGGGCGGCCCTGCTGGACCTGGCGTGGCACGCCCTGGCACCCGGCACCACGGTGGAGGATCCCCTGGCCTTCGAGGCCGAGCACCTCGTGGCCGCCGGGCTGGACCCGGAGCTCGTGCCGCCGCGCTACCGTTCCAGTTACTTCAAGCACATCTTCTCCGGCGGCTATGCGGCCGGGTACTACTCCTACCTGTGGTCCGAGATGCTGGACGCGGACACCGTCGAGTGGTTCCGCTCGCACGGCGGGTTGACGCGCCAGAACGGCGAGCGCTTCCGCGCCGAGCTGCTCTCCCGCGGCAACACGCGGGACCCGATGGAGTCCTACCGTGCCTTCAGCGGCCGGGACGCCGATCCGGAGCACCTGCTGCGGCGGCGGGGACTGCTCTAGTCTCCCGGTGTTCTAGGCCCGCAGTCCTCTAGGCCGTGAGCTGGGCCAGTCCCGGCCGCGGAGAGGTCAGCACCGCATGCAGCCACAGCCGCACGGCCCGGTCCCACTTCTGCGGGTCCACGTTCCACTCGCGGGTGTGGCGGGCCAGGTGGAACCGGACGAAGCTCACCAGCTGGGGCACCTTGGCTGCCAGCTCCATGGAGGGGCCGATCGGCACGAAGTCGTCGTCCTCGGAGTGCAGGATCAGGGTCGGCACCCGGAGCTGGTCGGCGCGGGTCAGCCAGTCCATGGCCTTCAGGTCCACGGGGGCGGCCAGGCCGGTGGCCCACCGGCCGGCCTTGTTGCTCATGAGCCACTGGCCAAGCTGGCCGATCGCGTCCGGCAGCCGGTTGAGCCTGGCCTGGTGGGCCAGCACGTCCACCCAGTTGATGACCGGCCCGTCCAGGACCAGGGCGGCCACCATGGAGGACAGCTCGGAGCGGTCGGCCATCTGCAGGCACACCGCCCCGCCCATGGACCAGCCGAACAGGACCACCTCGCGCGCGCCGTGCTCGAGGGCGTACGCCACGGCGGCCTCCACGTCCTTCCACTCCGTGCTGCCCAGCCCGTAGCGGCCGTCCCCGGCGGCCGGGGCCTCGCCGTCGTTGCGGTAGGAGATCAGCAGGGACGTCATCCCCAGCGCCCGCGCCGTGGCGATGGCCCGGATCCCCTCGGTGCGCTTGGCGCCGCGGCCGTGCACCATGACGGCCCAGACTCCCCTGCCGGCGGGTCCGGGGGTGGTCTCCTGCTCGCCCGGGCGGATGAGCCAGGCCGGGGCGGTGCCGTTCTCCACGGGGATCCGCACGTCCTCGGTCTCGTAGCCGAGCGTGCGCGGGGTCGGGTAGACGAAACCGGTCCACCGGCCGCGCACGGCCTCCCGCAGCTCGCCCGCGTAGACCTCCTCGACCTGGCGCTGAACGGTCCCATCCCTCGGGTCGAACGACGTCACCGCACCGATCCGCGCGAGTCCCGCGCCGCCGTCGAACACCAGGGAGTACACCCCGGGCACGGTGGTCTCCTCCGTCACGGGCAGGATGACCTCCAGCCCGGTCTCCCCCTGCACCACGGCGAGGATCTCGAGGTCCTCCGCGGGCGTCTTGACGGGCGTGACCACCGTGCGGGCGAAGAGTCCCGCCAGCCCGGAGACGGTGCCCGCCGCCACCGAGCCGGCCACGATCCCGCCGACTGCGGCGAGGGAGGACCACCGCATGACCGGTTCGGCCTGCCCGATGGACTTCTTGAGCCGGGTCCGGCGGTTCTGCGCGTGCCGGCTGGAGGAGCGGGGGGAACGAGAGGTCATGCCCCATTCTGTCCATGTCCCTGCCGAGACCGCCAGCGGGAGGCCCGCGACGCGTCCGTGGGAATCATCACGGTGATCCGTGGTGTTATGGCTGTCATGAGCGATCTGACCACCCCAGAACACCACGACCCCGCAGACACCGCCGCCCGCGGGCGGTCCGAGGACGAGTGGCGCGAGCGGCTGAGTCCCGAGGAGTTCCAGGTCCTGCGCCAGGCTGGCACCGAGCGTCCCTTCACCGGCGAGTACTGGGACGCGCAGACCGAGGGCGTCTACGCCTGCCGCGCCTGCGGGTCCGAGTTGTTCCGCTCGGACACCAAGTTCGACGCGCAGTGCGGCTGGCCCTCCTTCTTCGCCCCCCTGGCCGAGGACCGGGTGGAGTACATCAAGGACTCCACCCTGGGCATGGAGCGCATCGAGGTGCGCTGCGCGAACTGCGGCTCGCACATGGGCCACGTGTTCCAGGGCGAGGGCTTCGACACCCCCACGGACCTGCGCTACTGCATGAACTCCGTGTCCCTGACCCTGACGCCGAAGGCCGGCGCGTGAGCGCAGCGCGCCGGGGCTTCGCCTCGGACAACTACGCGGGCGTCCACCCCGAGGTCCTGGCCGCGCTGGCCCAGGCCAACACGGGCCACGAGCCGGCCTACGGTGACGACTCCTGGACCGCGCGGCTCCAGGACCTCGCCCGCGCCGAGTTCGGCGAGGCCGCGGAGGCCTTCCCGGTCTTCAACGGCACGGGTGCCAACGTGGTGGCGCTGCAGTCCCTGCTGCCGCCGTGGGGTGCCGTGATTTGCGCCGAGTCCGCGCACATCCACCAGGACGAAGGCGGCGCGCCGGAGCGCATCGCCCACACCAAGCTGCTCACGGTGCCCACCCCGGACGGCAAGCTCACCCCCGAGCTGGTCGACCGCCAGGCCCACGGCGTCGGCTTCGTGCACCGCGCCCAGCCCGCCGTCGTCGAGATCGCCCAGGTCACCGAGCTCGGGACGGTCTACACGCCGGAGGAGATCCGGGCCGTCACCGAGCACGCCCATGGCCTCGGGATGTCCGTGTACCTGGACGGGGCCAGGCTGGCGAACGCGGCCGCCGCCCTGGGGACGGACCTGCGGTCCTTCACGGCCGACGTCGGGGTGGACGTGGTCTCCTTCGGGGGCACCAAGAACGGCGCCCTGGGTGCCGAGATGGTGGTGGTGCTGAACCCCGACGCCGTCGCGTCCGGTCCCGGAGGACGGCGCGCCGAGGGCGCGTCCCAGGCCGTGGGCTACCTGCGGAAGTCCTCCATGCAGCTCGCCTCCAAGATGCGCTTCGTCTCCGCCCAGCTCGTGGCCCTGCTCAGCGACGGGCTGTGGCTGCGCTCCGCGCAGCACGCCAACGCGATGGCGGCCCGGCTGGCCGCGGGGGCCCGCGCCCTGGAGGGGGTCACGCTCACCCAGGAGCCGCAGGCCAATCAGGTCCTGGCCGTCCTCGATCCCGCCGTGGCCCAGGCCGTCCGCGCCGACTACGCCTTCTACGACTGGGACGAGTCGCGGAACGAGGTGCGCTGGATGACGTCCTGGGACACCACCGAGCAGGACGTGGACGGCTTCGTGGCCGCGCTGGACGCGGCGCTGCGGCGGGGCTGATCAGCGCTGAGTCAGGGCTGATCACCACCGGCACGGCGCGCCGCCGCGGCATCCCTCAGGTGCGGCTTTAACCTTGGATCTGTGACTGCCCTTGGCCACCACCCCGCAGAGATGCAGCGCCTCCCCGGAGAGTTCCGCGAGGCGCTGTCCGGACTGCGCCGGGCGCGGCACCGGCAGGAGATCACCCTGGACGAGATCCCGGCCCCCGGGCGCCTGGCACCCTTCGCCGTGGCCCTGGCCGCGGAGGTCCACGATCCCACGGCCGAGGACGGCCCGGAGCTCGCCACCGGCCGCTTCGTCCTGCTCCACGACCCGGCGGGATCGCCGGTGTGGAAGGGCACGTTCCGCGTGGTGACGTACATCCGGGCGTCCCTGGAATCGGACCTCGGCAACGACCCCATGGTCGGGGCCGTGGCGTGGACGTGGCTGGTGGAGGCCCTCGAGAACCACCACGCCGGCTACGCCGAGGCCGGCGGGACCGCCACCCGGGTGCTCTCCGAGAGCTTCGGGGGCCTGGCCGAGCGTCCGGACACCATCGACATCGAGCTGCGGGCCTCCTGGACCCCGAGCGGGCCGGACAGCACCGACCACCTGGAGGCCTGGGCGGACATGGTCTGCGCCTTCGCCGGCCTGCCGCCGGTCCCGGAGGGCGTCACGCCCCTGCCGCGCATCAGGAGGAACTGACATCACAGCGGACACCAGCGCCACCCCGGACGAGGACCTGGCTCCAGGCTCGGCCGGCGCCGACGCCCCCGAACCACCCCGGCTGCTCACCGAGCCGGGGGGCGGCATCCCGTTCGTCACGAACTCCCGCCAGGAACTCGAGCGCTGCGCGCGGCTCCTGCGGGCCGGCTCCGGCCCCGTGGCCGTGGACGCTGAGCGAGCCTCCGGCTTCCGGTACGGCCAACGGGCGTTCCTGGTCCAGATCAAGCGGGAGGGTGCCGGGATCTGGCTGATCGACCCGGAGGCCTTCGAGGACCTGGGGATCATCCAGGACGCCCTGGGCGGCGTGGAGTGGATCCTGCACGCCTCCACGCAGGACCTGCCCTGCCTCTCCGAGCTCGGCCTGTGGCCGGACCGGCTCTTCGACACGGAGCTGGCCGGCCGGCTCCTGGGGCTGCCGCGCGTGGGGCTGGCCTCCGTGCTGGAGCAGCTGCTCGGCGTCACCCTGGCCAAGGAGCACTCGGCGGCGGACTGGTCCACCCGCCCGTTGCCCGAGGACTGGCTGCGGTACGCGGCGCTGGACGTGGAGCTGCTCGTGGAGCTGCGGGCCGCCATGATCGAGATGCTGGCGGACGCCGGCAAGCTGGACTGGGCCGAGGAGGAGTTCGAGGCGATCCGCACCGCTCCGCTGCCCGGCCCCCGCAAGGACCCGTGGCGGCGGACCTCCGGCATGCACCGACTGCGCAAGCCCCAGCAGCTGGCCGTGGTGCGCGAGCTCTGGGAGACTCGGGAGGCACTGGCCCGCAACCGGGACGTGGCCCCGGGGCGGCTGATCCCGGACGCGGCCATCGTGGCCGCCGCGGCCTCCCAGCCCAGCACCGTCCCGGCCCTGCTGAAGACCCCGGGCTTCCACGGCCGGGCCGCCGCCAAGGAGGGTCCCCGCTGGGTCCGCGCCATCCAGGCCGGCCAGGCCGCCGCCCGGTCCAGGGAGGGCCTGCCGCAACTGCACCTGCCCCTGGACGGCCCCCCGCCCCCGCGCGCCTGGCGGGACCGCAACCCCCTGGCCGACCGGCGGTTGAAGACGGCCAAGGCCTGGATCGGGAACAAGGCCGAGGAGCTCTCCCTGCCCACGGAGAACCTGCTGACCCCGGACACCCTGCGCCGGCTGTGCTGGGCCCCGCCCGAGCGGATCGACCCGGACTCGGTGGCCGACGCCCTGACCGCGCTCGGCGCCCGCGGCTGGCAGGTCTCGATCGTGGCACCCATCCTGACCGTCGCCCTGCTGGACCCCGACCCCGCCTGACACTCAGTTCCTGTGCGCCTGGTCACAGGTTCCGGCTCGGTCCGATATCGTGGGAGACGATCCGATCAGCACCCGACCCAGGAGCACCATGACCGACCGTTTCGCCCCCTACCGCGACCTCGCGGCCCTGTTCCCGGACGAGGTCATCACCCAGGCCGAGGTGACCGACGTCGAGCTGCCCGGTGGTGCCGGGACCCTCGCGCTGATCACCCTGGACAACCACGCCGGTCCGAAGCGCCCGACCACGCTCGGGCCGAACACGCTCATCGGCCTGGGCCGGGTGCTGGACGCCCAGGCCGAGCGTGCGCGCTCGGGTGAGCTGGCCGGCGTCGCCGTCACCGGCAAGCCGGGCTTCCTGGTGGCCGGAGCGGACCTGGGCTCCGTGAGCGCCCTGGAGCAGGGCGCCGAGGGCTCCCTGCTGGCCCGGCTGGGCCACGACGTCTACAACGTGCTGACCGACTTCCCCGTGCCCTCCTTCGCCTTCATCAACGGCCTGGCCCTCGGTGGCGGCCTGGAGATCGCGCTGGCCGCCCACTACCGCACGGTGTCCTCGGCGGCGAAGGGCCTCGGACTGCCGGAGGCCTTCCTCGGCCTGGTGCCCGGCTGGGGCGGGGTGTGGAAGACCCCGCGGATCACCGGTCCGCGGGACGCCCTGACCCTGATGATCAGGAACCCGCTGGCCAACAACCGGAACATCGACGGCCGCACCGCCCACTCGATCGGCCTGGCGGACGCGATCTTCGACCCCGCCCAGGACCCGGCGGACACCGGCGTCTTCGTCCGGGCCTCCGTGGAGTGGGCCACCCGGGTGATCGCCGGCGACTCCGAGACCCTGTCCGACCTGGCGGTCCAGCGGGACCGGGACACCTCGGACGAGGCCTGGGACGAGGCCATCGCGGAGGGCCGGGCGATCGTGGCCGCCAAGACCGGTGGCCACGTGCCGGCGCCGGCCCGGGTCATGGAGCTCTTCGAGGCCGGCCGCCACCGGACGCGGGAGGAGTCCGCGGCCGCCGAGTGCGAGGCGCTGGCGGAGCTGATGCTCACCGACGAGTTCGCCCACACCGTGTACGCCTTCCTGGACGTGGTGCAGAAGCGCTCGAAGAACCCCGCCGGTGCCCCCTCGGCCGAGCTGGCCCGGCCGGTGCGGAAGGTCGGCGTGGTGGGCGCCGGGCTGATGGCCGGCCAGCTGGCCCTGGTCTTCGCGCGGAAGCTCCGGGTCCCCGTGGTGATGACGGACATCGACCAGGAGCGGGTGGACCGGGGCGTGGGCCACGTCCACGCCCAGGTGGAGAAGCTGGCCGCCCGGGGCACGCTGAGCGCCGAGGCCGGCGAGCAGCTGAAGTCTCTGGTGACCGGCTCCGTGTCCAAGGACGTCTACGCGGACGCCGACTTCGTGATCGAGGCCGTCTTCGAGGAGATGGGCGTCAAGAAGACCGTGCTCGCGGAACTGGAGGAGATCGTCTCCCCCGAGTGCATCCTGGCCACCAACACCTCCTCCCTGTCCGTCACCGAGATGGCCTCGGACCTGCGGCACCCGGAGCGGCTGGTGGGCTTCCACTTCTTCAACCCGGTGGCCGTGATGCCGCTCGTGGAGATCGTCCGCGGGCCCCAGACGACGGACGAGGTGCTGGCCACGGCCTTCGCCACGGCCCGGGGCCTGGGCAAGACCGCCGTGCTGGTGCAGGACGCCGCCGCCTTCGTGGTGAACCGGATCCTGCTGCGCATGATGGGCGAGGTGCAGCACTCCTTCGACTCCGGCACGCCGGCCGAGGTGGCCGACCACGCCCTGGACCCGATGGCCCTGCCGATGACGCCCTTCACCCTGCTGGCCATGGTGGGCATCCCGGTGGCCCAGCACGTCACCGAGTCGCTGAACACGGCCTTCGGCGACGAGCGGTTTCCCGTGTCGGAGAACCTGCAGCACCTGATCGATGCGGGGATCACGTCCCTGTGGTCCCCGGGCGGGGACGGGCAGCAGTCCATCCCGGCCGAGACGCTCGAGGTGCTCGAGTTCGGCGACTCCCCCGAGACCGCCGGGCAGCTGCTGGTGCGCGTCCAGGACGCCCTGGCCCAGGAGATCGGGCTCATGCTGGTCGAGGGCGTGGTGGCCGATGCCGAGGACATTGACCTGTGCATGATCCTCGGCGCCGGCTGGCCCCTGCACCTGGGCGGCATCACCCCGTACCTGGACCAGGTGGGCGCCTCCGAGCGGGTCAACGGGAAGCGCTTCCACGGCTGATGGACGTGGAGAGTCCGGTCGTCCACATCCAGCGCGAGCAGAAGCCAGACCTGTTCTGGCGCGGCGTCACGGTGGTGGGACTGTTCTTCATCGTGGTCATCGTCGCCGTCCTCATCGGCGTGCCGGTCCTGCTGATGGTGATGTTCTGGAACCCCTGGTTGCTGTTCACCGTGATCTTCGTCGCGGCCGGGGTGCTGCTGCTGGTGAAGACCGTGGCGCTGGTCCGGACGTTGGCCTGGCACGCGCGCCACCGCTCGACCTATGTCCTGCGCGAGGCCGGCCTCGAGTTGACCGAGTGGAACGCCGTGGGTGCCGAGGCCCCGGTGCTCCGGTCCATTCCCTGGGCAGAGGTGGCGTCGGTCGTGGCCTCCTACCGGATCGTGCGCCGCATCCTCCTCACCGAGAACGGCGGCGGGACGATGACCGAGACGGCCCCGATCCTGCACGTCCTGTTCGACCGGGACGGACGCCGCCAGATCGCCGGTATCCCCTTCTCCTCGCATCGGGACCCCGCGATCGACGTCTGGATCCAGGAGCTGCGCACGCGCGGCGTCGAGCTGGGCTACACCGCCCGGCCGCTCGCATGGAAGGGCGAGGCCTACCTCGGTCCCGAGGCCCAGCTGGAGTACTTCGCGAGCACCGAGGAAGTCATCCCTTTCCCGCCCACCGGAGGCTGGTGGGAGAACACGGCCCTGCTGGAGGGCCGATGGCATCAGAACGCCAGGCAGGCCCAGGAGCAGGCAGAGCGACGCGATCCCGGGCTGCGGGAGGAGCGACTGAAGCCCACCGGCCGTCACTGGCTCCTCGGGGCGTGGTTCGCCGCCATGTACGCCCTCGGCACCGGATACCTCCTGCCGTACCTCGTGCAGAGCGGTTCGTTGCCGGCCGGTGCCTGGCCGCTCGGGTTCCTCGTGGTCCTGCCGGCGGCCGCCCTCTTCTTCCTCCCGCTGCGCCGCGGCCTGCGCTGGCACCACGGCCTGGTGTGCTGGCTGCTGCTGGTGGTCATCGCCTTCGCCGTCCTGGTGGGCACCGTGGAGATCGGACCGGCCGCCGAGGAGACGGCCATGATCGGGTTCGGGCTGACGATCGTCTCCGCCGGGCTGCTGTGGGTCCCGTACCTGCTCGTGAAGCGCAGCGCGCGCCAGGACCCGGTGCACCGATCCGAACCACGATCCTCCCACCGGATGAGGGCGAAACAGCGGATAATGGAGGGATGACTTCCGCCCAGCACACCGCTTCACCCACCCCCGCTCCCCACGATCAGCACGACGGCGACGCCCCCTGCGGCGGCTGCGGCACCTCCCGCAGGACCTTCCTGGAACGCGGGGCGCTGATCGGTGCGGTGGGCGTGGCCAGCACGGTGGGGCTGACGGCGTGCACGGACGAGATCCGCTCCGAGGACAACGCCCCCTCGCACCACGTCGGCGGCACCCCCACGCAGGCGGTCCAACTGGCGGCCCTGCCCACCGGCGGCATGACCACCGTCCAGGTCGAGGGGCGCACGCTGCTGATCAGCCGGCCGGACCAGGACGAGGTGCACGCCTTCTCGGCCGTGTGCACGCACCAGGGCTGCACCGTGGCGCCCGCGACGGAGAACGGCGAGGACGTCTTCTCCTGCCCCTGCCACGGCTCGCACTTCGACGTCACCACGGGTGAGCCCTACGCCGGCCCGGCGAAGAAGCCCCTGACCGAGTACACCGCCGCGATCGACGGCGACTGGGTCCTGGTCACGCTCTAGAGGTGGGTCAGGCCCGAGGGGTCGGCCGCCGCGGTGGATTGACGATGACCCGATGGCTGTTGGGATCCCAGCTGGGCTGCTCGGCCTTGCGCCGTTCGTAGTAGTAGAACCGCCACCACATCCAGACGGCCGGTCCCAGCACGGGCAGCAGGAACATCACGAAGGCCCACGGGATCCGCCGGCCGGGGCTCAGCGGCGAGTGCGAGAGGGAGACCAGGGACCACACCAGCAGCACCAGGATGGCGATCACCAGGACCCAGAGCAGGATCTGCACCGGGTCCATCAGAACAGCGCGACCTTCGGCACGGTCGGGAAGATCTCGTCCATCTCGGCCCGCTCGGCCTCGGTGGGCACCCAGCGCACCGCCTCCGCGTTCTGGAGCACCTGCTCCGGGCGGGTGGCTCCGGCGATCACGGAGGTCACCGGGTCCTGGGCGGCGAGCCAGCAGAACGCGAGCTCCACCTCGGTCAGCCCGCGCTCGCGCGCGAACTCTCCGAACCGGCGCAGCTGATCCAGGTCGGCATCCTCCACCATATGCTGGCGCGTGTGGGACAGCCGCGAGCCCTCCGGCGCGGTCCCGCCCGAGTACTTGCCCGTCAGCATGCCGTTGGCCAGCGGGAAGTACGGCAGCACGCCCAGCCCGTAGGCCCTCGCCGCCGGCAGCACCTCGAGCTCGGCGCGGCGGTCCAGCAGATTGTAGTGGTTCTGGGCGGAGATGAACCGCTCGGTTCCCAGCTCACGGGCCACGAACTCGGCCTCGGCGATCTGCCAGCCGGCCCGGTTGGAGTGCCCGATGTACCGGACCTTGCCGGAGCGCACGAGCTCGTCCATCGCGGACAGCGTCTCCTCGATCGGCGTGGCCTCATCCGGGGTGTGGAACTGGTACAGGTCGATCCAGTCCGTGCCGAGCCGCCGCAGGGAGGCCTCAACCGCTTGCACGATGTACCGCCGGGAGCCGCGCGCACCGAAGTCGTTGCCGTTGACGCCCTTCATGTCCATGCCGAACTTCGTGGCCAGCACGATCTCCCCGCGGCGGTCCCCCAGCGCGCGGCCGAGCCGCTCCTCGCTGAGCCCCGGCGTGGCCCCGTAGGTGTCCGCCACGTCGAAGAGGCTCACCCCGGCGTCCAGGGCGGCGTGCACGACGGCGTCCGTCCCCTCCTGCTCTGCGGTGGCGGTCCCGGGGCGGCCCAGGTTGTTGCACCCCAGCCCGACGACGGAGACTGACAGGCCGGAGCGGCCGAGACGGCGGTGTTCCATGGATTCCCCTTACAGGCTGGTGGTCACGCGCGAGGGCTGCACCTGCGCGAACTTGGCGGCGGCCGGGATCTCGGCGGCGGCCTTGCGCGGGTGCACCGTGGCCACCTCGAAGACCACCCGGCCGGACTCCGCGCGCTCGGCCACGACCTCGCCGAGGCCGCGCCAGGCCAGCTGGTTGGTGATCTCGCCGCGCAGCCTGCCCACCAGGGACGTCTCCACAGACGTCGGGGCCGCCCCCTTGAGGCGGTAGGAGACCTCCAGGGTCTTCAGCTGCTCGCCCGTCAGCTCGGCGAACCCGTCCTCGGCGCACTGCGCCGCGAATCCGGCGAGCAGCTCCTCACCGGCGGCGTCATCAGCGACCTTCTCGGCCGACGTCGTGCCCGTGGTGCCGACGCGCCCGTGGTGGACCACCAGCTCGCCGCTGCCAGGCGCGAACCAGGCCTCCCGGTACTCCACGCGCTGCTGGCCGTCCTGCTCGGAGCGCCGATAGGTCCGTACAATGCTCACTTCTTGCCCTCCGGGGTGGGGATCTGATGCAACTGACCGGTCAGCGGCCGGGCGAAGGGCACCTTGGTGCCCAGCACCTGCGCCACCGTGTCCTGCGCGACCTGCCGCGCGGTCAGGCCCGTGCGGTCCAGCACCTGCTCGCGGGAGCCGTGGGCGAGGTACTGGACCGGCAGGCCGACCTCGTTCAGGGCGGTGTCCACGCCGCGGGCACGCATCTCCTGGCGGATCCGGGAGCCGACGCCGCCGGCCTTCACCCCGTCCTCCAGGCACACCACGATCCGGTGGCGCGCGGCCTGCTCGATCACCGAGTCCCGCACGGGCAGCACCCAGCGCGGGTCGATCACGGTGGCGGAGATGCCCTGGTCCGCCAGCCGCTCGGCCACGTCCAGGCCCAGCTCGGCCAGCGACCCGACGGCGACGATCAGCACGTCCCGCTCGGCCCCGGGCTCCTCGGAGGCCGCACCGAGCCGCACCAGCACGTCCACGCCGTCCTCGAGGCGTTCCAGGGCCGCGATCTCCGGGCCCACGGAGCCCTTGGAGAAGCGCACCACGGTGGGGGCGTCCTCCACGGCCACGGCCTCCCGCAGCTCCTCGCGCAGCCGCTCGGCGTCCCGGGGCGCGGCGATGCGCAGGGTGGGCACGGACTGCAGCAGGGCCAGGTCCCACATGCCGTGGTGGCTGGGGCCGTCCGGTCCGGTGACCCCGGCGCGGTCCAGGACGAAGGTCACGCCGGCCCGGTGCAGGCCCACATCCATCAGCACCTGGTCGTAGGCGCGGTTGAGGAAGGTGGCGTAGACGGCGACCACGGGGTGCAGCCCGCCGAAGGCCATGCCGGCGGCCGAGGTGACGGCGTGCTGCTCGGCGATGCCGACGTCGTAGACCCGCTCCGGGTGGCGCTCGGCCATCAGGCCCAGCCCCACCGGGATCTTCATGGCGGCGGTGATGGCCACGATGTCCTCGCGCTCGTCCGCGATCGCGGCGATCTCCTCGCCGAAGGCCGACGTCCACGAGGGACCGGAACTGGAGGCCACCGGCTCGCCCGTCTCCGGGTCGATCCTGCCGATGGCGTGGAACTGGTCGTCCTGGTGGGCCACCGCGGGGGCGTAGCCGTGGCCCTTCTCCGTCATGGCGTGCACGATCACGGGGCCGGCGTAGTTCTTGGCGTCGGCCAGCGCCTCCTCGAGCTCGGCCTGGTCGTGACCGTTGATGGGCCCGATGTACTTCATCCCCAGGTCCTCGAACAGCCCCTGGGGCGCCCACCAGTCCTTGATGCCCTTCTTGGTGGCGTGCAGGGACTTGTAGACGAACCGGCCGGCCGTGCCGGAGGTCTGCAGCCGGGACTTCCAGAAGTCCAGGGTGTCCTCGTAGCTGCGGTGCGTGCGGAGCTTGTCCAGGAACGCCCGGCGCAGCCCGGAGAGCTGGTTGGCCAGACCGCCCACGGTCGGGGCGTAGGAGCGTCCGTTGTCGTTGACCACGATCACCACGCGGCGGTCCCGGTCCGCGGCGATGTTGTTGATGGCCTCCCACGCCATCCCGCCGGTCAGCGCGCCGTCCCCGATCACGGCGACCACGGTGCGCTCGCCCTCGCCACGCAGGGCCCAGGCTCGCGAGATGCCGTCCGCCCAGGACAGGGACGAGGAGGCGTGGGAGGACTCGACCACGTCATGCACGGACTCGGCGCGGTCCCCGTAGCCGGAGAGCCCGCCCTGCTGGCGCAGCGTGGAGAAGTCCTGCCGGCCCGTCACCAGCTTGTGCACGTAGGACTGGTGCCCCGTGTCGAAGATGACGGCGTCCCGCGGCGAGTCGAAGCTCCGGTGGATCGCCAGCGTCAGCTCGACCACCCCGAGGTTCGGTCCCAGGTGTCCTCCGGTGCGGGAGACGTTGGCGATCAGGAAGGCCCGGATCTCCTCCGCCAATTGCCGCGTCTGGCTCCGGGTGAGGCGGTGCAGGTCCTGCGGGGTGCGGATCGATTCGAGAAGGCCCACGGGCAAGCGGTCCTTTCGGCCGGGGAGGGAACATCACTACAGCTCCCCCCAGAATACCGCGCGGTGGCGGTGGGGCGGGCAAGGCGGGAAGGCAGGGGCACGACGCCGGCGGGCCGGGTCCCCCGCATGGGGAACCCGGCCCGTGGGTCCGGTCGCTACCGGGAGCAGCCGGAGGCGGCTACTTCTTCGCGGCGATCTGGCGCAACACGTACTGCAGGATGCCGCCGTTGCGGTAGTAGTCGGCCTCACCGGGGGTGTCGATGCGCACGACCGCGTCGAACTCGGTGACCTTGCCGTTGTCGTGCGTGGCGGTGACCTTGACGGTCTTCGGGGTGGAGCCCTCGTTCAGGGCCGTCACGCCGGAGACGCCGAAGGTCTCGGTGCCGTCCAGGCCCAGGGAGTCCGCGGACTCGCCCTCGGGGAACTGCAGCGGCAGCACGCCCATGCCGATCAGGTTCGAGCGGTGGATCCGCTCGAAGGACTCCGTGATGACGGCCTTGACGCCCAGCAGCGCGGTGCCCTTGGCGGCCCAGTCACGGGACGAGCCGGTGCCGTACTCCTTGCCGGCCAGCACCACGAGCGGGGTACCGGCAGCCTCGTAGTTCTGCGCCGCGTCGTAGACGTAGGCCTGCGGGGCACCGTCCTGGGTGAAGTCGCGGGTGAAACCGCCCTCCACGCCGTCCAGGAGCTGGTTCTTGATCCGGATGTTGGCGAAGGTGCCGCGGATCATGACCTCGTGGTTGCCACGGCGGGAGCCGTAGGAGTTGAAGTCCTTGCGCTCCACGCCGTTCTCCAGCAGGTACTTCCCCGCCGGGGTGTCCGACTTGAAGGAACCGGCCGGGGAGATGTGGTCCGTGGTCACGGAGTCGCCGAGCTTGAGCAGCACGCGGGCGCCGGTGATGTCCTCGACCGGGGTCGGCTCGGCCGGCATGCCCTCGAAGTACGGGGGCTTCCGGACGTAGGTGGACTGCTCGTCCCACTCGAAGGTGTCGCCCTCGGGGGTCTCCAAGGCCTGCCAGCGGTGATCGCCGTCGAAGATGGTCCCGTACTCACGGGTGAACATCTCGGTGTCGATGGAGCGGTCGATGATCTGCTGGACCTCGGTCGGCTCCGGCCAGATGTCCTTGAGGAACACGTCGTTGCCGGCGGAGTCCTGTCCCAGCGGATCGTTCTCGAAGTCGAAGTCCATGGTCCCGGCCAGGGCGTAGGCGACCACCAGCGGCGGGGAGGCCAGGTAGTTCATCTTCACGTCCGGGTTGATGCGGCCCTCGAAGTTGCGGTTGCCGGAGAGCACCGAGGTCACGGACAGGTCGTTGTCCTGGATGGCCTGGGAGATCTCGGACTCCAGCGGACCGGAGTTGCCGATGCAGGTGGTGCAGCCGTAGCCCACGATGTTGAAGCCCAGGGCGTTCAGCGAGGGGATCAGGCCGGACTTCTCGTAGTACTCGGTGACCACGCGGGAGCCGGGTGCCACGGAGGTCTTGACCCAGGGCTTCGAGGTGAGGCCCTTCTCCACGGCGTTGCGGGCCAGCACGGCGGCGGCCATCATCACCGAGGGGTTCGAGGTGTTGGTGCAGGAGGTGATCGAGGCGATCGAGACCGCGCCGTGGTCCAGCTGGAACTCGCGGCCGTCCTCCATGGTCACGCCCACGGTCTTGGACGGACGGCCGGAGCCGGCCTCGTCCTCGGAGGCGTAGTTGTGGATGTCCTTGCGGAACTGGTCCTTGGCGTCGGTGAGCTCGATGCGGTCCTGGGGGCGCTTCGGTCCGGAGATCGAGGGGACCACGGTGCCCAGGTCCAGCTCGAGGTACTCGGAGAACTGGACCTCACGGGACGGATCGTGCCAGAGGCCCTGCTCCTTGGCGTAGGCCTCCACGAGGGCGATGCTCTCCTCGGAGCGGCCGGTCAGACGCAGGTAGTCGAGGGTGACGTCATCGATCGGGAACATGGCCGCCGTGGAGCCGAACTCGGGGGACATGTTGCCGATGGTGGCGCGGTTGGCCAGGGGCACGGAGCCGACGCCCTCGCCGTAGAACTCGACGAACTTGCCGACCACGCCGTGCTGGCGCAGCTGCTCGGTGATGGTCAGCACCACGTCCGTGGCGGTGGCACCGGCCGGGATGGAGCCGGTCAGCTTGAAGCCGACCACGCGGGGGATGAGCATGGAGACGGGCTGGCCGAGCATGGCGGCCTCGGCCTCGATGCCGCCGACGCCCCAGCCCAGCACGCCCAGGCCGTTGACCATGGTGGTGTGGGAGTCGGTGCCGACGCAGGAGTCCGGGTAGGCGCGCAGCACGCCATCCACCTCGCGGGTCATGACGGTGCGGGCCAGGTTCTCGATGTTGACCTGGTGGACGATGCCCATGCCCGGGGGGACGACCTTGAAGTCGTCGAACGCGGTCTGGCCCCAGCGCAGGAACTGGTACCGCTCGCCGTTGCGCTGGTACTCGATCTCCATGTTGCGCTCGATGGCCTGGTCGTTGCCGAAGGAGTCGATCTGCACGGAGTGGTCGATCACGAGCTCGGCCGGGGCCAGCGGGTTCACGCGGGAGGCGTCGCCGCCGAGGTCCTCGATGGCCTCACGCATGGTGGCAAGGTCCACGATGCACGGCACGCCGGTGAAGTCCTGCATGATGACGCGGGCGGGGGTGAACTGGATCTCGGTGTCCGGCTGCGCGTTGGGGTCCCAGGACCCCAGGGCGTTGATGGACTCGGCGGTCACGTTCGCGCCGTCCTCGGTCCGGAGCAGGTTCTCCAGCAGGACCTTCAAGGAGTACGGGAGCTTCTCTGCACCCTCCACCTTGTTCAGCCGGAAAATCTCGTACTCGGCGCCATTGACGTCCAGGACGCCCTTGGAGCCGAAGCTGTCAACAGTAGTCACGGGGGACTCCTCTTCCCGCCCTGGGTCAGGGCGATTGGCCGGTCTTGAGTGCCGTTGCCGGTCCGCCGGCGGATCCCGACACCGCGTGCGGGCGGTCCAGGGCCGATGGTGGCAGCCACATGCCGATCCTGGGCCGGCGGTCTGACGACGCCGTCACAGGGGGCTCGCCTACCATCCTAGCCCGAGGGTCGGCCGGATCACGCTCATGCGTCAGGAGCGGGTGAGTACCGCCACGGACTCCATGTGGTGCGTGTCCGGGTAGAGGTCGAAGACCTGCACCGTCTCCGCGGCCCACCCGGCGCCGGAGAGCAGCCCCAGGTCCCGGGCAAAGGACGCCGGGTCGCACGAGACGTAGACGATCCGGGCGGGATCCAGCCGGTGGATGCGCTCCACAGCGGACTTGCCGGCGCCGGCCCGCGGCGGGTCCAGGACCACCGTGTCCACCGTGCGACCGCCCAGCCCGCAATCGGCCACGGGCTTCTCCGGCTGGGCCAGCCAGCCACCGAGCACCCGGTCCGTCAGGCCGTTGAGGACGGCGGCCTGGGTGACGCCGTGCAGGTTGCGGCGGGCGTCCCGGCTGGCTCCCGGGGAAGCCTCCACGGACAGCACTAGGCCCTCGGGGCCCACGGCATCCGCCAGGAAGGCGGAGAACAGCCCGGCGCCGGCGTACAGGTCCGCGACCACCTGGCCCGGTTGCAGCGCGGCGGCCTGGAGCACGGCGTCCACCAGCATGGTGGGGGCGGAGCGGTGGACCTGCCAGAAGCCGTCCCCCGTGATCCGGAACGCGTGGTGGTCACCGCGGGCGCTGGCCACCTCCTCCTGGGTCCACGTCCGCCCGCGCAGGCGGTGCACCTCGGGGCGGTCCTCCGGGGTATGCCCCGGCACCGTCAACGCCACGGAGGTGCCCTCCGGCAGCCGGGACGTCTGGCGGTGCATGCGCCCGCCCAGCGTGGACGGGTCCACGCCCTCGGCCGGTGTCAGGAGCACCAGGGACGGTCCGCCGGAGGCGGGCGTGGCCACGTCCACCCGGGAGATCCCGGTGAAGTCGAGTTCCCAGAGCTTCAGGGCGTCCAGGCCGTGGACCCCGAGGGGCATGTTCCGGACCGGGACGAGCACGGTGGAGCGGTGGGCGTGCATGGCCAGCCGGCCGGTGGGGGTCACGGCGAAGGCGTTGCGGGTGCGCCAGTGCAGGCCGGAGGGGTCGTCCCCCGGAGCGCCGGTGACGTGCACGTCCAGCTGGATCCCGGCGATCCGGGCCACGGTGTCCCGGAAGACCTGGGCCTTGAGCCGCCGCTGGTGCGGCAGCACGATGTGCCCGTACTCCGCCCCACCCACGGGCAGGCGGCCGGCGGCGTGGGCGCGCAGGGAGTCGGCCAGCTTCCACTGGTGGGTCCGGCGGAACTCGGAGCCGTGCAGGACCTCGATGGTGTCGGCCCGCCAGAAGCGGGCCCCCTCCCCCGACTCGGTGACCACGGCGCGGACCACCTCGCTGGGGATGGCATGCCGCACGAACACGACCCGACCCTCGTGCCGGGCCACGCAGTGGCCCCCGTGGGCCATCGGACCGACCTCCAGTTCGAGTACCTGGGGCACGCCCGGCACCCCGGTGGCCTCGCGAACCTGCGGGCGGGCCCCCTCGGCCCTGCTGGTCTCCTGGATGGGCGTCATCCTGGCCGGCCTCCTTCAGCGGTCATGGTCCCCGGCATCCGTCCGGTCCGTTTGTCCGGCAGGGATCCGTGCACCTTTGACCCGACTCTACTGGTCCGGCCCGATTCTCGTCTGGCCCAGCGGAGATTCGGGTAGGCGATGCATATCGCCACGCCCGCCGGAGAGCTGCCACGGCACCGAGGCGACCATGACCCCGGGCTCGCGGTGCAGCCGGTCCTTGAGTCGCTGGGTGGCCCTGTTGTGCAGCAGCCGCTGCCATCCGCGCGCCACCACGTACTCCGGGATGTACACCACCATGAGGTCCCGCGGCGAGGTGCGCCGCTGGGCCCGCAGGTGGCGGATCAGCGGCTCGGACATCTCGCGGTACGGGGAGGCCAGCACGGTCACCGGCACCGGCAGGTCCAGCCGGTCCCAGGCGGCGAGCAGGTTCCGCGTGGAGTCCTTGTCCAGGTCCACCACCACGGCCTCCAGGCTGGACGGCCGGGAGGCCCGCGCGTAGGCCACGGCCCGCAACGTGGGCCGCTGGACGGACATCACGAGGACCACGGCGTGGACGCGTGAGGGCAGGGCTCGGGCGTCCTCCGTGGGGGTCAGGTCCAGCTCGGAGGCCACCGCGTCGTAATGGTTCCGGATGCGGGACATCACGAACACCATGGCCGCGATGGCCAGCAGGGCCACCCACGCCCCCTGGCCGAACCGCGTCACCAGCACCACGAGCGCCACGAGGGCGGCCACCACGAACCCCACCAGGTTCACCAGCCGGCGGGTCCGGACCGCCTGGCGGGCCCTAGTCCCGGGGGTGTGGGCCAGCTGTCGGCCCCAGTGCCGCACCATGCCCAGCTGGCTCACGGTGAAGGAGAGGAACACCCCGATCACGTAGAGCTGCACCAGCAGGGCCGTCTGGGCCTGGAACACCCACACGAGGGCCAGCGCCGCCAGCGTCAACAGCAGCACCCCGTTGGTGTAGCCCAGCCGGTCACCCCGGGTGAGGAGCTGCCGCGGCAGGTACCCGTCCGCGGCGAGCCGGGAGGCCAGCTCCGGAAAGGACTTGAACGCCGAGTGCCCGGCCAGCACCAGCAGGGCGACCACCAACAGGATCAGGGCACCGGCCAGCAGGCTGCCCGAGCCGAGGACCGTGTTGGCCAGTTGCGCCAGCACGGGGTTCTGGACGTAGTCCGCCGGCACCGCTCCCCCGCCAGCCGACTGCAGCGTCGCCGGGTCCAACACAAAGACCACGGAGGCGCGATCGGCCAGGTACATCACCCCGAGGGTGGAGGCCGCGGCGATCAGCCCCATGGCCAGCATGACGAACCGCGCCGTGCGGATGCGGGGCTTGGCCATGGCCCCCACGTTCGAGGCGGGCACCTCCACGCCGGTGGCCAGCGCCGAACCGGAGGAGAAGGCGCGCAGCACCAGCACGGCCATCGCCAGAGGACCCAGCCCGTCCGCGAAGGCGGGATCGGGCACCGGTTCCAGGGCGGCCGACGTCGCCGGTTCCAGCGTGCCCAGCGCATCCTGGACGAGCCCCGCGACGATCATGCCGAAGAGCAGGGCGAGCAGGCCGAAGGCCAGCAGGGCGGGCGTCCGGCGCCCGCGTCCGGCGCCGCGGATGCTCGCCATGGCCAGGAGCACGACGCCGGCCACCGCCACCGGAGTCTCCGCACCTCCCAGCACGGGCCAGACCGCGGCCAGGTAGTGGGCCATGGCCGCCACGGACACGGCCACCGTGAACACGAGGTCGAGCATCATGGCGGCCCCGACCGTCACGCCGGCCCAGGGACCGAGATTGGCCCGGGAGATGGCGTAGTCCCCGCCCTCCGGATAGGCCCGGACGGACACCCGGTAGGACATCACGATCAGCAGCATGACGGCCACCACGGCCACGCCGATCTCCGGGCCGAGGCTCAGGGCGGCGGTCCCGCCGAGGGCCAGGGTCAGCAGGATCTCGTCCGGGGCGTAGGCGATGGATGACCACGCGTTGGCCGAGAACACGGGCAGCGCCGTGGACCGGCCGAGGGGCCGGCGGTTCAGCCGTTCCGTGTCATAGGGCCGGCCCACCAGGAGCCGACGGACGGATTCAAGGACCCTTGCCACGGCACCACGGTACCCCCGCCGGGCGCATCGGACGGCGCGTGGCACACTGGACTCGCTGGACTCGCTGGACTCGATGGCCGAGCCGGCGGCACCGCCGGGCCGCTCCAGGCCGGCGCCCTGAAGGGAAGGACCGGGAGGGATACGGATGCCCCACTTCGTGATCATGGGCTGCGGCCGCGTTGGCTCGTCCCTGGCGCTGACGCTGGAACGCGGTGGCCACTCGGTGGCTGTGGTCGATCAGGACGAGCAGGCCTTCCGCCGCCTCGGGCGGCATTTCGGCGGCCAGCGGGTCACGGGCGTCGGCTTCGACCGCGATGCCCTGGCCAGGGCCCGCATCCAGGAGGCCTACGCCTTCGCCGCCGTGTCCTCCGGGGACAACTCGAACATCATCGCGGCCCGGGTGGCCCGGGAGACCTTCGGAGTGGAGCACGTGGTGGCCCGCATCTACGACCCCGGCCGCGCAGAGATCTACCAGCGCCTCGGGATCCCCACCGTGGCCGCCGTGCGCTGGTCCACTGACCAGGTGCTGCGCCGCATCCTGCCGGACACGGACCTGGCCGGCGACTTCCGGGATGCCTCGGGACGGATCGTGATGGCCGAGGTCCGGGTCGCCACCGGCTGGATCGGCCACCCGCTGTCCGAGCTGGAATCCGTGGCCGGGGTCCGGGTCGCCTTCATCACGCGGATGGGCGAGGGGATCGTGCCGCGGGCGGACACCCTGTACCAGCAGGGGGACATCGTGCACGCCGTGCTGGCCGTGTCCGGCCAGGACGAGGCCGAACGGATCCTGGCCTCCGAGCCGCAGTCCGGCACGGGACTGCTGGATGAGCAGGACGCGACCAGGGACGGGGTGGACCAGGCATGAGGGTCGTCATCGCCGGAGCCGGGTCCGTGGGGTCCTCGATCGCCCGCGAGCTGCTCGCCAACGGGCACGAGATCCTGCTCGTGGACACCAAGCCGGAGGTGGTCTCCCGGTCCGGGCTGCGCGGCGTCAAGTGGCTGATCGGGGATGCCTGTGAGCTCGCGGTGCTGCAGGAGGCCCACCTCGAGACCGCAGAGGTGCTCGTGGCCGCCACGGGGGACGACAAGGCCAACCTGGTGGTCTCCCTGCTGGCGAAGTCCGAGTTCGGGGTAGGGCGGACGGTCGCCCGCGTCAACAACCCGAAGAACGACTGGCTCTTCGACGAGTCATGGGGCGTGGACGTGGCCGTGTCCACCCCGCGGATCATGACGGCCCTCGTGGAGGAGGCCGTGGAGACCGGCGACCTGGTGCGCCTGCTGACCCTGCGGTCCGGGCAGACCACGCTCGTGGAGTTCACGGTGCCCGCCGGCCACTGGGCCGACGCCCGACGACTGGGCTCGGTGTCCTGGCCCGCGGATGTCTCCGTGGTGTCCATCATCCGTGACACCCGTCCCATCACCCCCAGCGACGACGACGTCCTGGAGGCCGGTGACGAGGTGTTCTTCTTGGCCACCGTGGACGCCGAGGAGCGGTTGCGGGCCCTGCTGGTGCCCGAGGACGGGGCCTAGCCGAGCAGTTTCGCCGCCCTGGTCCCTGGAGGAAACGTATCCACAGAGGGGCTGGCGGCCCTTTACGGTGCCCCCGCCGCTCGGTAGAGTAGTACACATGTTCGAAGACGCGGATCGTGCTCCCGGGGTCACCCCCTTGCACGAAACCGCGCCCGGCGACCCCGAGGGCTCCGCAGTCCCTGCCGTTCCGGCGTTGTGGGATGCCCAGGCCATCATCGCCCTGCGCGAGGGCCTGACCGGCATGGTCCCGGCCGCCTCTGCCGCCGCGCTCGCATCCACCAGCACCGCCCCCGCTGCTGCCTCCTCTCCGGACGGTCCTGCCGGCCACACGCCCGCCGGCCGGTTCGGGCCGAGCCAGGAGGAACTGGCCATCGTCACCCGCGAGGCCGAGGCCATCCACCGCATCCGTGCCCTGGAGGACCTCAAAGCCGCCTGCGCCGCAGTCCAAGCCCGCGAAACAGCGGCCCTCCACGCCCACCGGGTCCTGGATGAAGCCGCCCGCGGCATCCCCGCCTCCCGCCGCGGACGCGGCCTGGGCACCGAGATCGGCCTGGCCCGCCGCCAGAACCCCCACCGCGGCAGCACCCACCTCCGCCAAGCCCTGAACCTCACCCAACACCTCCCGAACACCCTCACCGCCCTCCAGACCGGCCAGATCACCGAAGAACACGCCGCCACCCTCGAACGCCACACCCACTGGCTCCCCGCCCCCGCCCGCCACCGCGTCGACACCACCCTGGCCGACCGACTCCCCGGCCTCAGCCTGCGCGACCTCACCCACCACACCCAGGCCGAAGCCCACCGGCAGGACCCCCACACCGCCGCCGCACGATACGACCAGGCCGTCACCGACCGCCACGTCCACCTCAAGCCCACCGAGAACGGCATGGCCTACCTCACCGCCCTGCTGCCCGCCTTCGAAGCAGCAGCCTGCTACCACGCCCTCACCGACCAAGCAGCCACCACCCTGGCCCTCGGTGAAGCCGAAGGACGCAGCCCGAAGCAGGTCCTCTCCGACGTCCTCGTCGAACGCCTCACCGGCCGCACCACCCAGGACCCCTCCCCCGTGGAGATCCACCTCATCATGACCGACACCACCCTGCTCGCAGGTGACCACGAACCCGCCTGGATCCCCGGACACGGCCCCCTCCCCGCCACCACCGCCCGGAAACTCCTCACCCCCGACCCCCAGCATCCCGAGGCACCCCAGGACACTGAGGATCCCGAGGCACCCGAGGACGCTGAGGCCGCTGGGGCCCGGGTGTTCCTGCGTCGGCTCTACACCTCCCCGGAGACCGGACACCTGGTCGCGATGGATTCCCAGCGTCGGGAGTTCCCCCGGAAGCTACGCCAGATGATCATGATCCGGGACAACCTCTGCCGCACCCCCTACTGCGGACCACCCATCCGCCACATCGACCACGCCACCCCCCACCGGGACGGCGGACCCACCAGCTACGCCAACGGCTCCGGCCTCTGCGAACGCTGCAACTACACCAAAGAACACCCCGGCTGGACCCACCGGACCACCCCAGACCACCTCGACATCACCACCCCCACCGGCCACCACTACACCAGCCACCCCCGACCCCTCACCCCACCCCGCGCACCAGTAGCCCCGGACGTGGCACTGGACGGCGCTGACCCCGAGAACGGAAGTGCGCAGGGGCGTGCCCGTGACAGTGCGAGAGAAGGTGCGAGAGAAGGTGCGCCCGACCAGCGAGACGTGCCCTGCACCACTGACACCGCCCCCGTCACGATGCGGGTGACGGCGAAACCACCCCCGCCCACACCCAGAGCGGCGACCACCAGGCCGGAAGAAGAGCTCAGCAGCCCGGCAGCGCCACTCACACCAGCGGACCACATCAAACCCGCGTCCCGCCCCCGGCCACGACGCTTCGACCACGCCTGGCCGCGAACTCCCCACAGGACCCGCGGAACCCCAGGAACGAGAGTGGAATACGCCTGGGTCGCCTAGGTGTATCTAGGTGCGGGGTCTGGCGGCGGACACCAGCCACCCGAGCCACAGGGCGAGGGCGTAGAGGGGCAGTCCCATCACCAGGCGGGCCGTTCCCAGCGCCGTCAGCAGATCGGCGAGGTAGAGGGGCACCTGGACCACGAGGCGCAGGGCCAGCGCGGCCACGAGGATCCACGTGGCCAGGGCATAGCGGCGGCGCCGCGCGGCGTTCTTCCGCCATTCCAGTCCCTCGTTGCGGACCATGCCGTAGATCAGCCCCAGCAGCGGCCAGCCCACGAGCACGGACGCGGAGAGGGCCAGGATGTAGGCCGCGTTGGTGACGAAGCCCCACAGGTAGTAGTCCCGTGCCTCTCCGGTGTTCAGGGCCACCACCACGCACAGGACCACGGCGGCCAGCCCCGCCAGCGCCTGCACGGGGCTCTGGCGCTGGACCAGCCGCGCCACGCTGAAGACGGCGGCCACCGCCACAGCGGCGATCCCGGCGCCCCAGAGGTCCTGGGTGGTGATGAAGGCGACGAGGAACACCGCCGAGGGCAGGACCGATTCCAGCAGTCCGCGCCAGCCGCCGATCGTCGCCAGCACATCGATCTGGCCCGTGTCCGTCACGGCCGTCCCGGAACCGACCTTGCGCAGCGCCGCATCCAGCGGGGAGCGCGTGTCCTCCGGGACAGCGGCCCGGGGCGACTGGTCGTCGGCGGACTCAGGATCGGTGGTCATGCGGTGCTCCTGCCAGCAGTTCGTAGCGGGGGTTGAAGATCGTGGGAAGGTCCTGGTGGATGGAGAGGAATCCCTCGACGCGCAGCCACCGGCCAGCCGTGATGCCCGGGACCCGGCGCTGGCCGATCCAGACCAGGCGGATCCGCTCCCCTCCGGTGGCGATCCGGCCGGGCCGGGGTGCCCGGGTGACGAGGTCGACCGAGAATCGGGCCGGTGCCTCCCGGTCCTGCAGGCGCACCGCCGCCACCAGGCCCGCCCGCCGGACCGTGGTGCCGTGGGCACCAGAACTGACGGCGGTGCCGGACAGCGGGCCGGGCTGTGAGCCGGCCGCGGGGGTGCTCATGGCCGGTTCACCGGACTTCCGTGATCTCCGGTCCTCGCTCCGGTGCCGGGGTGGACCGTCCGGGCGGGGAATTCTGCGGCACGGGGCGCATGTTCTCCGGAGGCGTCAACGGCAGCAGTTCACGCGGCGGGTGCGGATCGTCACCGCGCCGGACGACGATGCGGGAGAACACGTCGTTGAGGGCCCCGGCGGCCTCGTCCTTGAATGCCGCCTCACCGCCCACCACGCCGCGCAGGAACCAGCGGGGGCCGTCAACGCCCACGAAGCGGGCCACCCGCCAGCCGGGAGAGCCGTCGGGCATCGCGGCCGGGATCCGCGCGGCCACCTCGGTGCCGAAGGGTCCCTCCTGCTCGCCCACCTGGGCCCCCTCGGTGGCTGTCACCGACTCGAGGATCTCGGCCCGGATCTCATCCCACAGCCCGCCGGAGCGGGGCGCCGCGAAAGCCTGGGCCTGGACCGAGGACTGGCCCAGCTGCAGGGTCACGCCGATGATGCGCTTGGTGGAGTCCTCCAGGTCGAGCCGGACCTTCAGGTCCTTGACCATCGGGACGCGCAGCGACCCCAGGTCGAGGTACCCCTCCGCCTCCGGACGCTCGGCGATGTCGTAGGGTCCGGTCGCCTCGGCCACCGGATCCGTCCCCGCCTGGTCGCGGGGGTCCTGGAGTTCCTCCGGGAGGACGACCGTTTCGGTCTTGACGTTCCGGTTACGGCCGAAGATCATGAGCCTGCCTGCCAATCCGTGTCACGCGTAGAAGTAGTCATTCGAAGCCAACCGAGGGGCCTGTCCAGCTTAGGTCAGCGTGACGCCCGCGCTGAACCGTCCTGCCCCGGGCCGAACCCGCCCGTCGACCCGAAGCCGGCCGCCCCGCGATCCGACTCCGGCAACGACTCGACCCGGACGAAATCGGCCTGGGCGACCCGCTGGATGACCAGCTGGGCGATCCGGTCCCCCCGCTGGAGGTGGACCGCCTCACTGCGGTCCGTGTTGAGCAGCGGCACCTTGATCTCGCCGCGATAGCCGGCGTCGATGGTCCCGGGGGCATTCACCAGGCTGAGACCGTGCCGCACGGCCAGCCCCGAGCGGGGGTGCACCAGGCCGACGAAACCCTCCGGGAGGGCCAGGGCCACGCCCGTCGGCACCAGGGCGCGCGCGCCCGGCTCCAGCACCACGTCCTCGGTGGTCCGCAGGTCCGCACCGGCATCGCCGGGCAAGGCATAGCTGGGAGGTTCGATGCCGTCGTCGAGCATGGTCAACGCGACCGTGGGCCGCTCGACGGGCTCGGGGACGGCAGAAGGGTCCAGGGGGACTGCTGGCTGATTCACGCGGCCACTGTACTGCAGGATTCACTCCTGCCCCGCCAAACGTGGG
Source organism: Citricoccus sp. I39-566 (assembly GCF_031432995.1). GTDB lineage: Bacteria > Actinomycetota > Actinomycetes > Actinomycetales > Micrococcaceae > Citricoccus > Citricoccus nitrophenolicus_A. The sequence goes on from NZ_CP133842.1 coordinate 2,627,141, forward strand.
ATTGTAGAAGGTATGCACGATTCCTCCCCGGCCCCCGCACCGGAAGCCCGCGTCCTCTATGAGGAGAAGCTGCGGCCCTCCGCCTGGATCTGGTTGATCGCCGTGATGATCTCCAGCCTGTCCATCCTGGTCTTCGTCCCGATCGGCGTGGAGATCGGCCTGATCGCGGCCGTCGTGGTGTTCGCCATCATCGCCATCCTGCTCACCGTCTCGACCCCGAGGATCGTGGTCACCGAGCGCACCCTGCAGGTGGGCCGTGCCGGCATCGAACGCCAGCACGTGGGTCTCGTCACCGGCTACCGGGGCGAGGACGCCACCCACCAGCGCGGGCCCGCGCTGCACGGCCTGGCCTTCATGTGCCTGCGCGGATGGATCGACCCGGTGGTCCGCATCCAGATCGAGGACCTGCGGGACCGGACCCCGTACTGGCTGGCCAGCACCAGGAATCCCGAACAGCTGGTCGAGGTGCTGGGCGGCACCATGGCCCGCGACGCGGATGCCGAGGCCTGAAGAGACCTGGAGAACGACCGAGGGCCGGCCAGGCCTCCCTGGCCGGCCCTCGGTGTCTACTGCGCGGTGTCTACTGCGACACTGACGTGATCAGCCCTCGCAGTCGGTGCAGTACAGCAGGCCGTTCTTCTCCTTGGCGACCTGCGAGCGATGGCGCACGAGGAAACAGGAGGCACAGGTGAACTCGTCGGCCTGGGCGGGAAGCACCCGGACCATCAGCTCCTCACCGGAGAGGTCGGCACCGGGGAGCTCGAAGCCCTCGGCCGCCTCCGCCTCGTCCTCGTCCACCACGGCGGACTGCGTGTCCGTGCGGCGGTTCTTCAATTCTTCGATGGAGCTCTCGTTGAGCTCGTCCTCGTTCTTGCGTGGCGCGTCGTAATCGGTGGCCATAAGGGGTGTGTTCACGCTCCGCTGGTGTGGCCGGAGGGGACCGACCGTGGGTGGGATGTTGCCGAAATGACGCCGGATTCCCTGGGGGACAGCTGGGAGAACCGGCCACGAAGACCTGCCCTGGCGGGCCCGGCGGGCCCGCCTGAGGTCTGCGCGTCGTGGAGATTGTTCCCCACCCCCGGGCAAAAACCAAATCGCTGAGAGCGTACAGCGGGCACGGATCCACGCCACACCGCGGGCGCGTGGTGCACAAGGATGCAGAATCGTGGCAAAGTCGTCTGACGAGTGGGTCACCGGGCCCTTGTCGACCGTGGAGGACAGACATGCAGGAACTCCGTCTCGTTGGTGTCCAGGAGGATGGTGGACACCTGCTGCTCAGCAACGAGGCCGGTGAGGAGTTCTCCCTGCCGGTGACCGAGGCCCTGCGTTCCGCGGCGACCCGTCCCATCGGTCGGCCCTCCGCCCAGGCCGCGGACGCGGCCGAGGGGGTGCTGACCCCTCGGGACATCCAGGCGCGCATCCGCGCCGGGGCCACGGCCGAGCAGGTCTCCGCCGAGTCCGGCGTGGACCTGGACCGCGTGCGCAAGTACGAGGGACCCGTGCTGGCCGAGCGCGACTGGATGGCCCAGCAGGCCCGCCGGGTCGAGGTGGCCGCCCCCCTGCCCGGCCACGACCTGTACCGCAGCACCTTCGGCGACGAGCCGGCCCTGCTCGGGGACATGGTCCGTCACCGGCTGACCTCCCTCGGCATGGACCCCGCCACCGCCCGGTGGGATGCCTGGCGCAACCCCGAGGGCTCCTGGACCATCACCCTCGACTTCTCCACCGAAGGCCTCGAGGGCCCGTCCTCCTCGATCGGCGACCAGCCGCCGGCCCGATGGTCCTTCCGCCCGTCCAGCCAGCACCTGGACAACCAGAACCGCTGGGCCCAGGTGCTCTCCGAACTCGACCCCCTGGACGGGCCCTTCGGCGGCCGCCGCCTCTCCGCCGTCGGCGACCGCCCCTTCAACGTGGAGGAGGACGAGGACCCGGCTCCCCCCGCTGGCCCCCGCGAGGCCTCCCGCGAGACGTTCCGTGACCCACGGGTTGCCCTGGACCAGGACTCCCAGGACGAGCTGTTGGACGTGCTGCGGGCCCGCCGCGGCCAGCGCCTCGGCGTGGACGAGGAGGGCGATGATGAGCTCGCCCTGATGCTGACCCGTGACGAGCAGCCCACCCGGGAGCCCTCCCGCCCGCGGCTGGCGGTCGCCTCCGCCCCCGACGACGTCAGCGACGGCGACGGCGACGGCGACGAGGAGGACGCCGAGGTGGTCGAGTACTCCGACCCATCGGCGGACCGGTACGGCGAGGACGAGACCGCACCGGCTCAGGACGACGAGGAGGATCAGGAGGACGAGCAGGCCCCCGAGACCCTCCCGGGGCAGACCGCCCTCGACCTGGGCGACGCTGACTCGACGGGCTCAGACAAGGGGCGCGGCACCCCCCGCAAGGCGGCCGGGCGCACCGCGGGAGCCAAGTCGAGGCGGCCGTCCGTGCCCAGCTGGGACGAGATCGTCTTCGGTCGCAAGGGCGACTGAGCGCCGCCTTCGGTGGCTACCGCCGCGGCCGCTGCAGGAACAGCAGCGGGACCTCCCGCTCGGCCCGGGTGGGCGCCCCGTGGTGGCCGACCATCTCGAAGGCGGCCGGTGCCACCCGTCGGCCGTCGTACAGGGCCACGGGGCCGTGGGCGGCCACGATGAGCTCGCCCAGGCGGGGAGCCACCCTCGCCTCCACCTCGCCGAACCAGCCGGCCTCGATCGCCTGCTCGCGCGTCAGGATCCAGGCCTGGTCGCCGAAGGCGGCATGCCAGGCGGCCGTGGTGTTCTCCCGCACGGCCGCCGAGGCGTCCGGGGCGAAGTGCAGCTGGACGAACCGCGGCTCGCCGGCGGTGTGCCGGATCCCGTCCACCAGCCCCGGCAGCTCGGCGTAGTCGATGCGGCCGGACTCGGGGACATCGACCATCCCGTGGTCCCCCGTGAGCAGCAGCACCGTGTCCTTCGGCACGGTGGTGCTGAGGCGGCGGGCGGCGCCGTCGATCTCCTCGAGGGCGTAGAGCCACGGTTCCGAGCCGATCCCGTGCTGGTGCCCGGCCTTGTCCAGCTCGTTGAGGTAGAGGTACAGCAGCACGGGCCCGGTGGCGCCGTGCAGCTCCTCCCTGGCCTTCTGGAACCTGGCCTGTAGGGTCCTCGCCCCCACGAAACGGGAGCCCCGCAGGGCGGCGGTGGTCAGGGCGGAGGTCTCGAAGGCCGGCAGGGACACGGTCACCGCCTCCACCCCCGGGTCGTCGAACGCCGAGACCGGCGCTCCCCCAGGCCCGGGGGCCTCCGGCCGGGTGGCGGCGAGCCGCTCGAAGACCGTGGGGTGGGACTGCCAGGCGACGGGATCGGTCAGCGGGTCCCAGCCGCCGAGCTGGTTGATGACGGTGTCCCGGTCCGGGTCCAGCACGTCGTAGCCCACCAGGCCGTGGCGCCCGGGCGCCAGGCCGGTGCCGAGACTCGACAGGGACGCGGCCGTCGTCGTGGGGTAGGCCACCTGCAGGGTGGCCGAGTCCCGCTCCAGCGCGGACTTCAGGAACGGCGCGTGGCCGGCATAGCGCTTCAGCAGCGCCTTGCCCAGTCCGTCCACCATCACGACGGCGGCGCGCCGGGTCCGCGGCAGCTGCAGGGTGTTCGTGAAGCCGGCGGCGCCCAGTGCCGCCGCGGCGGAGGTGAGGACGCCGGCCAGGGACCGGCCGGCATAGTCGGGGCCTGCGGGGGCCGGTGCTGCGGAGCTCACCGGCCGGACCGGCCCCCGGGCTCCTGGACCGTGGCGCGGCGCAGCTCGCGGTAGAACGCCAGGGCCTGGTTGACGGCCTGCTGCCCCTCGGCCTCGGCGGCCACCCGCAGCACGAGATCCTCCCGCGTGGAGGTCCCGGTGTACCCGTGGTCGGCCTCGCAGTTCGGATCGCCGCAGGCGGCGGGGGCCAGGTCCAGGCGCTGTCCGCCGGCCCAGGTCACCGAGAGGGTGACCTCCGCAATGGGATCCCCGCGGCGGAAGGTCTGCGGCTGCGGATGCATGGTGGTGGCCACCACCGAGTCGATCCGCCACAGCGGCACCATCTCGGTGGAGACCTGGGCCATCACCTGTTCGCCGGCCTCGTCCAGGGCGTGGTCGTCCAGATGGAGGGCGGCCATGACGTCGCCGGCCAGGGCAAGGACCGTGATGTGGCGGTGGATCTCGTCATAGTCGAAGTGGGTGTCCACGTGCACCAGGTGGCTGGAGACCTCACGGCCGTCCAGCACCGAGTCCAAGACGTCGGCCACGAGTTCCGGGTAGAACCCCGCCCGCTCGATGTCCGCGCCGAGGCTGGACCCGGCGTCCCCCGTGGCGTTGGGCGCGGGGGCCGGCCGGCGCCGGGCGGCCTCCTGCTCGGCGTCGGAGGCGGAGTTCCCCGAGGAATGGTGCCCCGAGGGGTGCTGGCCCGAACCGGGGTTCCTGCGCAGTGGAGTCATGGCTCCATGCTATCGGCCCGTCAATCGCGCATGGCCCGGCGGGCGGAGTCCGTCCGCTGGGCCGCGTTGGCCACGTCCACCTCCACCGAGAGCACCGTGACCCCCCGGTCCGAGGCCAGCACGGGGTTGAACCGGAGCCGGGCCACCTGCGGGTGGTCGTCCTTCAGGGCGGCCACCCGGGACAGCAGGTCCTGCAGGGCCCCGGTGTCCACGGAGGGCAGCCCCCCGTAGCCGAAGAGCTTGGCCGAGGCCCGCGGGGCGCGGATCATCCGGTCCAGGTCCTGGTTGGTCAGCGGCGGCACCCGGTGCACCCAGTCGTCCAGCAGGTCCACGGCGTCCCCGGCGATCCCGAAGGACACGACCGGGCCCAGCAGCGGATCCTCGAGGGCCGTGATGGTGCAGGCCTGACCGGGGCGGGCCATGGACTGCACCTCGAGGTCCGGGCTGCCGTAGGGCTCCAGCACGCGGCGCATCTGGGCCACGTTGCGCCGCAGGGACTCGGCGTCCACGATGTTCAACCGCACCCCGCCCAGGTCCAGGCGGTGCCGCAGATAGCTCTCCACGGCCTTGACCGCCACCGGCCAGCCGAGCTGCTCGGCCGCCCGCACCGCCTCGTCCTCGGTGCTGAAGCGGACGGCGGGCAGCACCCGGATGCCGTAGCACCCCAGCAGCTCCTCCGACTCCGCGGCGGTGAGCCGGACGAGATCCGTTCCCTCGGCGCGGGAGGTGTGCCGCTCGATCAGGTCCTCGGCGCGGCCGCGGTCGATGCCCTCCGGCTCCACGGGCACGCCCGCCTCCGCCTCGCGCCAGCGGCAGTACCAGACCAGCCGCGACAGCACCCGGGCGGCCTGCTCCGGGGAGGAGAACACGGGGACGCCGCGCTGGAGTCCGCCGTCCCCGGCGGCCGGCCCGGACCCGCGGAGGGTGGTGGAGCGGTAGCCCAGGTCCAGGACCCCGGTCAGGGAGGCCAGGACGGTGACGTCACGCTCCCGCGAGGCCTCCTCGATCGCGGCCGCCAGCCGGTCGGCGTCCCCGGACTGCTGGTGCATGCCGGCCTGGGTGACCACCAGCAGCGCGTCCACCTCGCCAGTGTCGATCGCCGCGGTGACGGCCCGGCCCACCGCGTGCACGGCCTCGTCCACCGTGTGCTCGGCGTCCAGGTCCGGGACGAACTGCGTGTGCGCCACCGTCAGGCCGTGCCGTTCGGTGGCGTCCATCACCACGCGGTTCAGGGCCAGGGAGTTGCCCACCACGCCCACCCGGGACCCGGCCGGCAGCGGCTGGCAGGAGACCAGCTGCATCAGGTCCATGAGGTCGTCGTGGTTCTCGACCTGGATGACGCCGGTCTGCTCCAGCATGGAGTCGACCGCCCCGACCGGTGCCTGCGTGGTGCGGGTCTCGTGCCCGGGCGGCAACCGGCGGCCCATCACGTCCGATCGCGCCACCACCACCGGCTTGGACCGGGACAGCCGCCGGGCGATGCGGGAGAACTTGCGCGGATTGCCGAAGGACTCGAGGTAGACCCCCACGGCGGCCGTGGCGGCGTCGTCCTCGAAGTACTGCATCGCGTCGTTGCCGGAGACATCCGCGCGGTTGCCGGCCGAGAGCATGGAGGACAGGCCGATGCCCCGGCGGTGGGCGGCCGCGAACAGGGTCACCCCGATCACCGCCGACTGGGAGAACAGCCCCACCGGCCCGCGCGACGGCAGGAACGGCGAGACCGAGGCGTTGAGGCTGACCTCCGGCGCCGTGTTGACCAGGCCCGCCGAGGCCGGGCCGATCACCCGCATGCCGTTGGCCCTGGCCTGGCGCACCAGGGCGCGCTGGCGCACCAGGCCGTCCTGGCCGGCGTCGGCGTATCCGGTGGTGACCACCAGCAGGCCCTTGACCCCGTGGCGGGCACAGTCCTCCACCACGGCCGGGACCTCGGCCGCCGGCACGGCGATGACGGCGAGGTCCACCGGCCCCGGCACCTCGGCCAGGGTGCCCCGGGAGATCATCCCCGCCACCTCCAGGGCCTCGGGGTTGATGCCGTACACCGGACCCGTGAAGCCTCCCTCGATGATGTTCTGCAGCAGGGCGAAGCCCACGGAGCCCCACTGCCGGCTGGCACCGATGACGGCCACCGACTCCGGGGCGAGCAGCTCGGCCACGGACCTCGCCTCGGCGCGGTGCTCACGGGACTCCATCACGGCCCGGACCTTGGCGGTGGGATCGATGGAGAAGGCCACGGCCACCACGCCGTCGTCGAAGTGGCGGGAGACCTCGAAACCGGACTCCTGGAACACGGAGAGCATCTTGCGGTTCTCCGGCAGCACCTCGGCGGTGAACCGGCGGATGCCGTTCTCGCGGGCCGCCACGGCCAGGTGCTCCATGAGGATGGAGCCGATGCCCTTGCCCTGGGAGGCGTCCGAGATGTTGAACGCCACCTCGGCCTCCAGGGGGTCGTCCAGCCGGTCGTAGCGGCCGATCCCCAGGATCTCCGCCCCGAGCAGCACCACGAACGCCACCCGGTCGCGGTAGTCCACGTGCGTGAACCGCTCCAGCTCCTTGCGGGACAGGGAGGACTTGAACGTGAAGAACCGCAGGTAGATGGAACTCTGCGACTGGGACTCGTGCATCCGGGCCAGGCCCTCGGAGTCCTCGGGTCTGACCGGGCGCAGATGTGCCGTGGTGCCGTCCCTCAGGACGACATCGGCTTCCCAGTAGGCCGGATATTCGAGGGAATGCGGCGTCTCACCCATAGGATCACAGTAGACAATTCCCGCCCGCCAGCAAGGACCCCCAGCAGACCCATGGCCCGTACCCCCAAGAAATCCTCCGCCCCGGCGACCCAGGCGATCCCGCTGGAGCAGGAGAACATCGTGGACATCGACGTCTCCTCGGAGATGGAGACCTCCTTCCTCGAGTACGCCTACTCGGTGATCTACTCGCGGGCCCTGCCGGACGCCCGGGACGGCATGAAGCCCGTCCAGCGGCGGATCCTGTACATGATGAGCCAGATGGGGCTGCGCCCGGACCGCGGGCACGTGAAGTCCGCCCGCGTGGTGGGCGAGGTGATGGGCAAGCTGCACCCCCACGGGGACACCGCCATCTACGACGCCATGGTGCGCCTGGCGCAGCCGTTCTCCCAGCGCCTGCCGCTCGTGGACGGGCACGGCAACTTCGGCTCCCTCGACGACGGCCCCGCCGCCCCGCGTTACACGGAGGCCCGGCTCGCCCCGGCCGCCCTGGCCATGACGACCTCGCTGGACGAGGACGTGGTGGACTTCGTCCCGAACTACGACAACCAGTTCACCCAGCCGGCCGTGCTGCCGGCCGCCTTCCCCAACCTGCTCGTCAACGGCGCTTCCGGTATTGCGGTCGGCATGGCCACCAACATGGCCCCCCACAACCTGCGGGAGGTGATCTCGGCGGCACGGCACCTGCTGGAGCACCCCGAGGCCACCCTCGCCGAGCTCATGGAGCACGTGCCCGGACCGGACCTGCCCTCGGGCGGCCGCATCGTCGGCCTGGACGGGGTGCGCGACGCCTACGGGACCGGGCGCGGTTCCTTCAAGATGCGCGCCAAGGTCGCCGTGGAGCAGGTGACGGCCCGCAAGACGGGGCTCGTGGTCACCGAGCTGCCCTACGGCGTGGGTCCGGAGAAGGTGATCGAGAAGGTCAAGGACGCCGTCAACGCCAAGAAGCTCACCGGGATCGCGGACGTCCTCGACCTGACCGACCGCAAGAACGGGCTGAAGCTCGTCATCGAGCTCAAGAGCGGGTTCAACCCGCAGGGCGTGCTGGCCCAGCTGTACAAGACCACGCCGCTGGAGGAGTCCTTCGGCATCAACAACGTGGCCCTGGTGGACGGCCAGCCGCGCACCCTCGGGCTGGTGGACCTGCTCCGGGTCTACGTGGACCACCGGCTGGAGGTGGTCCGCCGGCGCAGCACCCACCGGTTGAACCGGAAGAAGGACCGCCTGCACCTGGTCGAGGGCCTGCTGCTGGCCCTCGTGGACATCGACGAGGTCATCCAGATCATCCGCACCTCGGATGACACGGCGGCAGCCCGCACCCGGCTCATGGGCGTTTTCGACCTGACCGAGATCCAGGCCAATCACATCCTCGAGCTGCGCCTGCGCCAGCTGACGAAGTTCTCCCGGATCGACCTGGAGACGGAGCGGGATGAGCTGCAGCGGGCCATCGAGGAGCTGGAGGCGATCCTCTCCTCGGACCAGCGGCTGCGCGACCTCGTCTCCGGTGAGCTGGCGGACGTTGCCGACGAGTACGGCGACGACCGCCGCACCGTGCTGCTCGAATCGGAGAACCTCGCCCCCGTGAGCGCCACGGCGGGCGCGTCCCCGGCCGCCGGCCGCGGCGGAGCCTCCCAGGCCGTGCTGCCCGGGACGGGCGGGGCGGACGGCCTCATGGTGCCGGACACCCCGTGCTTCGTGGTGCTCACGACCTCGGGCCAGCTGGCCCGCACGGCCGATGGCACGCCGCTGGCCACGGCCGGCCGCCGCCAACGCCATGACGCCTACCGCTCCGTGGTCCCGACGACGGCGCGCGGGGAGATCGGCGCCCTCACCTCCTCCGGGCGCATCCAGCGCGTGCAGGTCGTGGACATCCCCGCCCTGCCGGACGCCTCCCCCACCCCGAACCTCGCCGCCGGGGTCAAGGTGAAGGACTTCCTCACCCTGCAGCGCGGGGAGTCCCTCGTGGCCCTCGTGCCCCTGGGCGCCGTGCTGGCCCTGGGCACCCGGAACGGCGTGGTCAAGCGGGTCACCCCGGACTGGCCGCTGAACCGTGACGACTTCGACGCCATCTCCCTGAAGGACGGCGACGAGGTGGTCGGCGCCGGGCCGGCCGCCGACGAGGACGAGCTGGTCTTCATCACCCGCAGAGGGCAGCTGCTGCGCTACGCCGCAGCGCTGGTGCGCCCGCAGGGCCGCACGGCCGGCGGGATGGCCGGTGTCAAGGTCGCCGCCGGGGACGGCGTCATCGCGTTCTCCGCCGTCCCGGCCGCGGAGGGCGACCGGGCCGTCGTCGTGACCGTGACCGCCGGCGAGGACACGCTGCCGGGGACCGTCCCGGGCTCCATGAAGAAGACGCCCCTGGCCGAGTACCCGGCCAAGGGGCGCGCCACCGCGGGCGTGCGCGCCCACCGGCTGCTCAAGGGCGAGACGGAGCTGCAGCTGGCCTGGGCGGGGCCCCAGCCCGCGCTCGGCGCCTCGGCCGGCGGCGTGGCCCGCCCCCTGCCCGCCGAGTTCGGCAGCCGGGACGGCTCAGGGCTGGCCATGGACCAGCTGGTGGAGGCGATCGGCGCCGGGGCCTCACCGGCCCCGGCCAACGCAGCCGACGCGGCCGATGCGGCCGACTCCCCGTCCCCCGCGCCGCGCGGCCTGGCCGAGGCACCCCCGGATGCCAACCCCTTCGACGACGGCTCTGACGCCGTGATCACCGGGGACTGAGCAGCTCCAGGTGGACCGCCCCCGCGGCGGCGAAGCGGCGGTCGTGGGTGACCATGACGGCGGTCCGCTCCGCCAGGGCGGTCCTCAGGTCCGCGACCAGCGCGGCGGCCTCGTCCGCCCCCAGGTGCGCGGTGGGCTCGTCCAGGAGCACGACGCCGGCCCGGGCCAGCAGCGCGCGGGCCACGGCCACCCGCTGACGCTGGCCGCCGGAGAGGAAGTGCCCGGCCGGGCCGATGCGGGTGTCCAGTCCGCGGGGCGCCGCGCGCAGCCAGTCCCCCAGCCCCACGAGCTCCAGCGCCTCGGCTAGTTCCGCGTCGGTGGGACGGTCCTGCGGCTCCCGCGCCAGGGTGAGGTTGGACCGGAGCGTGGAGTCGAACAGGTAGGCGTCCTGAGGGCACCAGGCCACGGCGCCCGGGGCCGCCCGGAGGGAGTAGCTGCCGTGCCGCAGGGGCAGGAAGCCCAGCAGCACGGCCAGCAGGGTGGACTTCCCGGACCCCGAGGGGCCGGTGACCACGGCGAACTCGCCGCGCTCCACGGCCAGGTCCAGGCCCGTGAAGACGTCCCGCTCCGTGCCCGGGTACCGCACGGCCGCGCCGGACAGCTCGAATCCCGTGACGGCGCCCGCTCCGGAGGTCGAGGCGGGAGCGGCGAAGCCGGGAGCGGGAACGGGAGACTCCCCCGCCGTGAGCAGCGGCGCGGTCTTGGCCAGCTGGCGCCGCAGCACGGCCGCCTCCTGGCAGGCGGTCCCGTGGAGCCCGAGGGGCTCGGCCAGGGCCAGCATCAGGAACACGAGCATGGCGGTGACGGGGGCGGTCACGCCGTGCTGGAAGCACAGCACGAGCGTCTGCACGGCGGCCCAGCCGGAGAGCAGTGAGGTGAGCGCCTGGCCCAGCCCGGCGGCCGCGGACTGACGCTTCAGGGGCCGGTGGGCGTCCCGGTCGGCGGCGGCGAAGCGGTCCGCGGCGAGGGTGGCGGCCCCGTTGCCGGCGAGGTCCGGCGCGGCGGCGAACAGGGCGGAGGTGCGCTGGAGCAGCCCGGTCCGGTGGTCGGTCAGGGCCCGCGTGGTGTTGCGGTCCGCGGCGGCCACCACCAGCGGCACCAGCACCAGGCCGGCCAGCCCCGCCACCACGGCGGGCCACCAGGCCACGGGGGCCATCAGGACCACGATCAGCACCGTGACCAGCCAGCTGAGCACGGCGGCGGGGATCGGCACGATCACCCGGGGGACGGCGTCGCGCAGCTCGTCCACGTCCGCCACCAGCACGGACAGGGCCCCGCCGGAGCGGGTCAGCCGTCCCCAGCCGGCCGCCCGGGCGCCCAGCGCGTCCCAGAGCCGCAGCCGGATCCGGTTGGCCCAGCCCAGCACCGCGTCATGGGTGTCCAACCGTTCGAGGTAGCGGAACAGCGCCCGGCCGATCCCGAAGAAGCGCACCATGACGATGACGGACAGCAGGTACAGCACGGGTGGCTGGTAGGCCGCCTGCACGATCAGCCAGCCGGACAGGGCGGACAGCAGCGCCGCCGCCAGGGTCGCGGCCGCGGCCCAGAGCACGCCGGTGATGAACCGCCGCTCGGTCAGCGGCAGCAGCCGCAGCCAGCCCCGCAGCTCCCGCCACCGGCCACCCCCGGCTTCCTCACTTTGCGGGCAGAGATCACTAGTGATCTCTGCCCGCAAAGTGGTCTTGGCCTTGGGCTTGGTCTCGGACGGGGGCGAGGGTACGGGGGCGGAGGCGAGGGTGGGGGCGGTGGCGCCGAGGACCGTGTCCCCCACGGCCTGCAGCGCCCGGTCGTGGGAGGCCACCAGCAGCAGGGCCCGGACCGGCTGGCCGTCCGGCAGCCGGCCGGAGCGCAGCCGCCCGATCACCTCGCGGATCCGTTCGGCGTTGCCGTCGTCCAGGTGCGCGGTCGGCTCATCGAGCACCACGAGCCAGGCGGGATCGGCCTCGGATCCGGGCGCCGCCATGAGGCGCACCAGCACGCGGGCCGCACCGAGCCGGCGTCGTTCCCCGGGACTGAGCTCATCCGGGTGGCGCGCCTGGACACCGGACAGGCCGCAGGCCGCGAGCGCCGCCTCGGTGGCTGCCGTGCCTGCCGTGCCTGCCGTTCCGGTCGAGCCGGCGGCCTCCGCGTACAGCGCGAGCTCGTCGCGGACCGTGGGCTCGCTGAAGGAGGGGTGCTGCCCGAGCCAGGCCACGGGCCGTCCCACCAGGCCGGACACCTGGCCTGAGAAGCCGGCCTCGCCCGCCCGCAGGAGGCCGGCGAGCGCGGCGAGCGCCGTGGTCTTGCCGGTCCCGCTGGGTCCGCCGAGCACGGTCAGCTCCCCCGGTGCCAGGTCCAGGTCCAGGGGCCCGACGGCGGCGCCGGACGTCCCGCCCTCGGGGTCCCGGTAGGAGACGGTCAACTCGCGCACCCGCACGCGGTCGGTGCCGCACGCCGATGCACCGCCGGCCGGGGTCAGGGCCTCGGCCAGCGCCGCGGGCACCGCCCGCTCCGTCTCGGCGCGGGCGCGGCGCAGGGCTTCCACCCCGTCCTCGGAGGCGTGGTGGGCGGAGCCGATCTCCCGGAAGGGCAGGTAGACCTCGGGGGCCAGGGTGAGCACGAGCAGGCCGGTGTACAGGTCCAGTTCGCCGTAGACGAGGCGCACCCCGATGAAGACGGCCACCACGGCCACGGACAGGGTGCTGATGAGTTCGAGGGCGAAGCCGGACATGAAGGCCGTCCGCAGGGTGGTCATGGTGGTGGTGCGGTACCGCTCCGAGACCCCGGCGAGTGCCTGGCGCTGGGTCCCGGCCCGGCGCAGGCCCACGAGCACGGGCAGCCCGCGGGCCAGCTCCAGCACGTGGTGGGAGAGCCGGTCCAGCCCGGCCGCGGCCTGCTCCACGCGGTCCTCGGTGTACTGGCCGATGAGGATCATGAAGACGGGGATAAGCGGCAGGGTCAGGGCCAGCACGAGCGCCGAGACCCAGTCGTGACCCAGGATCCACAGGCCCAGGACCAGCGGCATGATCGCGGCGGTCAGCAGGGCGGGCAGGTACTGCGTGAAGTACTTGTCCAGTCCGTCGAGTCCGGTGGAGGCCAGCACGGAGTCCTCCCCGGCCGTCTCCGAGCCGGCGCCGGCGGCGGCCAGCCGGTGGGCCACCAGCCGGTGCCGCAGCTCCTCCTTGGCGCCCAGGGCGGCGCGGCGGGCGAACACCTGCTGTCCCCAGGTGGCCACGGCACGGGCCACCACGCCGGCCAGGCCCAGGGCGGCGGCCGAGGCGAGGGTTGACCCGGCCAGCGCCGAGGTCAGTCCGTGGGCCACCGGGTCGTAGGCGGCCGGGTCCGGGTTGAACAGCAGCCCCACGAGGTTGGCGCTCTCGGGCGCCGGGAGCCGCTGCGCCAGCCAGGCCAGGCCGCGGGCCAGCCCGGTGGCCAGCAGGATCCAGCCGGCGGCCTTGAGGCCGGCCAGCAGGGCCAGGACGGCCAGGGCGGCCCGGCCGGAGCGGGAGGTGGGGAGTTCGGGTCTCAGAGCGGCGTCACCACATGGGACTCAGGGATGTGGGTCTCCGCGAGCCGGCGCCGGAACACCCAGTACACGTAGGCGGAGTAGGCCAGGATGAGCGGCACGAACACCACCGCGACCCAGGACATCACGGTCAGGGTGTAGGGCGAGGAGGAGGCGTTCTGGGCCGTGAGGTGGAAGGCCGGGTCCAGGGTGGAGGGCAGCACCACGGGGAACACGGCCAGGAAGATGCCGGCGGCCCCCGCCACGAGGGAGGCGCCCAGGGCCACGAAGGTCCAGCCCTCGCGCCGACTCCGGGCCGCGGTCCAGGCGCCGAGGGCGGCCCCCAGGGCCATCGCGAGCAGGGCCCAAGGGATCAGGCCGCCGTCGCGGGAGACCACCACCACGGCCCAGGCGCCCATCGGCAGCAGGTACAGCGGCAACCACCGGGTGAGGTGGCGGTGCGCGGCCTGCCGGGGGGCGCCGTCGGTCTTCAGCCCGAGGTAGGCCCAGCCCATGGCCAGCGCGAACCCGACCACGGCGAACCCGCCGAGGATCCCCTCCCCCGTGAGCCAGGCGAACGGGCCGCCCACGCGGTCGCCGTTGGCGTTCAGCGGCAGTCCGGTGGTGCAGACGGCGAGCAGCAGGCCCACGCTGAAGGCGGCCACCGCCGAGCCGCCGGCCAGGCACCAGTCCCACACGTCCCGGGTGCGGGCCGTCCGGGACTTGCCCCGGTACTCGATGGAGACCGCGCGCAGGATCAGCGCCAGCAGCGCGACGGTCAGCGGGATGTACAGGCCGGCGAACAGGGCGGCGTACCACAGCGGGAAGGCGGCGAAGGTGGCGCCGGCGGCCGTGATCAGCCACACCTCGTTGCCGTCCCACACCGGGCCGATGGTGTTCAGCAGGACGCGGCGCCGGCTCTCGTTGCGGGCCCAGCCCCTCATCAGCATGCCGACGCCGAGGTCGAAGCCGTCGAGGAACAGGTAGCCCGTCCACAGCACCGCCACCAGGGCGAACCAGAGGGTCGGGAGGAACTCGGTGGTCATCTCAGGGGTCATGACAGGACTCCTTAGTAGGCGAAGGCGAGCACGTCGGCATCGTCCCGGCGGGCATCCGGGCCGCCCGGGCCGCCGTCGGGCCCGTGGTCTTCGTCGTGGTCGTCGTGTTCGCCCGCCGTGAGCTCCGGCATCCCGGCCGGGACGCCACCCTTGACGTAGCGGGTCAGCAGGACGACCTCCACGACCATCAGCACGGCGTAGACGGTGGTCAGGGCGATCAGCGAGAACAGCAGTTCCCCGGCACCGACGCCCGGGGAGACGGCCGCGGCCGTGTACATCCAGACCTGGTCGATCCCGGTGGGGTCCGGGTTGGGGACCACCACGAAGGGCTGGCGTCCCATCTCCGTGAAGATCCAGCCCGCCGCGTTGGCGCCGAAGGGGGCCAGGATGCCGAGCACGGCCAGGCGCATCAGTGGCCGGGAGTTCGGGACGGTGCCCCGGCGGGTCACCCACAGGGCGATCGCCGCCGCCAGCGCCGCCAGTCCGCCGAAGGTGATCATGATGCGGAAGCCCCAGTAGGTGACCTCCATGACCGGAAGGTAGTCGATCTCCTGGCCGGCGCGCTCGCCGTACATCGGGTCGTCCGGCAGGTGGGTGCCGTAGGCCTCCTGGTACTGCGGGATCAGGGTGTTCACGCCGGCCACGTCGGTGGTGAAGTCGTTGTGGGCCAGGAAGGACAGCAGGCCCGGGATCTCGAAGACCCCCACCACGTCGTCGCAGTCGGTGGCGCCCTCGGTGCGCGGGTTGGCCACGGAGAGCACGGAGAAGGCCGTCCCGTCGTGGCAGGCCGCCTCGGCCGCCGCCATCTTCAGGGGCTGCTGGTGGATCATCAGCTGGGCCTGGGCGTGGCCGGTGAAGGCGGTGCCGAGGAAGGCGACGAGCGCGATCCACGCGCCCCAGCGCAGGGACCGGTACCAGACCCGGTAGTCGGTCTCGTCCCGGCCCTTGGACCCGGTGGTGCCGACCACCACGGAGCCGTCGGCCGACACGGTGTCGATGCCGTCCCGCCGCCGCTTCCACAGGTGGAACCAGGCGATGCCCAGCAGGAAGCTGCCGGCCACGGACAGGGCGCCGGCCAGGGTGTGGGGGAAGTGCACGAGCAGGGTGTTGTTGGTCAGCACGGCCCAGATGTCGTTCATCACGGGACGGCCGTCCACCATCTCGACGCCGACGGGATGCTGCATCCACGCGTTGGCGGCCAGGATGAAGTAGGCCGAGAACACGGAGCCGATGACCGCGCACCAGATGGCCGCGAGGTGCACCCTGGCCGGCAGCCGCTTCCACCCGAAGATCCACAGGCCCAGGAAGACGGACTCCATGAAGAACGCCACGAGGGCCTCCATGGCCAGGGGTGCCCCGAAGACGTCGCCGACGAAGCGGGAGTACTCGGACCACGCCATGCCGAACTGGAACTCCTGGACGATCCCCGTGGCCACGCCCATGATGAAGTTGATGAGGAAGAGCTTGCCCCAGAACTTCGTCATCCGCAGGTACTCCTCGCGGCCCGTCCGGTGCCACATGGTCTGCAGGGTGGCCACCACGAGGCCGAGGCCGATGGTCAGCGGCACCATCATGAAGTGGTACACGGTGGTGATGCCGAACTGCCACCGGGCGATATCCAAGGGATCCATGCGCTTGCCTTCCCTGCCGAGACCACGAGTTCTACAGCGTGTAGAAGACAGCCTAGCCTCAAGTTCTACGTCCTGTAGAATAAGGTGAGTCCACGGAAGGCGCATGTGGCGAACATCATCGGCAACAGGGAGGCACCCATGGCACTGGGAGATTTGGAACGGTCCGTGATGGACCTGCTGTGGGACCAGCCGGGGGCGCACACCGCCAATGACGTCCGGGACGCCCTCGCCGGAGACCTGGCCGTGACCACGGTCCTGACCGTGCTGTCCCGGCTGGAGAAGAAGGGCCTGGTCCGCCGCGACGGCGGACGGCGCCCCCACCGCTACGCCGCCGCCTCGTCCCGCGAGGAGCACACCGTCGGCCTCCTGAACGACGTCCTGGGCTCCGTCCCGGACCGAGAGGCCGTCCTGGCCCGCTTCATCGGCGGCATCGGCCCCGACGAGGCGGCCGCGGTGCGCCGCCTGCTCGACTCCTGACCCCGGGGCCCAGCACCTAGACTCCAGGGGTGACCGTCCTGCTGCTCGCCGCGCTGGCCGTGATCCTGGCCTGGCCGGTTCCGGTCCTGCTCGGACGCGCCCGCTGGGTCCGCCGCGCACCGGCCGCCGCGATGGTCCTGTGGCAGGCCGTGGCCCTGGCCGGCGGGCTCTCCCTCATCGGCTTCCCCCTGCTGTGGGGACTGGCCCCCTTCGGGGACACGGTGGTGGAGGCCGCACCGTCCTTCGTCACCGCCCTGGCCGACGGCTCCTGGATCCCCCGGCTGGAGCAGGACCCCTGGCTGCCCACCCGGATCGCCGCGGCCACCCTCGCGCTGGCGCTCTTCGCCCACCTCGTGCTGACCCTGGCGGTCACCGCCGTGAAGACCGTGGCGCAGCGCCGCCGGCACCGCCAGATGGTGGAACTGCTGGCCGCGCCACCCTCGGAACGCAGTCGGCTGGCGGAGCGGACCGCCGGGACGCCCACCCGGGTGCTGCCCCACGACGTGCCGCTGGCCTATTGCCTGCCCGGCCTGACCGGCTCCCTGACGGTCCTCTCCCGCGGCCTGCTGGAGCAGCTCTCCGCCGGTGAGGTGGCCGCCGTCGTCACCCACGAGCGGGCCCACCTGCGCCAACGCCACGACCTGCTGCGCCTCGCCTTCGAGGCGTGGCACCGGGCCGTGGCCTGGCTGCCGACCACGGCGATCGCCCAACGGACCGTGGCCGGACTCACCGAGATGCTGGCGGACGACGCCGCCCTGGCCGCCCACGGCCGGCAGGACCTGATCCGGGCCATCGTGCTGACCGGCGAGGCCGGCGCCCCGGAGACCCCCCGCGCCGAGGCGTCCGCCGATCCCGCCGGCCGCCCGCCCAACATCCAGGACGACGGCTCGGTGCCGCTGACCCTGCGCCTGTACCGGCTGCTGTCCCCCGCCGATCCGCTGCCCGCCCCGGCCCGCGTGGCCGTCATCCTCGCCGCCCTGTGCCTGGCCGCCTTCCCCCTGGGACTGCTGCTGTGGCCCTGAGCCGGGCGCACGTCCCTGCGGCCGGTGACCCCCGGCAGCCTTTCAGGCGCCTCCCAGCCGACACCCGGCGTGCCATCGGCCGGGTTTCGATAAGCTGGGTCGTTGGCGGTGTCTGCGGGCCCCGCCCCGCCCCTCGCGAACCCGTGTACCCCATCGACCCCCACGAACGGACCAGGCCCCATAGTGCAAGGCAATGCGATCTTCCGCCACTCCAATGCTTCCCTCCTCTCCGTGACGGAAGTGCTGGCACCTGTCACCGTGACGAGTGCGCAGATCGACGAGGAGCTGGCCCCGGTGTTGAAGCGCCTGCGCCTGCCCAAGGGTCTGCTGCCGCGCGTGGCGGGGGTGACGGCCCGCCGGAACTGGGAGCACCCCGGCCACTTCCAGGAGGGTGCCGCCGAGGCCGGCCGCCGGGCCCTGCAGCAGGCGGGGGTGCAGCCCGGGCAGATCGGGCTCATGGTCAACACCTCCGTCACCCGGGAGACCCTCGAGCCCTCCGTGGCGGTGCGGATCCACCATGAGATGGGCCTGCCCACGTCCGCCACGAACTTCGACATCACCAACGCCTGCCTGGGCTTCGTCAATGGCATGACCCTGGCGTCCTCGATGATCGACGCCGGCCAGATCGACTACGCGATCGTGGTGGCCGGCGAGGACTCGGTCAAAGTCCAGCAGGCCACCCTGGAGAACCTCAAGGCCGAGGACGTGGACCGTGCCTCCTTCATGGAGCAGTTCGCCTCGCTGACCCTCGGCTCCGGCGCCGCCGCCGCCGTGATCGGCCGCACGGACCGGCACCCGGAGGGCCACCGCATCGTCCGGGGCATCACGCGCGCCGGGACGGATCACCACGACCTGTGCGTGGGCGACCACAAGGGCATGTTCACGGACTCCTCCGCCCTGCTCAAGGACGGGCTCGAGCTCGTCATGGACGCCTGGAACGAGGTCCCGGCGGACTGGTGCTGGTCCTCCATGGACCGCTATGTCACCCACCAGGTCTCCCGCCTGCACACCGATTCCATCACCGAGGCGGCGGGGCTGGACCCCGCCCTGTTCCCGGTCACGTACCCCGAGCTCGGCAACGTGGGGCCGGCCTCCCTCCCCATCACGCTGGCCCGCGAGGCGGACACGCTGTCGGCCGGCGACAAGGTGTTGTGCATGGGCGTCGGCTCCGGCCTGAACACCGCCATGCTGGAGCTCGCCTGGTGAGGATCCCGGCCGCCCCCGCCACCCTGCCCGCCGCGTCCGCCGCCGTCCCGCTGCCCGGCTGGGACCCCGGCTGGAGCCGGCTCGTGCCGATCCGGACGGCCGACGGCACCCGCACCCTGCACGTGCTGGACACCGCGGCGGTGCTCGCCGAGGACGGCCTGGAGCCGGACGGCACCATCCTGGCCGTCCACGGGAACCCCACCTGGTCCTACCTGTGGCGCTCCCTCGCGCAGGCCACCGTGGAGCAGGCCCGCGCCGGCGGTCCCGTCTGGCGGCTGGTCGCCCCGGACCAGCTGGACATGGGCTTCTCCGAGCGCCTCGCCCACCCGGTCCTGCCGCGCCCGGACGGATTGGACGACGCCGGCTACCGCACCCTGGGCGGCCGGCTCACTGACCTCGATGCCCTCGTCTCCGCCCTCGGACTGGACACCGCCGCCCGCTCCGGCCACCCCCTGCTGACCCTCGGGCACGACTGGGGCGGCGTGGTCTCCCTGGGCTGGGCCGGACGGAACGAGGAGCTCGTGGCGGGGGCGATGAGCCTGAACACGGCCGTGCACCACCGAACCTCCGCGGCGTTGCCCGCCCCCCTGCGGGCTGCACTGGCCGGACCGCTGCTGCCCGGTTCCACGGTGCTGACCGACGCGTTCCTGCGGGTCACCACCGCCCTCGGCCACCCACCTTTGGCGCCCGAGCTCAAGGCCGCCTACCACGCGCCCTACGGATCGGCGGCCCGCCGCGGTGGCATCGGCGGCTTCGTGGCGGACATCCCCGTGGGCCCGCACCACGCCTCCCACCCCGAGCTGCAGCGGGCGTCCTCCGCCCTGGCCGGCTTCGGCAAGCCCGCGCTGCTGCTGTGGGGGCCGAGGGACCCGGTGTTCCTCGACACCTACCTGGCAGACCTGCTGCAGCGGCTGCCGCAGGCCGACCTGCACCGCTTCGAGACGGCCGGGCACCTGCTGGCCGAGGACGTGGACGTCGCCGAGCCGATCCTGGCCTGGGCCGGGCAGCTCCTGCGGGGCGAGGCCCGGGACCGGGCCGCCGCGGTGGCGGAGCGTGCCGATCGCGGCGGCTGGGACGCCGCCGGGAACCGGCCCCTGTGGTCCTTCCTCGATGACTGGCGGGGCCGTCCCGAGCCGGCCCTGGTGGACATGGCCGGACCGGACCGGACGCCGCTGGGCTGGGACCGGCTGGCCGCCGTCGTGGACGCCATCGCCACGGGCCTGGCGGACCACGGGGTGCGCCCCGGGGACCGGATCTCGATGATGGTCACCCCGGGCCGCGACCTCACCGCGGCGCTCTACGCGGCCCTGAAGATCGGGGCCGTCGTGGTGGTGGCCGATGCCGGGCTCGGCATCGCCGGCATGACCCGCGCCGTGCGGGCGGCCCGCCCCGACTGGGTGATCGGCCAGGTCCCCGGGTTGGCCGTGGCCCGCTCACAGAACTGGCCGGGCCGGCGGCTGTCCGTCCAGACGCTGCCGGCCCCGCTGGCCCGGGCGCTCGGGGTCCAGGACAGCCTGTACCGGATGGCCCTGGCCCACGACGGTCAGCGCTTCACCGGCGCCCCAGCCCCTGACGACCCGGCGGCCATCCTCTACACCTCCGGCTCCACGGGGCCGGCCAAGGGCGTGCTGTACACGCACGGGCGGCTCGCGGCCCTGGCCGGACTGCTGCGGGACGTCTTCGACGTCCGCCCGGGCTCCTCCCTGCTCGCCGGCTTCGCCCCCTTCGCCCTGCTGGGCCCGGCCATCGGCGCCACCTCGATCACCCCGGACATGTCCGTGACCCGGCCGGCGAGCCTCACCGCCACGGCCGTGGCCGAGGCCACCCGGGCCGGAGGGGCCACCATCCTGTTCGCCTCCCCCGCGGCGCTGCGCAACGTGGTGGCGACCGCGGACCGGCTCACCGGGCAGGACCGGGCGGAGCTCGGACGGATCGGGCTGGTGCTCTCCGCCGGAGCCCCCGTCCACCCGCACCTCATGCGCCAGGTGACCGCGCTGCTGCCCCACGCGCAGTTCCACTCGCCCTATGGCATGACGGAGGCGCTGCTGCTGGCGGACATCGACGGACAGACGGTCCAGGACCTCGACGACCCCGAGACGCGGGACACCGGCGAGCCGGCGATCGACGACGGGGTCTGCGTGGGCCGGGCCGTCGGCCCCGTGCGCCTGGCCGTCGCCCCCCTGGGCGCGGACGGCGCGTCGGCGGAGACCCTCCTCGAGGGCCCGGAGGCCGCCGGGGTCCTCGGCGAGGTGGTCATCTCGGCGCCGCACCAGAAGGCCGGCTATGACCGGCTCTGGCGGACGGACTCCCGCAGCAAGCGGGACACCCACGACGGGGCGACCTGGCACCGCACCCAGGACGTGGGGCACCTCGACGCCGCGGGCCGGCTCTGGATCGAGGGGCGGCTGCAGCACGTGGTCACCACCCCGGAGGGCCCGGTGGCCCCCGGCGGCCCCGAGGCCCGCATCGACACCCTCCCGGCGGTGTCCCGCTCCGCCGTGGTGGGCGTGGGGCCGCAGGGCACGCAGGCCGTGGTCGCCGTGGTGGAGGCCGCCCCGCACCCCGGGGCGCGGATGCCGCGCCCGGGACTGGCCCCCACCGACCTGACGGACGCGGTCCGGCGCGCCGCCGCGCCGGTCCCCGTGGCCGCCGTGCTCGTGACGGACCGGGTGCCCGTGGACATCCGCCACAACTCGAAGATCGACCGCACCCGGCTGGCCGCCTGGGCCGAGGGCGTGTTGTCCGGCGGTAGGGTCGGCCGGCCGTGAGCGCCCGGCACGGCCAGCGGGTGCTGGTCACCGGGGCCTCGGGCCTGCTCGGCGCCGGGGTGGCGCGCCGGCTGGTAGCCGAGGGGGCCGACGTCGTGACCCTGCAGCGCCGTCCGGCGGCGGTGCCGGGTGCGCGGGACGTGACCGGCTCGGTGACCGACCCCGAGGCCGTGGCCCGGGCCATGGCCGGGCGGAACACGGTCGTGCACGTGGCCGCGAAGGTCTCCGTGTCCGGACCGGCCGAGGACTACGAACAGGTCAACGTCGCCGGGACCGCGCTCGTGCTGGAGGCGGCCCGCCGCGCCGGCGTGGAGCGGTTCGTGCACCTGTCCTCCCCGTCGGTGGCCCACGCCGGCACCTCGATCGTCGGGGACGGCGCCGGGCCCGCCGACCCGGCGCGGGCGCGCGGACACTACGCGCGGACCAAGGCCGCCGGCGAGTTGCTGGCCCTGGCGGCCGATGCGGAGGATCTGCGCGTGCTCGTGCTGCGGCCGCACCTGATGTGGGGTCCCGGGGACACCCAGCTGACCGAGCGGATCATCGAGCGGGCCCGCGCCGGGCGCATGCCGCTGCTGGGTCCCTCCGCCGCCCTCATCGACAGCCTGTACACGCAGAACGCCGTGGACGCGGTGGTGGCCGCCGTGGACGCGGTGGACCGGGTGCACGGCGAGGCGCTCGTGGTGACCAACGGGGAGCCCCGGCCGGTCGGCGAACTGGTCCGCGGGCTCAGCCGGGCCGGCGGCGCCCCCGAACCCCGGCTGCGGATCCCGGCGGGGCCGGCCCGAGCGGCCGGCGGCGTGATCGAGCGCCTCTGGGAGGCCGGTGGCTTCGGGCGCGGCGGCGACGAGCCCCCGCTGACGCGGTTCCTGGCCGAGCAGCTGTCCACGGCCCATTGGTTCGACCAGCGGCGCACCCGCGAGGCCCTGGGCTGGACGCCGGCGGTCTCGATCGACCGGGGCCTCGAACTGCTCGCGGCGCACTACAGCACTTAGGCCCGCACGGCACAGAGGTGGCACTCGGGATACGGGTGCTCGTCGTCAGGACAGACGATCACCCGCCACCTCTCGCCGAAGCCGGCCTCGTCCAGGGCCCTGGCCAGCGAGGAGGGGTTCCAGCGCCAGGCCGGGGCGACGACGTGCGGGAACTCCTCGACATCCAGCTCCGGTTCCAGCAGGGCCTGGAACGAGAGCAGCACGTGGCAGCCCGGCTCCGTGTGCGCCGCCCACGACTCCAGCACGGCCGGGAGCTCCTCCGGCGGGACGTGGATCAGGCTGAACCGGGCCAGGATCCCGCTGACGGGCCCGGCCTCGCGCACCGCCGCCTCCGCGGCAGGGTAGCGCGCATCCCCGGCGATCCACGTGCGCCGCGGATAGCGCTTCCGGGCGATCTGCAGCATCCTGGCCGAGGGGTCCACCCCGATCGTGTGGAAGCCCCGGAAGGCCAGCTCCACGGTCACGTGCCCCGTCCCGCAGCCCAGGTCGAGGATGGTCCCGCCGCGCGGCAGCCCGTCCGCGAAGGCGTCCACCGCGTGCCGGTCGAGTGGACGCTGCCACGGTCCCGGGAAGGTGCGGTCGTAGAGCTCGGCCAGCGCGTCGTAGCCGGGCTGGCCGGCGGGGGGCGTGCCTGGCGGGGGCGGATCAGGTGTCAATGCGCTCAAGGTCCAGGTCCTGGGCGCCGGAGATGATGAAGTCCTTGCGTGGGGCCACGTTGGAGCCCATCAGCAGGTCGAAGACGTGCTCGGCCCGCTGCAGTGCCTCCTCGGCCTCGGGGATGGTGACGCGGCGCAGCATGCGCTGGCGCGGGTCCATGGTGGTGTCCGCCAGCTGGTCGGCGTCCATCTCGCCCAGGCCTTTGTACCGCTGGATCGGCTCCTTGTAGTTCTTGCCGTCCTGCTCCAGTCGCGTCAGCAGCCGGTGCAGCTCCTGCTCGGAATAGGTGTAGACCACCTCGTTGGGCTTCGCACCGGAGTGGATGACCTCGACCCGGTGCAGCGGGGGCACGGCCGCGAAGACGCGGCCCTCCTCCACCATCGGCCGCATGTAGCGGAAGAACAGGGTGAGCAGCAGGGTGCGGATGTGCGCGCCGTCCACATCCGCGTCCGTCATGAGGATGACCTTGCCGTAGCGCGCCGCTGAGAGGTCGAAACTGCGGCCCGCACCGCCGCCGACCACCTGGATCAGGGCCGCACACTCGGCGTTGGAGAGCATGTCCCCCACGGAGGCCTTCTGCACGTTGAGGATCTTGCCGCGGATCGGGAACAGCGCCTGGAAGTCCGAGGAACGGGCCAGCTTGGCCGTGCCGAGGGCCGAGTCGCCCTCCACGATGAACAGCTCGGAGGAGGCCACGTCCGTGGACCGGCAGTCCGCGAGCTTGGCCGGCATGGTGGAGGTCTCCAGCGCGTTCTTGCGCCGCTGGTTCTCCTTGTGGGTCCGGGCCGAGATGCGGGACTTCATCTCCGCGACGACCTTCTCCAGCAGCACCGAGACCTGGGTCTTCTCGTGCTTCTTGGTCGACTTGAAGATCGCCCCGAGCTGCTGCTCGACCACCCTGGCGACGATCTGGCGGACCGCCGAAGTGCCCAGCACCTCCTTGGTCTGGCCCTCGAACTGCGGCTCGGCCAGGCGCACGGTCAGCACGGCCGTCATCCCGGCCAGCACGTCGTCCTTCTCCAGCTTGTCGTTGCCCGCCTTGAGCTTGCGGGCATTGGCCTCCACGGTCTTGCGGAAGGTCTTCAGCACGGACTGCTCGAAGCCGGCCTGGTGGGTGCCGCCCTTCGGGGTGGCGATGATGTTCACGAAGGAGCGCAGGTGGGTGTCATAGCCGACGTCCCAGCGCAGCGCGATGTCCACCGCGCACTCGCGTTCCACGTCCTGCATGGCCGAGCGGCCGTCCTCCCCCAGCACGGGGACGCGCTCGGTGAAGGTCCCTGCGCCCTGCAGCCGCCACACGTCCGTCACCGGGCTGACGGAGGAGAGGTGGTCCACGAACTCGGAGATGCCGCCGTCATAGTGGAAGACCTCCTCGTACGGCCCGGCCTCCCCCGGCGTGTTCGGCAGCCGGCGCTCGTCCCGCAGGGTGATCTTCAGCCCCGGGATCAGGTAGGCCGTCTGGCGCGCCCGCTGCTGCAGGTCCTCATAGGAGAACTTGGCGTCCGGGGTGAAGATCTGCTCGTCCGCCCAGTAGCGGACCCGGGTTCCGGTCTGGCCCCGCTTGGCCTTGCCGACGATCTCCATGGGCGACTGGTTGGCCGAGGGGGTGAACGGGGCGTCCGGCCGGGCGACGGCCCCGGTGTCCCGGAACTGGCCGGGCTCCCCCCGGTGGAAGGACAGCTGGTGGATCTTGCCGCCGCGGAACACCTGCACGTCCAGCCGTGAGGACAGCGCGTTGACCACGGAGGCCCCCACGCCGTGCAGTCCGCCGGAGGCACCGTAGGATCCGCCGCCGAACTTGCCGCCGGCGTGCAGCTTCGTGAAGACCACCTCGACGCCGGACAGGCCGGTCCTCGGCTCGATGTCCACGGGGATGCCCCGGCCGTTGTCCTCCACCTCGACGGCGCCCCCGGCGTGCAGGGTCACGGCGATCGACTGGCCGAAGCCTCCCAGGGCCTCGTCCACGGAGTTGTCGATGATCTCCCACAGGCAGTGCATCAGCCCGCGTGAATCGGTGGACCCGATGTACATCCCGGGCCTCTTGCGCACGGCCTCGAGGCCTTCCAGCACGGAGAGGTGCCGGGCGTTGTACTCACTGCTGCTGGACATGCATCTGCCTTACGTGCCTGGGCGGTTTCTCGTCCCTCAGGTTATCGGGCACAGGGGCCAAAGGGCCGGAACCCCGCCGGGAGGAGGGCACAGTCCCCCGGCACGGGCGTGGTACGCAATCAGCGAACACGACCCCCTTCACCCCGTGGCTGCGAACAAAGATGACAGGATGGTGGTTCCCTAGGTGTACGCAGTACCCCGACCAGTACCGATCCCCCGGTCACGAGCTACCGGTCCCAGGGATCAGGGGCACCAGATGAGGAGGCCATCATGACCACCACCGCCACGACGATTGAATCGCCAGTGCTCACCGGCGCCGACCGTTGCGACCGTTGCGGGGCCCAGGCCTATGTGCGGGCCGTGCTGACGAACGGCGGCGAGCTGCTCTTCTGCGGCCACCACGCCCGTTCCGTGGAGGACTCCCTCCGCCCCCAGACCACCGTCTGGCAGGACGAGACGGACAAGCTCCACGAGAAGCAGCCGGTCGACGTCGACTGAGTCGTCCCCCGAGAGCGTCAAGGCCCGGCACCCTTCGAGGGTGCCGGGCCTTTCTCGCGTCCAGGGGCGGAGGCCCGCCGGCCGATCAGTCCAGGTAGTCCCGCAGCACCTGCGAGCGGGAGGGGTGACGCAGCTTGGACATGGTCTTGGACTCGATCTGGCGGATGCGTTCACGCGTCACGCCGTAGACCTTGCCGATCTCGTCCAGGGTCTTCGGCTGGCCGTCGGTCAGCCCATAACGCATGGCCACCACACCGGCCTCGCGCTCCGCGAGGGTGTCCAGCACGGAGTGCAGCTGCTCCTGCAGCAGGGTGAAGCTCACCGCGTCGGCGGGCACCACGGCCTCGGAGTCCTCGATCAGGTCGCCGAACTCGGAGTCGCCGTCCTCACCCAGCGGGGTGTGCAGCGAGATGGGCTCGCGTCCGTACTTCTGGACCTCGACCACCTTCTCCGGGGTCATGTCCAGTTCCTTGGCCAACTCCTCCGGGGTGGGCTCGCGGCCCAGGTCCTGGAGCATCTGGCGCTGTACGCGGGCCAGCTTGTTGATGACCTCCACCATGTGCACGGGGATGCGGATGGTGCGTGCCTGGTCCGCCATGGCCCGCGTGATGGCCTGGCGGATCCACCAGGTCGCGTAGGTGGAGAACTTGAACCCCTTGGTGTAGTCGAACTTCTCCACCGCGCGGATCAGGCCCAGGTTGCCCTCCTGGATCAGGTCCAGGAACAGCATGCCGCGGCCCGTGTACCGCTTGGCGAGGGACACCACGAGGCGCAGGTTGGCCTCGAGCAGGTGGTTCTTCGCCCGGCGGCCGTCCGCCACCACCAGTTCCATGTCCCGGCGCAGGCGGGCGTCCTTGATGGGGTCGTCCTTCATCTTCTGCTCGGCGTAGAGGCCGGCCTCGATGCGCAGGGCGAGGTCGACCTCCTGTTCGGCGTTGAGCAGGGCCACCTTGCCGATCTGCTTGAGGTAGTCCTTGACCGGGTCGGCCGTCGCGCCGGCGGAGACGACCTGCTGGACGGGGGCGTCATCCTCGGCGTCGGAGACCACGAAGCCACCGGAGGTCGTCTCCTCCTCCGGCTTCTCGGTGGCGGCGGAAGGCTCGGTGCCCTCCTCGTCCTCGGCGTCCGGGCCGGCCTCGCTCGAGGCCTTCACGGCCACGGAGGGGGTCGCGGCGATCTTGCCGGTGGCCGGGCCGCTCTTCGAGGCGGCGGCCGTGGCCTTCTGGGCTGCCGTGGTCTTCGTGGCGCGCTGCGTCGGGGCGGACTTCCGAGCGGACGTGGTGGCCGTGGCGGCCCCCTGGTCCTCCGCGACGGCGTCCTCGACGGCCGTGCTGCCTTGTGTCTCGGTCTTCTTGGAAGAAGTAGTCACTCATTACCTTTCGTACGGGCGTCCCGGAGGGCCCCTGACGGTCAACACCACTATGACCCTGTCAAATCCGCGGGGAACTGCCGCCGGGCCCCACGGGAGGTCTTCCCGTGTTCTCCGGTACCCGCGGACGCAGGGTCTTCATGTGGTCAACGACCCGGGCGGCGCATTTGTTCCCGTCCTGCCGAGGACCCGCCGACGACGGGGGTGCGTCGGTGGCGGCGGGCGGCAGGGAAGGACTGCAGGATCCGGATCAGCCCCGCCGATTATGCCACGGCGGGAGCCCCTCCGGGCCCACCCCGGTTTCCGCGCGCCGTGGCCGACCAGGCCGTCTCCCGCCGACTGGCCCACCCGGAGAGCATCCCCCGGTCCACGATCTCCCCCAGCAGCTCTCCCAGGGGGTAGCCGGGGTCGTCCCGGCGGCACTCCTCCAGCACCCGTCCGGCGACCGATCCGCGGCCGCGGGCCCACTCGACCCACGCCACGAGGCACCGCAGGGCGGAGGCCACCGCTCCGGCGACCTCCGGCAACAGCTCGGCGCACGCGGCCCGCAGGTGGGAGATGCGCTCCCAGTCCGGGCCGCGTCGGCTGGCGGCCAGGATGACGGAGGTGAACAGCACGCCGTTGACCTCCCGCGGTTCGACGCCCAGCAGCTCCGCCACCGGGCGCGGGACGGTTCCCAGCCAGGTCGCACCCGAGACCGCCCGCTCCAGGGAGAAGGTCGCCACCGCCAGGAGGCAGTCGCGCCACTGAACCCGGATCAGTCCCGCCGCCAGCAGGGCCCGTGCATACGGGTCCTGCGGCAGGTCCCCGCCGCTCAGGACGTGGTCCCACCCCTCGAGCCACCCGGCGAGGGCGTCCGCCATCTCGTCCTCCAGCTCCTGGAGCGCGTACGGGTCTATCCAGTCACCCGTGTCCTCTGGGTCGTCTGGCTCGTCTGCGTCGTCCGGCCAGTCGCCGAGTCCCGGGGCGGCCACCGCCAGTTCGGCGACGTGCACCAGGGCGGCCAGGAGATCGGGCGAGAAACGCCCGGCCGGGGCCGGCAGTCCGCTGTCCTGCGGCTCGTCCGAGACCAGGGAGCCCTCCAGGATCAGGGAGGCGTTGATCACGCTGGTCTCCACGAGGGACACCGGTGTGCCGTGGCCGGAACAGGCGGCGGGGCGGGGGCAATCCACGTGCCACACCCGTCCCCGGGCCACGAGCCACATCTCCCTCATCGGCAGCCCGGCGTCGGCGAACTCCCGGTCCAGGGCCACCGCGAGCATGCGCTCCGACTCCGTGGTGGGGTCCTCGAGGGGTCCGGCACCGGCCGAGTCGGCGGAGCCGGCGGGGTCGTCCCGGAACAGCACGGCGACGCATCCGTCCGCGCGGCGATCGTTGGCCAGGTGGGCGGCGAACTGCCGGGCGTAGGCGCTGTGGGCCGGCCAGCTCACCACGGCGGCCGGGTCCCAGTCACAGCGCAGGACCGCGCCGAGGCTGTGGCCGGACAGGCTGATGGCCGTGAGGCTGTGGCGGGGCGGGTAGCCCATCGTGTGGTGGATATAGCTGATCAGGTCCGCCACGTCCACGGCCTTGACCGTGGGGCGGGGAGTCGGGCTGGGGAGGACGGCGTCGCCGGGGAGTTCTGTCTGCATGACTCCACGGTTCCGCCTTCCGCACGGTGGCGGTACCGCCCCCACCCTCGGCTGTGGGGCCGTGGGGGCAAGTGGTCACCTGTGCAGGAGTACGGCTCGCGTGGGCCTAGCGGTCCTGTGGGTCGTCCGACTCCTCGTCCGGGTCCTCGCGGCCGGCGTCCAGCGCGTGCCGGGGCTGGCTCTGCAGGTACTCCTCGACGGCGGCGCCCAGCTCCTCCGCGTCCGGCACCTGCTCGTCCGGCCCCACCAGCAGGGACCTGCCGGCCCCCGGGGAGTTCTGGTCGAAGTTCTTCTCCAGCCCCTCCACCATGGCGGTGACCTCGTGGGAGGCGCCGGTCTGGCGGTCCAGCTCGCGGTCCACCTCACGGCCGCGCTCGCGCAGCTCGTCGGTGGGCAGCATCAGCCCCAGCGCGGCGCCCACGTACTCCAGGGCGGCGACGGCGGCCTGCGGGTAGGCGGCCTCGGCGAGATAGTGCGGCACGTGCAGCGTGTAGCCGGTGGTGCCATGGCCCTTCTCGTCGAGGCGCATCTCGAGCAGCTGGCTGACGCCGGACACCATGCGCGCCTGGGGGCTCCACGTGGACAGTCCGGCCACCAGCTCGTCCCGGTTGCCGTGGGCGGTCACGCCGAGGGGTCGGGTATGGGGCACGGGCATGGGCACGGCGTCCACCAGGGCCACGAGCTTGACGTCGAGCTTCTCCACGAGGAACAGCACGGAGGCCACGAAGCGCTCCCACTGGTAGTCCGGCTCGGGTCCGGACAGCAGCAGGAAGGGCCGACCCAGGGAGTCGGAGACCAGGTGCAGCTGCAGGTGCGGTGACTGGTAGTCCCGGAAGCGCTCGCCGTCGAAGGTGATCTGCGGACGGCGGGCCCGGTAGTCGATCAGCTGGTCGGCGTCGAAGCTGGCCAGCAGCTTGTGCTCCAGCGAGTCCACCAGAGTGTCCCGCACCTGCTCGGCCAGATGCCCGGCATTCAGGTGCCCACCGAAGACCGCCAGCATGCCCAGCCCCCGCAGGGCCGTGGCCCCGTCGAATCCTCCGGCCAACAGGTCGCGGCCGGCCGGCTCGAGGGTGAACAGCGTGGTGGGATCCTGCATGGTGCGTCCTTCCGTGCCTGGCGAACCTGCATGTGGTGGTGCGGGCGGGGCGTGTCTCGCCTGAGTCCAACATACTGCGGGCCCGGGCTATTCCGGGGGATGCCCGCGAAGCCGACGTGGTTAGGATCGTGGCAGACCTCTTCCCCTCCCCGAGACCTCAGGAGAACCACTCCCGTGCCCATGATCAATGACTTCAGCCCCGTCCTGACCGCCATCAGTGCGGCCCAGTCCCAGCGCGGCCCGCGGGCCTCCTCGGCCCTGGTGATCGGCGTCTGCTCCACGGACGAGGGCCCCGTGCTGCTGCCGAACCCGCTGCCCGACGCCGGCGCCCGGGCCGTGGCGGATTCCCTCGAGGCCCTGGGGATCACGGGGGCCGCCGACGAGGTGATGCGGATCCCGGGCCTGGATCCGCTGCCGTTCCCGCTCCTGGTGCTGACGGGCGTCGGGAGGATCACGGGGGAACCCGGGGCCGGGGTCTCCGAGGAGGCCCTGCGCCGCGCCTCGGGTGCCGCCGTGCGGCACCTGAGTGGCACCCCCGGCGTGACCCTCGGCCTGCCGGCCGAGACGCCCGGCCTCCTGGCGGCGGTCGCCGAGGGCGCCGCCCTGGCGGCCTACTCGTTCACCGCCTTCCGCTCGCCCGACGCCCGGCAGAAGGCCAAGAACCCGGTGGAGGGGGCCGCCGTCGTGACCTCCCTGAAGCCCAAGGTGACCGGGCCGGTCCTGCAGCGGGCCGCGGCCGTGTCCCGCGCCGTGCGGGCCACCCGGGACCTCGTCAACACGCCCCCGTCCCACCTGTACCCCGCCTCCTTCGCCGAGGAGGTGACCCGCACCCTGCGGTCGCTGCCCGTGAAGGTCACGGTCTGGGACGAGCAGCGGCTCGAGCAGGACGGCTTCGGCGGCATCCTCAACGTGGGCAAGGGCTCCGCCCGCCCGCCGCGGCTGGTCAAGCTGGAGTACACGCCCGCGAAGGGCGGCCGGCAGGCCCAGCACGTCGCGCTGGTCGGCAAGGGCATCACCTTTGACTCGGGCGGGCTGTCCCTGAAGCCGCCGACGTCCATGACCACCATGAAGTCGGACATGGCCGGGGCCGCGACCGTGGCCTCGGTGGTCGCCGCCGCGGCCGAGCTCGAGCTCCCCGTCAGGGTCACCGGCTGGCTGTGCATGGCCGAGAACATGCCGTCCGCCACGGCCCAGCGCCCCTCCGACGTCATCACGATCTACGGCGGGAAGACGGTCGAGGTCATGAACACGGACGCCGAGGGCCGGCTCGTCATGGCGGACGGCCTGGTCGCAGCCACGGACGAGACCCCGGACGCCGTGATCGACGTGGCCACCCTCACGGGCGCGCAGATGATCGCGCTGGGCACCCGGACCACCGGGGTCATGGGCACCGAGGCCCTGCGGGACGAGCTCGTCGCGGCCGCCGACTCCAGCGGTGAGGGCGCCTGGGCCATGCCGATCCCGGACAACCAGCGAGCCTCCCTGGACTCGACCATCGCGGACATCTCCAACGTGGGCGACCGGTTCGGGGGCATGCTGACCGCCGCCGCCTTCCTCCGGGACTTCGTGGACGCCGGCCGCGAGCCCGCCGAGGCCAGGGACGCACCGACCCCGTGGGCCCACCTCGACATCGCCGGGCCGTCCTTCAACGAGTCCGGTGCCTACGGCTACACCCCGAAGGATGCCACCGGCGTCATGGTCCGGACCCTGGTGACCTATCTGGAGGGGCGCGCTGACCGGCAGCGCGCGAAGTAGAAGCCAGCGGCACCGTACGGCTAAGGTAAAACCGAGGCATCACCACCAACCCGAAGGGTGACGGAGAACCCGGCACCCGATTGTGAGGAGCACCATCGTGGCCGACACGGCAACCGCCCAGGAATTCGACGTTCTCATCCTCGGCGGTGGATCCGCCGGTTACGCAGCCGCCCTCCGCTCGGTCCAGTACGGGATGACCGTGGGCCTGATCGAGAAGGCCAAGCTGGGCGGCACCTGCCTGCACTGGGGCTGCATCCCCACGAAGGCGTACCTGCATGCCGCCGAACTGGCCGACGACGCCCGCAACTCCGCCAAGTACGGCGTCCACACGACCCTCGAGTCCGTCGACATGGCCGGGGTGAAGTCCTACAAGGACGGCATCGTCGCCGGCAAGTACAAGGGCCTGACCGGACTGCTGAAGATGCGCAAGGTCCAGGTCATCGAGGGTGAGGGCAAGCTCGTCTCCCAGAACCAGATCGAGGTCGCCGGGACCCGCTACACCGGGAAGAACATCATCCTGGCGTCCGGTTCCGAGGCCAAGACCTTCGGCCTGCCCATCGGCGGCAAGATCATGACCTCCACCGAGGCCCTTGAGCTCGACTACACCCCGAAGTCCGCCATCATCCTCGGCGGCGGTGTCATCGGGTCCGAGTTCGCCTCCGCCTGGAACTCGTTCGGCGTGGACGTCACCATCATCGAGGGTCTGGACCACCTCGTCCCGAACGAGGATCCGGAGATCATCAAGGTCCTGGAGCGCGAGTTCAAGAAGAAGGGCATCAAGTCCAACCTGGGCACCTTCTTCGAGAAGGTCGAGGAGACCGGCGACGGCGTCAAGGTCACCCTGGCCGACGGCAAGGAGTTCACCGCCGAGGTCTGCCTCGTCGCCGTGGGCCGCGGCCCGGTCACCCAGGGCCTGGGCTACGAGGAACAGGGCATCCCGCTGGACCGGGGCTTCGTCATCACCAATGAGCGCCTGCACACCGGGGTGGGCAACATCTACGCCATCGGCGACATCGTCCCCGGCGTGCAGCTGGCCCACCGCGGCTACCAGCAGGGGCACTTCGTGGCCGAGGAGATCGCCGGCAACAACCCGATCATCGTGGAGGACGTCAATATCCCGAAGGTGACCTTCACCGAGCCGGAGATCATGTCCGTGGGCTACTCCGAGTCCAAGGCCCGCGAGACGTTCGGTGAGGGCAACGTGGAGACCACCACCTACAACCTGGCCGGCAACGGCAAGTCCTCCATCCTCGGCACCGGGGGCATCATCAAGATGGTCCGGCAGAAGAACGGCCCGATCGTCGGCGTGCACGGCATCGGCAAGCGCATCAGTGAGCAGATCGGCGAATCCCAGCTGATCGTCAACTGGGAGGCCTACCCGGAGGACGTGGCCGCCTTCGTGCACGCCCACCCGACCCAGAACGAATCCCTCGGCGAAGCCGCGATGGCCCTCAACGGCCATCCGCTGCACGGCTGAGACCACCGAGACCACCACACCAACGTCAGGCCGGCGGGAAGCCGGCACGCACTTGAGGAGAAACGGGACACCATGTCTGAAACCGTGAACCTGCCGGCCCTGGGAGAATCCGTCACCGAGGGCACCGTCACCCGCTGGCTCAAGGAGGTCGGCGACGAGGTTGCCGTCGACGAGCCCTTGGTGGAGGTCTCCACCGACAAGGTGGACACCGAGATCCCCTCCCCGGTGGCCGGCATTCTCGAGGAGATCCTGGTCCAGGAGGACGAGACCGTCGAGGTGGACGCGCCGCTGGCCAAGATCGGCTCCGGCGACGGCGGTGGCGCCTCCGACGACGCCCCGGCTGCAGCCGAGGCTGAGGCTGAGGACAAGGGCCAGGACGAGGAAGCGCCGGCCGAGCAGGAGCCCGCCGAGGCCGCGGACAACGAGGCGACCGGCGACAGCAGCACGGATGGCCAGGAGCTGTCCTCCGAGGAGGTCGCCGCCGAGGACGCCGAGGAACAGGGCGCCGGCGATTCCACCGAGGTGACCCTGCCCGCCCTGGGCGAGTCCGTGACCGAGGGGACCGTCACCCGCTGGCTGAAGGAGATCGGCGACGACGTGGAGGTGGATGAGCCGTTGCTCGAGGTCTCCACCGACAAGGTCGACACCGAGATCCCCTCCCCCGTGGCCGGCAAGCTCGTCGAGATCAAGGTTCAGGAGGACGAGACCGTGGAGGTCGGCGCCGTCCTGGCCCTCGTCGGCTCCGGTGCGGCTGCCCCGGCGGCGGATGACCAGCCCGCCGAGAAGTCCGAGGACAAGGCCGAGAAGGGCGACGACAAGCCTGCCGAGAAGCCGACGGAGAAGCCGGCCGCCCAGGAGGAGCAGGCCGAGGACAAGGCCGAGGAGAAGCCCGCCGAGCAGGAGGAGGCCGAGGAGAAGCCGGCCGCCGAGAAGGAATCCTCCGCCCCGGCCCCGGCCCCGGCCCCCGCGGGGGCCACCCCGGGTGAGGGCTATGTCACCCCGCTCGTGCGCCGCCTGGCCCAGCAGAACGGCGTGGACCTGTCCACGGTGGTCGGCACCGGCGTCGGCGGCCGGATCCGCAAGCAGGACGTCCTGGTGGCCGCAGAGGCCGCCAAGGCACGCCAGTCCGGCGCCACGGCTCCGGCGGCCGCACCCGAGGCCGCGTCGTCGTCCGCTGCCGCGGCCACCTCCACGGTGGACCCGGGCAAGCGCGGCACCACCGAGAAGGCCCCGCGCATCCGGCAGACGATCGCCAAGCGGATGCGCGAGTCCCTGGACGTCTCGGCCCAGCTGACCCAGGTGCACGAGATCGACATGACCCGCGTCGTCGCGCTGCGCGGCAAGGCCAAGACCGGCTTCCAGCAGAAGAACGGCGTCAAGCTGACCTACCTGCCGTTCATCACCCTGGCGGTGACGGAGGCCCTGAAGCAGCACCCGAAGCTGAACGCCGAGTTCGACATCGAGACCTCGGAGATCACCTACCACGACTCCGAGGACATCGCGATCGCGGTCGACACCGAGAAGGGGCTGTTC
Organism: Citricoccus sp. I39-566; assembly: GCF_031432995.1. Taxonomy (GTDB): domain Bacteria; phylum Actinomycetota; class Actinomycetes; order Actinomycetales; family Micrococcaceae; genus Citricoccus; species Citricoccus nitrophenolicus_A. The sequence goes on from NZ_CP133842.1 coordinate 2,661,790, forward strand.
GTCCCGGTCATCAAGGACACCGGTTCGCTGAACCTCTCCGGGATCGCCGCGAAGATCGCCGACGTGGCGGACCGGACCCGCAACAACAAGATCTCCCCGGACGAGTTGTCCGGCGGGACCTTCGCGATCACCAACTTCGGCTCGGTCGGTGCCCTCTTCGACACCCCGATCATCAACCAGCCGAACGTGGCGATCCTCGGGACCGGCACCATCGTCAAGCGCCCCATGGTCATCACGGACCAGGACGGCAATGACACCATCGCCATCCGCCACATGATGTACCTGAGCCTGACCTATGACCACCGCCTCGTGGACGGCGCGGACGCCGGCCGCTTCCTGCAGACCGTCAAGGCGAGGCTGGAAGCCGGAGAGTTCGCGCACGAGTTGGGGGTCTAGTCCGTGGAGGTCCTGACCGCGATCGTCGTCGCCATCCACATCATCTCCGCCGCCGCGATCGTCGGCGGGTGGCTGGCGCACTTCAAGAACCCGACCGTCACCAAGTCGCAGTGGTACGGCACGTGGGGCATGCTGGCCACCGGCCTGCTGCTCGCGGGCCTCGCCGAGATGGGCGACGGGCCGGTGAACCACGCCAAGATCGGCGTCAAGCTGGTCATCGGCCTGTGCGTCTTCGTGACCGCGCTGCTGGGCCGGCGCAAGGAGAACAAGGGCGAGCCGGTGTCGACCGGACTGGCCCACGCCACGGGCGGGATGGGGTTGGTCAACATCCTCGTGGCCGTGCTGTGGCAGGACTACTCCTGACCGTCCCCACCGCCCACCGCTGACGGCGGCCGACCGGATCCCCGGTCGGCCGCCGTGGTGCGTCAGGGCTCGATCTGCCGCACCCGCCATCCCGACTCCGTGCGCTGCAGGTGGACGGTGAACCGTTCGACCGTGGGTCCCTCGGCCGCCGCCACGGTGTCCCCCGAGGAGTCGACGGTCCGGTACGGGCCGATCCGCAGTTCCATCGGCGCGGAGGCCTGCTGCGGGTCCTCGTGGGTGATGTCCCCCGTCATCCGCGTCTCGAGCCGGAGGTCTTCGAAGCGCAGGCCCTGGTCCGCCAATTGCTCCTGCAGTGCCGCGTCGGCCGCGAAGGCCGGAGAGTCGGGCAGGCTGTAGGCGGCCAACTGTGCCCGCTCCAGGGAGGTGAGGGCCTCGGCCCGGGCCGGGCCCAGGGACTCGACCGCCGCCCGCACGCGCTCGGCCTCCGGCGGTGCCGACGTCTCCCCGGAGGGCTCCCCCGGGGGCTGTCCGGGGGGAGTCTCCGTGGCCTGCCGGGAGGCCCCCGCCGACGGGGCCTGCGGGACGTCGCCGTGCAGCAACGCCAGGGCGCCCCAGACCAGGGCGGCGGCCAGAGCGAGGGATCCCCCGCGCATCGCCCACCGGTGCCGTCCCGCGTGCTTCCCGGCAGCAGGGGCCCGACGGCGGGTGGGCAGCTCCCGGGCGACCTCCGGGGTGGCCGCGGGGTACAGGTCGAGGGGCTCCGGTGCGGCCCAGCGGTAGCAGGCCACCGCGAAGTGCTCCGCGCCGGGCCGGCGCTCCGGATCCTCGTCGAGGCCGGCCTCCAGCAGTTCGACGACTTCCCGGGGGATCTCCGGCAGGATCATCGGCAGCGGCGCCCGGGACGCCGTCCGGGACGGAGCCCGACCGGTCAGGGCGTACCAGCCCACCGCGGCCAGGGAGTACAGGTCGGCCGCCGGGTCCAGGCCGCCCGGCCCGGCAGCCGAGGCGCCGTGCCGGGCGGGACCCGGCCGGCCGCCGTCGGCCAGCTCCGGGGCGGAGAAGCCCGGGGTCCCGAGCCGGTGCTCCGCGCCGCCCAGGACGCGGGAGGAGCCCAGGTCCGCCAGCGCGGGGCGCCCCTGGACCGTGAAGAGGATGTTGCCCGGGGACACGTCTCCGTGGACCACCCCGCGCTCGTGGAGGGCCTGCAGCGCCTGCGCTATCGGGACCAGGACCGTGATCGCCTGCCCCAGCGGCAGGGGCCCGGCCGCGCGGACGAGAGTCCCCAGGGAGCCGCCCGGATGGTACTCGCTGAGCAGGCCGGGCCCGGCGTCCGTCTCCACCACGCCGAGCGGGCGCACCACGTGGTCATGACGGAGGTCGCCCACGGCCCGCATCTCCACGTCCAGCAGCGCCGCAGGCCCCTCCACCGGGCGGGCCGGCACCTTCAGGGCCGCCCGGGTGCCCCCGGCATCGGCCACGAGCCACACGGTGGAGCTGCCGCCCCGGCCCAGCTCGCGCAGGACCTCCCAGCCCGGCACCCGCGGCGGTGGTGTTGACGTCTCCATCGGAACCCCTTCCGGCACCTGCCCGTCTCCTGCGTCCCCTCCATCCTGCCGCCCCGGAGAAGATGACGCCGCGATTATCCACAGGCCCCGGCGGCAGGGATAGAGTGAGGCCATGCCCGCAACGACCATGCCGCCGTTCCGCGTCCTGGGGCTCTCCCCGGACACCGTCGACTACCGGTCGGCGTGGGATCTCCAGCAGGACCTGCACGCCCGGGTGGTCGAGGGCTCCTCCCCCGGTACCGTCCTGCTCCTCGAGCACACGGCCGTGTACACCGCCGGCAAACGCACCGAACCGGCCGACCTGCCGGACGACGGCTCCCCCGTGGTGGACGTGGACCGCGGCGGAAAGCTCACCTGGCACGGCCCGGGCCAGCTGGTCTGCTATCCCGTGGTCCGGCTGGCGGATCCGGCGGCCGTCAAGGAGTACGTCTGGTTCCTGGAGGAGGTCCTCATCCGGACCCTGGCGGACCTCGGTCTGGCCGGCGAACGCGTGGACGGACGCTCGGGCGTCTGGATCCTCGGCGGCACGGACGTCCACGGCCGGACCACACCGGACCGCAAGATCGCCGCCATCGGCCTGCGCGTCAACCACGGTGTCTCGATGCACGGGTTCGCCCTGAACTGCAGCAACTCCCTGGCCGCCTACGAACACATCGTGGCCTGCGGCATCACCGACGCCGGCTCCACGACCCTCTCGGTCGAGACCGGCCGGACCATCACCCCGGCGGACGTGCTCGCCACGGTCCGGGGACACTTCGCCGCGTTGGCCCCCGGCCATCTCGCACCGGTCGACCCCATCATGAACACCCTGCGAAAGGAACCGCTTCAGTGAGCGCATCCCCCGACGGCCGACGCCTGCTGCGCGTCGAGGCCCGCAATGCCGAGGTCCCCGTGGAACGCAAGCCGGACTGGATCAAGGCCAAGGTGGAGATCGGCCCCGAGTACATCGACCTCAAGAACAAGGTGAAGTCCTCCGGACTGCACACGGTGTGTGAGGAGGCCGGCTGTCCGAACATCTTCGAGTGCTGGGAGGACCGGGAGGCGACCTTCCTCATCGGCGGCGACACCTGCACCCGCCGCTGCGGCTTCTGCGACATCGCCACCGGCAAGCCCGAGCCCCTGGACCTCGACGAACCGCGGCGCGTGGCCGAGAACATCCGCGAGATGAACCTGCGCTACACCACCGTCACGGGCGTGGCCCGGGACGACCAGAAGGACGGCGCCGCGTGGCTGTACGCGGAGACCATCCGCAAGGTCCACGAGCTGAACCCCCACACGGGCATCGAGATCCTGCCCCCGGATTTCGGGGCGGACCCGAAGCTCGTCCAGGTGGTCTTCGACGCCCGTCCCGAGGTCTTCGCGCACAATCTCGAGACGGTGCCGCGGATCTTCAGGGCCATCCGGCCGGCGTTCACCTATGAGAAGTCCCTGCGGGTGCTGTCCATGGCCAAGGCGGACGGACTGCTCACCAAGTCCAACCTCATCCTGGGGATGGGTGAGGAGGACCGTGAGATCGACCAGGCGCTCGTGGACCTGCACGAGGCCGGCTGCGACATCATCACGGTGACGCAGTACGTGCGTCCCTCCAAGCTGCACCACCCGATCGACCGGTGGGTGAAGCCGGAGGAGTTCGTGCACTGGTCCCAGCGCGCCGATCAGATCGGCTTCGCCGGTGTCATGGCCGGACCGCTCGTGCGGTCCTCCTACCGCGCCGGCCGCCTCTACGCCACCGCCATGCGCAAGCTGGGCCGGCCGATGCCGGCGAACCTGGCCCACATCGAGGAGTCCGGCTCCACGCGGCAGGAGGCGGCGTCCCTGCTCGCCGGCCGGTAGACTGGGCGCACTATGGCCAAGAGCAACGATTCCGCAGCATCCTCCTCCGCATCGACCCGTGAAAAGCTGAGGGCCGTCAAGGCCGAGCAGCGGAACCGGCGCCAACAGGACAAGGTCCGGGCGAAGGAGAACAAGGCCGAGACCAAGGCCCGCAAGAAGGCCACCAAGAAGCCCGGCGTCTTCAAGCAGCTCGGCGAGGTCTTCTCCATGACCCGCGCCCATGACCCGAAGGTCGTGCTGTGGATGTCGCTGGCGTTCGTCGCCGCGCTGGCCATCGGCCTCGTGGTCGGCCTGCTGCTGAACAACTGGATCACGTGGCTGCTCATCGCCATCCCGTTCGGCCTGCTGGCCGCCGTGGTCATCATGAACCGCATGGCCGAGAAGGCGGCGTTCGCCCGCATCGACGGGCGCCCCGGCGCCGCCGGTGCCGCCCTGTCCACCCTGCGCCGCGGCTGGATCATCCCGGAGCAGCCGGTGGCCGTGAGCCCCAAGACCCAGGACGCGGTCTTCCGCGCCGTCGGCCGCCCCGGCGTCGTGCTGGTCACCGAGGGCCCCACGAACCGCGTGCGGCCGCTCGTGGAGAAGGAGCGCCGCAACATGCAGCGCTTCCTGCCCAACGTGCCGATCCAGGTGCTCGCCACGGGCCACGGGGATGACCAGGTGGAGCTGCACCAGTTGTCCAAGACGCTCAAGCGGATGAAGAAGACCCTCACCAAGCAGGAGGTCCAGGCGGTCGACAAGCGGCTGAGTTCCCTGGGATCCACGAAGATGCCGATCCCGAAGGGGATCGACCCCTACCGCGCCCGCCCGGACCGCAAGGCCATGCGCGGCCGCTAGGCCCACCGGGACGAGGGCGTCACATCCGGATCTGCACGGTGCCCGCCACCCGGTCGTGCAGTCCGCGGCCATCCGGGTCGATCATGAAGGGTGTCACCACCAGGCACCACAGCGCGGCGCGGATCAGGGCCTTGAGCGGGCCGGCCATGGCTCCGCCCACCCGGACCACCTGAATCCCGGCGATCCGCTTGCCCAGGGTGGTGCCCAGCAGGCCGACCAGGAGCACCTGCATCAGGACGTAGAACCCGAGCGTCGCGAGCGGATGTCCCTCGAACCACAGGTTGCTGAGGAGCAGGGCGAGCGACCAGTCGATCAGGACCGCGAGGATCCGCCGGCCCCAGCCCGCCATGGCCGCGGGACCGTCCTGGGCCAGGCCCAACCGCTCGCCGGGCCAGCGCCCGGCGGCGTTCGGACGGGAGGTCCCGCCCACCCAGCCGGCCATGTCCCGGCGGGTGACCAGGGGGTCCTCGCCCCTGCGCCCGCTGGCGCGCTGCCGGGAGGAGGGCGCGCCGTCGTCGGCGCCGGGTCGTCTCTGAGGGGATCGTGCCACCGCTCCACTCTACCGAGTCGGGTCACGTTACACGCCGGAAACACCGCCGACACCCTCGGGATACGGCACCTCGATAGAGTGGACGAACCATCGAACCCCGAGGAGCACCACAGATGTTCACCACCGCCCAGGAAGTCCTGCAGTTCATCCAGGACGAGGACGTCGTCTTCGTCGACGTCCGCTTCACCGACCTGCCAGGCGTCCAGCAGCACTTCAACCTTCCGGTGAAGGCGGTGGACGAGGACTTCTTCGTGGACGGTCAGCTGTTCGACGGCTCCTCCATCCGCGGCTTCCAGGGGATCGCCGAGTCGGACATGCAGCTGATCCCGGACGTGGCCACCGCGTACCTGGACCCGTTCCGCGTGGAGAAGACGCTCGTGATGAGCTTCTCGATCGTCAACCCGCGGACCGGGGAGCCCTACCACCGGGATCCCCGCGGCGTGGCCCAGAAGGCTGAGGAGTACCTCGCCTCGACCGGCATCGCCGACACCGCGAACTTCGCCTCCGAGGCCGAGTTCTTCATCTTCGAGGACGTGCGCTACTCCTCCACCCCGAACCACAGCTTCTACTCCGTCGACTCGGACGAGGCCTGGTGGAACTCCGGCCGCCAGGAGGAGGGCGGCAACCTAGGGCACAAGACCGGTGTCAAGGGCGGCTACTTCCCGGTGTCCCCCGTGGACAAGCAGGCGGACCTGCGGGATGCGATCTGCGTGGCCCTGGACGAGGTCGGCCTCGAGGTCGAGCGCTCCCACCACGAGGTCGGCGCCGCCGGTCAGGCCGAGATCAACTACAAGTTCAACACGCTGACCCACGCGGCGGACGACCTGATGAAGTTCAAGTACGTGGTCAAGAACACCGCGGAGGCGTTCGGCAAGACCGCCACGTTCATGCCGAAGCCGGTCTTCGGGGACAACGGCTCGGGCATGCACTGCCACCAGTCGCTGTGGAACGCCGGCGAGCCGCTGTTCTACGACGAGAAGGGCTACGCCAACCTCTCGGACACCGCCCGCTGGTACATCGGCGGCCTGCTCAAGCACGCCTCCTCCATCCTGGCCTTCACCAACCCCACGGTGAACTCCTACCGCCGGCTGGTGAAGGGCTTCGAGGCCCCCATCAACATGGTCTACTCCCAGGGCAACCGCTCCGCCGCCATCCGCATCCCGATCACCGGTTCCAACCCCAAGGCCAAGCGCCTGGAGTTCCGCGCCCCGGACCCGTCCGGCAACCCCTACCTGGCCTTCGCCGCCCAGCTCATGGCCGGCCTGGACGGCATCCGCAACCGTATCGAGCCGGCCGAGCCGATCGACAAGGACCTGTACGAGCTGCCCGCCGAGGAGGCCGCGTCCATCCAGAAGGCACCGGCCTCGCTGGAGGAGGCCCTGCGCGCCCTGGAGGAGGACCACGAGTTCCTGCTCGCCGGCGACGTCTTCACGGAGGACCTCATCGAGGCCTGGATCGAGTACAAGCGGGAGAACGAGATCCTGCCGCTGTCCATCCGCCCGAACCCCTACGAGTTCGAGCTCTACTACGGCGTGTGATGCCCGAGGGCAACACCGCAGCGTTGTCTCAGCGATGACTCAGGGGACGTCCCTGCGGTACTGGCGGTGGGCGGCCTGCTTGGTGATGCCGAGCGCCAGGGCGATGCTGGACCACGGCATGCCCTCCACCCGGGCCCGCACCACGAGGTCCCGCTCGCGGGCCTCCAGGGCCTTGCGGTCCTGGACGGTGTCCACGAGCTCGTCAAAGGTGCGTCGCGGTCCACGGCCCTCGTCCTGGGCCAGGTCGGTTCTCATGGACGTCAACCTAAGCTGACGACCGGGCGACGTCAACGTTGGTTGACGTCGCCCGGGAACGCGGGGGAATATTCGCGACTCCCCGAGGGCTGTGCCTGGGGAGAGAATCCCCGTGAAAGGTGCCTGCGTGAGCTACCCGCTGTCCGTCCTCGACCTGTCCACCGTGTTGCCGGGCCAGCCCGTCGCCGAGGCGGTGGCCGCCAGCGTCGAGCTGGCGCAGAAGGCGGAGGCTCAGGGCTTCCACCGGATCTGGTTCGCGGAGCACCACAACTTCCCCTCCATCGCGTCCTCGGCCACCTCGGTGCTGATCGGGCACGTGGCGGACCACACCTCGTCGATCCGGCTGGGCTCGGGGGGCATCATGCTGCCCAACCACTCCCCCCTGGTGATCGCCGAGCAGTTCGGCACCCTGGCGGAGATCCACCCGGACCGGATCGACCTGGGCCTGGGCCGCGCCCCGGGGACGGACCAGCGCACCATGATGGCCCTGCGCCGCGATCACTCGGCGGCGGACACCTTCCCGCGGGACGTCAAGGAGCTCCGGGGCTACCTCAAGGGCGAGTCCCTCGTCCCGGGCGTGGACGCCTTCCCCGGCAGCGGCACCGATGTGCCCCTGTTCGTGCTCGGCTCCTCCCAGTACGGAGCCCAGCTCGCGGCCGCCCTCGGCCTGGGTTACTCCTTCGCCTCGCACTTCGCCCCGCAGATGCTGGAGCACGCCGCCCGCCTCTACCGGGAGTCCTTCGAACCGTCCGAGGACTACCCCGAGCCCCATTTCATCGCCGCGCTCAACGTGATCGCCGCGGACACCGAGGCCGAGGCCCACGCCCAGCTGGAGATCGCCCACCGCCACCGCATTCGGCAGATGCTCGGCCGGGGCCGGGACCTGTCCGAGGAGGACGTCACCATGCTGCTGCACTCCGCCGGCGGCGAGCAGGTGCTGTCCATGATGAAGTACACCGCCGTCGGCACCATCGAGACGGTCAGGTCCTACCTGGACGAGTTCCGTGAACGCGTCCAGGCGGACGAGCTGATCATCACCAACGCCGCCCCGGAGCTGGCGGCCCGGCATCGCACCCTCGAGCTCCTCGGCGAGCACGTCATCCGGCGCTGAGCGCCGGTTCCGGGCCGGCCGGTCCCTAGATCCCGTAGAAGTGCTTCTCGAAGACCTGCCGGGCGTGGCGGGTGGACCGCAGGTAGTCCTCCTCCAGCTGGGCCGCCTGGCCCTGCTCGTAGCCGCACCAGCGGGCCACGGCCTCCAGGTCCTGGCGCTTGGCCGGCAGCGTGTCCGAGGGCTTGCCGGACCAGACGATGTTCCCGGCGCGGATCCGCGTGGCCAGGTGCCAGGCCCGGTCCAGCACCTCGGCGTCCTCGGCCGGCAGGATCCCCTCCTGGGCGAGGGCCTTCAGGGCGGCCATGCTGGACGTCGTCCGCAGGGAGGCGTGGTCTGCCGCGTGCTGCAGCTGCAGGGTCTGGACGAGCCACTCGACGTCCGTCAGGCCGCCGCGGCCCAGTTTCAGGTGCCGGGCCGGATCGGCCCCCCGCGGCAGTCGCTCGGACTCCACGCGCGCCTTGATGCGCCGGATCTCCCGGATGGAAGCCTCCCCGGGGTCTCCCGCGTACCGCACGGAGTCCGCCCAGTCCGTGAACTCCTCGGCCAGATCCGCGCTGCCGGCCACGGGCCGGGCCTTCAGCAGGGCCTGGACCTCCCAGATCTCCGCCCAGCGGCGGTAGTACTCCCGGTAGGAGTCCAGCGACCGGACGAGCGGACCCTTCTTGCCCTCCGGCCGCAGGTCCGCATCCATCACGAGCGGGCGTTCGCCCAGCACCGGTGGCCTGCACGGCTTGGTCAGCAGCCCCGTGACCAGCTTGGACAGCTCCACCGCCTGGCGCTGGGCCGCCTCCTGGTCCGCCCCCTGGCGGGGCCGGTGCACGAACAGCACGTCCAGGTCGGAGCCGTAGCCGATCTCCCGTCCACCCTGCCGGCCCATCGCCACCACGAGCACGTCCGTCAGTTCCTCCGTGCGGTCCCCGTCCCCGGCGGCCCCGGGCCGGCCGGCGCGCTGCTCCGGGTGGCCGAACAGCGAGGTCTCGGCCACGTGCAGGGCCCCGAGCACGGCGGCCCGGTCCGCGTCCGAGAGCGCCCGGCCCACCGTCGCCTGGTCCAGCAGTCCGGAGGCGTCGGCGATCGCCGTACGGAGGATCTCACGCTGCCGGATCAACCGGATCTGGCGCATGGCCTCGTCCGGATCCGGGTGCCGGGACATCTTGGCCCGGATCTCCTGCCACTGGGTCTCGAACGGCATCGGCACGAGGTCCCGGTCCCTGCCCAGCCACGCGGCGGCCTCCGGCCGGTGCTCCAGCATGTCCGAGATGTAGGAGGACAGGGAGAGAATCTGGCACAGCCGCTCGGCCGCGGCCGAGGAGTCCCGGAGCATGCCCAGGAACCACGGTGAGGAGCCCAGGGACTCCGAGAGCCGCCGGAACCCGAGCAGGCCGCCGTCGGGATGGGGTCCGTTGGCGAGCCAGCCGAGCATCACCGGCAGCAGCTGGCGCTGCAGTGCGGCCCGGCGGGACACCCCGGAGGTCAGCGCCTCGATGTGCTGCACGGCCCCCGCGGGGTCGAGGTAGCCCAGCGCGGCCAGGCGCTGGCGGACCGCCTCCGGGGTCAGCCGGGCCTCATCCGCGGAGAGCGCCGCGGTGGTGGACAGCAGCGGACGGTAGAAGATCCTCTCGTGCAGCGAGCGGACGGTCTTGCGAGTCCGCTTCCACCGGGCGGTGAGCCCGTCGGCGTCGGAGGGACCGGGCTCCCCCGGCCCCCGCGCCGCCCGAGCCAGGACCCAGAGCGCCTGGGGCTTGTCCGGCATCAGGTGGGTGCGGCGCAGGTGCACGAGCTGGATCCGGTGTTCCAGCAGTCGCAGGTACCGGTAGGCGCCGGCGAAGGACTCGGCATCGGCCCGCCCGATGAAGGACCGCTCCTCCAAGGCGCGGATGGCCTCCAGCGTGTTCCGCACGCGCACGGACTCCACGGTCTTACCGTGCACCAGCTGCAGCAGCTGGACGGTGAACTCCACGTCCCGCAGGCCCCCGGCCCCGAGCTTGATCTCGCGGTCCCGGTTCTGGTGGGCGATGTTGTCCAGCACGCGCCGGCGCATCGCCTGCACCGAGGCGACGAACCCCTCCCGCTCCGAGCTGGTCCACACCAGGGGCCAGATGGTCTCGATGTACTCCCGGCCCAGGTCAGGGTCCCCGGCGATGGGCCGGGCCTTGAGCAGCGCCTGGAACTCCCAGGTGTCCGCCCAGCGACGGTAGTACTCGGCGTGCGAGTCCACCGTGCGGGACAGGGCCCCGTCCTTGCCCTCCGGGCGCAGGTTCGCATCGATCTCCCAGAGCCCCTGCTCGGGGGCGGCCGCCGTGGCGTACTTCGAGATCCCCGAGGCCAGCGCTGTGGCGATCGAGGCCGAGCGGTGGTCGTCCCCGAGGGTGGAGTCGTGGACGAAGATGACGTCCACGTCCGAGATGTAGTTCAGTTCCCGTGCGCCGCACTTGCCCATCCCGATGACGGCCAGGCCCACCTGGGAGGCGTCCGCGCCGAATTGCTCGACGGCGTCCGCCCGGGAGGCCGCCAGGCTCGCCTCGATCGCGGCGCCGGCCAGATCGGCCAGCCAGGCGGAGACCGCCGGCTCGGCCGCCCGCGGGTCGGCGGCGGTCACGTCCTGGATGGCCAGGGCCGTGAGCTGGCGGCGGTAGGCGATGCGCAGCGCCGCGGCGGCCTCCTTGCCCCGCAGGGTGGACACGGGACGCTCCGCGGTGGGGTCCGCCCCCACGGACTCCAGCAGCAGGGAGCGCACCGGCGAGGGATCCGCGGCGAGTCCGGACGGGCCCAGCACGGGCGCCGTGGCGGCGGCCGCGTCCGGGTCGGTCAGCAGGTCCACGTGGTCCGGGCGGCGGATGAGGAACTCGCCGAGGGCCTCCGAGGCCCCGAGCAGGCGGGCCAACGCCGTGGATCCCCGCGCGTCGCCCAGCACCCGGGCCACGCCGGGGGCCCGATCCAGCAGCCGGACCAGCAGGATCAGGGCCTGGTCGGGATCGGGCGCGCCCGCCAGGACCCCGAGCAACGCCTCCCGGTCCAGGGTCTCGAGCTCCGGGGAGGCCAGGAGATCACGCGCCCTGGACCAGTCCGCGAAGCCGGCGCTGACGAGCGTCCTGCGCCCGGGGCCGGCCTCCTCCGCTGCGGGATCCATGCCGGTCAGAGGATGCCGAGGTTGCGCTGCAGCTCGAAGGGGGTGACCTCGACCCGGTACTCGTCCCATTCCTGGCGCTTGTTCCGCAGGAAGTTCTCGAAGACCGTCTCCCCCAGCACCTCGGCCACGAACTCGGACTCCTCCATGGCCCGCAGGGCGTCATGCAGCGTGCCGGGCAGGGAGTGGTGACCCAGGGCCCGGCGCTCCATCGAGGTCAACGCGCTGATGTCCTCGGCGGCGGCCTCCGGCAGCTCGTACTCCTCCTCGATGCCCTTCAGCCCGGCGGCCAGGAGCACCGCATAGGTCAGGTACGGGTTGGCGGAGGCGTCGATCCCGCGGTACTCGACGCGGGCGGAGCCGGCCTTGTCCGGCTTGTACAGGGGCACCCGGACCAGCGCCGAGCGGTTGTTGTGCCCCCAGGACACGTAGGAGGGTGCCTCCCCCCCGCCCCAGAGCCGCTTGTACGAGTTCACGAACTGGTTGGTGATGGCCGTGACCTCCATGCTGTGGTGCAGCAGCCCGGCGATGAACCGGCGTCCCGTGGTGGAGAGGTGGAACTCCGCGCTGGGCTCGAAGAAGGCATTCGAGTCCCCCTCGAACAGGGAGAAGTGGGTATGCATGCCGGAACCGGCGTGCTCGCCGAACGGCTTGGGCATGAAGGTCGCGTAGTTGCCCTGGAGTTGGGCCACCTCCTTGATGACCGTCCGGAAGGTCATGATGTTGTCCGCGGTCTGCAGGGCGTCCGCGTACCGCAGGTCGATCTCGTTCTGGCCCGGGCCCGACTCGTGGTGGCTGAACTCCACGGAGATCCCGATGGCCTCCAGCATGTTGACCGCGTGCCGGCGGAAGTCGGTGGCCACGCCGCCGGGCTCGTGGTCGAAGTAGCCGGCCCGGTCCACGGGGACCGGCTGGCCGTCGGGACCCACCTCCTTGGACTGCAGCAGATAGAACTCGATCTCGGGGTGAGTGTAGAACGTGAAGCCCATGTCCGCGGCCCGGGACAGCTGGCGGCGCAGCACCTGGCGGGGGTCGGCCGAGGAGGGCTCGCCGTCCGGGGTCAGGACATCGCAGAACATCCGCGACGTCGGCTCCTCCTCGCCGCGCCACGGCAGGATCTGGAAGGTCGAGGGGTCCGGCTGCAGCAGCATGTCGGACTCGAAGATGCGGGTGTAGCCGTCGATCGAGGACCCGTCGAAGCCGAGTCCCTCGGCGAAGGCACCCTCCACCTCGGCCGGGGCCAGCGCCACCGACTTCAGCGTTCCGGTCACGTCGGTGAACCACAGCCGGACGAAGCGCACGTCCCGGTCCTCGATGGTCCTGAGGACAAACTCCTGTTGGCGATCCATGGTCTCTGGCGGCCTCCTGTGGGAACACTGCGCTAGCTGCGGTTGGCTCCACTGTAGTGCGCCCCGGCCCGATCAGGGGCCGACATGCCCCGAGGACGGAGCGTCTAGACTGCGGCCATGGCAGAGAACGAAACCGCACCGTATGCCGCCCCGGCGCCGGCCCGCTACCGCACCGTGCACCTGCAGCGCGCCAAGGACGAGGGCCGCCGCTTCGCGATGCTGACGGCCTACGACTTCCAGATGGCCCAGGTCTTCGACGAGGCCGGCCTGGAGGTCGTCCTGGTCGGCGACTCCGCGGCCAACACGATGATGGGCCTGAGCACCACGCTGCCCATGACGCTGGAGCAGATCGCCGTCTACGCGGCGTCCGTGGTCCGCGGGACCCGGCACGCCCTCGTGCTGTCTGACATGCCCTTCGGCACCTACGAGGTCTCCCCGCAGCAGGCCACCGAGAACGCGATCCGGCTCGTCAAGGAGACCGGGGTCGCCGGGGTGAAGATCGAGGGCGGGGAGCGCTTCGCCGAGCACGTCCGGATGCTCACGGACGCCGGCGTCCCGGTCATGGGGCACATCGGCTTCACGCCGCAGTCGGAGAACGTGCTGGGCGGCTACCGCATCCAGGGCCGCGAGGAGGGTGCCGCCGAGCGGATGATCCGTGAGGCCACCGTGCTGCAGGAGGCCGGGGCCTTCGCGGTCCTGATGGAGATGGTCCCCTCGGACATCGCCCGGCAGGTGGACGAGGCTCTGCGGGTGCCGACCGTGGGAATCGGCGCCGGCCCGCACACCACCGGCCAGGTGCTGGTGTGGCAGGACATGCTGGGCCTGCGGGCGGGAAAGATGCCCCGCTTCGTGAAGCGGTATGCCGACCTGCGCACCGTGGTGTCCGATGCCGTCACCGAGTACCGCCGCGACGTCCTCGAGGGCACCTTCCCGGCAGCGGAGCACGGCTTCGACTCCTAGGGACTAGTCGTTGGCGTCCTCGTCGGCCTCGTCCCAGCGCTCGTTGTTGGCCTGCACCTGGGCGATCGCCTGTTCCGCCTCCGCGCGGGACGCATAGGGGCCCAGCAGCTTCGACCAATCCGACTGCGGGCCCTCCTCGACCTGGTGGCTGACGACGTTGTACCAGAATTCGCTCATGCGCCCACCCTAACCGGCGGGGCCCAGCACGACGATAGGATCGAGGCATGTCCCAGAACGCCCAGCAGGCCACCACCGCACGTCCCGCCAGCCACAACGAGCCGGTCCCTGACGGCCCGTCCCGCGGCGAGCCCGGCTCGACGGCGCCGCTGGGCACCCTGGTGCCGGGCGTCGTCGCCCCCCAGCTGGCCGTCCCCGCGCACATCGAGCGCCCGGAGTACGTCGGCCGGGCCACGGCCGATGAGGGCAACGGCTCGGACGTCTACGATGCCGAGGGGATCGAGAGGATCCGCGCCGCGGGGCGCATCGCGGCCCAGGCCATGGAGGAGACCGCCCGGCATATCGCCCCGGGCGTGACGACCGCCGAGCTGGACCGGGTAGCCCACGAGTTCATCTGCGACCACGGGGCCTACCCGTCCTGCCTGGGCTACAAGGGCTTCCCCAAGGCCATCTGCACCTCCCTGAACGAGGTGATCTGCCACGGCATCCCGGATGACACGCCCCTCGAGGACGGGGACATCATCAACCTGGACATCACGGCGTACCTGGACGGCCACCACGGTGACCACAACATGACCTACCCGGTCGGCACGGTGGACGAGGAGTCGGCCCTGCTGGTGGAGCGCACCCACGAGGCCATGATGCGCGGAATCAAGGCGGTCAAGCCCGGGCGCGAGATCAACGTGATCGGCCGCGCGATCGAGTCCTATGCCAGACGCTTCGGCTACGGCGTGGTGCGCGACTTCATCGGGCACGGGGTGGGGCGCGAGTTCCACTCCGGGCTGGTCATCCCCCACTACGACGCCGCGCCGGCCCACAGCACGGTGATGGTCCCCGGCATGGTCTTCACCATCGAGCCGATGATCACCCTCGGCACCATCCGCTGGGAGATGTGGGACGACGACTGGACCGTGGTGACGCGGGACCGGAAGCGCACCGCCCAGTTCGAGCACACCCTGGTGGTCACCGACGACGGCGCCGAGATCCTGACCCTGCCCTGAGCAGAGCGCCGTCCACTCCACCCCACCGATCCCACGTCCTGCGGAGCGCACCATGGCGAAGAAGACCACCGACCCGGCCAGCGGCCTGTTCACCACCCTCGGCGTCGACGTCGGCGGCACCGGGATGAAGGGCGGGATCGTCCAGCTGGGCGAGGGACCGAAGACCGGCCGGCTGGTCGGTGAGAGGTTCCGCGTCCCCACCCCGCAGCCGGCCCGTCCCGAGGCCGTGGCCGGCGTGCTCAGCCAGATCGTGGACGAACTGGATGCCCGCCCGGACGCCCCGTCCCGCTCCCTGCCCGTGGGCATCGACTTCCCGGCCGTCATCCACCAGGGGATCTGTCTCACCGCCACCAACATGGACCCCTCCTGGATCGGCACCGAGGTGGACGAGCTGTTCTCCGAGGCGCTGAAGCGACCGGTCTCCACCGTGAACGACGCCGATGCCGCCGGCCTGGCCGAGGTCCGCTACGGCGCCGGCGCCGGCGTGCAGGGAACGGTCCTGGTCATCACCCTGGGCACGGGGATCGGCGCGGGGCTGTTCCGGGACGGCGAGCTGGTCCCCAACCTCGAGCTGGGCACGATCGAACTCGACGGCGCCGTGGCCGAGACCCGTGCCTCCGCCGCGGCGCGGGAACGCGAGGGGCTGGACTGGCCGGCCTACGCCGAACGGCTCCAGCGGTACTTCTCCTACGTGGAGCGCATCTTCTACCCGGACCTCATCATCGTGGGCGGGGGGATCTCCAAGCGCCCGGACGACTACCTGCCGCTGCTCGACCTGCGGGCCCCGATCGTCCCGGCGGCGTTGAAGAACAACGCGGGCATCGTGGGGGCAGCCCTCTGGGCCACGGACGCTCTCGCCGGTACCGCCACCCGGCAGGCCCTGCTCGGCACCGCCCGGAAGGCCGCCGACCGGGCGATGGCCAAGCAGTCGGTCGATGGGTCGGACTCCGAGAAGGACACGGGCCGGGCCGTCCGGAAGGCGGCGAAGAAGGCCGTCAAGAAGGCGACGTGACCACGGGCCGCAGGTGGTGGCCGATGGCGGCTCCGGCTTCCCCTCCGGAGCCGCCATCGGCAGTCTCGTTGCCCCGTGGGGCGTTACGCCTCAGCGGGTGAAGAGCCTCGGCTGCAGGGCCCTGACCGTCGCGTCCGACCGGTCTCCCGCGGAGCGCAGGTCCTCCACGGCGCTGGCGAAGTCGTCCAGCGAGTCGAACGCCTGGTAGACCGAGGCGAACCGCAGGTACGCCACCTGGTCGAGGCGGCGCAGCGGATCCAGGATCGCCAGCCCCACCTCGTGGGCATCCACCTCGGCGTTGCCCGTGGCCCGGATGGTCTCCTCGACCTCCTGCGCCAGCATGGCGAGGTCGTCGCTCGTGACCGGCCGGCCCTGACAGGCCTTCCGGACGCCGTTGATGATCTTCGAGCGGTCGAAGGGTTCGGCCACCCCGGACCGCTTGACGACCGTCAGCGCCGTGGTCTCCATGGTGGTGAAGCGCTTCCCGCAGGACTGGCACTGGCGGCGCCGGCGGATCGCGGAACCGTCATCCAGCGAGCGGGAGTCCACCACCCGGGAGTCCTCATGCCGGCAGAAGGGACAGTGCATGACTTCCCCTTCCTCCCTCGGTGGACCACTCCATCATAGTCGGACGACCCGGTGAATAACAACCATGTCATTACCAGATGTAGTGGTCCCCTCCGATCAGCGACACCATGGATGGGACCGGCCCTGCCTTCCCTATTCCAGGCAGGCCGGTCCCAGCAGCACCTTGAGGTCGCCGAAGAGGGCCGGATTCGGGCTGACCCGAAAGTCGGCGCCCAGCTGCATGATCTCCATGGTGCGCGCCCCCGCGAGCCGGAGCCGCACCTCGGTGGTGCCGGGGTGGGTCTTGAGCACGTCCCCCAGCGCGGAGACCACGGTCTCGTTGGCCTTGAAGGCCGGCAGGGTGAGGGAGACCGGTCCGGAGTGCCCGTCCGAGAGGTCCGGGATGGTCAGTTCCTGGGCGCTCAGGGAGATCGAGCCGTCGTCGCGCCGCTGCACCCGGCCCTTGACCGCCACCACGAGGTCCTGGGCCAGCATCGTGGCGATCGGGGCATAGGCCTTGCCGAAGAACATCACGTCCATCGAGCCGCCCAAGTCCTCGATCTCCGTGCGCGCGTAGGCATTGCCGGAACTCTTGGCAATGCGCCGCTCGAGGCTCGTGATGAGCCCCGCGATGGTGACCATGGCACCGTCGGAGGGGCCGTCGTCGGACAGGATGTGGGTGATGGAGATGTCCGCGTGCTGGGCCAGCACGCCGTCCAACCCCTGCAGGGGGTGGTCGGAGACGTAGAGCCCGAGCATCTCGCGCTCGAAGGTGAGCTTGTCGTTCTTGTCCCACTCCGGCAGGTCCGGGACCTCGATCCCGAACCCGGCGTCCCCGGCGTCGCCGCCCTCCTCCTCGAGCAGGGAGAAGAAGTCGAACTGGTTGTTGGCCTCCTGGCGCTTCTGCGCCACCGCCGCATCCACCGCCTCCTCGTGCACGGCCAGCAAGGCGCGGCGGGCGTAGCCGAGCGAGTCGAAGCCGCCGGCCTTGATGAGCGACTCGATCGTGCGCTTGTTGCACACCACCGCCGGGACCTTCTTGAAGAAGTCCTGGAAGGAGGTGAAGTCGCCCTTCTCCTCGCGGGCGGAGACCATCCCGGCCACGGCGTTGGAGCCCACGTTGCGGACCGCGCCCATGCCGAAGCGGATGTCCTTGCCCACCGAGGTGAAGTACAGGGAGGACTCGTTGACGTCCGGCGGCAGCACCGAGATGCCCATGTGGCGGCACTCGTTGAGGTACATGGCCATCTTGTCCTTGTCATCCCCCACGGAGGTGAGCAGGGCGGCCATGTACTCCGCCGGATAGTGCGCCTTGAGGTACGCGGTCCAGTAGGACACCAGCCCGTAGGCCGCCGAGTGGGCCTTGTTGAAGGCGTAGTCGGAGAACGGCAGCAGGATGTCCCACAGGGCCTTGACGGCGGCCTCGGAGTAGCCGCGGTCGACCATGCCCTGGTGGAACCCGACGTACTGCTTGTCCAGCTCCGACTTCTTCTTCTTGCCCATGGCGCGGCGCAGGATGTCCGCCTGGCCGAGCGAGTACCCGGCGACCTTCTGCGCGATGGCCATGACCTGCTCCTGGTACACGATCAGGCCGTAGGTCGTGTCGAGGATGTCCTTGAGGGGCTCCTCCAGCTCGGGGTGGATCGGGGTGATCTCCTGCTGGCCGTTCTTGCGCAGGGCGTAGTTGGTGTGCGAGTTCGCGCCCATGGGTCCTGGGCGGTACAGCGCGATGGTGGCCGAGATGTCCTCGAAGTTGTCCGGCTTCATCATCTTCAGCAGTGACCGCATGGGCCCGCCGTCGAGCTGGAACACGCCCAGGGTGTCGCCCCGGGCCAGCAGCTCGTAGGACGCCTGGTCGTCGAACGTCAGGGATTCCAGGTCCAGCGTGAAGTCCTGGTTCATCTGGATGTTCTCGATCGCGTCCGAGATGATCGTCAGGTTCCGCAGCCCGAGGAAGTCCATCTTGATCAGCCCCAGGCCCTCCGCGGTGGGGTAGTCGAACTGGGTGATCACCTGGCCGTCCTGCAGGCGGCGCATGATCGGGATGACGTCGATGATCGGCTCGGAGGACATGATCACGCCCGCGGCGTGCACGCCCCACTGCCGCTTCAGTCCCTCGACGCCCTTGGCCGTCTCGAAGACCTTGGCCGCGTCCGGATCGGTCGCGACGAGCTCGCGGAACTCACCGGCCTCGCCGTACCGTTGGGACTTCTTGTCCTCGATGTCCTTGAGCGGGATGTCCTTGGCCATGACGGCCGGCGGCAGCGCCTTGGTCAGGGACTCGCCCATGGAGAAGGGGAACCCCATCACGCGGGCCGAGTCCTTGAGGGCCTGCTTGGTCTTGATGGTGCCGTAGGTGACGATCATGGAGACCCGCTCGTCGCCGTACTTCTCGGTGACGTAGTCGATCACCTCGGAGCGGCGGCGATCATCGAAGTCGACGTCGAAGTCCGGCATGGACACGCGGTCCGGGTTCAGGAACCGCTCGAAGATCAGCCCGTGCTCCAGCGGGTCGAGCTCGGTGATCTTCAGGGCGTAGGCGACCATCGAGCCGGCGCCGGAACCACGTCCCGGTCCCACCCGGATGCCGTTGTCCTTGGCCCAGTTGATGAAGTCGGCCACTACGAGGAAGTAGCCCGGGAAGCCCATCGAGAGGATGACGTCCAGCTCGTAGTCGGCCTGCTTGCGCACGTGGGACGGAACGCCGTTGGGGTAGCGGTACTTCAGCCCGGTGGCGACCTCCTTCGTCAGCCACGTGGTCTCGTCCTCCCCCGGCGGGCAGGGGAACTTCGGCATGTAGTTCGCCTCGGTGTCGAAGGAGACCTCGCACTGCTCGGCGATCAGCAGCGTGTTGTCGCAGGCCTCGGGGAACTCGGAGAACAGGTCCCGCATCTGCCGCGGGGACTTCACGTAGTACTCGGTGCCGGACAGGGCGAAGCGGGACCCGCCCTGGTCGTAGGTGGGCTCGAGCAGGTTGGACCCGGACTGGATGGCCAGCAGCGCCTCATGGGGCTTGGCGTCGTGCTCGTGCGTGTAGTGCAGGTCATTGGACGCCACGAGCGGGATCTGGAGGTCCTTGGACAGCTTGAGCAGGTCCTTGATGACCCGCTTCTCGATGTCCAGGCCGTGCATCATCAGCTCGCAGTAGAAATTCTCCCGGCCGAAGATGTCCTGGAACTCGGCGGCGGCCTCCCGGGCCTCGTTGTACTGGCCCAGCCGCAACCGGGTCTGGATCTCGCCCGAGGGGCAGCCGGTGGTGCCGATCAGGCCCGAAGAGTAGGTGGAGAGCAGCTCCCGGTCGATGCGCGGCCACTTCGCGTAGACCGAGTCCAGGGAGGCGATCGAGCCGGCCCGGAACAGGTTGTGCATGCCCTGGTTGTTCTTGGACAGCAGGGTCATGTGCGTGATGGCGCCACCACCGGAGACGTCGTCCCCCCGCTGGTGCTGCTCACCCCACCGGACCTTGGTCTTGTCCGAGCGGTGCAGCTGCCCGGGGGTCAGGTAGGCCTCGAGCCCGATGATCGGCTTGACGCCGGCATCGGTGGCCTTCTTCCAGAAGTCGAAGGCCCCGAAGAGGTAGCCGTGGTCCGTGATGGCGATCGAGTCCATGCCCAGCCGCTTCGTCTCGTCGAAGAGCTCGCTGAGCTTCGCCGCGCCGTCCAGCATCGAGTACTCGGTGTGGACGTGGAGGTGGGCGAAACCCCCCTCCCGGGTCGCGTCCGCCGTAGATTCCACTGTGGCCGTCATGCTCCGCACTTCCCTCTTGCTCGTCCTGCCGATCGTCCAGCCTAGTTACTCCCCGCGCAACACGCCCAAGGCATAGACGAGGTCCTGCGGATAGGGGCTCTCGTAGGCCACCCACTCCCCCGTGACGGGGTGGGGGAAGCCCAGGCGGTGGGCATGCAGCCACTGCCGGGTCAGCCCGAGCTCCGCCGCCAGCCGCGGGTCGGCGCCGTAGGTCAGGTCCCCGGCGCAGGGGTGGCGCATCGCGGAGAAGTGCACGCGGATCTGGTGCGTGCGGCCCGTCTCCAGGGTGACCTCCACGAGGGTGGCCCGGCCGAAGGCCTCCAGGGTCTCGTAGTGGGTCACGGAGTCGCGGCCCCCGTCCAGGACCGCGAACCTCCAGTCGTGCCCCGGGTGCCGGCCGATGGGCGCGTCGATGGTCCCGTTCAGCGGGTCCGGCAGGCCCTGCACCACGGCGTGGTAGGTCTTCTGCGGGGTCCGGTCCCGGAAGGCGTCCTTGAGCGCCGTGTAGGCGCGTTCGGACTTGGCGACCACCATGATGCCGGAGGTCCCCACGTCCAGCCGGTGCACGATGCCCTGGCGCTCGGGCGCGCCCGAGGTGGAGATCCGGTAGCCGGCGCCGGCCAGTCCCCCGACCACGGTGGGCCCCACCCATCCCGGCGACGGGTGGGCCGCCACCCCCACCGGCTTGTCCACCACCACGTAGTCCGGGTCGTCGGCCAGGATGCTCAGGTCTTCCACGATCTCCACCTTCACGTCCAGCGGGTTGGGTTCCTCGGGGATGTCGACCACGAGTTCGGTTCCGGCCGCCACCTTCGCGGACTTCGGCAGGGTCCGGCCTGGCGCCACGGCACCGGCGGGGCGTTCCGTCACGTGGCCCGCAGCGCACCAGGCCGCGGCCTTGGTGCGGGAGACCCCCAGGGCGTTGCCCACCACGGCGTCCACCCGGCGGCCCACGTCGGCGGCCTGGGGCACGACGACGGCCGGGCCGGGTTCAGGCGTCGACGTCACGGCCCTGCCCGGCGGGCCCTGCGGCGGCCTTCTCCGAGACCTCCCGGGTGCCGTCGAGACGGCGTCCGGTGAACATGAGCAGCACGATGCCGATCATGGAGCACACGATGAGCGAGTCGGCGATGTTGAAGATGGCGAAGTTCGGCAGCGCGATGAAGTCCACCACGTGCCCCACGCCGAAGCCCGGGGGACGGAGGAGCCGGTCCGTGACGTTGCCCAGCACCCCGCCGAGCAGTCCGCCGAGGGCCACGGCCCAGACGGTCGAGCGGACCCGAAAGAGCAGCACCACCACGAAGACGGCCACGGAGCACTGGATGATGGTGAAGACCCAGGTGTGGTCCTCCCCGATCGAGAACGCCGCTCCCGGGTTACGGATGAAGTGCCAGCGCAGCAGCGGCGGCAGGACGTCCGTGATCTGGCCCTCCGTCATGGTGGTCTCGACCCAGCGCTTCGTGAGCTGGTCGACCACGTATCCCACCAAGAACACCAGCACGGCGATCCAGCCCCGGCGGCGCCTCGGCGCCGCCTCGGGGGTCGGGGCGTCCTCGCGCCCCTCGGGCCGGCTGGGCTCGGACTCTCTCACGCGGGCCGTCCTTCGGTGCTGACCGGCTCCGGGCCGGGTGTCGGTGGCAACAGCCCGGGCCGGCCATGGAGGTTCACCATGGCCGGCCCGTTCTGTGATGTTCTGGTTCGTCCGCTCGCGCGAGGCCCGCGGGCCGGGGCGATCAGCGGGAGGCCGCGGCCTCGTCCTGGATCGGCCCCTGGTTCTGCAGGTCGCGTAGCTGGCCCTCGATGTAGGCCTTCAGGCGGGCACGGTAGTCGCGCTCGAAGCCCTTGAGCTGCTCGACCTTGCGCTCGAGCACCGACTTCTTCTCCTCGAGGTCGGCCAGGGTCTTGCGGGACTTCTCCTGCGCGTCGTTGACCAGGCCGGTGGCCTCGTTCTGGGCCTCCTGGATGATCTGCTCGCGCTTGGTCTGGCCCTCGGCGACGTAGTCATCGTGCAGCTTCTGGGCCATCGCCAGCACGCCGGCGGCGGAGGTGGCGGTGGCGCCGTGGGCCGCACCGGAGGTCGGCTGGGCCGCCGTGGCGCCGGTGGCGGCCTCAGGCTCGGTGGCCGGCGCGGGCTCGGTGACGGTGGGCTCGGTCTTCGCCGCCGGAGCCACGGCAGGGGCCTCGACCTCCGGGGCCTTCTGCTCGGCCGCGGGAACCTCGGTCGAGGACGCGGACTCGGTGGCAGTGGCCTCCGTCGCGCTCTCCGGGGCATCGGCGGCCGGTTCCTCGGTGCCGTCGGCGGACACCGGTGCGGGGACGGCGGACTCGCCGGGTTCGCCGGTCTGCAGCTCGGACACCTTGCGGCGCAGCTCGTCGTTCTCCTGGTTGAGACGGCGCAGCTCGACCACGATCTCGTCGAGGAAATCGTCAACCTCGTCCTGGTCGTAGCCTTCCCGGAACTTGGTCGGCTGGAACCGCTTGTTGACAACATCTTCCGGCGTCAGAGCCATGTGGTCACCCCAATACGTATTCGGTCTGCCCTTCAGGGGCACTGGTCTTCTCTGTGACTCCGGGGCATGCCGAACGGCGCCCCGAGACCACACTGTTACTCAGGCTACCATCAGCCCAACGCGCCCACGGCAAGGGCGGCGGCCACGGACTTCAGCAGCACCACCACGACGAACAGGATCAGGAACGCCACATCGATGCCGATCCCCCCGAGGTTCACCGGGGGGATCTTGGAGCGCAGCCACCGCAGCGGCGGATCGGTGACGGAGTACACCGTGGAGGCCACGAGCAGCAGGATGCCCTGGGGGCGCCAGGAGCGGGCGAAGGACTGCACCACGTCGAAGACGATCCGGATCAGCAGCAGGAACTGACCCAGCGCCAGCACGAGGTAGATGAGGGAGAAGATCAGGGTCACGGCAGCCTATTCCACACCGGGGTCCGGACGGGGTCTCCCCGGCCGGACCGGTGTCAGCTCTGGTTGAAGAAGTGCGCCTGGTCCTCGGCGCCCGAGGTGTCCTCCCCCAGGACCTGGACGGTGGCGGGGGTCAGCAGGAACACCTTGTTGGTGACGCGCTCGATGGCGCCGTGCAGTCCGAAGACCAAACCGGCGGAGAAGTCCACGAGGCGCTTGGCATCGGACTCACTCATGTCAGTCACGTTCATGATGACGGGGATGCCGCCGCGGAACGACTCGCCGATGAGCTTGGCGTCGTTGTAGGACCGGGGGTGGACGGTGGTGATCTGACGCACGGCGGTGGCCTCTTCCCGGGACTGGGTCGCCCGCTTGATGGGGGTGACCGGCGCGCGGTACTCGCGCTCTGCCGGCTGGGGGTGGGAGGCGTGGGAGCCGTGCACCGGCTGGGGGCGCTCGTCGCGGGTCTCGTCCTCCCACTCGCCGGCCTGCTCGGCGGGCTCGGCCGCGGCGTGCCGCTCGGCGCGTTCCTGCCGGCGGGGCTGCTCAGCGGCCCGCTGTTCCTCCTCGTACTGCTCGTCACCATCGGCGAGCCCGAGGTAGATCATGGTTTTCTTCAGTGCACCAGCCATCGAAAATCCTCACCGTGTGGAAAGCGCCCGGGGAGCTCCCGGCCCTGCGTCATCCGCCTCGAAGCAGACACCTTCGAGGTTAACCCACCTCGGGGCGGGGCCCGAGGACATCAGTGCCGATCCGAAGGTGTGTCGCCCCCGCGGCCACCGCCTGCTCCAGGTCCTGGCTCATGCCCGCCGAGATCCAGGTGGCCCCGGGATGCCGGGAGGCCACGGCGCCGGAGAGCTCCCGCAGCCGCCGGAAGGCCGGCTCCGGGTCCAGCCCGAGGGGCGCGACGGCCATGAGCCCGCGCAGCGACAGTCCCTCGGCCCCGGCGATCCGGTCCGCCAGGGTCAGCAGCCCGTCCGGAGCTGCCCCGCCGCGGGACCCGATCCCCTCCGGACGCTCGTGCGCCGGGCGTGGGTCCAGGTCCACCTGGATGAGGCAGTCGAGGTCCTCGCGCCGGGGCAGCCCGGCGTCCTGGCGACGCTCCTGTTCACGGGTCATGGCCGAGGACAGGGCCGTCACGAGCGATGCGCGGTCCACGGAGTGCACCGCCGCGGCGTAGCGCACCACGTACTTGGCCTTGTTGGACTGCAGCTGGCCGATGAAGTGCCAGTGGAGTCCGGACGGCCCGGTGCCGGCGGCCTCGGCCAGGGCCTCCACCTCGGCCGCCTTGGCGCGGGCCTCCTGGTCCCGGTTCTCCCCGACGTCCTGGACGCCGAGCCCGGCCAGCCGCCGCACGTCCGCGGCCGGGTGGAACTTGGTGACGACGATGAGCCGGGGCGTGCTGTCCCGGCCGGCCGTGGCCACGGCCCGGTCGATGCGGCGCCGGACGGCCTCGAGCGCGTGGCCCAACTCCGCCGTCCGGGCCTCGGGTGCCGATTCCTGCATTGCATCCTCACTCATGGTTGGTTCTGCCACACCAGGCCCACGGACCGGCCGCGGCCCGGTTCCCGGCGGTGCGAGTACGCGCGGTGGTCCTCCAGGGTGCAGAGGCCGCTGTGGTGCACGGTGACCCCGAGCCCCGTCAGGACGGAGTCGGCCCCGGCGGGAAGGTCCAGTGCGGGGGTGCCCCACGAGGTCGTGGAACCGGTGGCCGGGATGCGCGCGGCCCCATCCGCCCGCATCGGCTCCGGCACCTCGTAGCACCGGCCGCAGATCGCGGGTCCGATCCACGCCTGGATGTCACCCGGCCCGGCTCCGGCGCCGTCCTGCCGCAGGCGGTGGACGGTGTTCTCCAGCACCCCGTCCAGCAGTCCGCGCCGTCCGGCATGCGCCACGGCCGTGGGTCCGGTGACGCCATCCCGCCCCGCAGGCCGGGAGACCAGCACCACGGGGAGACAGTCGGCCACCATGATGGCCAGGGGGTCGCACCCGGTGGCGCTGACGAGGGCGTCGGCCTCCCGCGGCGCCCGGCCGCCGGCCCAGCCGCGGCCCTGCGCCGGCACCACCCGGGCCGAGTGGACCTGGGACAGGTACTCGGTGCGCCCGCGCTCGACGCCCATGGCGTCCTCCAGGCGGTGCCTCGCGGCGGCGGTGGACTCGCGGGCCGCCTCTCCGGCCAGGGTGCCGCTGACGTGGAAGGCGAGGTTGCCGGCGTCGACCCCGGTGAACGCCACGTGCAGGCCGGGGGCGGGCTCGACCCGCCACAGGAACGGGGCCTGCCCCGCCGGGTACTGGAGCACCGGGACTGTCCTCCGCCTCCTCCGGTCCGCCTACTTCAGGAAGTCGGGCACGTCCAGGTCGTCACGGCCGGTGCCGGACAGGTCCGGCTCCACCACGGTCGGCAGGTCCTGCTGCGCCGGCTCGGCCTGGTACCCGGAGGTCTCGGCCGCGGGGGCGGACTCCGGCAGCGCCGGAACCGGGCGGTTCGGGACCGGCTGGTTCGGGACCGGCTGGTTCGGGGACGAGGTGCCGCCGTTCTGCGAGCCCGGCAGGGTGGCCTGCTGGCCCTGCGGCTTCGTGCCGGTGTTGAACCCGCCGGACGGGGCCGAGGTGGCGTCCACCTGGTCGAAGCCGGCGGCGATGACGGTGATACGGGCCTCGTCCCCGAGCGCGTCGTCGATGACGGCGCCGAAGATGATGTTCGCCTCCGGGTGCGCCACCTCCTGGACCAGCCGGGCGGCCTCGTTGATCTCGAACAGACCGAGGTCGGAGCCGCCCTGGATGGACAGCAGCACGCCGTGGGCGCCGTCGATGGAGGCCTCCAGCAGCGGCGAGGCGATGGCCAGCTCGGCGGCCTTGACGGCCCGGTCCTCGCCCTGGGCGGAGCCGATGCCCATGAGGGCCGAGCCCGCGCCCTGCATGACGGACTTCACGTCCGCGAAGTCCAGGTTGATCAGGCCCGGGGTGGTGATGAGGTCGGTGATGCCCTGGACGCCCGACAGGAGCACCTGGTCCGCGGACTTGAAGGCATCCAGCACGGAGACGTTGCGGTCCGAGATGGACAGCAGGCGGTCGTTCGGGATGACGATCAGGGTGTCGACCTCGTCCCGCAGCCCGTCGATGCCGGACTCGGCCGAGGTCGCGCGACGGCGGCCCTCGAAGGTGAACGGGCGCGTCACCACGCCGATGGTCAGCGCGCCGAGCGAGCGGGCGATGCGGGCCACGACGGGCGCGCCGCCGGTCCCGGTGCCGCCGCCCTCGCCGGCGGTCACGAAGACCATGTCCGCCCCGCGCAGGACCTCCTCGATCTCCTCCGCATGGTCCTCGGCGGCCTGCCGGCCGACCTCCGGGTTCGCCCCGGCTCCGAGTCCGCGGGTGAGCTCGCGGCCCACGTCCAGCTTCACGTCGGCATCACTCATGAGCAGCGCCTGGGCGTCGGTGTTGATGGCGATGAACTCCACGCCGCGGAGTCCGACGTCGATCATGCGGTTGACGGCGTTCACGCCGGCCCCGCCGATGCCGACGACCTTGATGACGGCCAGGTAGTTCTGGGGTGCTGCCACAGTAGATGTCCCTTGCTCGGTTGGCTTAACGTTCAGGTTGAAGGTTAGTGTTATGTCAACCTGACTTCTGGGTGAAACGTTATGGTGCCGGCGCCGATCGTGCAAAGACCGGCCACCGGTGTGTCGTCGTTCAGCGGGTCACGGGGCGGTCCGGGGTGGAGACATCGAACTCCCGCACGGGGTCCTCCTCGTTCTCCGGGACCTTCAACAGGGCCTCCAGGACCTGGGCCTTCCGTGCCCCCTGCTCGGGGTTGCCCCACAGCACCGTCCGGCCGTCCGTCAGGGTCAGGGTCACCGAGTCGATCGTCTCCGCGGAGGCGGACTCCATCCGCGTCCGGATCGATTCCGGCAGGGTTCCGAGCACCGAGGTGATGGCGTCGAAGACCGCCGGGTCGCTGATGTCGGCGGCGCTGGCCACGATCGGCAGCTGGTAGGCGGCGGCGCGGTCCTCCGGGACGGTCGCCAGCGCCGCACCGGCCGCCGAGTAGAGGGTCCGGTCCCCGCCGTCCGGGACCATGGCCACCGGCTCGTGCTCCACCACCTCCACGGAGAGGTCATGGGGCGGCTCGGCGTGGACGCGGACGGTGTCCACCGCCGGTTCGCCCGACAGGAGATCCTCCACGGTCCGCTGGCCGACCTGCGGCAGCGGACGGCCGCGGACCGGCTCCAGCAGCTTCTCAGCCCGCTCCTGGGCCAGCAGGTCCGTGCCGGCGACCTTGACGGTGGTGATCGCCAGCACCGGGGAGAAGTACAGGACCGCGCCGAGCGCGGCCAGGAGCACCAGCAGACCGGCGCCGCTGATCCACCACACCCTGCGGTGCCGCCTGCGGGCCTGGTCGTGGGTCTCGGGGAACTCGAGGACGTTGTCCGTGTCCGGGGCCTGGTGCTGCTGTCCGGTCTGCGTCATGCCCTCTCCGCCCGCGCCGGTCGTCCCGCGAGGGCGTCCAGGATCGCGTCCGCCTGGGCGGTGACGTCGCCGGCTCCCATGGTCACGATGACGTCGCCGGGCCGCACCGGCTCCACGAGGGACTCCACGGCCGCCGCCGCGTCCTCGGGCACGATCCGCGACCCGGGCAGGGGCGTGTCCACCCGCTCGGCGATGAGGTGGGAGCCGACCCCGGGGATCGGCTCCTCGCGGGCCGGGTAGACGGGCAGGACCCGGACGCCGTCGGCCTGCGAGAGGGCCGCGGCGAATCCCGGGGCGAAGTCCCGGGTCCGGGAGAACAGGTGGGGCTGGAACAGCACGTGGAGCCGGTGCTCCCCGGCCACGGTCCGGCCGGCGGCGATGGCCGCGGCCACCTCGGTCGGGTGGTGGGCGTAGTCGTCGAAGACGCGCACGCCCGCCTCCTGGCCGCGGTACTCGAAGCGGCGCGCCGTGCCCCGGAACTGCTCGAGGCCGCCCGCCGCGGCGGTGCGGTCCAGGCCGGCGTGGTGCGCGGCCAGCAGCACGGCGGCGGCGTTGAGCGCGTTGTGCAGGCCGGGGACGCTCAGGGTGAGTCCCGTCTCGGTGCCGTCCTGCCACCGGTAGGTCACGCGTTGGCCGGTGCCGCCGTCCAGGCCGGTGAGCGAGCTGTCCACGAGCACCAGGTCGTCGGACCGCCCGGGATCCGAGCCGTAGGTGACCACCCGCGGCGAGTCGGCTCCCTGGGCCCGGGCCGCCCGGGCCCAGTCGGCGGCCTCGCGCGCGCCGGGATCGTCGCCGCACGCCACCAGGACGCCGTCGCGGGGCAGGAGCCGGATGAAGTCCCGGAACACCTGGGTGACGGCCTCCTCGGAGCCGTAGTGGTCCAGGTGGTCGGCCTCCACATTGGTCAGGATCGCGATCTCGGGGCGGTAGTTCAGCAGGGTGCCGTCCGATTCGTCCGCCTCGGCGATGAACCACTCGCCCGTCCCGGCCGCGGCGTTCGTCCCGAGGCCGGCGACGGCGGCACCCACGGCGAAGGTGGGCTCGGCTCCGGCGCGGGCGAAGGTCATGGCGGCCATGGAGGAGGTGGTGGTCTTGCCGTGGGTGCCGGCGACGGCCAGCACCCGGTGCCCGGCCATGGCCGCGGCGAGTCCCTCGGAGCGGTGGAGGACGGGCAGGCCGCGCTCCACCGCGGCGTCGTACTCGGGATTGCCCGGGCCGGCGATCGAGGAGGCGATCACCGTGTCCACGGGGCCGGCGCCGTCCGCGCCGACCCCGTCCAGGTGGGCGGCGTCATAGCCCACGAAGACGGTGGCCCCGGCGGCCTCGAGCTCGCGCATCACCGGCAGGTCCTTGGCATCGGTCCCGGAGATCCGGGTCCCCCGCTGCTGCATGATCCGGGCGATCCCGGAGACGCCGACCCCGCCGAGGCCGAGGAAGTGGACACGTCCCAGTCCGGCCAGGTCCTGGCGGTCTGCGGCGGGGATCTCGGGCTGGGTCACTGGTCTTCTCCCGAACGGTCGGTGGTGGGCAGGGTGCGGCCGGCGGCCTGCACCACGAGGCGGGCCATGGTGCGGTCGGCATCGCAGACGCCGAGGCGCCCGGCCGCGGCGGACATCGCCAGCAGCCGTTCCGCGTCCAGGGCCAGGGGGATCAGCTCCCGGTCGATCCACTCGGGGGTGAAGGCCTCATCCCGGACCGTCAGGGCGCCGCCGGCCGCCACGAGCCCCCTCGCGTTGAGGGCCTGTTCCCCGTTGCCGACCGGCAGGGGCACCAGGACGGAGGGCAGGCCGACGGCGGCCAGCTCGTGGACCGTGCCGGAGCCGGCGCGGGCCACGATGAGGTCGGCGGCCGCGTAGGCCTGTTCCATGCCGTCCAGGTACTCCCTCTGGTGGTAGCCGGGCGAGCTGACCGGGGTGCCGTCCGGCCCGAGCACCTGCTTGTCCCGCCCGGTCAGGTGCAGCACCTGCAGCCCGGCGGCCGCGAGGTGGGGCAGCGAGCCCGCGACGGCGCGGTTGAGGTTCAGCGCCCCGGACGATCCGCCGGTCACCACCACGGTGGGCGTGGACTGGTCCAGGCCGAGGGCGCGGCGGGCCTCGCTGCGGGACGCGGAGCGGTCCAGGGTGGAGATCTCCCGGCGCATGGGCATGCCGACGCACCGGGCGCCGGCCAGGGCGGTCTCCGGGAAGGCGGTGGCGACCACGGCGGCGCGGCGGGCCCCGACCTTGTTGGCCAGTCCGGCGCGGACGTTGGCCTCGTGGATCACCAGCGGGATCCCGCGGCGCACGGCGGCCAGGTACACAGGCGTGGAGACGTAGCCGCCCACGCCCACCACGACGTCGGCCCGGCGCCTCGCGAGGATCTCCCCGGCCTGGGCGACGGCCCGGCGCAGCCGCACGGGCAGCCGCACCAGGTCCATGGTGGGCCGGCGGGGCATGGGCACCCGGTCGATGGTGTCCAGTGCGTACCCGGCCTGCGGCACGAGCCGGGTCTCCAGTCCCGTGGTGGTGCCGACCATGGTGCACCGCACCGCCCCGGCGCCCGGTCCAGGCGGCAGCTCCTCCAGCGCCCGGGCGATCGCCAGCATCGGGCTGACATGGCCGGCGGTGCCGCCGCCGGCGAGGACCACGCGCAGTGGTTCAGTCAGCAGTGGTTCGGTCATCGGATGCCTCCTGGGGCCGTCGCGGCGACGGCGTGGGTGGCCGTGCGGTCCTGCCGGCTCTGCTCGCGGGCGAAGGACAGCACGATGCCCACGCCGGCCAGGACCAGGGTCAGGGCGGAGCCACCGTACGAGATGAACGGCAGCGGGACGCCGATCACGGGCAGCAGGCCGGTGACCATGGCGATGTTGATGAAGGCCTGGCCGATGATCCACGCGAGGATGCCGCCCGTGGTGATCTTGACGAACAGTGAGGTGGAGCGGCGGGCCACCCGGAACATGCCGATGGCCAGGCCGGCGAAGAGCCCGACCACGAGCAGCGTGCCCACCAGGCCCAATTCCTCGCCCAGGATGGTGAAGATGAAGTCGTTCTCCGCCTCGGGGATGTAGCTCCACTTCTGGCGGGACTGCCCCAGCCCCACGCCCCACCACCCGCCGGAGGCAAGGGCATACATGCCGTGGTCCGGCTGGTAGCACGGCTCCGTGGGGAACTCACAATTGCCGAGCCAGGCCTGGATGCGCACAGCACGGTTGGCAGAGGTCAGGGCGAGGATGATGGCGGCCAGGGCCCCGACGCCACCCGCCACCAGGAAGTAGCGCAGCTTCGTGCCGGCCAGGAACAGCACCGCCGCCAGGATCAGCATGATCACCATGGCGGTGCCCAGGTCCCGGCCCAGCATGATCAGGCCCAGCAGGACCGCACCCACGGGGAACAGCACCGGCACGATGGCGTGCTGGAGCCGGCCGATCAGGGCGGCCTTGCGCTCGAGCACCACGCCGGCCCACAGGGCCAGGGCCAGCTTGGCGGCCTCGGAGGGCTGGGCCGTGAAGCCGCCGATCTTGAGCCAGTTCCGGTTGCCGTTGACCTCGTGTCCGAGCGGCGTCAGCACGAGTGCCAGCAGGATCACGGCGGCGATGATCGCCGGCCACGCCAGCACCCGCAGCCGCTCCGGGCCCAGCCGGGAGAGCACGAGCATCAGGCCGAGTCCGAGGACGCCGAAGACCGCCTGGCGGATGAACAGGTCGTAGGAGCCGGAGGTCTCGCCGATGTTCTCCACCGAGGAGGAGGACAGCACCATGACCAGCCCGATCACGGTCAGGGCCGCGGCACAGCCCAGGATCAGGAAGAACGAGGTACGGGCGGAGTCCTGGCCCTCGAGGAAGGCCCACCACCGTTGCCACCACCGCGCCACCCTCGAGGTGGGGCGCTGCGGCGCGGTCCCGGTCCTGGCTGGACCCCGAGTGCGGCTCGACGGCCGGATGGGGGTGGTCACCATGCTCGGGCTCCTTAGCTGCCCAGCCCCTTGGTGTCCATGAGGCGGGCGACGGCGTTGATAAAGGCGTCTCCCCGGTCGGCGTAGGAGGCGAACTGGTCCATGGACGCCGCTGCCGGCGCCATCAACACGACGTCCCCGGGCCGGGCCACCGCATCGGCTTCACGGACCGCTGCAGCCATGGCCAGGTGGCCGTCCGAGGGGTCGTCTCCAGTGTCCCGCACCGCCGTGGACAGAACCGGGACGTCCGGCGCGTGTCGCCCCAGCGCCGCTGAGAGTTCGCCGGGATCGGCGCCGATCAGCACGACGGCGCGCAGCCGGGCGGCATGGCGGGCCACGAGCTCGTCATAGCTCACGCCCTTGGGCAGGCCGCCGGCGATCCACACGACGTGGCTGAAGGCCCCGAGCGAGGCATCGGCGGCGTGCGGGTTGGTGGCCTTGGAGTCGTTGATCCACAGCACGTCGTCCGCCTTGGCCACCAGCTGGATCCGGTGGTCGCCGGGCTGGTAGGCCCGCAGGCCGTCCCGGACGGCCTCGGGCGGGACGCCGATGGCCCGGACCAGTCCGGCCGCGGCGAGGGCGTTGGCCACCTGGTGCTGCGGGGCGATGGGACCCAGGTCCTCGAGGTGGCCGAGCTCCAGGGCCTGGTGGGCCCGGTTCTCGAGGAAGGCGCGGTCCACCAGGATCCCGTCCACGACTCCCAGCATGGACAGACCGGGGGTGTCCGTGGAGAACGAGACCGCGCGGCAGCCCTCCGCCACGTCCGCCTGCTCCACCATCCGCAGGGTGAGAGGTTCGGCCTCGTTGAAGAGGCAGGCCGCCCGGGTGTGCTCGTAGATCCTGGCCTTGTCCGCGCAGTACGCCTCGAAGGAGCCGTGCCAGTCCACGTGGTCCTCGGCGATGTTCAGCACGGCCGAGGCCGCGGGCTCGATGTGGTGGGTCCAGTGCAGCTGGAAGCTGGAGAGCTCCACCGCGATGGTGTCCCAGCCCTCCGGGTCGCGGATGGCGTCCAGGATGGGGGTGCCCACGTTGCCGCAGGCGATGGCCCGCTGGCCGGCCGCCAGCAGCATGGACTCGACCATGCCGACCGTGGTGGTCTTGCCGTTCGTGCCGGTCACCACAAGCCAGTCCGCGGTCTTGCGGCCCGCCCGCTCGCGGACGCGCCAGGCCAGCTCCACATCGCCCCAGATGGGGATCCCGGCGGCGGCCGCCGCCGCCAGCAGGGGCTGGTCGGGCCGCCATCCCGGGGAGGTGACGATCAGCTCGGGAGCCGCGCCGCCGACGTCGGGCACCGTGGTGGTGTGCTGCTCGCCGAGCAGCACGTCCCGCACGCCCACGATCCTCAGGGTGTCCGCCTTGCCGCGGGTGTCCGGGGTGTCCTGCCCGTCCACGGCCACCACCTCGGCGCCGAGTTCGGCCAGGGTGTCGGCGGCGGAGAAGCCGGAGAGCCCGAGCCCGGTCACCACCACGCGCAGCCCGGACCAGTCGGCGTCCCAGGACGTGAGCTGCGCCAGGCGCTCGGTGCCGGTCACTGGGAGAGCACCCAGTCGCCGTAGAACAGCGCGATGCCGACCCCGACGCACAGCAGGCCGATGAGCCAGAAGCGCACGACCACCGTGACCTCGGCCCAGCCCTTGAGCTCGAAGTGGTGCTGCAGCGGGGCCATCAGGAACACCCGCTTGCCGCCGGAGATCTTGAAGTAGCCGACCTGGATGATCACCGAGAGCGTGATGAGGACCATGAGCCCGGCCAGGATGATGACCAGCAGCTCGGTGCGGGAGAGGATGGCGAAGCCGGCCAGCGCGCCGCCGAGGGCGAGCGAGCCGGTGTCACCCATGAAGATCTTGGCCGGGGAGGTGTTCCACCACAGGAAGCCGATGAGCGCGCCGGTGAGGATGGCGGCCAGCACGGCCAGGTCCATCGGGTCGCGGACCTCGTAGCAGCCCGCTCCCCCGCTGGTGACGCCGCAGTGCTGGTTGGCCTGGAACACGGTGATCAGCATGTACGCGCCGGTGATCATGGCGGTGGCGCCGGTGGCCAGGCCGTCCAGGCCGTCCGTCAGGTTGACGGCGTTGGTGGTGGCCGTGGTGATGACGTTGGACCAGATGACGAACAGGATGACCCCCAGCACGGGGCCGGCGAACGCCAGGTCGATCGGCAGGTCCCGCACGAAGGAGATGGCCGTGGAGGCGGGGGTCAGCCCGCGCTCGTTCGGGAAGTTCAGGGCGAGCACCGCGAAGGCCGTGCCCACCACGGCCTGCAGGATGATCTTGGCCCAGGGGGTCAGGCCCAGGGAGCGCTGGTTGGAGATCTTGGTGAAGTCGTCCAGGAAACCCACGAAGCCCATCCCCACCATGAGCAGCAACAGCACCATGGCGGAGGAGGTCGGGCCGGCGTTCTCCAGCTGCAGCCCGCCCATGATCCAGTGCGTCAGGAAGTAGGCGAGCACGGTCGCCACCACGAACACGGTGCCGCCCATGGTGGGGGTGCCGCGCTTGGTCTTGTGGGTGGTGGGGCCGTCGTCGCGGATGAACTGCCCATAGCCCTGGTGCACCAGGAACTTGATGAACAGCGGGGTCCCGATGAGGGTCAGCACGAGCCCGAGGAGGGCACCGATCAACAGGCCGATCACTGGCTCTGCTCCTTCCGGTCCCCGGTGGTGGGGACGTCCGCCGGTCCACAGGCTATCCGATCGCCCAACTCGCCCAGTCGGGCACCGTTGGAGGACTTGAACAGGACGATGTCGCCGGGCGCCAGCCTGCGCGCCAGCGTCTGGGCTGCGGCGTCGAGGTCCTCGGCGAAGTCGACCTCGTCACCCCAGGACCCCTCGTTGACCGCAGAGGTGTAGAGGGGCCGCGCCCCGCCGCCCACCACGAGGAGCTGGTCGATGTTCAGGCGCACCACGGCAGTGCCGATCGCCGTGTGCTCGCGGATGCGGTCCTCACCGAGTTCGAGCATCTCGCCCAGGACCGCCCACGTACGCCGGCCGGTCGAGCGGCCCATCACGGCCAGGGTCTGCAGGGCGGCCCGCATGGACTCGGGGTTCGCGTTGTACGCGTCGTTGATCACGGTCACGCCGTCCGGGCGGTCGGTGCGTTCCATCCGGCGGCGGCTGGTGGCACCGGCACCGTTGAGGACCCGGGCGATGGCCTCGGCGTCCAGGCCCGCGGCCGCCGCCGCCGCCGCCGCCGCGGCGATGTTCGAGGCGTGGTGGCGGCCGATCAGCCCGGAGACGACGTGGTGGGGCTCGGCGCCGGTGCCCGCGCCGAGCCGCAGGTCGAACTCCGGGTGTTCCCCGTCGTCCGTGGTCAGGGCGTCGGCGAGGGCGGAGAAGGACGCCGTGCCCGCGGCCAGTTCGGCGTCCACGAGGGGGAAGGTACCCTCCTCCACGGAGAACCATGCCACCGACCCGCGGGTCCGCCCGGCCATCGCGGCCACGCGGGCGTCATCCCGGTTGAGCACGGCGACGCCGTCCGGGGACACGGCCTCCACGAGCTCGCCCTTGGTCCGGGCGATGTTCTCCACGCCGCCGAACGTGCCGGAGTGCGCCGAGCCGACCATCAGCACCACGCCGATGTCCGGCCGCACCATCGAGGACAGGTACTCGATGTTGCCGATCTTGTCCGCGCCCATCTCGATGACCAGGTAGCGGGTGTCCAGGGCGGCCCGGAAGACCGTCAGCGGCACGCCCACCTCCCCGTTGTAGGAGTTCTGGGGGGCCACGGTGGGCCCGGCGGTGGACAGGATCGCCGCCAGCAGGTCCTTGGTGGTGGTCTTGCCGGCCGAGCCGGTGATGCCGATGACCGTGGTGGGCGAGTGCTCGCGGATCCGCTGCACGATGTAGGCGGCCAGGCGGCCCATCGCCAGCACCACGTCGTCCACGATGATCGCGGGGTCCGGCCGGCCCTGGCCGTCCGTGGTCTCGCGCTCGGCCAGCACGAGCGTGGCCCCGGCCGCACGGGCCGCGGCGATGAAGTCGTGCCCGTCGGCGTGCTCGCCCGGCTTCGCGATGAACAGGGTCCCCGCGGAGACCTCCCGGGAGTCGGTGGTGGCGGTGTCCACCGTGGTCCCGGGGCTGACGGTGGCGCTCGGGGTGCCGCCCGTGGCCTCGGCGACGGCGGTTGCGGAAAGTTCGATCATGACCCGTCAACTTTACGTCCACGCCCATGAGAATCTGATGAGGGGGCCGCACCGTGCCGCGCCACGGCGGCCCGCAGCTCCACCCGGTCGTCCAGGGGCACGTCCACCCCGCCCATGTCCTGCACGGTCTCGTGGCCCCGGCCGGCCAGCAGGATGGTGTCCCGTGGTGTGGCCAAGGACACGGCCAGTTCGATGGCGTCCTGGCGCGGCGCTGATTCGTGGATGCGGACCGTCCGGCCGGCGGCCGCCTGTTCCTCGGCGCCGTCGCGGACCCCGGCGAGGACCTCCGCGCGGATCCCGGAGGGCTCCTCCGTGTGGGCGTCATCGTCCGTGACGATCACGACGTCGGCCCAGCGGGCCGCGATGCGCCCCATCACCGGGCGCTTGGCCCGGTCCCGGTCTCCCGTGGCACCGAACACGAGGATGGTCCGGCCCTCGGTGTTGCCGGCGGCCCGGCGGGCATCGCGCACCGATTCCAGGGCGCGTTCCATCCCGTCCGGGTTGTGGGCGAAGTCCACGATGGCGTCCGGGGCATGGGCGACCACCTCCATGCGGCCGGGCACGGCCGTGGCGAACGGTCCCTCGCCGACGGGCGCGTCCAGCAGCGCGGACAGCGCGTCCCAGTGGGAGAACGGCAGGGACTCGAAGACCATCACGGCGGCCAGGGCGGCGTTGGCCACGTTGAAGCGGCCCGGCAGTCCCGTGGAGGCGGCCACGAGGCGGCCGCTGGGCGCGTGGCGCAGCGTGAAGCGGTGACCGAGGCCCACGGCCTCCAGCTCTGTGACGGCCCAGTCCGTGCCGGTCACGGGGTCCCCGCCGTGGTCCGCGGCTGGGCCGAGGGACAGGGTCGCCACGGGGCAGTCGGCGGCCGCGGCCATCCGCGTCCCCCACGTGGTGCCGTCCGCGTCCGGGGCGTCCGGTCCGCCGTCCACCGTGATGACGGCCCGGCCGGACCGGCGCGCGCTGAACAGGCCGGCCTTGGCGGCGAAGTACTCCTCCATGGACCCGTGCAGGTCCAGGTGGTCCTGGGTCAGGTTGGTGAAACCGGACACGGCGAAGTGCAGTCCGGCGATCCGGCGGTAGCTGATGGCGTGGGAGGAGACCTCCATGGCCGCCGCGCCCACCTGCTCCTGGCGCATCAGGGCCATCAGGGCGTGCAGCTGGGTCGATTCCGGGGTGGTGAGCGTGCTGGGGACCGTGCGGCGTCCCGCCCGGATCTCGATGGTGCCGATCAGGCCCGTCGTCTCGCCGGCCGCCTGCAGGAGGGAGGTGATGAAGTAGCTGGTGGTCGTCTTACCGTTGGTCCCGGTGACCCCGTACATCCTCGGGCCGACCCCGGCGTTGCGGTGGATGGCGGCGGCGGCGGGCCCGACGGCGTCGCGCACCTCGCGCACCACCAGCACCGGGGTGCCCGGAGGCAGGTCGGTGGCCAGCTCGGCGCCCCGGCGGTCCGTGAGCAGTCCGGCGGCCCCGGCGGCGACGACGGCCCCGGCGAACTCGGCCCCGTGCCGGTTGGCCCCGGGCACGCCGACGTAGAGATCGCCCGGACGGACCGCCCGGGAGTCCATGGCGATGCCTACGGGGCCGTCACCGACGGGCCAGCCCCCGGGGCTGCCGATCAGCTCGACGGGCTGACCGGCGCGGTTCAGCGCCTCGACGAGGTCGTTCCAGTCCAGCGGGTCCGTGTGGTCCGGCCTGAAGGCGGCATCCTGCTCGGCCGGTGTCAGAGGTGTGGTCATGGCGCGGCGGTCCACTCCTACCAGGGCCGCTTCTGCGGCTCATCCGGGAAGACGTCGTAGTTCTGGGGCTCCTGGTCCTGCGGCGGCACGTTGTACTTGGTCAGCAGGTAGGAGAGCATCTCGGCGGCGGTGTCCTCCACCTGCCAGGTCTTCCAGTCCCCCTGTGGCCGGTGCACGGAGATGGCGACCACGAACTGCGGGTCGTCCAGCGGCGCGACGCCCGCGAAGGACGTCGTGTAGCCGTTGTAGCCGCCCACCCCGGCCGCCTCACCGGTACCGGTCTTGCCGCCCACGCGGTAGCCCGGGATCTGGGCCGGGGTGGCGGTGCCCAGCTCCACCACGCCCTCCATCAGCCGCAGCATCTCCTCGGAGGTCTCCTCGGAGTAGACGCGCGTCCCCTCGGCCTCGGGGACCACGTTCTCCGAGCCGTCCGGGTCGATGTAGGCGTCGATCAGCTGGGCGTCCTTGGACACGCCGCCGTTGGCCACGGTCTGCAGGATCTGCGCGAGGTGCAGGGTGGTCTGCGTATAGCCTTGGCCGAACATGGTGGTGAACCGCTGGCGGGAGTCCCACTGCGAGGGATCCACGAGGATGCCCTGGTTGCTGCCGGGCAGCCCGATGTCCAGGTGCTCCCCCACGCCCAGCTGCTTCAGGTAGTCGTAGCGGACCTGGTCCTCCACCGTCTCGGCCACCTGCACCGTGCCGGTGTTGTAGGACCGGGTGAAGATCCCGGCCGTGGTCATGTCATAGGTGTCGTGCGGCATCGAGTCGTTGATGACCTGCCCGTTGAACTCCTGCTTGTTGGGCACCGTCCACGTGTCCGTGGGCGAGACGCCCTTCTCCAGCGCGGTCGCGAAGGTGGAGATCTTGCCGGTGGAGCCCGGCTCGTAGGACTGGGTCAGGGAGGTGGGCCGCCAGAACAGGGTGTCCGTTGCCGTCGGGTCGGCGGGATCCACGGTGGTCGAGTCCGCCATCGCCAGGATCTCCCCGGTCTTGGCGTTCATCACCGTCATGTTGCCCCAGGCGGCGTCGTAGGACTCGGTCTTCTCGGCGATGGCCTCCTGCGCGAACCACTGGACGTCCTGGTCGATCGTCAGCCGGAGGTCCTGGCCGTCCACGGCCGGGGTCTCGGAGAACTCGGCGTTGGGGATGCGCACGCCGTCCGCGGCGATCTCGTAGGACCGCTCGCCCGCCGTGCCGGAGAGGCGCTCGTCCTGGCTCAGCTCGAGGCCCTCCAGCGGGGTCCCGTCACCGCCCAGGAAGCCGAGGATGGACCCGGCCACCGATCCGTTCGGATAGGAGCGTTCAGACACGGGTTCGGCCAGCAGCCCGGGGATGCCGATCTCCAGGGCCTTCTCCTTGACCTCCGGGGTGACCCGCTTGACGATCACCTTGTAGGGGCGGTCCCCGACCATGCGATCCTTGAGCTCTCCCGCCTCGATGCCGAGCACCGTGGAGAGCTCCTGCAGGGAGTCGTCCAGGGAGACGTCCTCCATCTCGCTCGTCTCGTCATTCCACGCACGGTAGTCCTTGACGAGCCGCTGGTCCGCCACGAGGTCGTAGCGGTCCACGGAGGCGGCCAGGACGCGGCCCTGGGAATCGAGGATCGAGCCGCGCTCCGGGGTGATCGTGACGGAGCGCAGCCGCTCCTCCATGGCTTCCGAGGCATGGCCCGAGGCGTCGACCCCCTGGATGACCACGAGGCGCAGGCCCAGCACTGCCAGCAGGGCCAGGGCGATCAGCACGCCGAACCGCAACCGCCGCCCGCTGGTCTCCACGGTCTCGCCGGTGCCGGGTGTCTTGGCCATCTACGGTGTCCTTCCTGCCCGGGGCCGGTGCTCGGTGGTCTTACAAGGCGGTGGGTCTTACACGGTGGTCAGGGGTCAGTTGCCGCTAGCGGAGAACTGCGGGGCCGGGATGGTGCCGCCGTTCAGGTCCTCGGCGGGCTCCTCCGTGGTGGTGGCCTCGGCCGGTTCCTCCGTGGTGGCCTCGGCACCGCCGGCCGGGGCAGCGGTGTCCGCAGCCTCCGGATCGGCCTCGGTGGCGGCCTCCTGCTTTTCCGAGGGGCTCGCGGGGACCGCCACGTGGCCGCCCGGCTGGTCCTCGGCATCGGCTGCGGTGGCCGTCCCGGTCACGGCGCCGGTGGCCAGGTCGATGGAGGCGATGTCCCCGGGGTTCACCATGCCCAGCTCACGGGCCTCGGCCGAGAGGTTCTGCGGGGCCTCCAGGTGCTCCACCTGCTGACGCAGGACCTCGTTGGACTGGCTGAGGTCAAGCTGTTCGTTCTTGAGGGAGACCAGCTCGTACTGCCGGTTGGACACCGTGATGTTGGTGATCAGCACGGCCATGAGAGCGGCCACCAGCACGGCGATGCACAGGGCGGCGAAGCCACGGCCGGACTTGCGGATCGGGGCGGGCACGACCGCCAGCGGAGTCCGGCGGCGCGCCGGGGCACCGTGCCCCGCCGGCCGGGCTGCCGGCTGAACTTCGGACTGGACGGCGGGTTGCCAAGGAGCAGCCTGTCCGATCTGCGGAGCGGTGCTCGCGCGGGTCTGGGCAGGCTGCATGGCGAATCGCTGCTGCGTGGCGGTCATGCTGTGCTCCTTGATGTTCTGATCTTC
Source organism: Citricoccus sp. I39-566 (assembly GCF_031432995.1). GTDB lineage: Bacteria > Actinomycetota > Actinomycetes > Actinomycetales > Micrococcaceae > Citricoccus > Citricoccus nitrophenolicus_A. Next base: position 2,701,959 of record NZ_CP133842.1, read on the forward strand.
TCAACTGCTCGCACTTTTGCTGAGGAGGCGCGAGGGTTTTCTTCGATTTCTTTTTCCGTGGGTTTGTCCACGCCCCGGGTCAGGACCTTGACGACGGGGGCGTGTTCCTCGAGCTCGACGGGGAATCCCGGCGGTGTCAGGGACGTGGCGTCCGCCGTGATGGCCCGCTTGGTGATGCGGTCCTCCAGTGAGTGGTAGCTCATCACCACCAGTCGTCCCCCGATGCTCAATCGACGCAGCGCCGCCGGGACGGCCTCCTCGAGGACCTCGAGTTCCTCGTTGACCTCGATGCGCAGTGCCTGGAAGGTGCGCTTGGCCGGGTGGCCCCCGGTCTTGCCGGCGGCCACCGGCACGGCCCCGCGGATGACCTCCACGAGCTGGCCCGTGGTCTCGAACGGAGCGTCCACCCGCGCCCGGACCAGGGCGGCGGCGATCCGCCCGGCGAACTTCTCCTCACCCCAGGTGCGGATGATGCGGCGCAGGCGGTTCTCGTCGTAGCCGTTGACCACGTCGGCCGCCGTGAGGCCGGCGGTGGTGTCCATGCGCATGTCCAACGGCGCATCGTAGGAGTAGGCGAATCCCCGCTCCCGCTCGTCCAGCTGATAGGAGGACACCCCGAGGTCGTACAGCATGGCGTCGGCCTGCTCGAACCCGGCGGCGGCCAGGGCCGCGTCCACCTGGTCATAGGTCCCGTGCCAGGTCCGGAGCCGCTCGCCGGCCCAGGAGAGCCGCTCCCCGGCCAGGCGCAGCGCCTCGGTGTCCCGGTCGATGCCGACCACCACGGCCTCTGGATGACGCCGCAGGACGGCCTCGGCGTGGCCGCCCATGCCGAGGGTCCCGTCGAGGTAGACGGGAGTGCGTCCGCGCTTCCGGGCGGAGTCCAGACCCGGGGACAGCAGGTCGAGGACGCGGTCCTGCATGACGGGCACGTGCCGGTCCTGCGCTGGTGTCTCGTCCGTGGCCACGCCGCGCCGCCCCCTTCTCCGCCGTCTCGATGGACCGGTGGTCCATTCCCTTAAGTGACAGGCGGACCCTTGGATCAGATCCCCATCCGCGCACCGGGTCCGTGCCTGGCCCGGGGGAAGTCGGGTCAGGTCCGGCCGTGGGCGGCTGGAGGTCTCATTCAAGAGTCCGCGCTGTGTGGTTGTGGTGGTCTCCGTCCCGAGTCTCCTAGAAGATCCCCGGAAGCACTTCCTCGTCTGTCTCCGAGAACGCGTTCTCCTGGGCCTCCAGGTAGGAGGTCCAGGATCCGGCATCCCAGATCTCGGCCCGGGTGCCGGCACCGATCACCGCGAGTTCCCGGTCCAGCCCCGCATAGTTGCGCAGCGGGGCCGGGATGGTGATCCGCCCCTGCTTGTCCGGAGTCTCATCCGACGCGCCGGACAGGAACACCCGGATGTAGTCCCTGGCCTGACGCGAGGACAGCGGCGCCGCCCTCATCTGCTCGTGAACCCGTTCGAACTCACTCGCGCTGAAGACGTAGATGCAGCGTTCCTGCCCCCGGGTGAGGACCAGACCGTCAGCCAGCTCCTCGCGGAACTTGGCCGGAAGGATCAATCGCGCCTTCTCATCCAGCCGCGGTGAGTAGGTCCCCAGGAACACGACCCACCGCCTTCGCCGTCTGAGAGGTTCGCCCGACCCTCCTTCTGCACCACCATCCTCCGATGTCCTCCACTTTACCCCACAACCCCCCACCGTCAAGCCACGACGCCCCCTGATGGCGGGTGTGGCGGGCGGTTTCCGCACTGCCGGGCGCGGCGGACGGCGGCGCCGCTGCCTCGTGATCACAGGGATCCGGGTTGAACAGTGGCCGAGGGGGGGGCACCCGGGGAGGGCGAGGGAGGAAGGTGGAGGGGAATCCGGTCCACAGGGGGTCCCAGCGGGCGCCAACGGGGGCAGCGAAGGGCCGGAGACGGGTCGCGGGCGGGCCGTCAGAGGCGATGGGCCCGCCCGGGGAGGGAAGTGGGGAGGGAAGTGGGGAGGGAAGTGGGGAGGGAAGTGGGGAGGCGCGAGTGCCTCAGGACACGTCTCGTGCGCGCGAGAACCGGGCACGAAAAAACCCCGCCGCTCAGCGACGGGGTGATGCCGGCGACGGGCACCGGCGAGGTCCGGACACGGTGGACCTCACGGTCTCGGGATCAGGGGTTGCGACGTTCTTCCCACCGCTGTTCCAGGTTGGCCATGAACGGGGAGCTCTTCTTGGCGGTGCCGGCGGAGGCCGTACCCCCGCCCCTGGATGCCTTGGACCGCCCCGTGGCCACGTAGACGCCGGCCGCCATGATGACGAAGCCGATGATCCCCAACCAGATGAACTGCTGGGAGACCCCCCAGAGCAGGCCGCCGAGGCCCACCGCCGCGGTCACCGCACCCGCCACCAACCGCGTGGTCGAGAAACGAGAGGTCCCCGCCTCACTCATGCTCGTGGCAAAGTGCGGATCCTCAGCATTCAGCTGCTGTTCCAGCTGCTCCAGGAGCTTTTGCTCCCGCTCAGACAACGGCATCGCTGCCTCCTCTTCCGGACCGGGCTTTCCCGTCCACCCAGCATACGGCTCCCGGCCACCCCCACGCCATATCGGTGACGCCCCTTGACCCGTGAAGACGGACAGTTCCGCGATTAGCGAAGCTCCTTCCGGCCGGAGCCACCGTCCGCGGGCGGTTGCCGATCCACCAGCGTGGCCGGCCTCAGGCCGGCCCGGGGGAACTTTCGGCGGATGTCGTCGGCCACCCGGTCCGCCTGGGACCAGTCGGCGGCGGGCCGCTCGTCCTCCCAGAGCAGCGACTCCTGCACCGCCTCACCGGCCCCGGACAACCGCTCCGCCCGGATGCCCAGCAGGCGCACGGGGACCCGGTGGGCCTGCTGGAGCGCGCGCAGGAGTCCCTCAGCAGCCTCGGCGATCGGACCGGCGGAGTCCGTGGGCGTGGCCAGTGTCAGGGTGCGGGTCCGGACGGACAGGTCGGGCGCCTTGACCTTGACGCTGATCGCGCCGGCCCGGAACCCCGCCCGGCGCAGCCGGATGGCGCCCTCGTGGGACAGCCCCACGAGGTGACGGTGCAACTCGGCCGGGTCCCGGACGTCCTCGTCGAAGGTACGCTCCACTCCAAGGCTCTTCGTGTCGTGCTCCGGCGTCACGGGCCGGGGATCGATGCCCCGGGCCAGTCTCACCAGGGCCGGACCCTGGACGCCCAGCCATCGCTCCATGCGCTGCGGTGACTGGGCCGCCAGGTCTCCGACAGTGGTCAGGCCGGCCGCGACCAGCCGCTGACCCAGGACGGGGCCGACCCCCCACAGCGCCCCGACCGGCAGGGGGTCCAGGTACTCCCGGGTGCGGGCGGACGGCACCACCGCCAGCCCGTCGGGCTTGGCCCGGGTGGAGGCGATCTTCGCCACGGACTTCGTCGCGGCCGCGCCCACGGTGCACGGCAGTCCCGTCCGTTCCCGGACCTGCGCACGGATCAGGCTGCCGATCCGCGCGGGGGTGCCGAGCCGGCGTCGTGCCCCGGAGACGTCCAGGAAGGCCTCGTCGATGCTGAGCTGCTCCAGCAAGGGGGTGAAGCCGCCGAGGATCCCCATGACCTGCCTCGAGACCTCGGTATAGCGGCCATGGCGGGGCTCGATCACGGCCACGCCGGGGCAGAGCGCCATGGCGTGGGCCAGCGGCATGGCCGAACGGATGCCGAAACCCCGGGCCTCGTAGGACGCGGACAGCACCACCGACCGGCCGCCACGGTGTGCCACCAGCGCAGGCCGACCGGACAGCTGGGGATGGTCGAGCAGCTCGACGGCCAGGAAGAAGGCGTCCATATCCACGTGGAGCACCACGGCGTCCCAGGAGTCGTCCATGCACACCAGCCTAGGTCGCACGGGGGCCGGTAGGCTGGGACGGCCGCCGATCCCGCCCCAAGGAGCACCGTGTCCCAAACCTCGTCAGTCCCTCCGGCCCCCGCTGAGGAAGCGGAGTTCATCGGCGCCGTCGGACGTCGCCTGGACGAGTTGCTGACCGGCTATCACGATCGGGCGGCCGCCATCTCGGATTCGGCGACCCCCCTGGTGGAGGCAATCGCCGGCCTCGTCCGCGGCGGCAAGCGGATGCGCGCGGTCCTGGCCTGGTGGGGGTGGCGGGGAACCGGGGCCCCGGCGGACGACGGGCGGATCCTGGACGCGGCCGTCGCGCTCGAGCTGTTCCAGTCCGCGGCCCTCATCCACGACGACATCCTGGACCGGTCCGACACCCGGCGAGGCGACCCGAGCATCCACCGCTCCTTCGAGTCCCGGCACCGCCGGTCCGGCTGGCGCCAGGACCCGGCGCACTTCGGCCTCTCCGCCGCCGTGCTGACGGGGGATCTGTGCCTGTCCCTCAGCGAGGAGGTCTTCGCCGCCGCGGCCGAGGCCTCCGCCAACCCAGCAGGGGCACGGGCCCTGTTCAACGAGATGCGCTTCGAGGTGATGGCCGGCCAGTACCTGGACGTGCTGGACGAGGTGGAGGTCCCGGGACACGATCCGGCCGCCGCGCTGGAACGGGCCCGCACCGTGCTGCGCTTCAAGTCCGCGCGCTACTCCGTGGTCCACCCGCTGGGCCTGGGCGGCGTCCTGGCGGGAGCGGACGAGCACGTCCTGGAGCACTATGAGCGGCTCTCCTCCCCCCTGGGTGAGGCCTTCCAGCTGCAGGACGACCTGCTGGGCGTCTTCGGTGACCCCGCCGTGACCGGAAAGCCCGCCGGGGACGACCTGAGGGAGGGTAAGCGCACTGCGCTCGTGGCCCACGCCCTGGACCTGCTCACCGGCGACCAGGTGGACCGGCTCGAGGCCGCGCTGGGCGACCCGGACCTCGGCCCCGAGGCCGTGGCACAGATCCAGCGGCTCCTGGAATCGAGCGGGGCCAGGGCCCGGGTCGAACGGGACGTGGCAGAACTAGGCGAGGCCTCGCTGGCCGCCCTGGCGCAGGCGCCGATGCACGAGGACGCCCGCAGCGGGCTGGACCGTCTCGCGCGGAGGATCCTGGGCCAGGGTCGCTAGGCCACCCCTACCACGCGAGGGCCTGGGCCCGGCGGCGGATCTCCGTCTTGCGCCCCTCCCGCAGCGCATCCACGGGACGGCCCGGCAGGGTGTCGTCCTCGGTGTAGAGCCACCGGATGGCCTGCTCGTCCGTGAACCCCGCGTCATGGAGCACGGAGAGCGTTCCCTTGAGCGACTCCAGCGGTCCGACCTCCGTCAGGAACAGGGCCGGCACGGCCCGGGCCTGACGGTCGCCGACCTTCGCGGCCAGGAGGCGGCCCTCGCCGACCATGTTGTGGACCCGGGTCACGGGGATGTCCCATTTCTCGGCGAGGTCGGGGAAGAACTCCCACTCCCCCACCAGGGTCTCGAGTTCTGGTTCCTGCGGTGCGTCGTGGGTGCGTGCGGCGATATTCACCGGTCCAGCCTAGCGACCACCCCGGACATCTGGTATCACCGACCCCCGGCGAGACTGTCCACGCGCAACGCGGCAGCGTTGCCGAATCGTTACCGTTTGGATTCCCTTCTGTAACTACCTTCAGGTACGTTTACATCTGTCACATTTTCATTACAGGCATCATCTGTCAGGTCCGTCATTCTGTTCACTTGAGTGGCCGGAGGACCAGGTGGTGCAGCACCTTTAGAGGAAATCCCACATGACTGAACGCCGCTCAGGCGCGCCGCGCCTGCTGAAGTCCGCTCTGGCCACCACGACCCTGCCCCTCGTGGTGTTCGGGTCCGGTGCCATGGCCGCGCCGGCCATGGCCGATGCCCCTCGTCAGGCGCTCACCCCCCGGTCCGCCACCCCGGTCAACATCGAGACGGCCCAGGTGCGCCTCTTCTCGGCACAGCTGGCCAGCAGTGTCCCGGCATCCCTCACCGGGCCCACCATCACGGCCGCGAAGGCCTCCGGCACCTACACGGTCAAATCCGGCGACACCCTGTCCCACATCGCCGTGCGTCATGACCTCTCGCTGTCCACGCTGCTGAGCGCCAACGGGCTCACGGCGTCCTCGATCATCCACCCGGGGCAGCAGATCAAGCTCTCCGGCTCCGCCGGATCTTCCTCGTCCCCGTCCTCCTCCGCCGGCTCCACCACGGGCGCCCCAGCCTCGACCTACACCGTCAAGTCCGGCGACACCCTCTACGGCATCTCCTCCCGCCACGGCGTCAGCCTGTCAGCAGTGCTCAGCGCCAACGGGCTGTCCTCCACCTCCACGATCTACCCGGGCCAGAAGCTCAGGCTCTCCGGCTCCGCCGGATCTTCCTCGTCCCCGTCCTCCTCCGCCGGCTCCACCACGGGCGCCGCAGCCTCGACCTACACCGTCAAGTCCGGCGACACCCTCTACGGCATCTCCTCCCGCAACGGCGTCAGCCTGTCAGCAGTGCTCAGCGCCAACGGGCTGTCCTCCACCTCCACGATCTACCCGGGCCAGAAGCTCAGGCTCTCCGGCTCCGCCGGATCTTCCTCGTCCCCGTCCTCCTCCGCCGGCTCCACCACGGGCGCCGCAGCCTCGACCTACACCGTCAAGTCCGGCGACACCCTCTCGGGGATCGCCGCCCGCAACGGCCTGGGACTGTCCACCCTCTTGAAGGCCAACGGGTTGTCCTCCACCTCCACGATCTACCCGGGGCAGAAGCTCAAGCTCTCCGGCTCGGCCGCCCCCGCCGCGACGCCGGCCCAGGATGACCTGGTGCCGAACACGTTCCTGCACTACACGTACCCGGACCACATCGTCCGCGACGCCAATGCGAACAAGCGCGCCCTGCTGGACGCCGGGGTCCCCTCCCGGTCCCAGATGCAGGCCATCGTGGCGGACACCGCCCGCTCGATGGGCGTGGATCCCTCGTTGGCCCTGGCCCACGCGTTCACGGAGTCGAGCTTCAACCACGCCTCCGTGTCACCGGCCAACGCCATCGGCACCATGCAGGTCATCCCGTCCTCGGGTGAATGGGCCTCCGATCTGGTGGGCCGCAAGCTCAACCTGCTGGATCCGCATGACAACGCCGTGGCCGGCGTCGCGATCATCCGGCAGCTGCAGCGCACCGCCGGTTCCTTCGACATCGGCGTGGCCGCCTACTACCAGGGCCTGGGCGGTGTGCAGCGCAACGGCATGAAGTCGGACACCAAGGCCTACGTGGCCAAGGTCAAGAACTACATGAAGAGGTTCTGACCCCTCCGGGGTCCCGGCCGGGAGGCCCATTCCGGTCTACGCTGTCATGGTGAAGGAGTACCGAGCCGACCCCATGAACGGGACCGTCATCGAGGGACGGTACGAGGTCCGACGCCGGCTGGCCCGGGGCGGCATGTCCACGGTGTACCTGGCGGTGGACCTGCGCCTGGACCGGGAGGTCGCCCTCAAGGTCCTCTACCCGCACCTGGCTGAGAACCCCGAGCTGGTCGAGCGCTTCGAGCAGGAGGCCAAGACCGCCGCCCGGTTGTCCCATCCGCACGTCGTCAACGTCCTGGACCAGGGCGTGGACGAACACCCCGACGGTGACCTCGCCTACCTCGTCATGGAGTACGTGCCCGGCTACACGCTGCGCACCGTCCTGCAGCGCCGCCACGCCTTGACCCCACGCGTCGCGCTGGCCTATCTCGAGGCCATGGTCGACGGACTGGCGGCGGCACACAGCGCGGGACTCGTCCACCGGGACATGAAGCCGGAGAACGTCCTGGTCTCCCGGGACGGGCGGATCAAGGTGGCGGACTTCGGGCTGGCCCGGGCCACCACCAACTTCACCGGGACGGGCGCGGCCCTCGTGGGCACGGTGGCCTACATCTCCCCCGAACTGGTGAGCGGGTCCCCCGCGGACGAACGCAGTGACGTCTACGCCGTGGGCATCATGGCCTACGAGATGCTCACCGGCGACCAGCCGTTCACCGGCGCCTCCCCCATCCAGGTGGCCTACCAGCACCTCAACCGCGAGGTGCCGGCCCCCTCCGAGGCGACCCCCGGACTCGCCGCCGAACTCGATCACCTGGTGCTGTGGTCCACGGCGCAGCAGGCCCGCGACCGTCCGGCGGACGCGAGTGTCCTGCTGGCCGAGATCCGCGCGCTGCGGTCCTCCCTCTCCGATGAGGACCTCGATCTCGAGACGACGCCCGCCCCCGGCGCCGGTGGTGCCACCGAGGTCCTGTCCACGGCGCGGGGTCGGGACACCGTGGTCTGGGACGGAGACGGGGACGACGACGGGCATGACGTCGACGACGTCGACGACAACGATGACCTCGACCCGGCGGATGACGGTGCGGCCACCGAGGTGGTGGACGCGGGTGCCACCACGGTGCTGCCCACGGGCGGTCACCAGCACACCCACCAGCACACCACTGTGCTGCCGCGGCCGGCCGGCGGCGCAGCCTTCGCCGGGGCCACCGGCGAGGACGCTGCCGGAACCGGCACGGAGGCACGGGGTCGGCTGATACCGCAGGCCTCCTCCGGGGGCCAGCGGGACGCCTCCTCGCGGCAGCGCCGGCGGCAGGCCGCCCGCCGGGCGAAGACCCCCACGGAGGACCTCGGGCGCCAGAACGGCCAGAGGATGTGGTGGTGGGCCGCGGTCGTCGTGATCATCACCGCACTGCTGGTGCTGGCCGGATGGTTCTTCGGGACCGGTCCCGGCGGAATGGTGACGGTCCCCGAGATCGAAGGTCACAGCAGGGCCTCGGCCGTCAGCGCCCTGGAACAGACGGGAGTGGGCTACGCCCTGTCCAGCGTCCACCACGACGTGGTGGCCGGGGACAGAGTGATCTCCACCGAGCCGGCCGGCGGCACGGAGGTCCGGCGCTTCACCACCGTGCTCGTCACCGTGTCCCTCGGACCGGAGCTGTTCACCGTACCCGACGTGTCGGGCCTGGACCGGAGTCGGGCTGAGAGTGAGCTCCGTGAGCACCGGCTGACACTCGGTGACGTGACCACGGAGTACTCGGACGCCGTGCCGGAGGGCTCCGTGCTGAGCCAATCACCGGCGCCCGGCGAAGCATTGCGGCTCGGCCGACCGGTCGACGTCGTGCTGTCAGACGGACCCGAGCCGGTGACCGTCCCGGAGGTGACCGGGATGACGCTGGAGGAGGCCACCGCCGAGCTCGAGTCTGCCGGCCTGCGGGTGGAGGTCAGGGAGGTCCTGGGCGGCCTCTTCGGCGGCCGCGGTCAGGTCCTGGACCAGTCCCCGGAGCCCGGCACGGAGACCGCACCGGGCTCCACCGTCACGATCGACGCCCTGTAGGCCTCGGCCGGTCAGGCCCCGCGGCCGCGGTGCGAGAGGGCCTCGGTGACGAGGAAGGCCATCTCCAGGGACTGCTGGTGGTTCAGCCGCGGATCCACGAGCGTCTCGTAGCGATCCGCGAAGGCCGATTCGTCGATCGGGTCCGAACCCCCCAGGCATTCGGCCACGTCGTCGCCGGTCATCTCCACGTGCATCCCGCCCGGGTAGGTCCCGGCGGCACGGTGGACCTCGAAGAATCCCTGGACCTCGTTCATCACGTCATCGAAGCGGCGCGTCTTGTAGCCGTTGGCGGCGGTCACGGTGTTGCCGTGCATCGGATCGGTGACCCACAGCGGCTGGGCCCCGGAATCCCGGACGGCCTCCACCACCACGGGCAGGTGGTCCCGGATCGTGTCCGCGCCCATGCGGGTGATGAAGGTCAGCCGCCCCGGCTCGCGTTCCGGGTCGAGCTTGTCGATCAGGGCCAGTGCGTCCTCGGGTCGCGTGGTGGGGCCGAGCTTGACGCCGATGGGGTTGCGCACCTTGGACAGGAAGTCCACGTGCGCCCCGTCCAGGTCCCGGGTGCGTTCGCCGATCCAGAGGAAATGCCCCGAGGTGGAGTACGGGAGGCCGGACCGTGAGTCGATGCGGGTCAGGGCCCTCTCGTAGTCCAGCAGCAGGGCCTCGTGGGCGGTGAAGAAGTCCGTCCGGCGCAGGGCACCGAAGTCCACGCCGGCGGCATCCATGAACCGCACGGCACGGTCGATCTGCCCGGCCATCTCCTCGTAGCGCGAGTAGGCAGGGTTCTTCATGAACCCCTGGTTCCAGGCGTGGACGGACCGCAGGTCGGCGAACCCGCCCTGCGTGAAGGCACGCACGAGGTTCAGCGTCGCGGCCGAGGTGTTGTAGGCCTGCACCATGCGCTGCGGATCATGCCGGCGGGACTCCGGGGTGAAGTCGAAGCCGTTGACGATCTCGCCGCGGAAGGACGGCAGGGTGACGCCGTCCCTGGTCTCCGTGTCCGAGGACCGGGGCTTGGCGTACTGCCCGGCCATCCGGCCCATCTTCACCACGGGCAGGGACGCGCCGTAGGTCAGGACGACGGCCATCTGCAGGATGGTCTTGACCTTGGCGCTGATCTTGTTGGCCGTGGCGCCCGCAAAGGTCTCGGCGCAATCGCCGCCCTGGAGCAGGAAGGCCTCGCCGCGGGCCGCGGCCGCCAGCTGGGTGCGCAGCTGGTCCACCTCACCGGCGAACACGAGCGGTGGCGCCGAGGACAGTTCGGCCACGGCCGCCTCGAACTCCGCGGGGTCCTCCCAGCTCGGCTGCTGGGAGATCGGCTTCGACCGCCAGTCATCCAGGCCGGGATAGTCGGCGGCGCCGTTGGACTGCGCTGAACCGAAGGCCGGGAAATCTGTGGTGGGATCCGAAATCATGGTTACAGCGTACGGAACCCCGCCTCCCGGCGCGCCCGTGTGACGGTCACCGTCGGCCACAGACTACTGAGAGTCCGGGGTGCGGGTCTTCGCGGTGGCGGCGTAGACATCCACGTACTCCTGGCCGGAGAGGCGCCGGATGGCCTCCACGATCTGGTCCGTGACCAGGCGCTCGACGAGGTGGTCCCCGGCGCGGTCGTAGTACTCGGAGAAGTCCAGGGGCGGCCCGAAGATCACGCCCACGCGCCGGATGCTCGGGATCGTCCGCCCGATGGGCTGGACCTTGTCCGTGCCGATCATGGCGATCGGCACCACGGGCACGCGCGCGTTCAGGGCCAACTTGGCCACGCCCAGCTTGCCGCGGTAGAGGCGGCCGTCCGGACTGCGGGTGCCCTCCGGGTAGATCCCCAGGAGCTTCCCGTCCCGGAGCACGTCCAGTCCGGAGTGCAGCGAGTCCAGGGAGGCCTTGCCGCCGGCCCGGTCCATGGGCAGTTGGTTGGTGGCCTCGAAGAACTTGCGGGTCAGCCACCCCTTGGGACCCGTGCCCGTGAAGTACTCCTTCTTCGCCAGGAAATGCACCTGGCGGTCCAGCTGCGCCGGCATGAAGATCGAGTCGGACACCGAGAGGTGGTTGCTGGCCAGGATGGCCGCGCCCTCCTGCGGCACGTGGCCCAGGCCCTTCACCCACGGACGGAACAGCAGGTTCGTCACGGGGGCCACCACGAAGGTCTTGGCGAACCAGTAGAACACGGCAGGGGTTCCTCTCGGGAGGCGGCGCGGCGGATCGCCACCATTCTAGGGAGTGCCGGCCCGGATGCTGACGCTACTGTAGGGAACATGGATCCCCAGCAGCGGCCGCTGTCCCTGAGCGGCGCCCCGGACGGCCCCCTGGCCGGGAGTCTGCGCCGCGGCCGCACCGGCGTGGCCCTGTTCCACGGCTTCACCTCGGGCCCGGTCTCGGTGGCCCCGTGGGCGACGGCGCTGGCGGCCGCCGGCGCCGACGTCGAGGTCCCCCTGCTCCCGGGGCACGGCACCCGCTGGGAGGACCTGGAGCGGGTGACCGCCACGGACTGGAGGGGCGCCGCCCGCCGGACCGTCGATGCCCTGCTGGCCACCCATGAACACGTGGTCGTCGCCGGGCTGTCCATGGGCGGGGCGCTGGCCCTCGACGCCGCCGCGCACCGCCGGGTCACCGGGGTCGTGGTGGTGAACCCGGGCCTGCGGTTCGCCTCCCCGCTGGCGCCGCTGGCCGGCTGGCTCAAGTACGCCGTGCGGACCGTGGAACCCATCGCCAATGACACGGTCTCCCCGGAGGCGGACGAGCGTGCCTATCCACGCACACCGGTGGCCGGTGTGCACCAGGTCGGCCGCCTGCAGTCCGCCGCCCGCCGCGGGCTCGCCGACATCACGGCACCCGTCCTGGCCTTCCGCTCCACCACCGACCACGTGGTGCCACCGTCCTCGATCACCGTCCTGAGTCGGGGCCTGTCCCCCGGCCTGCTGACCCTGCGGCCCCTCGAGAATAGCTACCACGTGGCCACGCTGGACACGGATGCGCCGATCATCCACGCCGAGTCCGTCAGATTCCTGTCCGGGCTGCCCGGCAGCCCCGAACAGGCAGGCCAGCATGGCTGAACACCGGGACGACCCTGCCGACGACCGTCAGGAGGACCAGCCGCCGGACCAGGCCGAGATCGACCGGCAGTGGGAGGGCATCGTCGCAGGGCTCGAGCCCCCAGTCTGGGGACCCCGCGACTACACGGTCGATGACGAGGACGAGGGTGACTTCGTCGCGCCCGATCCGCCGGCCCTGGGATCCGGCCGACCGGCCGTCGCCCTGAGCGCCGCCGGACTGGCCGGTGGCCCGGTGGCGCTGCTCCTCGCGGCGCTGTTCTGGCCCGGCATCCCCGGCCTCGTGGTCACGCTCCTCATCGCGGTGATGGTGGCCGGAGGGGTCGGTCTGTTCCTGTCCCTGCCCCGGGACCAGGACCGCGACGGCCCCTGGGGCGGCGACGGCGCGCAGGTCTGACGACCGCCGCAGCGAGGGTCCCGTCCCGGCCTGCTGCGTGTCTAGTCCGCCGTCGCCGTGGCCACGGACCACCCGGCGCGCTCGAGGGCGATCCCGGCCGCCCCCACCCAGCCCGAGCTGTTGCCCCACGTGGCCACGGTCACGGAGGGAACGGGCCGGTACCGGCCACCGGGCAGGTGACGCGCCAACTCCACGCGGGCCGGCGCGAGGAGCAACTCGCCCGCCGCGGCCACCCCGCCCCCGATGACGAAGCGGGACGGGTCCAGCACCGCTGCCAGCGTCGCCAGGCCACGGCCCAGCCAGCGCCCCGTCTCCTGCACGGCCCGTCGGCACTCGACCTGGCCGGCCAGCGCGTCGTCGATGGTGGTCCGCGCCGAGGCCCGGCCCGCCCGGGCGGCGAGGGCCTCCGCGGAGACCAGCAGTTCCCAGCATCCCGTGTTGCCGCACGGACACGGCACCCCGGACGGGTCCACGGTCATATGCCCGAATTCCCCGGCCATCCCCCGGGCGCCGATGTCCACCGCGCCATCGCGCACCAGGGCGCCGCCGATGCCCGTGCCGATCGCCACCAGGACCATCCGATCGGACCGGAGGTGGCCGGCGTCGTGCCCCGGCTGACGTGCCAACCGGGCCTCGGCCCAGGCAGCCGCGTCAGCATCGTTGACCACCGAGGGCAGGGTCACGGACCGCGGGGGCGGCGTACCGGCCTCCTCATCGGCCACCGGACGGCCCGTCAGCCGGGACAACGACCGCGCCAGGTCCTGTGGCAGGGGCCGGCCCCGCCACCCCATCAGGTGAGGGCTGAACAGGGATCGGCCGGTGCTGGGGTCGATCCACGCCGCGGCGGAGACCCCCCACGCCACGGGCACCCGGGGCCAGCGGGATCGCACGGACTCGAACTGTTCCCGCGCGGTGGCGGCGGCCAGGGCGGTCAGGGCTTCACCGTCCGCCTCGAGGCGGTGGCGGACGCGAACCTCAGCGGGGCGAGCGGCACGGGCAAGCATCCCGTCGGCATGGAGCAGGACCGCGCCCGCCTTCACGGCCCCGCCGCCCACGTCCAGTCCGACGGCGGCGGCCACCGGGACCGGGGTCCCCACAGGATCGGCCACGTCCCCGCCTTCCTCCACCGTCTGCCCCCGCAAAGTTACCGATCGGTAGTATCATGTCGACTGTGGCGCAAGCCACACCCGGTCCGGGCTGGTCCTGTAAGGTCGAATGACCCGGGCATCCCCGCCACGAACCGGTCGACACTCAGGGCCCCACGGGGGCGAAGAGTCGGCACCGTCTAGCACCAGGAGCGCATGTTGAAGGAATACATTACCCCTCCCACGGTCGAGGTCCCGCGGGAGACGAACATTACCGATCTGCTCGAACAGCAGGTCCTCTCCGCCCCCCAGCGGCCGCTGTTCGCCCGCCAGTCAGCTCCCGGCCAGTGGACCGATGTCACCGCCTCCGCCTTCCACGACGATGTCCGGACCCTGGCCCGTGGCCTCGCCGCCGCCGGTCTCGAGGCCGGCGACCGCGTCGGCATCATGTCCCCCACGCGCTACGAGTGGACGCTCGTGGACTTCGCCATCTGGTACGCCGGGGCGGTGACCGTGCCGATCTACGAGACCTCCTCCCCCAGCCAGGTGGCCTGGATCGTGTCCGACGCCAACGTCCGTGCCGTGGTGTGCGAGACCGCCCGCCATCGCGGCGTGGTGGACACGGCCATCCGCCAGGAGCAGCTGGAGCCGCTGCTCGGCGGCTGGCTCATGGAGGACGAGGGACTGGACGAGCTGCGGGCCCTGGCCGCCCAAGGCCCCGACGAGACCCAGATGGAATCCCGCCGGACCGCGGCGAACCTGCCCGACCTGGCCACGATCATCTACACCTCCGGCACCACCGGCAAGCCGAAGGGCTGCGAGCTGACCCACGGGAACTTCGCCGAGCTGAGCCTGCAGACCCTGGGCTCCGGACTGGGGGACATAGTGCATCCGAACAGCAGCACCGTGATGTTCATCCCGCTGGCCCACGTCTTCGCCCGCTTCATCTCCGTGCTGGCCGTGGCCGCCGGAGCCAAGGTGGGTCACACCGCCGACGTCAAGCAGCTGGTGCCGGACCTGCAGTCCTTCCGGCCCACCTTCCTGCTGGCCGTACCCCGCGTCTTCGAGAAGGTCTACAACTCGGCCAAGATGAAAGCCGACGCCGGCGGCAAGGGGAAGATCTTCGCGGCCGGCACCCAGACGGCCATCGACTTCTCCAAGGCTCAGGCCGAGGGCAGGGTCCCCCTGGTGCTGCGTGCCAAGCACGCCCTGTTCGGCAAGCTGCTCTACGGCAAGATCCGCGATGCCATGGGAGGCCGCGTCCAGCACGCCGTGTCCGGCGGCGGCCCGCTGGGCGCCCGGCTGGCCCACTACTTCACGGGCATCGGCCTGAGCATCATGGAGGGCTACGGCCTCACCGAGACCACCGCGCCGGTGACGGTGGGCCGCCCTGGGGAGATCAAGATCGGCACGGTGGGCAAGCCCATCCCGGGCAACGGCATCCGCATCGCGGACGACGGCGAGATCCTCGCCCGGGGTGTGTGCCTCATGCGCGGCTATCACAACCGTCCGGACGTCACGGAGCAGGAGATCGTCGACGGCTGGTTCCACACCGGGGACATCGGTTCCCTGGATGACGAGGGCTACCTGACGATCACCGGCCGGAAGAAGGAGATCATCGTCACGGCCGGAGGCAAGAACGTGATCCCGGCCCAGCTGGAGGACCAGATCCGCGCCGACGCCCTCGTGTCCCAGTGCGTGGTGGTCGGCGACGGCCGCCCCTTCATCGCCGCCCTGGTCACCCTCGACGCCGAGGTGCTCCCGGGCTGGATGCAGCAGCAGGGCCTGCCGGCGGACACCCCCGCCGAGGAGCTGACCACCCACCCGACCGTGGTGGACCACATCCAGAAGGCCATCGACCGCGCCAACGCGTCGGTGTCCCAGGCCGAGTCCATCCGCTCGTTCCGGATCGCCCCGGTGGACTTCACCATCGAGTCGGGGCAGCTGACCCCCTCCCTCAAACTCAAGAGGAACGTGGTCCTGAAGGACTTCGAGCCCCTCGTCGAGGAGATCTACTCGGCACCGAAACCTGCCTGACCCTCGCTCCGGGCGGCGGCGACCGCCTACAGCCGCCCGGAGTCCGGGACGTCCAGGCCCAGTAAGGCGTTCTCCACGACCTCGCTCAGGGCGGGGTGGATCCAGTACTGACCGCGGGCCATGGAATGGGCGTCCACCCCGAAGCTCATGGCCTGGACGAGGGGCTGGATCAGGTTCGGTGCCTCGTGCCCCATCAGGTGTGCCCCGAGCAGCTGGCCGGTCTGACGGTCGGCGATCAGCTTGCAGAGCCCCGTGGCGTCCTCCATGGCCCAGCCATAGGCCACGTCACCGTAGTCCTGCACCTTGACACTGATCCGGTCACGGCCGTACTCGATGACGGCCTGTTCCTCCGTCAGCCCGGCGGAGGCGATCTGGGGCCGCGTGAACACGGCTGCGGGCACCGGCCCGAGGGTGTTGGCCCGCAGGTCCTCCGGGTGCTCGAGGTTGTGGGCCACGATCCGCTGATCGTGGTTGGCCACGTGCTTGAGCTGGTGCGGACTCGAGATGTCCCCCAGGGCCCACAGCCCGGGGACCGGCTGGCCGCCGGCGAGCAGCCGCTGGTACTCGTCCACGCAGAGGCGGCCGTCGTCCCGGAGGTCCAGTCCCGCGGCCGCGGCGTCCAGCCGATCCGTGTTCGGGACCCTGCCCTGCGCGATCAGCACGGCGTCGGCGTCGAGCTCCAGGGTGGCACCCGCCGCGCCGTCGAGGTGGACGGTGACCCAGCCGTCCGGCCCGTCCTCGATCCGGGACACGGTCCACCCGGTCCGCAGGTCCCAGTGCTGGGAGGCCAGCTCGGTGAATCGCTCGGAGATCGTCGCGTCGTGGCCGCGCAGCAACCGTGGCGAGCGGTTGACCTGGACCACCGAGGAACCGAGCCCCGAGAAGATCGCGGCGAACTCCGCGGCGATGAAACCCCCGCCGAGCACCACGAGCCTCTCCGGCAGCCGCGGCACGCGCATGATGGTATCCGAGGTGTGCACTTGCGGGCGGTCGACGCCGGGTACGTCCGGCAGCGCGGGCCGGGACCCCGCGGCCACCACGATGGTCTCGGCCTCCAGGACCCGGCCGCCGGAGGTGGTCAACTGATGGGTCCCGGTGAAGCGGCTCTCCTCCGTGATGACGGTGGTGTGCTCGAGTTCGACGTCCCGGTAGTGCAGGCCTCCGGCGGAGATCGCGTCGACGCGGGCGAAGATCCGGTCCCGGATGCCGGTCCAGTCCGCTCCGCCGAACCCCAGGTCCACGCCGAGGCGGGCCGCCTCCGCCGGCACGGCCGAGAGCGCCGCCGGATACGCGAACATCTTCGTGGGGATGCAGCCCCGGTTCAGGCAGGTCCCCCCGAAGGCGCCGGAGTCCACGATGGCGACCCTCCGGTCATCCCAGTACGGGGTGACCAGCGAGTTGCCGGAGCCGGAGCCGAGAATGATCAGATCGAAGGTTTCGATGCCCATGGGCCCAGACTACGGCCCACGGGCACCGTCGCCCTCTGGTGGTCACTCCACGACGAGCAGCAGGTCCCCGCCCTCCACGGGCGTGGTCCCGGACAGCACCACGCGGGACACCGTCCCGCCGACCGGGGTGGTGATGGCCGCCTCCATCTTCATGGCCTCGATGGTGGCAATGGTGCCGCCGGCCTCCACGGTGTCCCCCTCGGCGACCGTCACCGTGACGGCACCGGCGAAGGGGGCGGCCACCTGGCCCTGGGCGGCGGGATCGGCCTTCTCGGCGGCGCGGACCGTGGATTCCACGGACCGGTCCCGCACCGTGATCTGCCGCGCCTGCCCGTTCAGCGTGACCATGACGGGCCGCACGCCCTTGGCGTCCGGCTCCCCGATCGCCTGGAGCGTGGCCAACAAGCGCACACCCTTGCCGAGGGAGATCACGTGCTCCTGCCCCGTCACCATGCCGTACAGCCAGTCGCGGGTGTGCAGCACCGAGGTGTCCCCGAACTCCGCCTGGTGCTGTTCGAACTCCTGCGTGGGACCCGGGAACAGGAGGCGGTTGAGCGTTGACTGCCGCTCGGCACCCGGGGTGGACAACGACGCGCGGTCCTCGGCTGACAGCTCCGCCTCCGGGCGGCGCTGGCGCCGGTTCTGCAGGGCCCGGCCGCGGAACGGCTCCGGCCAGCCCCCGGGCGGATCACCCAGTTCCCCGGAGAGGAAGCCGATGACGGAATCGGGGACGTCGAAGTCCTGCGGATTCTCCGCGAAGGCCTGCGGGTCCACGTCCATGCCCACCAGATGCAGGGCCAGGTCACCGACCACCTTGGAACTCGGCGTGACCTTCACGATGTTGCCGAGCATGGCGTTGGCTGCCTCGTACATCGTCTCGATCTGCTCGAACCGGTCCCCCAGTCCCAGGGCGATCGCCTGCTGGCGCAGGTTGGAGAGCTGGCCGCCGGGAATCTCATGGCGGTACACCCGGCCGGTCGGCGCGGAGAGCCCGGATTCGAAGGGACGGTAGATCTCCCGGACGGTCTCCCAGTAGGGCTCGAGCCCGGCGGCGTGGTCCAGGCCGAGGCCGGTGTCCCGCGTCCCGTGTTCCAGGGCGGCGACCAGGGCTGACATCGGGACCTGGCTGGTGGTGCCGGCCATGGACGCCACCGCGGTGTCCACGGCGTCGACTCCGGCCTCGGCCGCCGCCAGCAGGGTCGCCAGCTGGCCACCCGCGGTGTCATGCGTGTGCAGGTGCACCGGCAGGTCGAATTCGCTGCGCAGGGCACCGACCAGTTCCCTGGCGGCCGCCGGCCGCAGCAGTCCGGCCATGTCCTTGATGGCCAGGATGTGGGCACCGGCGTCGACCATCTGCCGGGCGAGACCCAGGTAGTAGTCGAGGGTGTACAGCTTCTCGGCCGGGTCCAGCAGGTTGCCCGTGTAACACAGGGCCGCCTCCGCCACGGCCGTGCCGGTCGCCCGGACCGCCTCGATGGCCGGGGCGATCTGCCGGACGTCGTTGAGCGCATCGAAGATGCGGAAGATGTCCACCCCGGTGTCGGCGGCCTCCTGGACGAAGGCGTTGGTCACCTCGACCGGGTACGGCGTGTAGCCCACCGTGTTGCGGCCGCGCAGCAGCATCTGCAGCGGGATGTTCGGCAGCTCCTCCCGCAGCAGGCGCAGCCGCGCCCAGGGGTCCTCGGCCAGGAACCTCAGCGCGACGTCGTACGTCGCCCCGCCCCAGGCCTCCACGGAGAACAGCCCCGGCAGGGTGTGGGCGAGCGCGGGGGCCGCCGCCAGCAGGTCCCGGGTCCGGACCCTGGTGGCCAACAGGGACTGGTGGGCATCGCGGAAGGTCGTGTCCGTCACGGCCAGCTCGGTGCGGGAGCGCAGCTCGGCGGCGAAGCCCTCCGGGCCCTTCTCCACCAGCACCTGCCGCCAGCCGGCCGGGGGCTGGCTGGCCGAGGGGCCGTCGAAGGGGCTGCGGTCCGGCTCCTCGGACTTGTCCCCGGGGAAGCGGGGCAGCTTGTCCCGCGGGTCGATCCCCTCCACGCGGAGCCCGTACGGCTGGTTGACCGTGACGTCGGCCAGGAACTGCAGGGCCTTGGACCCGCGGTTCTGGCTGCGGTTGACCTGGGCCAGCTCCGGGTGGGCGTCGATGAAGTCGGTGGCCACGTCCCCGGCGATGAACGAGGGGTCGTCCAGCACGTTCATCAGGAACGGGATGTTGGTGGAGACTCCGCGCACGCGGAACTCGGCCAGGGCACGCCGGGTGCGGCGCACCGCCGTCGGGTAGTCCCGGCCGCGGCAGGTCAGCTTGACCAGCATCGAGTCGAAGTGCGGGCTGATCTCGGCGCCCGTGTAGATGGTGCCGCCGTCCAGCCGGACGCCGGAGCCGCCGGCCGAGCGGTAGGCGGTGATGGCGCCCGTGTCCGGCCGGAAGCCGTTGGCCGGGTCCTCGGTGGTGATGCGGCACTGCATGGCGGCGCCGCGGATGCGCAGCTCCTCCTGGCGGATGCCGAGCTCCTCCAGGCTGTGGCCGGCGGCGATCCGGAGCTGGGAGGCCACGAGGTCCACGTCCGTGATCTCCTCCGTGACGGTGTGCTCCACCTGGATGCGGGGATTCATCTCGATGAACACGTGCTGGCCAGCCCGCTCGCCGGCGGTGTCCACGAGGAACTCCACCGTGCCCGCGTTGACGTAGTCCATGGCCTTGGCGAACTTCACCGCGTCGGCATACAGGGCCTCGCGGATGGAGTCCTCCAGGTTCGGCGCCGGCGCGATCTCGATGACCTTCTGGTGCCGACGCTGCATGGAACAGTCGCGTTCGAACAGGTGCACGGTCTCTCCCGTGGAGTCCGCCAGCACCTGGACCTCGATGTGCCGGGGACGCAGGACGGCCTGCTCCAGGAAGACCGTGGGATCGCCGAAGGCCGTCTCGGCCTCCCGCATGGCCGCGTTCAGCGAATCCTCCAGGTCGGCCGCCGTCTCCACGCGGCGCATTCCCCGGCCGCCGCCGCCGGCCACGGCCTTGACGAAGATCGGGAAGCCGATGCCCTCGGCCTGCCCGAGGAGCCAGTCCACGTCCGAACTCGGGTCGGAGGACGCCAGGGTCGGGATGCCCGCGGCTTTCGCGGCGCGCAGGGCCTGGACCTTGTTGCCGGTCAGATCCAGCACGTCCGCCGGCGGGCCGACGAAGGCGATGCCTGCCTCCTCGCAGGCCCGGGCCAGGTCCGGGTTCTCCGAGAGGAACCCGTAACCCGGGTAGACAGCGTCGCAGCCCGATTCCCGGGCCACCCGGATGATCTCCTCCACATCCAGGTAGGCCCGGATCGGGTGGCCCTCCTCGCCGATCCGGTACGCCTCATCGGCTTTCTGCCGGTGGATCGAGTTCCTGTCCTCATAGGGGAAGACAGCCACGGTGCGGGCACCGAGCTCGTAGCAGGCACGGAAGGCGCGCACGGCGATCTCGCCGCGGTTGGCCACCAGGACCTTGCTGAACATGCCATCGGTCGTCCGAACGGACATGGGACCTCCTTGATGACCGGCGGATCCGCCGGCCCACGATCTGGCGCTGGTTGCGCTCGGGTAAGCCACACCGTTGTGGCTCACGTCACGGGCCAGTTTTGCACACCGGGAGGCCCCGACCTATGACGCCAGTCACATGACGGCGCGGCACTAGACTGGAGTCCGGTCTTGAGACCAGCCCCTCCACCGGGGGCCCGTTCCCAGCCCGCCTCACCACAGTCAGGACTCCCCCACCGTGCAGATCATCTCCATCTCCAGCCTCAAGGGCGGGGTCGGCAAGACCTCGGTCACCCTCGGACTGGCCTCGGCGGCCCGCGCGCAGGGCATTCCGACGCTCGTCGTGGACATGGATCCGCATGCCGACGCCACCACCGGGCTGGGCGTCAAGCAGGGCCAGAACGCGGACGACATCGGCACCCTGCTGGAGCGGCCCCGGCGCATCACCCTCGCCGACCACGTCATCCCCTCCGGCTGGCCGGACCTCACGGCCGGGGCTGCCGAGGCGGGCGTAGCGGGCAGCACCAAGATCCTGGACGTGGTGCGCGGCTCCTCCCGCACGTCCCTCTATGAGCGACCCACCACCCGGACACGGGAGCTGCGCCGCCTCGCCACGCTGCTGGAATCCGTCACCCGGTACGCCCTCGTGCTGATCGACTGCCCGCCGGCCCTCAACGGCGTCACCCGGATGGCGTGGGCCGCGTCCACGGACGTGCTGCTCGTGGCCGAGCCCAGCCTGTTCTCCGTGGCGGGCACCGAGCGGTCCCTCCGGGCCCTGGACCTCTTCCGTTCCGAGTACGCCCAGGGGGTCCGCTCCACCGGCGTGGTGGCCAACCGCGTCCGCCCGGCCAGCACGGAACACCAGTTCCGGCTCGGCGAGATGGAGCGCATGTACGGTGACCGTCTGCTCCCGGTGGCGATCCCCGAGCAGGGCAACTGGCAGCAGATCCAGGGCGCCGCCTGGCCGGTGCACGCCTGGCCCGGAGAGACCGCCGCCCAGTCCGCCCAGCTCTTCGAGGAATTGCTCGCGGCGCTGCACCGGCCCCAGGGCCGGCGCAGCCAGCGGCGGCACTGACCCCCACCCCGGCACGACGACGGCCCCGCACCTTCCGTACGGAAGGTGCGGGGCCGTCGTCGATCACGGCACGGTGCGGCCGGGGTGCCTAGGAGGCGGACTTCCGGCGGGCCCGGCGTTCGGAGAGCTCGTCACCGGGGAAGTCCTCGGGCGCCTCCGCCTGCAGCTGCTCGGAGGGCAGCTCGGCCAGGGAGCCCTCGACCTCGCGCCACACGCGGCCCACGGCGATGCCGAAGACGCCCTGGCCGCCCTGGACCAGGTCGATGACCTCGTCAGCGGAGGTGCACTCGTAGACGGACGCGCCGTCACTCATGAGGGTGATCTGCGCCAGGTCGTCCACGCCGCGCTCCCGCAGGTGCTCCACCGCGGACCGGATCTGCTGCAGCGAGACCCCCGTGTCCAGCAGGCGCTTGACGACCTTGAGGACGAGGATGTCCCGGAAGGAGTAGAGGCGCTGGGTGCCGGAGCCCTTGGCGCCCCGGACCGTGGGGACCACCAGGGCGGTCCGTGCCCAGTAGTCGAGCTGGCGGTAGGTGATGCCTGCGGCCTTGCAGGCGGTCGGGCCGCGGTAGCCCGCACCCTCATCCAGCACCGGCAGGTCTTCGGTGAACAGCATGCCCTGCGCAGGGGTGCGCGGGGATGACACGTGATGCACGTCCGGGGACTGCCCGGCCTCGCCCTTCGGACTCACTGGAACCCTCCTGGTCATGGCTCCACACTGGGGAAGGAAGGTGCCCGGCGGTCCGGATCGGCGGGCGGAACCGGGCATCGGCCCGGCACCAGACCGCCGATCGGTGCGATTGGACCGATAGGCAATGTGGAACCTCTGTCCCTGACGGTATGCCGGTCCGGGTCCGCGGTCAAAGACCCGGCGGCCTTTCGTCCCTCGCGTGTCGCCCGGCTCACGGCTAGATCAGGACTGGCTGGGGCCGTCGTCGGCGAAGTCCTCGGGGTCCACCGTGTCCAGGAACTCGCGGAAGCGGTTGAGCTCGGCGTCCCGCTGGGCCGCCCCGGTGACGCCGGTGACGGCCTCGTCGACGTCGTCCTCCGGCTCCTCATCCGCGTCCTGCGCCTGGTCAGGGTCGAGCCCGGCCGCCTCCAGGACCTCGGCCGCGCACAGCACCGGGGCCTCGGCCCGCAGGGCACAGGCGATGGCGTCCGACGCGCGGGCGTCCACCCGCGCTCCATTGCCCAGGACCAGCTCGGCATGGAAGACGGCCTCCTCCACCGAGCTGATGCGCGCCGCCTCGATCGTGGTCCCGGCGGCCGCGACGACCTCCACGAGGAGGTCGTGGGTCATGGGCCGCGGCGCGGTGATGCCCTGTTGCCACAGGGCGATGGCGCTGGCCTCGGGGGCGCCGATCCAGATGGGCACCAGGGTCCCGGTCCCGGGGTCCTGGAGCAGCACCAGCGGCTGGTTGCCGGGCAGCTCGACGCGGACGCCGAGCACCGTCATCTCGATATCCGGCAGGTTCACGGCCGCGTCCTCACGTGTCCAGGTCGGCCACGGCCGCCGACACGAGGGCGCTGTGCAGTCCGAGGCAGGCTTCGCTGAGCTCCCGCGCGGCCTCGGCCCGGCGCGCGGCGGCCGCCGAGTCCTTGCGTGTGGCCAGGGGGGCCGTGGCCTGCTCGATCAGGCCCATCTCCCGGTCCGCCGCCGCCCGGAAGGGGCGCAGGTGGCGCGGCTCCAAGCCGTGGTCGGCCAGGACCACGGCGGAGCGGACGGCCTTGAGGCAGTGTTCCGAATAGCGGCCGTTCTCGTCCGCCGAGATCATGCCGTACTGCTCCAGGGAGTCCAGCAGCCCGGAACCGGCACCCGAGATCCCCTGCAGCTCCGCCCGCGTGAGTGGCCGGGTATGGCCGGCCAGCTCCTGGGCCAGCTGGTCGGAGACCGAGCGCGGCGTGAGGGTCAGCCCACCCGGCAGTGACTCCGGGTGCTCCCCCCGGTCCACCGCGTCCAGGTAGTCCTTGATGACCTTCAACGGCAGGTACTGGTCCCTTTGCAGGGCGAGGATGAAGCGCAGCCGGTCCACGTCGGCGTCCGTGTACTTCCGGTAGCCCGCCGCCGTCCGGCGGGGGGTGATCAGCCCCTTCTCCTCGAGGAAGCGGATCTTCGAGGCGCTGACCTGCGGGAAGTGTCCCTTCAGCTCGGCCAGCACCTCGCCGATGTTCATGACGGCGCGGTGCCCGCCGCGCGCGGCGGCCGGCGTGGCGGAAAGGGAGCGGCGGGAAGCTGCTGCGGTCACGGGGTCCTCGGCCTTCTGTTCGGGAGCGGTCGTCGGCGGCGGCGGGGACGGGCCCCGCGGCCCCGATCAGACGGCGGGTCGCTGCGTGCCGGCGTAGAACGTCAGGCGGAACTTGCCGATCTGCACTTCCATCCCGGAGCGCAGGGCCACCGAGTCGACCCGGTCGTGATTGACGTAGGTACCGTTCAGGGATCCCGAGTCGGCGATCACGAACCCGCCGCCGGAGCGGCGGAACTCGGCGTGCTTCCGGGAGACCGTCACATCGTCGAGGAAGATGTCCGCGTTGGGGTGGCGTCCGGCCGAGGTGGAGTCCTGGTCCAGCAGGAACCGGGCCCCCTGGTTGGGGCCGGCGTGGGCCACCAGCAGCGCCGAGCCCACGGGCAGGGCGTTGATGGCCGCCCGGTCCTCCGCATCCAGTGAGCGGTCAGGCGAGGACTCCAGATCGGGCAGGCCGATGCTGGTGGTTTGCGCCTCCGGTTCGGTCCCCGCGTTCCGGCCGTCCGGTGCTGGGGTCCGGTCCTGTGACATAGCTCCTCCGAGGATGTGTACGGCCGATCGCGTCAGACGCGCCGGCCGTGGCGTTTTCGTGACCTGACTAGCCTACCTGCTGGCGGTAACCGTCCGCATCGAGCAGACCGTCCACCTGGGCGGGATCGGCGAGGGTCACCTCGAGGAGCCAGCCCTCGCCGTAGGGGTCCGTGTTGACCTGGGCCGGGTCGGCCTCGAGCCCCTCGTTGCGGGCCGTGACGGTCCCGGTCACGGGGGCGTAGAGGTCACTGACGGACTTGGTGGACTCGACCTCGCCCACGGTGGACTCGGCGGCGATCTCCGCGCCGACCTCGGGCAGATCCACGTAGACCACGTCCCCCAGGGCGTCCTGGGCGAAGTCGGTGATCCCGATGCGGACGACGCCATCGGCATCCGGGCCGGACACCCACTCGTGCTCAGCGCTGTAGCGGAGTCCTTCGGGGATGTTGCTCATGGTTCCTCCAGATCACAGATGAATGGTCCGGCCCCAGCCAGGCCTCGCGGTACACCGTTGAGACTACTGGCGTCCGCTGCATGGTGCCAATGGCCGCTCACATCCCGTGCGCGACGACGGCCAGCACCTGAACGAGGCGGCCGCGGTCCCGCGGTGGCACCGGTTCCAGGATGCGCCGCTGGACACGCTCGACGCCGCCGCTCACGGACTCCAGCAGGTCCCGGCCCGCCCCCGTCAGTGAGGCCAGTCGCGTCCGCCGGTCCCCCGGCTCCGGCCGACGCCCGGTCCAGCCGCGCCCCTCGAGCCGGCGCAGCACCTCGGAGGCGCTGGAGCGGTCCAGCGCGGCGCGCTCGGCCAGGATCGACTGGGGGGATGGCCCCTGCGCGGCGAGCACCCGCAGCACCGCGAACTGGGGGCCCGTGATCTGGGTCCCGAGCTCCTCCGACCAGAGGGCCGTGTGCCGCTGCTGGGCCAGCCGGATCAGGTGCCCCGGACGGCGGTCCTGCACCGAGGCCCCGGCGGGGGCGAGCTGCGCCAACCGGTCCGTGAGCCACTCTCGCGTGCCGGCCGGCACGGGGGCCAGGATCCGCTCCTGGACGGCCAGCACGGAGGGGGCCAGCCCGGCCAGTGCCACACCGGACGGCGCGGGCAGGGCGATGACCCGGCGGCGGGCGTCCCGCGGATCACGTTCCCGCCGCAGCCAGCCCTGCGCCTCGAGCCGTCGGACCACTCCGGCCACCGTGGACCGGTCCAGCCCGGCGGCCACGCCAAGGGAGTGCTGGTCCAGCGGGCCGGCGCCCTCGGACCGCGCGGTGGCCACGGAATGCACCACGGAGTACTGCGGGGAGGTCAGGATGCCGCCGACCTCTTCGGCCCACACGGCGTGGTGCAGCTGCTGGCACCGGCGCAGCACGTGACCGACCGACTCGATTTCGATCCCTGCCGGCATACTCGCCTCCCTCCGCTAGATACACAGTCCACGGAACATCATACTGTGCCCCTGATCACCGGTGTGATGTAGGCTATGTGCAGATTAACTCAGTACACGGATGACCTTCGTTCCGTCGAGGCAGAAGGAGCCCCATGCAATACCACCTGAACGGCTACCGCTACGGAGACCCCACCATCCACGAGGCCGCCGCCGGACGCGAGGGCGCCCAGGGGCCGCTGCCGGAGTCCGTGGATGTCCTGATCGTCGGCACCGGCCCCGCCGGCACGGTCCTGGCGGCCCAGCTGGCCCGGTTCCCGGAGATCAGCACCCGCGTGGTGGAGCGCCGCCAGGGCCCGCTGCCGGTGGGCCAGGCCGATGGGGTGTCCTGCCGGACGGTGGAGATGTTCGACGCCTTCGGCCTGGCACCGACCCTGTTGAACGAGGCGTACTGGGTCAACGAGACCACCTTCTGGTCCCCCGCACCGGGGAACCGTGACGAGATCACCCGTTCCGGCCAGATCCAGGACGTCGCGGACGGGCTGAGTGAGTACCCGCACGTGATCGTCAACCAGGCCCGTATGCAGGAGTTGCTGCTGGAGAACGCCTCCACGTCCGCCTCCCGGCTGGAGGTCGACTACGGCTTCAAGGCCCTCGGCGTGGAGATCCCCGAGGAGCCGGATACCCCGGTGACCGTCACCCTGGAGGAGACGGACGCGGACGGCAAGGGCACCGGTGCCACCCGGACCATCCGGGCCCGCTACGTGGTGGGCTGCGACGGCGCCCGATCGGTCATCCGCACCTCGATCGGCCGTTCGCTGCACGGTGATGCCCAGAACCACGCCTGGGGTGTCATGGACATCCTGCCGGTGACGGACTTCCCGGATGTCCGCAAGAAGGCCGTCATGCAGTCCGCCTCCGGATCCCTCCTGCAGATCCCCCGCGAGGGCGGCCACCTCGTGCGCTACTACGTGGACCTCGGCGACCTGCCCGAGGGGGATCGCAGCGTGCGGGAACGCACCACCTTCGAGGACATCCTCTCCGCGGCCCAGAAGGCACTGCACCCCTACACGCTTGAGGCGCGCGACGTGGCCTGGTGGAGCGTGTACGAGGTCGGCCAGCGCGTCACCGACGGCTTCGACGACGTCTCCGCCGCCCAGGCCGGCCGCCTCGACCCCCGGGTCTTCATCGCCGGCGACGCCTGCCACACCCACTCGGCGAAGGCCGGCCAGGGGATGAACGTGTCCATGCAGGACACCTACAACCTGGGCTGGAAGCTCGCCGCCGTGCTGCAGGGCCGCTCCCCGAACTCCCTGCTGGCCACCTACTCCGGAGAGCGGCAGAAGATCGCCGAGGAGCTCATCGAGTTCGACAAGCGGTGGTCGAGGATGATCGGCTCCAAGGCAGCCGACGTGGCGGCCACCGATGTGGAGTCCCACTTCGTGGCCGGCGGCGAGTTCACGGCGGGCCTGTCCACCGTGTATGAGCGGTCACTGCTCACCGGCGGCACCGAGCACCAGGGCCTGGCCACCGGATTCGCCGTGGGCAGCCGGTTCCACTCGGCCCCCGTGATCCGGGTGGCGGATGCCAAGCCCGAACAGCTGGGGCACGTGCACGAGGCCGACGGCCGCTGGCGCCTCTACGCCTTCGGCGACGCGGTGGACGCCGGGGACCCGAACTCTGCCCTGCGTGCCCTGATGACGTTCCTCGACGAGTCCCCCGAGTCCCCGGTCCGCCGGTTCACCCCGGCCGGTGCCCCGGACGACGCCGTGTTCGACGTCCGGGCGATCGTCCAGCAGGGGCACCGCTCCGTGGGCCTGAACGCGCTCCCACCGTTCCTGTTCCCGGCCAAGGGCCGCTTCGGTCTCCGCGACTACCAGAAGGTCTTCTCCGCCGAGAGGACCAACGGCCGGCTCCTCGGCTCGGTCCCCGGCCTCGAGGCCACACAGGACATCTACGACCTGCGCGGCATCGACCGCGAGCGCGGCGCCCTGGTGGTGGTCCGCCCGGACCAGTACGTGGCCCAGGTGATGCCCCTGGCGTCCCACGCCGAGCTGGCGGAGTTCTTCGCCTCCTTCATGCTCGAGCAGGACTGACGGGATGGACTGATGCGGGGCCGGCCCCGCGTCAGTCCATCCCGAGCACGTAGGCCGCCTGGCCCACGTGTTGCAGGGCGTCGGCGTACACGCTGACCAGGCGCACCCCGCGGGTGACGGGCGGATCCCAGTCGTGGTCGATGACCTCGTCCAGGTCCGCCGCGGACAGGGAGTCCAGGTACCCGATCGACTCCTCGGTCACGGCCGCCAGATAGCCGCGCAGCAGCTCCCGGTCCCGCACCACGATGTGCCGCGCCTGTTGCTCCGAATGGCCGAAGCCGTGGCCCGGGTCGGGTAGCTCGAGCGCGAAACGGTCCTCCCAGCCCTGGGCGGTCCAGACCTCCTGGCGGCCGGCGGCCTGGGCCACCTGGGCGTCGATCTCCCGGCCCGTGTGCCAGAGCAGCCAGGCGATGGAGTTGGGGTGGCCGCCCGGGTGCACGTTGAGCCGGTCCGGGCCGATCCGGTCCCAGACCTGCTCCAGCTCTTCGAGCGGGCGGCGGGCGAGGTCCTTGAGCAATTCCACGGAGTCCATGCCCCCAGTGTGTCAGGCCGACGGAGGACCGGGCCAGCAGAATCCGGGCCGACAACTGGTGTACTTTCCCGGACCCGTGGGTAGCGTGTGCCCATGAGCATCGACCTACCCACTGCCGACGATTTCGCCGAGCTCACGCGACACCGCCACGCCTCGAGCGTGAGCGTGTACGTCGCGTCCTCAGGATCGGACGGGGACAGCTCCCCGATCGGCCGTCATCCCGAGTCCGCGCAGATCGCCCTCCGGACGGCCGTCTCGGACGCCCTGGCCGGCGGCGCCGCCGCTGAGCTGCCGGCGCCCGACCGGGAGCGCCTCTCCGCGCTGATCGACGAGCTCGTGGAGGACCGCGACTTCTGGTCCACCCAGGCCCGTTCCGTGGCCGTGTTCGCCTCCCCGGAGGGACTGCGGACGTTCCGCCTGATGAACAGGCTGCGCACCCATGCCAGCCTGGGCGACCGCTTCGACACCGGCCCGCTGATCCGCGCCACGACCTTCGCCCACAGCGGCTTCGTGCTGGCCCTGACGAAGGGCTCCGTCCAGCTGCTCTCACTCGAGTCCGACGCCTCCTGCCACGAGGTGGAGCTGGCGGGCCTGCCGGACGACCTGGGCCTGGAACTGCAGACGGCGGACAACGAGGGCCGCATGGACCGCCAGCGGGCCGACGGGAACCAGCGGCCCAAGGCCCAGCGCCGGGACTACTGCTCGACGGTCCAGGAGGCGGTGCTGCGCCAGATCAACGGCTCGAACCACCCTCTCGTGCTCGCGGCCAGCTCCGACCTGGAACCGGCCTACCGGGAGGTCAACACCTACCGCCGGCTCGTCGAGGAGGGCATCACCGCCAATCCGGCCTCCCTGGGTTCGGGCGAGCTCGCCCGGCGCGGCCGCGAGGTGCTGGACCGCAACTACGCCGCGCAGCTGGCCGACTGGAGGGAGCGGTTCGGCACCCTCCGGGCCCACGGACGGGCCAGCGCCAAGCTGCGCGACATCGCCAAGGCGGCGACGGCCGGCCAGGTGGACGTACTCCTGTTCGACCTGACGGCCGAGCGGGAGGGGACCATCGACGAGTACGGCCACGTCACCCCGGCCGAGGAGCCCACCGCCCACACCTACGGCCTCGCGGACGAGGTGGCGGCCCGGGTGCTGCGGTCCGGCGGCACGGTCAAGGCCGTCCGGGGCGCCGACCTGCCCGACGGCGCCAAGATCGCGGCGACCTTCCGCTCGGCGATCTGAGGGTCTGAGGGGTTCGCCTCAGGCCAGTCCGGCGTCCCGGGCCACGAGGGCGGCCTGGGTCCTGGACTGCACCCCGAGCTTGGCCAGGACCCGGGAGACGTGGGTCTTGGCGGTGGCCTCGGAGATGGCCAGGTCCGCGGCCACCTGTCCGTTCGAGGCGCCCCGGCCGAGGTGGGTGAGCACCTCGCGCTCCCGCTCCGTCAGCCGCGCCAACCGGGTGTCCGCAGGGGCGTCCGGCGCGGCCGGTGCCGCGCCGGCGGCCAGCTCCCGGAACACCCGCCGGGTGACCTCGGGCGCCACGACCCCCTCGCCGGCCGCCACGCGACGCACCGCGGAGACCAGTTCCGGTGCCTCGGCGGTCTTCAGCAGGAACCCGGGGGCCCCGGCCCGGATGGCGGACAGGACCACCTCGTCCTCGTCGAAGGTGGTCAGCACCAGCACGGCGGAGCTGCGCTCGGCGACGATCCGCCCGGTGGCGGCCACCCCGTCCACCACCGGCATCCGCACGTCCATGAGCACGCCGGTGACCGGCCGGCGTCGGGTTGTCGATCTCCAGACACACCCCGCCCGGCCGGGTGCCCACCCGCACCGTGACCGGGCCGCTGCCGTGCTTGCCGGCGTTGACCAGTCCCTCCTGCAGCACCCGGTACAGGGCCTGGCCCACGGCGGGGGTGACCTCCACGGGCTCCAGGGCCGCCGTCGGGTCCTGGCCGGCCACGCGGTGGCGCTCGACGAGCCCGGACAGCGACTCGGTCCCCCGCGCACCTGCAGGTCCACGGGGTCCCCGGGGCGCTGGAGCAGGCCGATCATGGTGCGCATGTCCTCGAGGGCGGCCAGGGACGCGGCCCGCGTCTGGGTCAGGGCACCGCGGTCCTGGACGGGGTGGGGCGGACCGGACAGGGCGGCAGCGGCCTGCAGGGCGATGCCGGTCAGGTGCGCGGAGACGGTGTCATGCAGTTCCCGGGCCAAGGCGGTCCGCTCCCGCTGCACCGCGTCGGCGCGGTCGAGCTCCGCAGTGCGCCGGGCGGTCTCGGAGCGTTCGCGTTCCAGGCGGGCGGCGGCATCGGCGCGGGCGGCGCGCTCGTGGCCGTTGCGGACCTCGGGGCCCCACCAGAAGGGCACGGCGACGCCGGCGAACAGGGTCAGCGCCACCGGCACCGCGTAGTCCCGGCCGCCCGGCATCCCGAACAGGACGGCCCAGACGGCGGCGACGGCGAGCCCGGAGAGCCCGATGCCCAGCCGGCGGTGGTTCTGCGTGCCGTGGCGGGCCAGCACGTAGGCGGTGTCTGCCCAGGCCAGGAAGACGCCCAGGTGCAGGCCGAGGCCGAGGTCCGCGAGTGCGGCCGCCGAGGCCAGGGTGAATCCGGCCACCGGTCGCCGGCGCTGCACCAGGATGCCGGCACAGGCGGCGACGAGAGCCAGCAGGTGCCACCCCGCGGGGGGCGACGGGATCGGCGAGGACCGGCGGGGTCATGGACCAGGACCCGGACAGCAGCAGGACCAGCCCGAGGCCGAGGTACAGCAGGGGCGAGACGAACGCCGGTCGGCCGGACCGGGCAGCGGGTCGGGAGCGGGTCACGCCTCCATCGTAGGCAGTCCCGGCCCGTCCGGGATCAGCCGAAGGGTGTACGCCGCGTCTACCCCGTTCGGGCGACGACATCACGGTCCGCGGCGCGGAGGCTGGGGGCATGGACTTCCCCGACGCGCTCACCGGCGCTCCCCTGCTGCTGATCCTGGCCGTGCTGGCCCTGGTGGACTCCACCAGTTTCGGCACCCTGGCCGTACCCGCCTGGTTCCTGATGGCCCCGGGCGGCTGCGCCCCGGCCGCATCCTCGCCTACCTCGGGACGCTGGCCGCGTTCTACGCCGCCGTGGGCTTCGCCGTGATGGCCGGGGCGGGCTGGGTCGTGGAGCACCACGCGGACCTGCTGGGGTCCCGGCCCGTGATGGCGGTGGGTCTCGTGGCCGGCGTCGGGCTGTTCTGGTGGAGCTTCCGGCTGGACTCGCCCGCCGCCCAGGAGCGGTCGCGCTCCGGTGCGGGGCGGCTGGCCCGCTGGCGCCAGCGGGCCGTGGGTGCCCTCCCCGAGACACCGGCGGAGCCGGGGGCGACGGCGGCCGGCCGGCGGTCCTCCGGGCTCGGCGCCCTCCTGGCCCTGGCCCTGACGGCCGGCCTGGCCGAGGTCGCCACCATGCTTCCCTACCTGGCCGCCATCGGACTGATCGTGACCCAGGGACCGGGCTGGCCGGCGTCGGGCCTGCTGCTGGTGGCCTACTGCGTGGTGATGATGCTGCCCGCCCTGGTCCTGCTGGCCGGCCGGCTCGTGGCCCGCCGGCTGGTGGAGCGCCCGCTGGCCCGGCTGGACGCCTGGTTCACCCGGCACGGGGCCAGCACGGCGGCGTGGGTGGTGGGGGCCGTGAGCGTGTTCCTGGTGCTGAACACCGCGCCGGTCGTCTCCGCGACCGGCGCGGTGTCCACGGCGGGTTAGGTCAGTCGATCCCGCGCATCGCCCGGTGCACGGGCCGGGAGATGACCAGCATCACCAGGCCGATGGCGATGGTCACCGCGCCGAGGATGCCGAAGTAGGCCCCCTCGGTCTCCGCCGAGTAGAACTCGGCCAGGGACCCGGACAGGGCCGTGCCGAGGGCCACGGACAGGTTGTACAGGGCCACCATCAGCACGGGGTAGTTCACCGGGGCCACCTTGGTGGACAGCGACAGCCCCACCGGGGAGACGAGCAGCTCGCCCAGGGTGGCCACCAGCAGGATCATCGCGATCCACAGCACCGGCACGGCGGCCGTGGACACCATCGGCAGGAACAGCAGGAAGGCCGCGCCCATCAGGGCGATGCCGATGCCGAACTTGACGGGGGTGTTGGGCTGGCGCCGGCCCAGCTTGGTCCACAGCATCGCGAAGACCGGAGCCAGGAGGATGATGAAGACGGGGTTGAAGGACTGCACCCACGGGATCGGCATCTCCCAGCCGAAGAGGTCGCGGTCCAGGCGGTTGTCCGAGTAGAGGGTGACCACCGTGAACTGCTGCTGGAACAGGGCGAAGAAGGCCGCCGAGCCGATGAACAGCGGGATGAAGGCCACCACGCGGGACCGTTCGTCCCCGGTCACCTTGGACGAGGTCAGCAGGAACGCGAAGATGCCGATGGCTGCCACGGCGGCCAGGATGGCCACGAAGCCGGCCAGGTTGCCGGGATTGACGACGCCGGTGGCCAGCAGGACGCCGACGACCACCAGGGCCGCGACGGCGATGAGGATCCACCGCGGGTAGTGGCTGCGCGGCAGTGGATCCGGGACGACGTGGACGTCCTCGGGAAGGTCCTTGCGGCGCACCCAGTACTGGACCAGGCCGATGGCCATGCCCACCGCGGCCAGGCCGAAGCCGAGGTGGAAGCCCCAGCTGGCCTGGACCCAACCGGTCAGCAGAGGCCCAAAGAGCCCGCCGATGTTCACGCCCATGTAGAACAGGGAGAAGCCCGCGTCCCGACGGGGATCCTCCTTGGTGTAGAGGTGGCCCACCAGGTTGGCCACGTTGGCCTTGAGCCCGCCGGAGCCGATGGCCACGAGCAGCAGGCCCAGCACGAGCCCGGGGATGCCCGGGACCAGGGCCAGCGAGATGTGACCGGCCATGATGAGGATCGCGCTGTAGAACATGGCGCGTTCCGAGCCCGTGATCCGGTCCGCCACCCATCCGCCGAGGATGCAGAACACGTAGACCATGCCGCCGTAGGCGCCCACGATCCCGGCGGCGATGCCCTCGTCGATCCCCAGGCCGCCCTCGGTGGTCTGGAAGTACATGTAGATGAGCAGGATGCCCTGCATGCCGTAGAACGAGAACCGTTCCCACATCTCCACGCTGAAGAGGTTGGACAGGGGGCCGGGCTGCCCGAAGAAGGTGCGCCCCGAGGGGTTGCGCTCCTCGGCGGTCAGCTCATGGGGCTCGGTGGAGGGTGGATTTTGCACCCGCCTACTCTGCTCTTCTTCCAACGTCAAGGCAAATTTCGGCACGCCGGGCCGTTCCGGGCGTACGGTGGGGTGATCCTGTCATTGCGAAAGGACCATGATGACGCAGCGCTTCTACACGGTCGGTCACTCCAACCGCCCCCTGGAGGAGTTCCTGGACATCCTGGAGGCGGCCGACGTCGACCTCGTGGTGGACGTGCGCAAGCTGACCGGGTCCCGGCGGAACCCGCAGTTCCATGACGAGGCCCTGGCGGACTCGCTGTCCGCGGCGGGCATCGGCTATCGGAAGCTCGAGGCCCTCGCGGGGCGGCGGACGGTGTCCCACGAGACCCCCTTCGAGGTGAATGCCTTCTGGCAGAACCGCAGCTTCCACAACTACGCCGACCACGCGCTGACCGACGGCTTCCGGGAGGGCCTGGACACGCTCCGCGCGTGGGGTACTGCGCAGACGCTCACCGTGATGTGCTCCGAGGCCGTGTGGTGGCGGTGCCACCGTCGGTTGATCGCGGACCACCTGCTCGCCCGCGGGGAACAGGTCCTGCACCTGATGGGACCGGGGAAGGTGACGCCGGCCGAGATGACGGCCGGCGCCGTCGTCGGGCCCGGGGAGGGAGTCGTCACCTATCCGGCCCGGTGAGCGGCGCCCTCGCCCGAGGCCGCCAGCGCGTACTCGACCGAGACGCGCCGGTAGACCGGCGTGAGCAAGGCCAGGGCGGCGGCCACCACCATGATGAGCCCTGCCGCGAGGAAGATGAGCGCGAGCCCGCGGGCTGTGCCCTCCCCGAGCCATGGTGCCAGGATGGCGGCACCGGCCTCACTGCGGGCAGAGGGGATGATCCATACCTCGGCGAGCGGGGCGACCACCAGCGCCGTGACCGGGGCGGCGGCCGCTTCGAAGGCCAGGGCGAAACCGAACACCCGGCCCTGCCGCTCGAGCGGGACCACGCTCTGGATGACGGTCTGCTCGGCCGCCTCCACCGCCGGGATCAGGCACATGTACAGCCAGACGCCCACGATGTACAGCCACCCCCATTCGCGCAGGGTGAAGGTGGCCCCGACCAGGCCCATGACCATGACCACGACCAGCATGGTGCGTAGCGGATTGCGGCCCAGGCCGAACCTTCCGATCACGGCGCCGCCGATGATGAACCCGGTGGAGGCCAGGGCGAAGAGCAGTCCCCACGCCTGGACGCTGAACAGCTCGAGACCGTAGGGGTCCATCAGGGCCATGTAGACGCCGCCGATGAAGTTGTTGAAGGTACTGAACAGGATCAGGGCGAAGAGTCCGGACACGGCCATCACCGCCCGCCACGACCCGGACAGGTCGAACCCGCCATGGGCATCGGAGACCACGGGGACCGCCTCCTCCGGAAGACGCACGGTCAACAGGTGCAGGTACGCCGCGGCCGTCAGCACGAGCGAGATGACCACGGTCGGCCCCATGCCGAGCAGTCCGATGGACAGTCCGGAGAGCACGGAGGTGACCATGAAGGCGATGCCCTGCACCATGCCGACCAGTCCGTTGGCATTCGCCCGGCGCTCATCCTCGATCAGGATGGTGACCGTGGTGGACAGCGCGACGTTGCGCAGGTTCTCCACCACGGCCCCGATGAGCACCAGCAGGGCGAAGCCCCAGAACCAGGGCCCGTCCAGCCGGGCGATCTGGTCCGTGGGCGCCAGGAGGAACACCACGCCGGCGGCCAGGAACATCGCCAGCGTGAACAGGGCCGCCAGGCGCATCAGGTCGAGTTTGCGATAGCGGTCCACCAGCGTGCCGAAGCTGATGGAGGTTCCGGCGAGCAGCAGCATGTAGATCCCGCCAGTCACGCCGGTGGCGATGACATTGCGGGTCTCGAGGTAGATCCAGAAGGTCAGCCCGAACCACAGGTAGCTGGTCGTCAGGTTGGCCACTGCCGTGTTCGCGAGGATCTGGGCAAAGGTGAGCCAGCGTTCTCGGGCGGGGCGCGTGAGCTGATCCACCCGTAGAGCGTAGGCCCGGCCCTGACCCCGGCGGTAGGCGCGGGTGACGGCGGCCTTGAAGGCTCCGCGGGCACCGCCACCCGCAGGCCGCGATCAGGTCCGGGTGGCGCGGACGACCACGTCCTGCAAGGTGACATAGCGTCCCTGCGCCTCCACCGTGCGGGTGTTCTCATAGCCGCGCTCCACGGACCAGCCCGGCCCCGTGAGCAGCCCGGTGATCCCGTCCCGGGTGGCCGTGGAGCCCTCCGGGTGCCCGGATCCGTGATGTCCGTCATGTCCGTCATGCCTGTCGGGCCCGGCGTGCCCGGCGTGCGGCGCGTGCAGGTGCCCCACGATCAGCAGGGTGCCGCCGGGGGCCACCCAGGAGGCGATGCGCTCGTAGAACGCCAGCTGCCCGGACTCGGGGTGCGCGTAGTGAGTCACCACCAGGTCCCACGTCCGGTCCGGTTCCCACCGGGTCAGGTCCGCCTCCGTCCAGGAGAGGCGACCGGCCAGGCCCTCGTCCTCGGCCCGGGCAGCCGCGGTGGCCAGGGCCGTCGCGGAGAGGTCCGCGCCGGTCACCCGCCAGCCTCGGTGGGCGAGCCAGAGCGCCTCGGTCCCGGTCCCGCAGCCCGCGTCCAACGCGGTACCCGGCCGCAGGTGTCCGGTCTCGGTCTCGAGGTAGGGGCTCACCGGCACCGCCTGGCGGTCGTCCTCGCCCGTCTCGGTGCCGGACGTCCAATGCCGTTCCCAGTACTCCCGGTCGAAACGGTGTTGTCCTCGCGGATCGTCCTGCGTGTGCATGCCGCTGCCCTTCCTGCCGTGGTGTGTGCGGGCCGTCGTCGTTCCCGTGTCCTTCCCAGACTCGTCGCCGTGTCCCCAAGATGCAAATTGCTGTGCCGAATGGCAAACTGAGGGGATGAACGAGACACCCGAACAGACCCTGGACGCCGTCGGACCACGCCTGAAGCAACTGCGGCTGCGCCGCGAGGTCACGCTCACCCAGTTGGCCGCCGAGACCCGGATCTCGGCCAGCACCCTCTCCCGGCTGGAGACCGGGCTGCGTCGGCCGACCCTGGAGCAGCTGCTGCCCCTGGCCCGCTACTACGGCGTCACCATCGACTCCCTCGTGGATGCCCCGCGCACCGCGGACCCGCGGCTGGACCTGCGGCCGATGTCCTGCCCCGACGGTTCGGTGATCATCCCGCTGACCCGCCGGCCGGGAGGCGTCCAGGCGTACAAGTTCGTCCGCCCCACCGGCCGCGACGATCTCGTCCCCGATCCGCGAACCCATGAGGGGCATGACTGGGTGTACGTCCTCAACGGGACCCTGCGCCTGGTCCTCGGGGACCAGGACCTGCGCCTGCAGGCCGGGGAGGCCGCCGAATTCGACACCCGCACCCCGCACTGGTTCGGGGCCACCAGCGCCGGGCCGGTCGAGTACCTCTGCCTCGTCGGCCGGCAGGGAGAGCGTGCACATCTCCGGGTCAACGAAAAGCCCGGACCC
This sequence comes from Citricoccus sp. I39-566, assembly GCF_031432995.1. GTDB lineage: Bacteria > Actinomycetota > Actinomycetes > Actinomycetales > Micrococcaceae > Citricoccus > Citricoccus nitrophenolicus_A. Next base: position 2,739,223 of record NZ_CP133842.1, read on the forward strand.
CATCAGGGGCCCGGGCTGTCGTCGATCTCCTGAGAGATCTTCGGGTCGGGCTAGCGGGATTTGAACCCACGACCTCTTCACCCCCAGTGAAGCGCGCTACCAAGCTGCGCCATAGCCCGTGGAACCGATCCTCACCGGATCAATCCACCAGTCAACTGTACACCACCGCCGGCGTGGTCCCGGACCACCCGGGTGGGCGCGAGGCCGTCGGCCGCATCCGCTCCGCCCGCCGCACGGATCAGCCGACCTTCACCACCATCTTGCCGGTGTTGCCCCCGCCCAACATGTCCCGGAAGGCGTCCACGGTGTGCTCGAAGCCCTCCACGACGGTCTCCTCGTAGGTGACGTCTCCGGCCGAGAGCCACGCCGCCATGCGCTCCCGGAACTCCTCGCTGACCTCCGGGTGCTCGGCGGCCACCTCGCCCACGATGAATCCCTGCATGCGCAGTCGCCGGGTGACCATGGTGCCCATGTTGTCCGGTCCGGCCGGGCGTTCGGTGGCGTTGTAGCCGGAGATCGCCCCGCACAGGGCCAGCCGGCCGAAGTCGTTCATGACCTCGAGAGCGGCCTCCAGGTGATCCCCGCCCACGTTGTCGTAGAACACGTCCACGCCCTCCTCGCCCACCGCGTGCACCAGCTGCTCGCGGATCGGCGCGTCCTGGTAGTTCAGGGCCACGTCGAAGCCGTACTTGTCCTTCAGCAGACCGACCTTCTCAGCGGACCCGGCGGAGCCGATCAGGCGGGCGGCACCCAGCTGCCGGGCGATCTGGCCGACGGCGGTGCCCACCGCCCCGGCGGCGCCGGAGACGAACACGCTGTCCCCCTCGCGCAGCTGGGCGATCCTCGTCAGCCCCACGTACGCGGTCAGTCCGGGCATGCCGAGGAGGCCCAGGTACAGCGAGAGCGGCAGGCCGTCGAGTTCCGGCACGGCCCGGAAGGTGGACGCGTCATCCTGGACCGCGTCCGTCCATCCGTGCTGGTGCAGCACCGCGGTGCCCTCGGGCAGGGCCTCCGCGGCGGATTCCACCACCCTGCCGACGGCTCCACCGATGATGGTCTCCCCCAGCTCGTAGGGCTTCACGTAGCTGCGGCCGGCACCCATCCGGCCGCGCATGAAGGGGTCGACCGAGACGAACTCGTTGGCCACCCGCACCTGGCCGGGCTCCAGCTGGCCGTGGGCGACCCGATCGAGCGAGAAGTCCTCGGGCCTCGGCATCCCCTCGGGGCGGGAGGCCAGGCGGATCTCGGAACTGGTGAACTCGGACATGCACACTCCTTCAGGTCGGTCGTCTCCTGCGACTGACCCTACGCCCCGTGCCTCAGCCCGGTCACCGCTTGCGTGAGCGCTTCTCCCGCACCCGCATGCCCAGCTCGATCGGGCTTCCCTCGAAGCCGAAGGTCTCGCGCAGCCGGCGGATGATGAACCGCCGATAGCCGGGGTCGAGGAATCCGGTGGTGAACAGCACGATCCGCGGCGGCTGGGTGGAGGGTTGGGTGGCGAACAGGATGCGGGGCTGCTTGCCGCCGCGCACGGGGTGCGGGTGGGCCGCCACGAGTTCCCCGAGGAAGGCGTTGAGCTTGCCCGTGGGGATGCGGGTGTCCCAGGAGGCCAGGGCCTTGTCCAGGGCGGGCACGAGGCGGTCCTTGTGCCAGCCGGTCTTCGCCGAGAGGTTGACCCGCGGGGCCCACTGGACGTGGGCCAGGTCCCGGTCGATCTCCCGCTCCAGGTAGGTGCGGCGGTCCTCGTCCATCAGGTCCCACTTGTTGAACGCGAGCACGAGGGCGCGACCCGAGTCCAGCACGAGCTGGAGGATGCGCACGTCCTGCTCGGAGACCACCTCGGAGGACTCCAGCAGCACCACGGCCACCTCCGCCTTGTCCAGGGCGGACTGGGTCCGCAGGGAGGCGTAGTAGTCGGATCCGTGGGCCATGTGCTGGCGGCGTCGGATGCCGGCCGTGTCCACGAAGCGCCACACGCGCCCGCCCAGCTCCACGAGCTCGTCCACGGGGTCGCGGGTGGTCCCGGCCGTGTCGTCCACGACCACGCGGTGGGAGCCGGCCAGCTGGTTCAGCAGGGACGACTTGCCCACGTTGGGCCGGCCCAGCAGCGCCACGCGGCGCGGCCCGCCGCGCGGGATGAGTCCCCCGTACTCGGTGACCTCGGGCAGCGCCTCCATGGCGGCGTCGAGCAGGTCGCCGGTGCCCCGGCCGTGCACGGCGGAGACGGGGTACGGCTGGCCCAGCCCGAGCCCCCACAGGGTGGCCGCGTCGGCCTCCTGGGAGATGTCGTCCACCTTGTTGGCCACCAGGATCACCGGCCGGCCCTTGCGGCGCAGCAGCTTGACGACGGCCTCGTCCGTGGAGGTGGCCCCCACGGTGGCGTCCACCACGAACAGCACGGCGTCGGCCACGTCCACGGCGAGCTCGGCCTGTTCGGCCACCCGCTGGTGGATGCCCTTGGCATCGTGCTCCCAGCCGCCGGTGTCCACCACGGTGAAGACCTTGCCGCCCCACTCGGCCTCGTAGCTGACGCGGTCCCGGGTCACGCCGGGGACGTCCTCCACCACGGCCTCGCGGCGGCCGATGATGCGGTTGACCAGGGTGGACTTGCCCACGTTCGGGCGACCGACGACGGCCAGGACCGGCGGGGCCGGCTGGTCCTGCGGTTCCAGCTCGTCCTGGTCCCAGCCGCCCAGCAGGGCGGCGTCCTCCTCGTCGAGCTCGTAGTCCTCCAGCCCGGCCAGCAGGGCCTCGGCCCGCTGCTGGGCCTCCTCGTCCGAGAGCGCGGCCAGCCTCTCGTCGATCTGGTCGTCGCCGGAGGGCACGTACTCCGCGCCCTCCTCGGGCGTCGCTGCTCCGGCGTCACGTCCTGCACGGTTCTCGGTGCTCATGCGCGGTCCCCTTCCGGGTGGTTCGGGTGGTTCGGGTGGTTCACGGCCTGTTGGCGGTCCACCTCGGCCAGCATGGCCTGGATGGTCGCCGGGAAGTCGAGTTCGGTGGAGTCCACCAGGCCGACCCCCTCGCCCGGTGTCATGAAGTCCACCACGGAGGAGTCCCTGGCGTCCCGCCCCGAGACCTGCTCGGCCAGGGCCGTGGCGTCCACGGTGCCGCCCAGCTGGGCGGAGCGGCGGGCCGTCCGGGCTTCGGCGGAGGCCGTCAGCAGGATCCGGGCGTCGGCGTCGGGGGCCACCACCGTGGTGATGTCCCGGCCCTCGGCCACGATCCGCCGGTGCCCGTCGATCTCGGCCCGCTGGCGGGCCACGAGCAGCTCGCGCACGGCTCGGTTGGTGGCCACCACGGACACGACGGCGGAGATGCCGGGCTCGCGGATGGCCTCGGTGATGTCCTCGGTCCCCACCACCACGCGCTCGACGTCCGGGTCCACGGAGAGCGCCAGGTCGATATTCTGCACGGCGGCGACCACGGCCTCCGGATCATCCAGGACGCCCTGGGAGCGGCAGTGCCACGCCACGGCCCGGTACATGGCACCGGTGTCCAGGTAGACGGCGCCGAGCCGGCGGGCGATCTCCCGGGAGACGGAGGACTTCCCGGAGCCCGAGGGACCGTCCACGGCCACCACCAGTCGCGCCTCGCGGTCCTTCGCCGTTGCCTGATGAGTTGTGCTGCCGGCCATTCAGACCACCTTCCATCCCTGCGCACCCAGCGCATCCATCAATTCCTGCTTGCGTCCCGGCAGCACGGAGATCTCGAGCATGCCGACCTCGTGGCCGGCGGAGTGGTCCATGCGCAGGTCCTCCACGTTGACTCCGGCCTGACCGACGTCCTGGAGGACGGCGGAGATCTGCCCGGGGGTGTCGTCCACGATCACGGTCACCACGGCGAAGGCCTGCGGCGGGGCGCCGTGCTTGCCCGGGATGCGGGCGTGCCCGGCGTTGCCCTCGGCGATCAGCTGGGCGATGTCCAGCCGGGCACCGGGCGCCGTGGGGTCCTCCATGGTGGTGATCAGGCGATCCAGGTCCTCGCGCACCCCGTACAGGATCCGCAGGATGTCCGGGGCGTTCCCCGCCAGGATCTGCACCCAGAGCTGGGGGTCGGAGGCGGCGATCCGGGTGGTGTCCCGCAGCCCGTTGCCGGACAGCGCCAGGGACGCGGCCGGAGTCTCCTGCAGACGCGAGGAGACCAGCGAGGCGGCGATCTGGGGCAGGTGGGAGATCAGGGCCACGGAGGCGTCATGGTCCTCAGCGGACATCCGATGCACGGTGGCGCCCAGGATCTGCGCGATCTCCTCGGCGGCCGCCACGGCCTGGGGTGCGGTGTCCTGGCCCGCGCACACCACCCAGGGGGCGGCGGTGAACAGCTGCCCCCGGGCGGCCACGGGGCCGGAGCGTTCCCGCCCGGCCATGGGGTGGGTGCCCACATACCGCGCGGCCTGCGCCTCGGTCAGGACCCCGTCCACGACGCCGGTCCGCACCTGGCGCTGGATCTGGCCCTTCACGGAGGCGATGTCCAGCACCACGGCACCCGGGAACCTCAGCAGCGAGTCGATGACCACCTGGCCGGTCACGTCCGGCGGCGAGGCCACGACGACGGTGCCGGGCAGCGCTCCGGTCCCGTCCGGCGTCGTGCCGGTGTCACCGGAGCTGCCGGTGGCGGTGGGCGCTCCGGACAGGTCACCGGGGTAGGCCAGGCCGGCGCCGATGTCCTCGGCCACGGCCTGGGCCGAGGGCGAGGGATCGGCGAGGTACACGTCCGCGCCGGCGGCGCGCAGGCCGAGGCCGATCGAGGTGCCGAGCAGGCCGGTGCCGCGGATCAGGACGGGTTCCGGAAGGCCCCGAGGGGCCATCACAGGCCCACCGCGGCCATGACGTGGCCCATCTCCTGGTGGCTGAGCTGGCGGATGGTGCCCTGCTTCTGGTCCCCCAGGCCGAGGGGACCGAACTTCACGCGGACCAGTCGCTCCACGGGGTAGCCGACCTCCTTGAACAGACGGCGCACGATCCGGTTCCGCCCGGAGTGCAGGACCACCTCCACGAGCACGTGGCCCGGGGTGGAGTCCACCAGCTTGAAGGAGTCGACCTGGGCGAAGCCGTCCTCCAGGTGCAGTCCCTCCTTCAGCTGCGCGCCCACGCCCTTGGCCATGGGCCCGGGGACCTGGACCAGGTACGTCTTGGGGATCTCGAAGCTGGGGTGGGTCAGCCGGTTGGCGAGTTCGCCGTCATTGGTCAGCAGCAGCAGGCCCTCGGTCTCGCTGTCCAGCCGGCCCACGTGGAACAGGCGGGCGGAGTCGATCTTGCCCTTCTTCAGGAAGTCCGAGATGCAGGTGCGTCCCTCCGGGTCGTCCATGGTGGAGACCACGCCGCGCGGCTTGTTGAACGCGTAGTACCGCAGGGTGGTGTCCAGCTGCAGGCGGATGCCGTCCACGTGGATGATCACCCGCTCCGGGTCCACGCGGACGCCGGTCTCGGTGACGACCTTGCCGTCCACCTCCACGCGGCCCTCGGCGATGAGGTCCTCGCACACGCGGCGCGAGGCCACCCCGGCCGAGGCCATGACCTTCTGCAGGCGGACGCCCTCGGGATCGTGGACCGAGGAGAAGTTCTGCTCGCGCTGGGCGCGGGGCGGGCGCTGGGGAGTGCGGGCCGCGCCGAGGTTGCGGTCGTAGCCCTCCTGGGCGTCGGAGCGGAAGGGGCCACCCCGCTGGCCGGGACGGGGCGTGCCGTACTGGCGGGCCGGCTTCTGGGTCCGGCCCTGGGCCTTGCCGCCCTGTGACTTGGCACCCTGGGCCTTGTTGCCCTGGGGCTTGTTTCCTGACGGCTTGCGTCCTGCCGGCTTCCTGCCCTGCGGGTTGCGGTCGCTCATGTGACATCGTCCTTCCAGCGCCTCACGGCATGTGTCGGGGGTGAAGTGTGCTGGCCGGCGCCCCTCGTCCCGAGGGGTCTGACCGGATCGTCAGCAACAGTCCATCATATCCGAGGTGTCAAGGCGAGGGGGGCCGCAGGCCGCAACCGGGCGGATCCGGTGGCGCGGCTCACAGGCCGCTGCCGCGGAACGCCTCGTCCGTGGCGGCCAGGTCGCCCAGCTCGGACAGCCCCGGCAGGTGCGCGGAGAGCCTGGGCAGCTCCTGCAGGCTGCCGATCCCCAGCATCTCCAGCAGGTAGCCCGTGGTCTCGTACAGCACGGCCCCGGTGTGGGGATCGGTGCCGGCCTCCGCCGCGAGGCCGCGGCTGACGAGGGTGCGCATGACGGAGTCAGAGTTCACGCCCCGGATCCCCGCCACCCGGGACCGGGTCACCGGCTGCAGGTAGGCCACCACGGCCAGCGTCTCCAAGGCTGCCTGGGTCAGCCGTGCCGTCTGGCCCTCCACGATGAAGCGCTCCACCACGTCCGCGTGCGCCGGACGGGAGTAGATGCGCCAGCCACCGGCCAGCTCCCGCAGCTCGAAGCCCCGGCGAGGGGCACCCGAGTGACCGTCATAGTCCCGGGCCAGGGCGGAGAGCACGGCGGCCACCGTGCCGTGGTCAGCGCCCGCCGCCTCTGCCAGCTGCGCCACGCTCACCGGCTCGTCCACCACCATCAGGACGGCCTCGAGACGCTCACGCAGTTGCCCCTCGCCGCCGGGGTCCTCGGGCGGCACCTCGCTCATGGCTCGTCCTCTCGGTCGGGATCTCGGTCGGGATCGTCGTCCCACTCGGCACCGGAGTCCGGCATCTGGTCCGGCGCCGCCGGGTCCCAGCGGACGACCAGTTCCCCCAGCGGAACCTCCTGGTCGAAGGTGACCGCCCGGTCCCGGAACATCTCCAGCAGCGCCAGGAAACGGGCCACGACCACGAGGGTGGAGCCGGCGTCGGACACCAGCTCACGGAAGGTGAGGCGGCCCGCCTGGCGCAGCCGTGCGGCCAGCAGGCCGCTCTGCTCCCGGACGGAGACGGGCGGGGCGTGCAGGTGGGCGAGGCCGACCTGCTCCGGCTGACGCGCGGGCCGGGCCAGCACCTCCTCGGCCAGCGCGCCGAACTGCTCCGGGCTCAGTGTCCACACGAGCTCCGGCAGCACGGAGGCGAACCGCGGGTCCAGCGTGGTCTGGCGCGGGAGGCGGTGGGACTCGGCCTGCATCTTCTGGCTCATGAGCGTGGAGATGTCCCGGAAGGCCTTGTACTGGAGCAGCCGCGCGAAGAGCAGGTCCCGGGCCTCGAGCAGGGCCACGTCCTCCTCGGCGTCCGAGGTTCCGGCGGGCAGCAGCCGGGCGGTCTTGAGGTCCAGCAGGGTGGCCGCCACCACCAGGAACGCGCTCGAGGCCTCCAACGCGTCGAGGTCGCGGCCGGTCCGGGCGCCGTCCGGATCCCGGAGGCCGGTGACGTAGGCGATGAACTCGTCCGTGACCTCGGCCAGGGCCACCTCGGTGATGTCCAGCTGATGCCGGGCGATCAGGGACAGCAGCAGGTCGAAGGGGCCGGCGAAGTTCGCCAGCGACACGGAGAAGCCGGATGGGACACCCTCGTCCCCGTCCAGGCCGGCGGCGAGGTCGTCCCCCGGTCCCCTGCGGGTCGCCGGGGCGGGCGCCCCGGCGCGTGGGGTCACGGGGCTCCGCCGCGCCAGATCAGCTCGCGGGCCAGCGTGCGGTAGGCCTTGGCACCCTCGTGGTTCTGGGCGAACGTCGTCATGGGCTCGGCCGCCACCGTGGCGTCGGCGAACTTGATGGAGCGCTTGATCACCGTCTCGAAGACGCGGTCCCCGAAGGCCTCCACGAGTCGGCCCACGACCTCCTTGGAGTGCAGGGTCCGGGCGTCGAACATGGTGGCCAGCACGCCGTCGATCTCCAGGTCCGGGTTGATCCGGTCCTGGATCTTCTCGATGGTCTCCACGAGCAGGGCCACCGCGCGCAGGGCGAAGAACTCCGCCGTCAGCGGGATGATCACGCCGTGGGACGCGGTCAGCGCGTTGACCGTGAGCAGGCCCAGGGACGGCTGGCAGTCCACCAGGACGATGTCGTAGTCGTCCCGGACCGTCCGCAGCGAGCGTTCCAGGACCTGCTCGCGGGCCACCTCGTTGACGAGCTGGACCTCGGCGGCGGAGAGGTCGATGTTGGCCGGCAACAGGTCGATGTTCTCGAACTCGGTGGCCACGATGGCGTCCCGGGCCGTGACGGACCGCTCCATCATGACGTTGTAGACGGTGGTGTCCAGCTCGTGGGGGCTCACGCCGAGGCCGGCGGACAGGGCGCCCTGGGGATCGAAGTCCACCATGAGCACCTTGCGGCCGTAGCTGGCCAGGGCCGCCCCGAGGTTGATGGTGGAGGTGGTCTTGCCCACCCCGCCCTTCTGGTTGACCATGGAGATCACGCGGGCGGGACCGTGGGTGTCTAGCTGCACCGGCTCCGGGAAATCATGCTTGGGCCGTCCCGTGGGTCCGATGACCGGGTCACCGGTGATCATGAGGACTGGCGTGGGCTCTTCCTGGTTCACGATGCTGCCGTCTCCTGCCGTTGGTCCATGTGTCCGCCGTACCGTGAGCTCACCCACGCTGAACAACGCAAGCTGCTGCGGCATGGATACACCCTAGTCCGGATCGTCGGCTGCGCAGAAAATTCCGTGCGCCCTCCGGCGAGCCTTGACGTTCAACCGCAGGCTGAAGGTGTAGGGCCACCCCTCGACGCCACGGGGTGGCGTCGAGGGGTGGCCTCGGGCGTCAGCGGCGGGGGTGGGTCCCCACCAGCTCCCGGTCGGGCTCGACCTCACCCTCCGCGTCCGGGCCCGCCGAGGAGGCGGTCAGGGCGGCGTCCTCACCCGCATCCGCGTCGTCGAGTCCGTGGTTGACGACCATTTCCTCATCGAAGACGTCCTGGCCGGAGAGCGCCCGGTCGGCCTGGGCGGCGTCGAACTCGCCGACCCACTTGCCGATGAGGACCGTGGCCACCGCGTTGCCGGTGAAGTTCGTCAGGGCGCGGGCCTCGGACATGAACTTGTCGATGCCCACGATCACGCCCATGCCGCCGAGCAGTTGCGGCTGGTGGGCCTGGAGGCCGGCGGCCAGGGTGGCCAGGCCGGCACCGGTCACCCCGGCGGCGCCCTTGGAGGCGATGATCATGAACACCAGCAGCCCGATCTGCTCGCCGAGGTTCATCTCGAGCCCCATGGCGTTGGAGACGAAGAGTGCGGCCATGGTCAGGTAGATGGCGGTCCCGTCCAGGTTGAAGGAGTAGCCGGTGGGGACGGTCACGCCGACGACGGACTTGTGCACGCCGGCGTGCTCCATCTTGGCGATGAGCCGGGGCAGGGCCGACTCCGAGGAGGAGGTGGCGAAGATCAGCAGGTACTCGCGGGCCAGGTACTTCATGAGCTTGAAGATGCTCACACCCGTCACCAGCTTCAGCAGCCCGCCCAGGACCACCACGATGAACACGACGCAGGTGGCGTAGAACGCACCCATCAGCAGGGCCATGGCCCCGATCGCGGACCACCCGGTGGAGCCGACCACGGCCGCGATGGCCCCGAAGGCGCCGACGGGGGCGATCCACATGATCATCATGAGGATCCGGAAGACCACGCCCTGGATCAGGGCGAGACCTTTGAGCAGCGGCTTGCCGGACTCGCCCATCCCCTGCAGGGCGAAGCCGACGAGCAGGGCCACGAACAGCACGGGCAGCACCGGGACGGAGCCCGGGATGATGTCCAGCAGGAAGGCCGCGGTGGGGTCCAGGTCCGCCTGTGCGGCCTCCGGGTCATAGGGGGTCAGGGCCAGCCCCTCGCCCGGATGCACCAGGTTGCCGACCACCAGGCCGATCCCCAGGGCGAAGGTGGACATGGTCATGAAGTAGAGCAGGGCCATGCCGCCCACCTTGCCCACGGTGGCGGCCTTGGCGATGGAGCCGATCCCCAGCACGATGGTGCAGAAGATCACCGGGCCGATCATCATCTTGATCAGGGAGACGAAGCCGTCGCCCAGGGGCTTCAGTGACTTCCCGAACTCCGGGAACATCAGCCCGACGGCGGCCCCCAGGATCACCGAGGCGATCACCATGATGTAGAGCCAGTGGGTGCGGTCCTTCTTCGTGACCGGGTCTGTCCGGTCGATACTCTGCGGTGTGTGCTGGGTCATGACTCGTCCTCTACAGTGGGGCCGTCGGCCCGCGGTTGGATGGGTTGCGACGATCATCACCACCGGCTGTGCCGCAGGTCACCTTGCGGTCATAAAGTTCACGGTGGACCACGTCCGGACAATCCAGGCACGACGGCGAGGAGACGGATGGGCACGGTGGATCGCGGGGCACGCACCCCGAAGCATCCGTGGAGCATCGCCCGCCGGCTCGCGGTGGCCCACCTGATCGGCCTGATGGTCATCACCGTGGTCCTCGCGGCGTTCAGCTACCTGCAGACCCACCAGACCGTCTACGCCCTGGAACGCGGCAACGTCCTGGCCACGGCCCACCTGATCGCGGGCGAGGACCGGATCCGGGAGGGGTTCACGGCGGCGGACCCCACCTCGGCGCTCCAGCCGCTCACCACCGAGCTGGCCGCCCAGGCCGAGGTGGACTGGGTGACCTTCTTCGGCACGGACTACTCCCGCGTCGCCCACCGTGACCCGGCGCAGAACGGCACCCGGTATCCGGAGGACCTCACGGACGTCCTGTCCGGCCGTGACCAGGTGGACACCGTGGCCACGGGGCCCGCCGGGCTGTCCCTGCGGGCCCTCGTCCCCGTGTTCGCCCCGGTCGGTGAGGGCACCGCGGTGGTGGGCATCGTCGGCGTGGGACACCGGGTCCCCGAGCTCGACATCGCGGTGGCGGCCCAGATCCCCCGCCTCTTCCTGGGTATGGCCCTGATCGCCGTGCTCGGCCTGGCCGGGGCCGCCCTGGTGGGCCGCTATCTCGAGCGCACCACCCACGGGCTCGGCCCCGAGGAGCTGGCCCACCGCTTCGCCCTGCTGGACACGGCCCTGCACAATGCGAACGAGGGCATGGTGCTGGTCGACGGCGACGGGGAGCTCAAGCTGTACAACGACCGCGCGGCGGAACTGCTGGCCCTCCCGCCGTCCGGCAGGACCGCGCACGGCGCACCGGGTCCGGCCCACCTGGCAGACCTCGGGCTGCCCGAGCCACTGGCACGGCTGATGGCCTCCGGACGGGACGCACGGGACGAGCTCTTCGCCGTGCCCGGACGGATTCTGGTGGTCAACCAGCATCCCACCCGGCTCACCGGTGCACGCCCCGCCGACGGGCCGGGCACCGTGGTGACGCTCTACGACCGCACCGAGGTCCAGGACATGAACCGGGAGCTGGAGACCACCCAGTCCCTGACGGACGCCCTCCGCGCCCAGACCCACGAGCACGGCAACCGGCTGCACACGGTGCTGTCCCTGCTGGAGCTCGGACGCCTCGACGAGGCCCGCGGCCTGCTGTCCACGGGCCTGTCCACGGGCCTGTCCACCGGCGCGGGATCGACCGCCGCGGCCCAGCCCGCTCCCCTCGGACCCACGGGCGAGCCGGCCGTCCAGGCGCTGCTGGCCGCCAAGGCCGCGCAGGCCCGCGAGCGCGGCGTCCGGATGGACTACCGCCTCGAGGTGGACTCCCCCACCGGGTTCTCCACCCAGGATCTCGTGACCGTCCTGGGCAACCTGGTGGACAACGCCCTCGATGCCGCCGGGGACCCCACCCGGCCGGCGCAGGACCGGTGGGTCGACGCGGAGGCCCGCACGGACTCCGGGTGGCTGATCGTGCAGGTCGCCGACGGCGGCCCGGGCCCCTCCCCGGAGGCCCGTGCGCAGATGTTCGACCTCGGCTTCTCGACCAAGCCCGCGGGCCTGGCCGGCCGCGGCATCGGGCTCGCCCTGGTGCGCCAGACGGTCTCCAGCCTGGGCGGCACGGTGGATCTGGCCCTGGACTCCGGTACCGTGCTGACGGTGGAGCTGCCCCTGCCGGCGGCCCCACCGCCGGACCACCCACCCCCAGGAGACCGCCATGACCAGTGAGCGGGTGCTGATCGTCGAGGACGAGGCCCTGACCGCGGCCACCTACGGGGAGTACCTCTCCCGAGCCGGGGGCTACCGGCAGGTGCACCTCTCCCCCACACTGGCCGACGCGGTGCGCTTCCTGTCCACTCAACGCCGTGAGCACGGCTCGTTCGGCGTGGACCTGGTGCTGCTGGACATGAACCTGCCGGACGGGCACGGCCTGGAGGTGCTCCGCCGGATGCGTTCGGCCGGCTTCACGGGGGCCGTGCTGGCCATGACCGCGGCCACGGACATGGAGACCATCCGCCAGGCCATGGCCCTGGGCGTGGTGCAGTACCTCGTGAAGCCCTTCGGCTACCCAGAGTTCGCCGAGCGGCTCCGCTCCGTACGGGAGTTGTCCACCGGGCTGTCCGGCACCGGCTCGGCCGGCAGCCAGGAGGAGGTCGACCGGGCCTTCCGCCACCACGGCACCAGCGGGCCCTCCGACCTGCCCAAGGGACTGGTGGAGGACACCCTCTCCACCGTCATCGCGGCCCTGCGGGCCGCCGCCGACCACCCCGGGACCGGGCGCAGCGCCGGGGAGGTGGGGGGCGCCGTCGGGACCTCCCGGGTGACGGCCAGGCGGTACCTGGAGCACCTCTACCGGCAGGGGCTCGTGGAGCGCACTGCTCGGCACGGCACGCCGGGGCGGCCGGAGAACGAGTACCGGTGGATCGGGACGTCGCCCTAGCGGCCCGTGCGCAGGACCGGGGCGAGGGCCTCCAGCACGGAGCGGTCCTCGATGGTGGAGGGCACGGTGTGTTCCTCGCCGTCGGCCATCTGCCGCATGGTCTTGCGCAGGATCTTGCCGGAGCGGGTCTTCGGCAGGGCCTCCACCACGGCCACCTGCTTGAAGTCCGCCACGGCGCCGACCGTGGAGCGCACCGCCGCGCGCAGCTCGTCCAGCAGCGCCTGCAGGCCGGCCTCCCCGTCCACCGCCACCCCGGACTTCAGCACCACGTAGCCGGCGGCCCGCTGGCCCTTGAGGGGGTCGGCCAGTCCGATCACGGCGCACTCCGCCACCGCGGGATGGCTCGCGAGGGCCTGTTCCAGCGCTCCGGTGGACAGGCGGTGGCCGGCCACGTTGATGACGTCGTCCGTGCGGCCCATGACGAACAGGTAGCCGTCCTCGTCGATCAGCCCGGAGTCCCCGGTGGCGTAGAAGCCCTCGAAGGCGCTGAGGTAGGAGTCGATGTAGCGCTGGTCGTCGCCCCAGAGGGTGGTCAGGGTCCCGGGCGGCAGGGGCAGGCGCAGGGCGATGTTGCCCTCCGTCCCGGCCGGCACCGGCTGACCGGCACCGTCCAGGATCTGCACCGCGTAGCCCGGTGAGGGTGCGGTGCACGAGCCGGTCTTGACCGGCAGCGGCTCGAGCCCCACGGGGTTGGCGCCGATCGGCCACCCGGTCTCGGTCTGCCACCAGTTGTCCACCACGGGCACCCCGAGCAGGTCCCCGATCCACCCCTGCGTCTCCGGGTCGAGGCGTTCCCCCGCCGCGAACAGCGTCCGCAGCTCGGACAGGTCGTGCTCGGCCGCCAGGGCGCCCTCCGGGTCCATCTTGCGGATGGCCCGCAGCGCCGTGGGCGCGGTGAACAGCGAGCGCACCCCGTGCTGGGCGGCCACCCGCCAGAAGGCGCCGGCGTCCGGCGTGCCCACGGGCTTGCCCTCGTACAGCACGGTGGTGGCGCCCACCAGCAGCGGCGCGTAGACGATATAGGAGTGTCCCACCACCCAGCCGACGTCCGAGGCGGTGAACAGCGTCTGGCCGGGGCCGACGTCGTAGATGTTCGCCATGGTCCAGGCCAGGGCGACCGCATGGCCGCCGTGGTCCCGCACCACGCCCTTGGGCGTGCCGGTGGTCCCTGAGGTGTACAGGATGTACAGCGGGTCCGTGGCGGCCACGTCCACGGGCGCGGCCGGCTCGGCGCCGGCCACGGCCTCGTCCCAGTCCAGCCAGCGGCTCCCGCCGGAGGATCCGACGGCGGCGCGCGCGTCCTCGAGCGAGGTGGCGAAGCCCTCGCGATGCTTGACGATGATGGAGCCGACGGCATGCTCGGCCAGGGCGACGGCCTCGGCCACGGCGGGCAGGTACTCGACCCGGCGGCTCGGCTCGATGCCCCCGGAGGAGGTCACGATCGCCGCCGGACGGGCATCGTCGATCCGCACGGCCAGCTCCCGGGCGGCGAACCCGCCGAACACCACGGAGTGCACGGCGCCGATCCTCGCGCACGCCAGCATGGCCACGTGCGCCTCCGGGGTCATCGGCAGGTAGATCACCACGCGGTCCCCCGCGCCCACGCCCCGGGCCCTCAGCACCCCGGCGAAGCGGGCCACCCGGTCGGTCAGCTCCGCGTAGCTGATGTGCTCGACGGTGCCGAGCACCGCCGAGTCGTAGATGATGGCCGTGCGCTCGCCGTGGCCGGCGGCGAGGTGCCGGTCCAGGCAGTTGGCCGCCGTGTTCATCCGGCCGTCCGGGAACCACCGGTAGAGCGGAGCCGCGGCGTCGTCGAGGGCGCGGGTGGGCGGCACGGTCCACTCGATGGCCGCGGCCGCCTCCAGCCAGAATCCCTCCGGATCGTCGAGGGAGCGCCGGTAGACGTCCGCATAGGCGGAGGGGGCGGACACGGGTTCATTCGACTCGGACATGCGCCCAACCTATGGCCTGCGTCACGCCGCGTAAACCCCCCGGTGCCAAAAATGTATACGTAGATGACAGAATTTCAGCGAATCCGGTGCTGTTTCGCCGTGTATCGGCCCGCTGACTCCCATCGCGGACGGTTTGTGTATACGCTGGCCGGTGTGAGAGCCAGTGAACGTGCCTACCGGACCCTGCGGCGGGACATCATCGATGGACACCTTCCGCCGGGGTCGGTGCTGGGCGAGGTCGAGCAGTCCGCACGCCTCGGGCTGTCCCGCACCCCGCTGCGTGAGGCCATCGGCCGCCTGGTCGCCGAAGGCCTCGCGGCCCCGTCCAGCGGGCGCGGCACCGTGGTCACCGAGGTGTCCCTCGCCGAGGCCGACGACCTGTTCGACCTGCGCACGGTGCTGGAGGTCCTGGCCGCGCGTCGGGCCGCCGAGCATGCCGACCCGGAGGTCTTCTCGGCCCTGGCCGCGCGCTTCGACGCCGCCGTCCAGCCGCTGCGCGGCGGCCAGGACCCGGAGGAGTACTACCGGCTGACCACCGAGCTGGATGCCGCCGTGGACGCCGCCTGCGCCAATGCCTACCTGGCCCAGCACCTGAAGTCCCTGCGCGTGCACCTGGACCGGCTGAGACGCTTCTCCCGCAATGACCCGGTGCGGCTCTCCACCTCCGCCACGGAGCACGGCGCCATCGCCCGGGCCCTGGCCCAGCGCAACCCCGAACTGGCCGCGGCCACCACCACGCTGCACCTGCACCACGCCCTGGCGCACCTGCAGTCGCACCAGCCCCCCGAACCAGCCACCGAACGAGCCACCGAACACCCCACATCCGCCCTGGAGAGGACCCCATGATCAACCACGACGTCCGCGTCTACCGTTCCGAGGAAAACCTGGACCGCAAGGACCAGCTGGCCTGGAAGATGGCCGAGGTCGCCACCGACCCGGTGGCCATCGACCCGGAGGTGGAGGAGATGGTGATCAACCGGATCATCGACAACGCCTCCGTGGCCATCGCCTCCCTGAACCGGGGGCCCATCGTCTCGGCCCGCGCCCAGGCCCTGACCCACGAGGCCACGGCCGGGGGCGGGGGCGCCTCGGTCTTCGGCATCACCGAGAAGGTCTCCCCCGAGTGGGCCGCCTGGGCCAACGGCGTGGCCGTGCGCGAGCTCGACTACCACGACACCTTCCTGGCCGCCGAGTACTCCCATCCGGGTGACAACATCCCGCCGATCCTGGCCGTGGCCCAGCACCGCGGCTCCACGGGCGCGGACCTGATCCGCGGCATCGCCACCGGCTACGAGCTCCAGGTGGACCTCGTCAAGGCCATCTGCCTGCACGCCCACAAGATCGACCACGTGGCCCACCTGGGCCCCTCGGCCGCCGCCGGCATCGGCACCCTGCTGGGCCTGGACACCGAGACCATCTTCCAGGCCATCGGCCAGGGACTGCACACGACGACGGCCACGCGCCAGTCCCGCAAGGGCGAGATCTCCACGTGGAAGGCCCACGCCCCGGCCTTCGCCGGCAAGATGGCGGTCGAGGCCGCGGATCGCGCGATGCGCGGCCAGACCTCCCCCGTGCCGATCTACGAGGGCGAGGACGGCGTCATCGCCTGGCTGCTGGACGGACCGGAGGCCCGCTACTCCGTCCCGCTGCCGGAGCCCGGTGAGGCCAAGCGCGCCATCCTGGACACCTACACGAAGGAGCACTCCGCCGAGTACCAGGCCCAGGCCTGGATCGACCTGGCCCGGAAGCTGCACGGGGAGCACCCGGAGCTGCGGGACGGCGGCGCCGTGGAGTCGATCGTCATCCACACCTCCCACCACACCCACTACGTGATCGGCTCCGGGGCCAACGACCCCCAGAAGTACGATCCGCGGGCCTCGCGGGAGACCCTGGACCACTCGATCCCCTACATCTTCACCGTGGCCCTGCAGGACGGCGCCTGGCACCACGTGGACTCCTACTCGCCCCAACGGGCCGGACGTCCGGACACCGTTGAGCTGTGGAACAAGGTGACCACCCAGGAGGACCCGGAGTGGACCCGCCGGTATCACTCCCTGGACATCTCCGAGAAGGCCTTCGGCGGCCGGGTGGTCATCACCACCACGGCCGGGGAGACCATCACGGACGAGATCGCGGTGGCCGATGCCCACCCGCTGGGTGCCCGCCCCTTCGCCCGGGAGCAGTACATCACCAAGTTCCGGACCCTGGCCGAGGGCCTGGTGGCCCCGGAGGAGATCGACCGCTTCCTGGACGTCGTCCAGCGCACCGCCTCCCTGGGCGCCGGCGAGCTGGACCAGCTGAACATCGCAGCCGCCCCGGGCATCATCGACCTCGCCGCCGCCCCGAAGGGACTGTTCTGAGATGTTGTACTCGAACCTGACCGCCGCCGAGAAGCGGGTGCGCCTCCGGGAACTGTTGCAGCCCGGCGCCGCCGTGCAGTTCCCCGGGGCCTACACCCCGATCTCCGCCAAGCTCGTCCAGGAACAGGGGTTCTCCGGGCTCTACATCTCCGGGGCCGTACTGGCCAACGAGCTGGCGTTGCCGGACATCGGCCTCACCACCCTGAGCGAGGTGGCCCAGCGGGCCGGGCAGATCGCCCGCGTCACGGACCTGCCGGCCATCGTGGACGCGGACACCGGATTCGGTGAGCCCATGAACGTGGCCCGCACCATCCAGGAACTCGAGAACGCCGGGCTGGCCGGCTGTCACCTCGAGGACCAGGTCAACCCCAAGCGGTGCGGCCACCTGGACAACAAGTCCGTGGTGGACCTGGCCACGGCCACCCAGCGGGTGGCGGCGGCCGCGAGCGCCCGCCGGGACGAGAACTTCCTGATCATGGCGCGCACGGACATCCGCGGCGTGGACGGGGCCGGTGGCCTGCAGGCGGCGGTGGACCGGGCCAAGGCCCTCGTCGACGCCGGCGCGGACGCGATCTTCCCGGAGGCCATGAAGGACCTCTCCGAGTTCGAGGCCGTCTGCAAGGCCGTGGACGTGCCCGTCCTGGCCAACATGACGGAGTTCGGCAAGTCCCAGCTGTTCACCCGGGACCAGCTGGCCTCCGCCGGTGTGGCCCTGGTGATCTACCCGGTGACCCTGTTGCGCTCGGCGCTCGGCGCCATGGAACGGACCCTGTCCACGATCCGCGCCGAGGGTACCCAGCAGGGTGCCGTCGGTGAGATGCTGACCAGGGCACGACTGTACGAGCTCGTGGACTACGAGGGCTACAACGGCTTCGATTCCTCCGTGTTCAACTTCTCTGTCCCGGGGCTCGAGGCCCCGGCCCACGGCGCAGACGCCTGACGCTGGAGCAGACCCCCTCGTCCCGAAAGGACATCCCATGACTGAGACCGAGATCAAGAAGGGACTCGCCGGAGTGGTGGCGGACTACACCGCCATCTCGAAGGTCAATCCCGAGACCAACTCCCTGCTGTACCGCGGCTACCCCGTCCAGGAGCTGGCGGCGTCCCTGCCGTTCGAGGCAGTGGCCTACCTGCTGCTGAACGGCGAGCTGCCCACGGACGCCCAGCTCGCGGAGTTCACCTCCCAGGAGCGGGCCCACCGCTCCCTGAGCGAGGACGTGAAGACCGCGCTGGACCTGCTGCCGGTCACCTGCCACCCGATGGACTCCGTCCGCACGGCCGTGTCCATCCTCGGCGCCCAGCACCCGCGCTCGGAGGACTCCTCCCCCGAGGCCGAGATGGAGAAGGCGGCGACCCTGTTCGCCCAGCTGCCCGCCGTCGTCGCCTACGAGCAGCGCCGGCGCACCGACGGCGGCCCCACCGAGCCGGTGGCCCCGCGCGAGGACCTGGACTACTCCCAGAACTTCCTGTGGATGACCTTCGGCGAGGAGGCCGACCCGGCCGTGGTGGACGCCTTCCGGGTGTCCATGGTGCTGTACGCGGAGCACTCCTTCAACGCCTCAACGTTCACGGCCCGCGTGGTCACCTCCACGCTGGCAGACCTGCACTCGGCCGTGACCGGGGCCATCGGCGCGCTCAAGGGCTCCCTGCACGGCGGCGCCAACGAGGCCGTCATGCACACCTTCGACGAGATCGGCATCCGGCCGGAGGAGTCGCAGGAACAGGCCAAGGACCGGGCCAAGGCGTGGATGGAGGACGCCCTGGCCCAGAAGAAGAAGGTCATGGGCTTCGGCCACCGCGTCTACAAGCACGGTGACTCCCGGGTGCCGACCATGAAGAAGGCGCTCGACGCGATGATCGAGCACTTCGGCCGGCACGAGATCCAGGGGCTCTACAACGGCCTGGAGGCCGCCATGGAGGAGGCCAAGCAGATCAAGCCGAACCTCGACTATCCGGCCGGGCCCACCTACCACCTGATGGGCTTCGACACCGAGCTGTTCACCCCGCTGTTCATCGCCGCCCGGGTGACCGGCTGGACGGCGCACATCATGGAGCAACGCGCATCCAACTCCCTCATCCGCCCGCTCTCCGCCTACAACGGTCCGGACGAGCGGCACCTCCCCGGCGCCTGACCCAGGCCACCAGAGGCATGGTGCGGCAGGGATCACCAGTGACCCCTGCCGCACCATGCCTTCTCAGGGAGCGGTGACCTCCATGGACGTGGCCACGGACCGCAGCTGGCCGTACTCCTCGGTCTCGAGGAACGCCCTCATGGCCTCCTCGGCTTCGAGTCCGGTGACCTCCTCCGCCGTGTCCTGGGTGACGCTGCCGGACAGGACCGCGGCGGCCCCGGCCTCGAAGCCCTCGGCCGGGGGTTGCTCGTAGAACCACGAGGACCAGTGGGAGTCATCGCCCGCCTCGGGGTCGAGGTCCTCGGAGATGTTGACCACCTGCACGGACAGCAGGAACTCCCCGCCCTCGAAGGACACGAGGTCCGGGACGTCCTCGTTGGCCTGATAGAGGCTCGCCCGGTACCAGACAGGGCCGGAGCCGGTGGCCTCCTCCCTCTCGTTCACCGGGATCCCGGGCAGCTCCTCGGCCTCCAGGACCTCGACCACGTCTGGCTTCGGCCCGTCGTTGTCGGTGGGGCCGAGCCCGGTGGTGGTCCTGTACTGCGTGATGCCCTCCGAGTCCTGGAAGAGCACCTCCTCGTAGGGCACCCCCTGGTAGTCCAGCAGCTCCTCGTTGTAGTCCTCCTGGCTGGCGCTCCAGGTCTCCGGGAATCTCCACGTGAAGACCCCCGACTCGGAAGTGTAGCCCTGGGTGGCCCCGGCCGGGCTGTCCCCCGCGGTCGGTGAGGCGGAGGCCGTCTCGGTGACGGTGACACTGGGGGTCGCCGTGGCGCTGGGGCTCGCGGTCTCGGTGACGGTCTCCGCGGGGGTGGTGGGGGCCCCGGCCGTCTCGGAGGGCTCGCCGCCGGCACCGCCACAGGCGCTCAGCAGCAGGGCGGCGCCCAGCCCGAGGCCGAGGACGGTGGTCCGGCGGCCGCAGACGGCAGCTCCGGCGGAGGGGGTAGCAATGGTCATGGGGGTCACCTCACCGGCCCCGGGAGGGAGCACCCCACACCGGGCCGGGAGGCGCGAGGGTCTACCTGTCGTCCAACGGGTCCTCCCCATCACACCATCGCTGCCGGACCCCGTCAGCACCGTTCCTCAGGACGTTGTGGGATCGTGATCCCCCCGGGAGGTCCGGCCGGGCCAGCGCGCGCGGGTGGGCCGCGGCGTACACCTCGCGCAGCGTGTCAGCGGTGACGAGGGTGTAGACCTGCGTGGTGGTGACCGAGGCGTGGCCCAGCAGCTCCTGCACCACGCGGACGTCCGCCCCGCCCTCGAGCAGGTGGGTCGCGAAGGAGTGGCGCAGGGTGTGCGGGGAGACCTCCACGTCCAACCCCGCCCTCTCGGCGGCGCCCTTCAGGATGCTCCACGCGGATTGGCGGGACAGCCGCCCGCCGCGCTGGTTCAGGAACAGTGCCGGGCCCCCGGTCCCGGCCCGCGCGGACAGCGCGGGCCGGCCCCGGACCAGCCACGCCTCGAGGGCGGCAGCCGCGTAGGAGCCCAGCGGCACCACCCGCTCCTTGGAGCCCTTGCCGAACAGGCGCACGACGGCGGACCCCGGCTCCCCCGGCCCGCCCGCCTCGGTGCCCCCGGGCCCGCGCTCATGGCCAGGCCCGTCGGCGGGACCCCGGACGGCCCCGATGACGTCGTCCACGTCCAGGCCGACGGCCTCGGAGATCCGTGCCCCGGTGGCATAGAGGAACTCGAGCAGGGCCCGGTCCCGCAGCCCGGGGGCCGTGTCCGTGGGGACGGCCTCCAGCAGGGCGGTGACCTGATCCACCCGGATGGCCTTCGGCAGTTCCTGGGCCGGTCGCGGCGGGGTGACGTCCTGGGCCGGGTCCGTCTCCGTGAGCTGCTCCAGCGTCCAGAACCGGTGCATCCCCCGCACGGCCACGATGGTCCGGGCGGCGGATCGCGGCGCGAGCGGGTGTCCGCCGTCCGCCCCGGTCCCCAGGGCCTGGAGGAAGCCGGTCACATGAAGCCGGGTGACCTGCCGCGGCTCGCCCACGCCCTGGGACACCAACCAGCCCAGGTAGCGGTGCACGTCCCGGCGGTATGCCGCCAGGGTGTTCACGGACATGCCCCGCTCCACGGCGAGGTGGTCCAGGTAGGCCTCGGCCGGGCGCCGGAGGGTCCGGGGGGTCGGCTCCGCCGCGTCGGGGCTCGGGGCGGCGCTCATGCCACCGGGGGACGGCCGCGCCAGGGTGCGTCCGCCGGCCGTAGCGCCGCGTCGTCCCGACCCCGGTGAGCGGCCAGGGCCAGCAGCCCCACCACGAGGGAGGGGTTGCGCAGCCGGCCGGCGAGCACCGCCTGCACGGCCTCCTCGAGGGGGACCCAGGCCAGGGGCATCCCGGCCTCCTCACCGGTGCGCTCGTGGCGTTCGGCGGCGGGGACCTCGGAGAGCCCACGGGCCAGGAACACGCGGATCCCCTCGGAGGAGGAACCGGGTGTGGTGTAGAAGTCGGCCAGCACCTCCCACCGCTCGGCCCGCAGGTCGGCCTCCTCGGCCAGTTCCCGCCGGGCGGCGTCCACGAGCGACTCGCCGGGCACGTCCAGCAGGCCGGCGGGGATCTCCCAGAGCTCCTCCCCCACGGGGTGGCGGTACTGCCGGATCAGCCGGACCCGGTCCTGGCCGTCCAGGGCCACCACCGCCACCGCACCGGGGTGCCGGATGAGCTCCCGGACCAGCACCTCGGGGTCATCCGGCGCCATCCGGAAGGACTCGCGCGTGACGTCCCAGACCGCCCCGGAGAACGCCGTCTCGGTCCGCACCGCGGGGCGGGGGGCGGGCACATCCGCGACCGGGCCGCCGTCGTGCCCGGTGTAGGGGACCGGCGCTGTGACGGGCGGTCCAGGACGGCGCGTCATGGGGTGGGCGCGACGGCGGCCCGGCGCGCCAGGGCGGCGGCCACCAGTCCGGCGAACAGGGGGTGGGGGGCGGTGGGGCGGGACTTGAACTCCGGGTGTGCCTGGGTGGAGACGTAATACGGGTGGTCCTGGCGCGGCAGCTCCACGAACTCCACGAGCGTGCCGTCCGGGGACGTGCCGGAGATGACCAGGCCCGCGTCTTCGAGCTGGCCCCGGTACTCGTTGTTGACCTCGTAGCGATGGCGGTGGCGCTCGGTGACCGCGGTGCTGCCGTAGGCCTCCGCCACCACGGACCCGGCCACCAGGGTGGCCGGGTAGGACCCCAGGCGCATGGTGCCGCCGAGGTCGCCGTCACCGGCGACGATCTGCTCCTGCTCCGCCATGGTCGCGATCACCGGGTGCCCCGTGTCCGGCTCGAACTCGGTGGAGGAGGCATCCGCCAGGCCCAGCACGTTCCGGGCGTACTCCATGACCATGGTCTGCAGCCCCAGGCACAGGCCGAGGGTCGGGATGCCGTTCTCACGGGCGTGGCGCAGGGCGCCGATCTTGCCGTCCAGGCCCCGGACGCCGAAGCCGCCCGGGACGCAGATCGCGTCCACGCCGTCCAGGGCGCTGCGGGCCCCCTGGGGGGTCTCGCATTCGTCCGAGGCGATCCAGCGCAGGCTCACCCGGGCGTCGTTGCCGAAGCCCCCGGCCCGCAGGGCCTCGGTCACGGACAGGTAGGAGTCCGGCAGGTCGATGTACTTGCCCACCAGCGCGATCTCCACCTCGTGGACGGGGTGGTGGACCACCTCGATCAGGCGGTCCCACGTGGAGAAGTCGACGTCCTTGAACTTCAGGTCCAGCGCCTGCACCACGTAGGCGTCGAGGCCCTGGGCGTGGATGATCTTCGGGATGTCATAGATCGAGGGGGCGTCGGCGCAGTTGATGACGGCGTCCGTGTCCACATCGCACATCCGGGCGATCTTGTCCCGGACGTCCTGGGGTACCTCGCGGTCCGACCGGATGACGATGGCGTCCGGCTGGATGCCGATGGACCGCAGGGCCGCCACGGAGTGCTGGGTGGGCTTGGTCTTCAGCTCGTGCGAGGGGCCGATGTAGGGCACCAGGGAGACGTGGACGAAGAAGACGTTGTCCCGGCCGATGTCCTGGCGCACCTGGCGGGCCGCCTCCAGGAACGGCTGGGACTCGATGTCGCCAACCGTGCCGCCGATCTCGGTGATGATGACATCCGGCGCGGTGCGGCCGGCGGTCCGCGCATCCTGCTGGTCCGAGCTCCCGCCCCAGGTGGCGGGAAGGCGCATGCGCCGCTTGATCTCGTCCGTGATGTGGGGGATGACCTGGACCGTGTCCCCCAGGTAGTCACCGCGCCGTTCCTTCTCGATGACGGTCGAGTAGACCTGACCGGTGGTGACGTTGTTCAGGCCGTCGAGGTCCTCGTCCAGGAACCGCTCATAGTGGCCCAGGTCCAGGTCCGTCTCCGCCCCGTCCTCGGTGACGAAGACCTCGCCGTGCTGGAAGGGGTTCATGGTGCCGGGATCCACGTTCAGGTACGGGTCCAGCTTCTGCATGGTCACGGACAGTCCCCGGGCCCGGAGCAGGTGGCCCAGCGACGATGCCGTCAGGCCCTTCCCGAGCGAGGAGGCCACGCCGCCGGTCACGAAGATCTGGCGGGTTGCGTTGGGCGATTTCTGGAAGCGAGAGGTTCTTTGCACCACGGAGTTCGATCGTAGCACCCGTTCAGGCGTGCGAGGCCTCGAGCAGCTCCCGTGCGTGGTCCCGTGCCGCTCCCGAGCCGGACCGTCCGGCGAGCATCCGGGCCAGCTCCCCGACCCGGTCCTCGCCGTCCAGGCTGGCCACGTCCGAGGTGGTGAAGCCGGCCTCGCTGTCCGAGTCCTTGGTCACCTTCACGTGCCGGTCGGCGAACGCCGCCACCTGGGGCAGGTGGGTCACCACGATCACCTGCACGTGCCGCGCCAGCCGGGCGAGCCGGCGCCCGATCTGCACGGCCGCCTCGCCGCCCACCCCGGCGTCGACCTCGTCGAACACGAAGGTGGGGACCGGGTCGGTGGCGGCCAGCACCACCTCCAGCGCCAGCATGACGCGGGACAGCTCGCCACCGGAGGCCCCCTTGCCCAGGGGCCGGGGTTCGGCTCCGGCGTGCGGCTGGAGCAGCAGCCGGATCTCGTCCGCCCCGTGCGGGCCGGGCTCCCCACCCGTGGAGACGGTGGCGTGGAAGGAGGCGTCCGGCATGGACAGGGCGTGCAGCTCCTCACTGACCAGTCCGGAGAGCTCCCGCGCGGCCTCGCCGCGCAACCTGGTCAGCTCGGCGGCCCCGGCCAGGACCTGCTGCTCCAGCCGGGCCACCTCGGCGGTCAGCTCGTCGATCCGCCCGGAGTCCCCCTGGAGCTCCTCCAACCGGGGCCGGTGGGTCTCGGCCCAGGCGATCACGTCGGCCAGCTCGGGCCCGTAGAGACGCATCAGGCGGGTGAGCTCGGCCAGCCGGGACTGCGCCGTGTCCAGGTCGGCGCCGGCGTCGTCGTCCAACCGCGCCGCGTACCCGGCCAGGTCACCGGAGATGTCCGCCAGCAGAATGCCAGCCTCAGCCAGGCGACGGGCCATCCCGGACAGGTCCTCGTCCTGGCCCGGTGCCGCCAGCAGCGACTGCCGGGCGGACTCGATGAGGGCCTCGGCGGAGGGGATCTCCACCGTCTCCGCGGCATCTGCACCGGCCAGGTGCGCGTGGGCCCCCAGGGAGGCGGCCCGGAGCTCCTCGACGTTCTCGAGCCGCTCGATCATCGCCCGGACCGCCGCGTCCTCCCCCGCCTCGACCGCGGCGTGGTCGATCTCCTCGAGTGAGCGTTGCAGGTTCTCGGCCTCGCGGGCACGGTCCTGCTCGTGCGTGGTGATCTCCGCCAGTTCCGCGGCGGACTGCTTCCACGCCTCGTAGTCCCGGCGGTAGGCGGTCAGGGCCTCGGCCACGGCGGTGCCGGCGAAGGAGTCCAGGGCGTGGCGCTGGGCGGCCGGTGACTTCAGCCGCAGCTGGTCGGTCTGGCCGTGGACAGCCACGAGGTGCTCGCCCAGCTCGCCCAGCAGGGCCACGGGAACACCCCGTCCCCCGGCGGACGCCCGGGACCGGCCCGAGGACCCGGCGGCCCCCACGGACCGGGTGACCACGAGCGCCGGCTCTGCCCCGTCGTCGGTGTCGGCGTCGTCGTCCAGCACCGCCCCGGCCTCCGCGGCCAGTCCGAGGGCGGCGTTGCCGGGGGCGAGCCGGAACCCCGCCTCCACGGTGGCCCGGGAGGCGCCGTGGCGGACGGCCCCGGCATCTGCGCGGGCACCGAGCAGCAGGTTCAGGGCCGTCACCACCATGGTCTTGCCCGCGCCGGTCTCGCCCGTCACCACGGTGAAGCCGGGATCCAGCTCCACGGTGGCATCACCGATGACGCCCAGGCCATGGATGGACAGGTACTCGATCATTCCGGCGAACCGTCCTCTCGGGCGTCTCGCGGGATCACGGGCATCGCGGCGGTGGCCGGCGGGACCACCCCCGGCCGCGGCGCCAGGTGGTGGGGTTCCACCACGGAGACGCCGCGGACCGAGGAGGGATCCGCGGCCGGCCGACGCGACCCGGAGCGCGACTCCCGCGCCGCGGCCTCGGCGCGGTCCTGGGCGGTGATGGGCCCGCGCCAGCCCTTGGTGGGAAGATTGAACTTGCGCACCAGCCGCTCGGTGAACGGCGTGCGGGACAACCGCGCGATGCGCACCGGCTGCGGCGAGCGGGTGACCTCCACGCGGGAGCCGAGGGGCAGGTCAATGGTCCGCCGCCCGTCGCACCACAGCACGCCCGGCTCGTTGGTGCGCGGCAGCACCTCCACCGTGAGCACGGAGTCCGGGGAGACGACCAGCGGCTTGGCGAAGAGCGCGTGGGCGCTGATCGGCACCATGAGCATCGCCTGGACCTCCGGCCACACCACGGGCCCGCCCGCCGAGAAGGCATAGGCCGTGGACCCGGTGGGGGTCGCCATGACCACGCCGTCACAGCCGTAGGTGGAGATCGGGCTGCCGTCCACGGCGGTGACCACCTCGAGCATCCGCTCACGATTGGACTTCTCCACGCTGGCCTCGTTCAGCGCCCAGGTGCGGGCCACGAGCTCCTCGCCCTGGAACACGCGGACATCGATCGCCATCCGTTCCTCGACGCTGTAGTCCCGCGCCACCACGGCCTCCACCGTGCGGCTCAGGTCGGTCCGCTCGGATTCGGCCAGGAAGCCGACGTGGCCCAGGTTGACGGCCAGCAGCGGCAGTCCGGAGTCACGCACCAGTTCCGCGGCGCGCAACACAGATCCGTCACCGCCGAGCACCACCCCGAGGCTGACCTCGGAGAGCGGGCAGTCCACGCCGAGGGTCTCCGGGGCCGATCGGAGCGGGGGCACCACGCCCAGCCGCACGGCCTCACGGATGGACTCCACGTCGCTGCCCAGCAGGACCGGCACCAACCCGGACTCCTGCAACTCGGTGCAGGTGTGGACGGCTGCCCGGATGGCGTCCTCGCGTCCGGTGTGGGCGAGGACCAGGATTTTGCGGGGCATGGCCACAAGGATACCCACCGTCACCGCCGGTTCAGGCCCAGTCCACAGTGTGCCCGTCCAGCCAGGCCTCCCCGTCCGGCACGAGCTCCTCCCCCGCGTCCGCCGGACGGTCCAGCCAGAGGAAGAACTCCACGTTGCCGTCCTGGCCGGGCAACGGCGAGCGGGCGATCCCGCGTGGTCGCAGCCCCGCGGTTCCGGCGGCGTCGAGCACCCCGGTGACCGCCCGGCGTCGTTGACCGGGGTCCACCACCACGCCGGTCTTGGGCAGCGCCCGCCGACCGACCTCGAACTGCGGCTTGACCATCAGCACCAGGTCCGCCCCGGGCCGGCAGACGCCGGCCAGCGGACCGAGCACCAGGCACAGGGAGATGAAGGAGAGGTCGGACACCACCAGGTCCACCGGACCACCGAGGTGTTCGGCGTCCAGGTCCCGGACGTTGCAGCCCTCATGGACCTCCACGCGGGGCTCCGCCCGGAGCTCGTCCACGAGCTGGTCATGGCCCACGTCCACGGCCAGCACCCGCTCGGCTCCGGCCCGGAGCAGGACGTCGGTGAAACCTCCGGTGGAGGCCCCGGCGTCCAGGCACCGCAACCCGGAGGGCACGACGTCGGCGAACACCTCGAGCGCGCCGGCCAGCTTGTGCCCGGCCCGGGAGACGTACCGCGGGCCGGAGTCACGCAGGGCGACCCGGTCCCCCGGGGCGCAGCGGGCGGAGGACTTGGTCACGGTGGTGCCGTTGACGGTCACCTCGCCGGCGGCGATGAGCCCCGCCGCCTCACTGCGGGAACGCGCCAGCCCGCGCCGGGCGAGGGCCACGTCGAGGCGGCTGGCGGGTCCCGCGCCCTGGCCGCCGCTCACGAGAGCCCCGGAAGCCGGGGCTGGTGCTCCAGCAGCTGGGCCAGCGAGTCCAGGGCCGTCCGGTAGGCCTCGATCTCCTCCTCGGGGCTCGCGTCCTGGAGCCCCTGGAGTCCGCGGAGGATCTCGTCGGCGGCCGGATCACCGGTCCCGGTGGCGTTCGCTTGCCCGGTCACCGTGGTTCCCCCCTCAGGGCGGGCAGGGCGTCGATGATCCAGGTGGGGCACTGTTCCGGGGCGGCCTCCGCGGCCGTGGCCTCGGTGTCCACCCCGGTCAGCACGAGCGCGGTG
The DNA here is from genome assembly GCF_031432995.1 of Citricoccus sp. I39-566. Lineage (GTDB taxonomy): Bacteria > Actinomycetota > Actinomycetes > Actinomycetales > Micrococcaceae > Citricoccus > Citricoccus nitrophenolicus_A. The sequence continues at coordinate 2,766,889 of NZ_CP133842.1, forward strand.
TCGAATCCCGCCCGGTTGCCGCCGAGGATGTCCGTGTCCAGCCGGTCCCCCACCACAAGGGGGTTCCGGGCGCCGAGCGCCTCGGCCGCGCGGAGGAACAGCAGTGGCTCCGGCTTGCCGGCCGCACGGGGCCGGGTGCCCGTGGCGCGCGAGACCGCCTCGATCAGGGCGCCGTTGCCGGGGGCGATCCCCTCGGCCCGGGGAATGGTCAGGTCGGTGTTCGTGGCGATCCACTCGGCGCCGCGGCGGATGGCGAAGGAGGCCTGGGCCAGGTCCGCCCAGGACACGGCCGGATCGAATCCCTGGATCACGGCGTCCGGTCGGTCTGCGGCGCCGGCGACGACCCGGTGGCCCGCGCGCTCCACCTCACCGCGCAGGAAGTCCGAACCCACCACCAGCACGGCAGCCGGCCGTCCGGGGTCCGGGCCGCGTGGAGCGGAGGCCGCCAACACGTCGCTCAGCAGGGCCACCCCGGCGGGAGCCGAGCCGAAGACCTGCCCGGCGGTGACGTCGAGTCCGAAGCCCCGCAGATGCGCTGCCACCTCCTGCGGGGACCGTGAGGCGTTGTTGGTCACGTAGGCCACCGGGATGCCGCGCCCGCCCAGCTCGTGCAAGGTCTGCACCGCGCCGTCGATGGCCTCGTCGCCGGCGTAGACGACCCCGTCGAGGTCGCACAGGACGGCGTCATGACCGCCGTAGAAGACCGGGTGCGCCATGGCTCAGCGGTCCCGGGGGTCCTGCTCGTCGGGCTCAGGATCCTCTCCGCCGGGGGCCTCCACCGTGTCCATGGACTTCAGGTCCTCCTTGGCCAGGGCGTCCGGCATCCCCTGGTCCTCCTCCGGGGCGGGCGCCGGCGGCACGAGGTCACGCGCGCGGGGCCGCCGCTCCTGCCTCGGGCTGTCCACCTCGTCGTCCAGACCGAAGTCCACGATCTCCGGATCCTCGAATTCGCCGATTCCCAGCGCCCGTTCCGCCACGACGGCCTGGCGTTCCCACGCCGAGGCCTCCTCGAGGCGGCCGGCCTCCTCCAGAGCGTCGGCATAGGCGCGGAACAGCCGCGGGCTGAAGGAGAAGCCACGGTTGCGGTCCAGCTCGGGGATCTGCAGCACGGCCAACGCGGAGCCGAGGTCGCCGAGATCCCGGTGGACTCCGGAGAGCACCATGACCAGTTCCACACGGACAGGCCGGTCCAGGCTGGACTGGTCCACCTCGCCCGCCAGCTCCAGGGCCTTCTCGTGCCGGCCCAGGGCACGCTCGCTGTCCACCATCTCCGGCACATGGGTGTTGTCCCCCGTGATCCGGCGATAGGTCCGGAACTCGCGCAGCGCCTCAGCATACTCACCGGCGCCATAGGCGGTCAGCCCCACCGCCTCACGGACGCAACCGAGACGTCCGCCCCGTCGACTCGCGGCCAGCGCGTGCTCAAAGGCCAGCTGCGGATCGATGTCCAACAGGCGGCCGGCCATCACAAGGTGGCGGGCCACCCACGGGCGGTTCCGCTCATCCAGGGTGTCCAGCTCGCGGCTCGTCGCCCGGTCCAGCTCCTTGCCGGTGATGTCCTCATCGATCTCCGGGGACTTGGCGCGGTCGGGCCGATTCGCGCTGCGCAGGTCACTGGGGTTGTGCACCGCCGGCCGGTCGTCCCGGCGTGGTCCCCCGTTGTGGCGCGCCCCGAGGCGCTCCTGGCGCGGGCCACCACCCGAGGAGCTCCGACCGCCCCGTCCGGACCGCTCGGAGGCCGAGCCACCACCGCGGGCGCCACCGCGTGAGCGGTCGCCGGAACCCCGCTCCGGGCGACCGCCGTTCTGGCGACGCGGTCGGTCCGACGAGCCGGAATGGTCCTGGTTCTCGGGCATCCGGAGATCCTCTCTATGGTTGAGACAACGACGCAACGAACCTCTCTGGCACGAGCGCCCGTCAGCCACACCAGCGTAGCCGACCTGCAGAAAACGACGGGGTCAGGCGGGCACTGTCACCAGCCCTGCATCGAGTCCCTTAAACAAGAAGGGCCCCGCACGTTCAGTGCGGGGCCCTTCCCTCAATGGTTGTCCGGCGGCGTCCTACTCTCCCACATCCTCCCGGATGCAGTACCATCGGCGCAGTGGGCCTTAGCTTCCGGGTTCGGAATGGGACCGGGCGTTTCCCCCACGCTATGACCGCCGTAACTCTTTCACCCATCGGTTGACACCATGCCTCCCCCTCAGACTGGCTGGGGGTGGGTGTCGGTCGTGGGTAGTCTGTGGTTACAACTTGACTGTTGCACTGTTCAGTTTTTTGGGGTTGTTGTTTCGCAACCGCATAGTGGACGCTACGCATCTGGCCAACCCGTGCACCGCCTTGTTGGGGGGTGTTGGGTGTTGGTTGTGTGTGTAAGTTATCGGCCTATTAGTACCGGTCGGCTTCGCAAGTCGTTAGTCCTTGCTTCCACGTCCGGCCTATCAACCCAGTGATCTGCTGGGGGCCTCCCACGGAAAATCCGTGTGGAAATCTCATCTCGAAGCTGGCTTCCCGCTTAGATGCTTTCAGCGGTTATCCGTCCCGAACGTAGCTAATCAGCGGTGCACCTGGCGGTACAACTGACATACCAGAGGTTCGTCCGTCCCGGTCCTCTCGTACTAAGGACAGACCTTCTCAAATTTCCTGCGCGCGCAGAGGATAGGGACCGAACTGTCTCACGACGTTCTGAACCCAGCTCGCGTACCGCTTTAATGGGCGAACAGCCCAACCCTTGGGACCTACTCCAGCCCCAGGATGCGACGAGCCGACATCGAGGTGCCAAACCATGCCGTCGATATGGACTCTTGGGCAAGATCAGCCTGTTATCCCCGAGGTACCTTTTATCCGTTGAGCGACGGCCCTTCCACGAGGTGCCGCCGGATCACTAGTCCCGACTTTCGTCCCTGCTCGAGATGCCTCTCTCACAGTCAAGCCCCCTTGTGCACTTGCACTCGACACCTGATTGCCAACCAGGCTGAGGGGACCTTTGGGCGCCTCCGTTACATTTTGGGAGGCAACCGCCCCAGTTAAACTACCCATCAGGCACTGTCCCTGACCCGGATCACGGGCCGAAGTTAGATGTCCAGAGTGACCAGAGTGGTATTTCAACGATGACTCCACCAGAACTAGCGTCCCAGCTTCAACGTCTCCCACCTATCCTACACAAGCCACACCGAACACCAATACCAAACTATAGTAAAGGTCTCGGGGTCTTTCCGTCCTTCTGCGCGTAACGAGCATCTTTACTCGTAGTGCAATTTCGCCGAGTTCACGGTTGAGACAGCGGGGAAGTCGTTACTCCATTCGTGCAGGTCGGAACTTACCCGACAAGGAATTTCGCTACCTTAGGATGGTTATAGTTACCACCGCCGTTTACTGGGGCTTAAATTCTCCGCTTCGCCTTACGGCTAACAGGTCCTCTTAACCTTCCAGCACCGGGCAGGAGTCAGTCCGTATACATCGTCTTGCGACTTCGCACGGACCTGTGTTTTTGATAAACAGTCGCTTCCCCCTGGTCTCTGCGGCCCCGATCCCCTCCGGAACGCGTGGTTCCTTCAAGGTTGGGGCCCCCCTTCTCCCGAAGTTACGGGGGCATTTTGCCGAGTTCCTTAACCATGATTCTCTCGATCGCCTTAGTATTCTCTACCTGACCACCTGTGTCGGTTTGGGGTACGGGCGGCTAGAACCTCGCGTCGATGCTTTTCTTGGCAGCATAGGATCACCGGATCCCCCACCTAGTGGGGGCCTATCGGGTCTCAGGCTTCACGCCCGGCGGATTTACCAACCGGACACCCTACGCCCTTGGACCAGGTCATTTCCATTGCCTGGCCCGGCTACCTTCCTGCGTCACACCTGTTAATACGCTTGCCTTGCCGGTTCAGGTCCCGCGCTTACCTCCCACGCACCCCGAAGGGTGTCTAGGAAGGCTCGGGCGGTTAGTATCACCGGTTCAGCAGGGGCGGTTCTTCGCCGGTACGGGAATATCAACCCGTTGTCCATCGACTACGCCTGTCGGCCTCGCCTTAGGTCCCGACTTACCCAGGGCAGATTAGCTTGACCCTGGAACCCTTGGTCATCCGGCGGACGGGTTTCTCACCCGTCTTTCGCTACTCATGCCTGCATTCTCACTCGTGCACAATCCACCAACGCTTCCGCCCTGGCTTCACCTCGTACACGACGCTCCCCTACCCAACCAGAAAAACTTCTGATTGCCACGGTTTCGGCGGTGTGCTTGAGCCCCGCTACATTGTCGGCGCGGAATCACTTGACCAGTGAGCTATTACGCACTCTTTCAAGGGTGGCTGCTTCTAAGCCAACCTCCTGGTTGTCACAGCAACTCCACATCCTTTCCCACTTAGCACACGCTTAGGGGCCTTAACCGGTGGTCTGGGCTGTTTCCCTCTCGACCATGAAGCTTATCCCCCACGGTCTCACTGCCACGCTCTGACTTCCCGGCATTCGGAGTTTGGCTGACGTCAGTAACCTTGTAGGGCCCATCTGCCATCCAGTAGCTCTACCTCCGGGAAGAAACACGTGACGCTGCACCTAAATGCATTTCGGGGAGAACCAGCTATCACGGAGTTTGATTGGCCTTTCACCCCTACCCACAGCTCATCCCCTCCATTTTCAACTGAAGTGGGTTCGGTCCTCCACGCGCTCTTACACGCGCTTCAACCTGGCCATGGGTAGATCACTCCGCTTCGGGTCTAGACCGTGCCACTCAAACGCCCTATTCAGACTCGCTTTCGCTACGGCTTCCCCACACGGGTTAACCTCGCGACACAGCACTAACTCGCAGGCTCATTCTTCAAAAGGCACGCCGTCACCCACACCCCCCCAAAAGGAAGGCCAGGCTCCGACGGATTGTAGGCACATGGTTTCAGGTACTATTTCACTCCCCTCCCGGGGTGCTTTTCACCATTCCCTCACGGTACTGATCCGCTATCGGTCAACAGGTAGTATTCAGGCTTACCAGGTGGTCCTGGCAGATTCACACGGGATTTCTCGGGCCCCGTGCTACTCGGGAACATTCTCTAAGCGGCGGAATGCATTACAACTACGGGACTCTCACCCTCTACGGTCAGCCATCCAAAGCTGTTCGCCTATACACCCGCACCTCACCACGACAGTCCGGCAGAACCATCACGAAAAGTCCCACAACCCCGACCACGCAACCCCTGCCGGGTATCACGCGTGAACGGTTTAGCCCCATCCGCTTTCGCTCGCCACTACTCACGGAATCACATTTTGTTTTCTCTTCCTGCAGGTACTGAGATGTTTCACTTCCCTGCGTTCCCTCCAACCGGCCTATGTGTTCAACCGGCGGTCACACGAACAACGTCGTGCGGGGTTTCCCCATTCGGACATCCTGGGATCAACGTCCGGTTATCGACTCCCCCAGGCTTATCGCAGATTCCCACGTCCTTCATCGGCTCCTGTTGCCAAGGCATCCACCATGCGCCCTGAAAAACTTAGCCACACAAGGCCAAGCCCTCAATGAGCACCCACCCCCCAATCCGAAGACCAAGAGGCAGGATTCAAAAGATGACTACATTCTCGGCGCCACCACACACCACCAGGGGGCAGTATGCGATGACAATAAAAATAAGATGCTCGCGTCCACTATGCAGTTCCCAAACAACAACCCGCACCACACCCCCACACCACCAACACCCCCCCCAAAGGAGAGCGCCCACGTGATGCTTCAGCGCGGCCGGAACCAGGACCAGACCCCCCAAAGGAGATCCACCCGGATCAACCACCTCCACACCCCACCACACACCCGAAAGCGTGCAGCAGAGCCGCGGGAAGCGGCCGGTCCTGTTGTCCCAGGACCCAACAGTGTGCCAAGACCCCCATCCCTCCGGATCCAGTGATTCCCCTTCCACACGCCGGCGCGACACCCCAGGCAACACCCAGAGCGCCCATTCCATTAGCGCAGTACTACGAGACCACCAGCCGGTACGACCAGGGCACTATTCATTGATGTTCCACCCATGAGCAACCCGCCGACCCACACGCGGGGCCGCAACGGGCACTACACCTGAACCACAACACCCACCAACACCACGGTCGGGGGCTTGTTTGGCTAGGGGCTCCTTAGAAAGGAGGTGATCCAGCCGCACCTTCCGGTACGGCTACCTTGTTACGACTTAGTCCCAATCGCCAGTCCCACCTTCGACGGCTCCCCCCACAAGGGTTGGGCCACCGGCTTCGGGTGTTACCGACTTTCGTGACTTGACGGGCGGTGTGTACAAGGCCCGGGAACGTATTCACCGCAGCGTTGCTGATCTGCGATTACTAGCGACTCCGACTTCATGGGGTCGAGTTGCAGACCCCAATCCGAACTGAGACCGGCTTTTTGGGATTAGCTCCACCTCACAGTATCGCAACCCATTGTACCGGCCATTGTAGCATGCGTGAAGCCCAAGACATAAGGGGCATGATGATTTGACGTCGTCCCCACCTTCCTCCGAGTTGACCCCGGCAGTCTCCCATGAGTCCCCGGCATAACCCGCTGGCAACATGGAACGAGGGTTGCGCTCGTTGCGGGACTTAACCCAACATCTCACGACACGAGCTGACGACAACCATGCACCACCTGTGAACCCGCCCCAAAGGGGAAAGACCATCTCTGGCCCGGTCGGGAACATGTCAAGCCTTGGTAAGGTTCTTCGCGTTGCATCGAATTAATCCGCATGCTCCGCCGCTTGTGCGGGCCCCCGTCAATTCCTTTGAGTTTTAGCCTTGCGGCCGTACTCCCCAGGCGGGGCACTTAATGCGTTAGCTGCGGCGCGGAAAACGTGGAATGTCCCCCACACCTAGTGCCCAACGTTTACGGCATGGACTACCAGGGTATCTAATCCTGTTCGCTCCCCATGCTTTCGCTCCTCAGCGTCAGTAACAGCCCAGAGACCTGCCTTCGCCATCGGTGTTCCTCCTGATATCTGCGCATTTCACCGCTACACCAGGAATTCCAGTCTCCCCTACTGCACTCTAGTCTGCCCGTACCCACCGCAGATCCGGGGTTAAGCCCCGGACTTTCACGGCAGACGCGACAAACCGCCTACGAGCTCTTTACGCCCAATAATTCCGGATAACGCTCGCGCCCTACGTATTACCGCGGCTGCTGGCACGTAGTTAGCCGGCGCTTCTTCTGCAGGTACCGTCACTTTCGCTTCTTCCCTACTGAAAGAGGTTTACAACCCGAAGGCCGTCATCCCTCACGCGGCGTCGCTGCATCAGGCTTGCGCCCATTGTGCAATATTCCCCACTGCTGCCTCCCGTAGGAGTCTGGGCCGTGTCTCAGTCCCAGTGTGGCCGGTCACCCTCTCAGGCCGGCTACCCGTCGTCGCCTTGGTGAGCCATTACCTCACCAACAAGCTGATAGGCCGCGAGTCCATCCAAGACCGATAAATCTTTCCACCCCCATACCATGCGGCAGGAGGTCGTATCCGGTATTAGACCCAGTTTCCCGGGCTTATCCCAGAGTCAAGGGAAGGTTACTCACGTGTTACTCACCCGTTCGCCACTCATCCACCCCAGCAAGCTGGAGCTTCAGCGTTCGACTTGCATGTGTTAAGCACGCCGCCAGCGTTCATCCTGAGCCAGGATCAAACTCTCCGTAAAAACTTACAAAAGAAACAACAACCAACCCAGCGGAAAACCAGGCCAGCCATCATTCAATCCATGGCAAAACCACCAGCACACACGGGGTGCACGCCGGCAGCTATAACCAATCAAAAAATTGGCATCAACAAACTTGGCACACTATTGAGTTCTCAAACAACAGGCACATGATGACTACTCACAAAGAATCCGGTCAAACCGGGGAAATCTTTGCTTTTCCCATCTGCGGCTTTTCAAGCTTAGTTCTTCGTTTCCCTCCCGTCAAATCGGCGTTTCCGGCGATTCTCTGGGCTAGAACTGAAGTCCCGTTCACTACTCCGGCTCTCCACGCCGCCGCTTCAGCGACTGGCTTGTTGCTCCGAAGCAACTTTTCTAGCTTAGAACCTTGTTCCCATCTCGTCAAATCGGCGTTTCCGGCGATTTTTTGTTCTGGAAATCATCAGCTCTTGAGTTATTTCCATCTAGGAATAAGTGATGACCACACAGGGGTTCAATCACATCTTCGCTACATGTTCCGCACCTCATGCGGGCCACTGACATTACACCGTTGAGGGCGCAGTAGTCTAGGCCTGCATTTCAGTTCGGGGTTGACCGCCGATTTCCCGCTTTCGCGGCTGGCGACTTGAAGAACTATACACACGGATCCACGTGCTGGCAAAACCCGCCGCGGCCCGCCCGAGATCCCCGTGGTTCCGCGTGTTTCCGGGGTTCTCGGCCCCCCGTGGGCGCCACCGCCCGGGAACTGTGAGGCAGGTCTCCCGGGCGATCACGCCCTCACGCCTTCCGTCCGTCACGCGCTCAGGTCCACCATCGCCAGGTGCTTCTTGCCCCGGCGCACCAGCAGGTACCTGCCGTGCAACGCCTGCCCGGTGCCAAAGGCGGCCTCGGCGTCCGACACCTTCACGTTGTTCACGGAGGCCCCGCCGTCCTGGACCGTCCGGCGCGCCTCCGAGTTGGAGGACGAGAGTCCGGTGGCCACCAGCAGCTCCACGATCCCGACGGCTCCGCCGGCACCCAGGCCGGGGACCGCCGTCGGGAGTTCCGCGGTGGCGGCCGCGAGCGTACCCTCGTCCACGGAGGCCAGGTCCCCCTGACCGAAGAGGGCCGCGGAGGCGTCGATGACCTTGCGGGTCGCCTCCTCGCCGTGCACCAGGGAGGTGACCTCCCAGGCGAGGGTCTTCTGCGCCTCGCGCCGGAACGGCTCGGCGGCGACCTTCACCGCGAGGGCCTCGATCTGCTCGCGGTGCAGGAACGTGAAGACCTTGAGCCGGTCGATCACGTCCGCGTCCGCGGTGTTGAGCCAGAACTGGTAGAAGGTGAAGGCCGAGCACATCTGGGCGTCCAGCCAGATGGCGTTGCCCTCGGACTTGCCGAACTTGGTGCCGTCCGAGTTGGTGATCAGCGGTGTGC